>JAVHPJ010000071.1:0-15968 GCA_036170535.1 Leptospirales bacterium | reverse complement strand
AATGTGCGCAGCAATGCCGGCAGGATCGGCACATTGGTGGGCTGACCTTCGCTGTAATCTTTTTCCCGTATGGTAAAAACGGGCGTCAGCATCATGATCACAGCGAACGCCGCCAGGATGCCGATCGCAATCTGACGCGCCGTGAGCGGATCCATGCCCGACGCAATCATCGGCGACCAGATTGCCGAAGCCTGCGACGCCACGATAATGCCCAACGCATACGTGACCGAAATCCAGGTGGAGAGTTTCAAGCGCTCGGTAGGCGTGTGGCCGAATTCCGGAATAAGCGCAAAATAGGGCGTAACGTACATTGTCAGGAACAAAAAGAAACCGAGCAGCGTAAACACCAGCCAGACGATGTTCAGAATCGTCGGCTCGCGATCCGGCGGCATAAAGGTCAGCACCAGAAAGATGGCGGCGGGAATGGCGCCCAGGCGCATAAAGGGTATGCGTCGTCCGGCCGGGTTTTTGCTGCGATCGCTCAGGCTCGCAATAATCGGGTCCGTAATCGCATCCCAGATGCGGCCCGTCGCGGCGATGATCGCGATCGCATTGATAACGACGAATATCGTCGCGCGCGTAATCAGCGAGGGCATGTTATCCGCTTCCGGCGGAATATAGAACTTCACCTGCCAGAAGCCGATGATGTTCACCAACGTGGACCAGCCTAGCTGACCGATCGCATAGTAGATTTGTTTTCGTAAGGGTAAAGATGCCGCCGCCATACACTCTCTTTTTTGTGTCGAACCCTGCAAATCCTGCCGGTCCGGAAATTCGGACAGTCCTCGATGTTGTGCAATCGTTTGGGAAGCAAATTCGAAGAATTCGACGCTCTGCGGCGCGAACCGAGACGGCGCGGCGGTCGCAGCGCGAGGCCGGCGGTCGCGGGGCCCGGCGGCCGGGACGGCGCTGGAAAAAGGGTTGCTGCAAACAGCCCCGGAAGGCTCCCTGAAAGGGTGAAATATCCCGCCACCAAGCCGCCGCCCCTGCCGCCCTGGATGAAGAAGCCCCTGCGTTTCGCCCTGGACGGCGGCGAGCGCGCCGGCGCTGTGAAGGCCCTGGTCCACGGCGCACGCCTCAAGACCGTCTGCGAAGAAGCTTCGTGTCCAAATCTGGGACACTGCTGGCAGCAGGGGTCGGCGACGTTCATGATTATGGGCGATCGTTGTACGCGGCGCTGCGGATTTTGCGACGTGGCCACCGGTCGCCCGCTCCCCCTGGATCCCGGCGAACCCGAACGTCTGGCCCGCGCCGTGGCGGAGCTGGATCTGCGCCACGTCGTGATCACCTCCGTGGATCGCGACGACGTAAAGGACTGCGGCGCGGAGCACTTCGCGCGCTGCATCACGGCCGTACGAGACCGCTCGCCCTCGGCGCGGATTGAGGTGCTCATACCGGATTTTAAGGCGCGCATTGAGAACCTTGAGCGAATCTGGGCCGCGCAACCGGACATCATCAATCACAACGTCGAAACGGTTCCATCCCTCTATCGAAGCATCTGCCCCCAATCGAATTATGCGAACAGCCTGACCGTGCTGCGCGAGTCCGCCGCGCGGGGCTTCGTCGCCAAGAGCGGCCTGATACTGGGACTGGGCGAAACTGTTGAGGAAATTCAGAGCGTCATCGGGGATCTGGCGCGCAGCGGCGCACGCATGCTGACGATTGGCCAGTACCTGCAACCCACCCGCGAACACGCGCCGCTGAAAGCCTACGTCGAGCCCTCCGTGTTTATCGAACTCAAGCGCTACGCTCTGAGCCAGGGCTTCCAGCATGTGGAATCCGGCCCGCTCGTGCGCAGCTCGTACCATGCGGGGGAGACTTTTGCAGAAATGAGCCGCCAGGCCCAACCGAACGCGCAGGACGGCGTCTAAAGACTGCGGAAAAAGGGTCCGCGGCCAGCGATTCTGTGCGTCTACTGAATCAGCGCGCGGCGCGTCGCTTCTATATAATAGCGCCCGAGGCCCGCGCCGCCCCCGGAACGGGCTTGCTCTGCAATCCATGCGCGTCGATACTGGAAGGGGAACTATGAAACGTAAAGGGTGGAGTTACTCCGTATTGCTGCTGGCTCTGTGCGGCGCTCTGGCAGTCGGCTGCCAGAAGGACGACGAAGAGTCGGACCTGTTTACCTTGCTGTTGCAGTCGAGCGGTCTGCGTGATGCGGGCAACGGCACCGTAATACAAAACATCAGCGGAACCGATTACACCTGGCTCAAGTGCGCGCAGGGCCAGGTCTGGAACGCAGCGCTGAATGATTGCGCCGGCACGGGCGGCGGCACTACGTACGGCGCGCAGAGTCTGGCGTTTTGCCAGGTGCTCACCGGCAACTATGGCGATTGCAGCAGCCTGGATGCAGTCAACCCGGTTGCGACCAGCGGCGCCGCATTCAGCAGTTGCGCGGGCACAACCTTCGCAGGACTGACCGGCTGGCGCTTGCCCAGCAAAGGCGAACTGGCGGCGCTCGCGGCGCTGCAGACGCGCTCCAGCTTTCTTCTGGTTTTTCCCCAGACCCCCGATGATAAGCATTTCTGGAGCGGCAGCGGCAATCCGGACAAGGCGGACGGCAGCGAGGCCTTTACGGTCAGCTTCGCCGAGGGAACTATGGGCGCAGAGAATACAATCTCCAAAGATGCAGTTCACTACGTGCGCTGCATTCGGCCCTGATTCGCAGTATGGAAGGCTCTGCGGCTGATACCGCCGACGCTCGTCGCGAAGAACAAGCCCGGGCGCTGGTGCTCTACCACGCTCTGCGGCGCGAGTTGTCCCGGCTCGATGAAGACCTGAGTCCGCGCGAGGCGCGCGCCATGTTGTTGCGCGCGTTAAATCTGCTGCCCGGCCTGCGCGCCGTCGCCGGGGAACGTCCCCATCAAATTGAAGTCGAACAGGAACAGGATCCGCGCGTGCGCGCCCATGTAAATGTGCAGGATGCGGTCGATTCGCTGCGCGCAGTCTGGAGCGACTATCAGCTGCTGCTCGAACGGGAAAGCGGCCGCCAGCGACGTTCAGCCGGCGCCTGAGGAATCACGTGATTAAACGAATCGGCCTGACTTTGCTCGGCCTCCTGGCCGCCGCGACGCTCATTGCAGGCGGCGTTTTTTATTTCGCTTCGCGGCGCGAACCGCCGCGTGGCGCGTCCGGAGCGCCCGCCGAAGCGCTGCTGCAGAAAATCGAGCGTGCGACGGCGCAGGATCGCCTGGCCGCCAGCGCCGCCCTCGCCTTTGAGTTTCCGCTCGCCGACCGACGCCACTTTCGAGATCTGCGACGTCGATGGGTGGAGGTGGAATACGCCCGGGACGAGGATGTTTATCGCGTCCAGTACAGCGAACGCGACGGGCGCCGCCGCGCCTGGCGTAACGGCGCGGAACTCGCCGGCGCAGCGCTCGACGCGGAGTTCCGCGCCGCGCGCGCGTATCACACGAACGACTTTTTCTGGCTCTCGCCCTTCAGTCAGTTTCGCGCGCCCGGCGCCGCGTTGGAGGCCGTGGCCGAGCGATCTCTGCTGGTGCGCTACATTGCCGGCGGAGAAACCCCGGGCGACCGCTACTTGATAATAACCGACGCCGTCGGCCAACCGGAACGAATCCAAATGTGGGTGAGCGTGATCCCGATTCCAGGCGCCGAGTTTCGTATTGAGCGCTGGGAAACTACGGCCACCGGCGCGCGCTTTGCAACGCTCTACTCAAGCGCCGCACGCAACATAGAATTGAAAAACCTGCGCGCCTACGCGACGTACCCCGAACCGGGAATGCGGGACCGATTTGAGCTGGATTTCGGGGGGCGGCCCGGCCAATAGTTAATTGCCTTCGGGACTACGGATCACACACTGCGCTCCCATGACGCTCGAACTCTTTGTGTGGGCCATCCTGTTTATGATTACGAGCGGCATCGTGCTCGTTTTGAACTACTGGTTCAAACTCTTCCAGGCGAAGGATGAATACCGGCGCGAAGAGATTCTGGACTTTGTTACAATTCTGCGCACCGAACTGGAGATCCTGACCGCCCGCGGCGAGCCTTTGCTCAACTACGCCGGGCTGGGTCTGGGCGTAGCGACGGCGTGGTTGCTCGCCTGGTTCGGCGGCCTCATGTCGCCCGACGCCTCGGCGCTTACGCCCGATCACGCGGAAAACCAGATGCCGAACTACTTCTTCCAGTCGGTCCTGTTTTTGATGATGCTGCATTTCGTGTGGCCTTCCTTGAAGGAGCTGGCTGTAGATCGCATGGGCGTCGGCGGCCTGGCGAGTCGCGCCCTGGAGGCCGAGTTGCCCTACTTCTTCGGTCTGGCCTCCGCCCTCGGCGCGATTAACATCACCGTCTGGGGCGTCTTTCACGAGATGAGCTTCCTCTTCTGTGCAATCAACATGCTCTTGTGCCTGATTTACGCCGGCTACCGACTGAGCCAGGCGGAAGAAGATTACGCGCCGCCGGGCGACGATCCGGAGTACTGAGCCAGGCGCTTCTCCTGCGGCGCCGGCCGCGCGGCGGCGCCCGGAAACTGAAATTCACCTGTTGTGGTCAGGCCGAGTTTCGCATTCTACTTGCCCGCACTTTCGCGCACTGCGAATTCTGCGCATGGAATTCATCTATCGAATACTCGGATTTTTCGCCGCGATTAACCAGTGGATGGGGCGCAACTCCATATACTTTGTTCCGTTGAACGTAATCGCTCTGCTCGGCTCGATCGGTCTCGCGGCCGGCGGATTCATGATCGCGACGGATGCGTACGGCAAACTGGAGTCGGCGCCGGTTAGCGTGACGCCCGTGAACGCGACACTCAGCGAGTTACTGAACAAGTCCCACGCCGAAGGCGCCTACATCACGGTCAAAGCGGAACTGGAACCCGATCTGCTCTTGCAGTACGGCTCGGCAGAGAAAAACAGCGACGAACTGAAAAGCGTAGATAATGCGTGGGCGCCCCTGATTGATCGGCGCACCGGGCGCGCGCTGTATGTTGCCTTGCAGGGCAAGGACGCGCCAGTCGCAGAACGCGGGCTGTACACGGTCACCGGCGTGCTCAAGCCCCTCGACTCGCGCGTCGCCGCAGAGCTGCAAAAGTCCTCCGGACGCCTGGAAAGCGGAGAAATTGGCGCGTTGTGCAACGTTAACGCATCCTCGTCCTTTATGGGCATTACGACGGCGAAGCGCGAAGGCATCTGGAATTTCGCGGCTGCGCCAGGGGACATTAAATCCGTGGAGCCGGGCGATCTTTACTACGGCTTCAAGCGGCGAACCTCCGTGCGCCTGCTGACCCGGGATGGGCGTCGGCTCATACTGAGTTTCGCCCGCCCCGAGGATCGGGCCGGCTTTCTGAACGAACTGCGCGCAGTTCCCGAACTCAGCGCCTTGCTGCGCGCCGGCTGAATCCCGCCGACGCCGGGCGCCGGGTCCGCGCTTCGGGCTTGATGCCCGGCGCAGAAGTTCCGATACTAATTGCAGCGCCGCCCGTCGGCCCTTGCAGGTCCTGAGTATGCAACGTTTTCCCGCCCTGATCGTTCGGTGCGCCATAGGCGGCCTTTTCGCCCTGACGCTGTGGGCGGGGCCGCAAACCGCCCAGACGCTCGAGAGCGAAAGCGGCGAATTTTTTGAAGAGGGTCAGACCGGCGGCGGCGGCGCGCTCGCGCCGGACAATCTCCTGCTCGCACAGGCGGGCGCGCCCGGCGGCGCGGGCGGCGCAGGTCAGCCCGTCGCGACCGCCCTGCGCGGCTTTGCGGAAACGCCCTGGCGCACCACCTTTACCGAAGTTAAG
Source organism: Leptospirales bacterium (assembly GCA_036170535.1). Classification (GTDB taxonomy): domain Bacteria; phylum Spirochaetota; class Leptospiria; order Leptospirales; family Leptonemataceae; genus SSF53. Next base: position 10,228 of record JAVHPJ010000071.1, on the reverse strand, counting down.
GCGCGCCTGCGCAATCTGGCCACGTCCGCAGCAGCCGTAGAGCGCGTGGAGGTGTTAAACGAGGTGCGCAACGAGTACATCCTGGTCAAACGCAACGACATTCTCTATCGCTACAGTTTCTACAAGACCCCGTTCGAAGTGCAACGCATCGCCAATCACCGACTGACCCGAGAAGAATGGGACCAGGAAGAAGCCGTCTTCTTTCACGTGAAGGTGATTACGCCGTTCATCGACGCCAAACTCATTAACGAACGCCTGGAAAACATCTATGGTCAGCGCACGAGCACAACCGTCGATGAAAAAACCCAGCGCGGCGCTAACGTCTGGCAGCTCGACGGCGGCCTGGTGTTTCAATGGTACGAACCCTACCGCCAGAAACCCTTCACCCGCACGCTGGACTATCTGAGCCGCGAAATGGCCGAACAGATCATGCGCGAATACGCGAACTACTTTGACTCAGAAGAGCGCATACTTTTGCGCGATATGCTGCTGCAGTAAGTTGCATCGCATAGTCTTTAGCGGTTTTTAGACTTCGATCCGGAAAAACACGGCGACTGATCGCATCGTTTTTTTCTTGCCTTTTGATTCCGGAACATTCGGGCTGGGTGCATGCGGGTCGACGCTCCGCTGGCGACACCTTTAGAAAGCGGCCGGCATGTATGCATTGCACGGCGCGCCGCGCTGCTGTGCGCCCTTGTGCTGGCGACGCCAGCGCTCGCCCTCAGCTGTATGCGCGCCGACTGTCAGCAGACGGACATCCAGTGTTCCCCCGCCGGAATTTTGCCCTATTTGCGCGAAACCCTGAATTACAATGCGCTGGGCGAACTCGATCCCGACTTTAACGGAACGGGCTTTGCGGTGCATCACAACGCTGCCGGCGGAAACGGCGCCGATCGCGCGAACGCCCTCACGGTCGCCGCCAATGGCTCGATAACATTGGCCGGCGAGAGTTTCGACGGCGGCAACAACCAATCCACAATCTGGCGATTCACCTCCAGCGGCCAGCTTGACACGACTCTGAACGGCGCCGGTTTTCGCGTACGGGCGGCGGCGGCCGGGGCCAATGGGCTGTTCGGCGTGCGTACGGACGCCTCGGGCGCAATCGTCGCGATCGGCAGCGCGGACGCCGCCACCACGGATCTATCCGTGTTGCGTTTTCTGGCGAACGGCGCGGACGACGCAAGTTTTGCGGGAACCGGCCTGGTTCTGTTTGACGATGTGGCGGGCGGCGGCGGCGGACCAACCGACGAAGCGCGCGGCATGACGCTTGCATCCGATGGAACCATTCTCGCTGTCGGTCAGGGGACCGGTCCGAGCGCCACCCTCGATATGTACCTCGCGCGGATCAACACGACGGGCGGACTGATCGGAGCGACGCCGCATCACGACGCGGCCGGCGGCAACAGCGACGACGACGGAATCGCCGTCGCAGTCGATTCGAGCGGACGTTATGTAGTCGCCGGTAGTTCTTTTGGCGGGACCCTGGATATGGCGGTCTGGCGCATCCTGCCCGGCGGCGGTCTGGATACGACATTTAATGGCACGGGCTTTTTCACCCACGACAACGCGGCCGGCGGCTCTGCGTCGGACGCTGGATATGCGATCGCAATCGACGCGCAGGGCCGCATCGTCGTCGCCGGCGAAAGCGAACGCGTCGGCCCTTACCCTTCGCTCGCGCTCTGGCGTCTCACTCCGCAAGGGCAACTGGATCCGACCTTTGGCACAGGCGGTTTTGTAACCCGCTTTGGCGACGCAGGCGAAGTCGCCACGGATTCGTCGCGCGCCCGCGGACTCGCCATTGATTCGCGCGGACGGATTCTCGTGTGCGGATCGGCCATCAATTCCAGTTTTGACGGCGACATGCTGATCTGGCGCTTTCTGGAAAACGGACAGCTGGATCCAAGTTTCGCGGGCGGAGCCGGCTACCTGCAGCATCACGGCGCTGCGGGCGGAGCCTTCGGCGACGACCGCTGCAACGCTTTGCAGATCACGGCCGATGGGCGCATCATGCTCGCTGGTAACAGCGACAACTCAGCCGACCAGGATAGCGTAGTCTGGCGCCTGCGCTGATGACGCCAACACACGTCGCGGAGCGCGCCTTCCGGCCGCGAAAAGCCATGCAGGTCTGTTTCGCAGGCTGAGTAGTATTACCTGTTCTCGCTCACAAACTACAAAATCCTGCGACAAAATCCCGAATGGCTTGCGGGAAATACGGAAGTTAGCCAGGCCGGGACGATGCAGGGAATTCTGGAAGCCGGCGCCGCCGCCGCAAGTCGACGCGCCGCGCTGCGCATAAGCGCCCTGTACCTGGGGACGGCAATTTTATGGATCCTCGGTTCCGACTACGCAGCCTTGCAAATTGCCCGCTCTGGCGTACAGCTGCTGGCCGTTTTTCAGCTCGCCAAGGGCGCCATATTCATTACCGGCACGGCGATACTGCTGTACTGGATCACCATGCGCGCCACGCGCCGCATGGCGGAGCGCGACGCGCTCCTGGAAGCGCTGGAAACCAGCGCGCAGGAAGCGGTCTTTCTGGAATCGCTCGAACCCGCGCGCCGTATCGACTACGTGAGTCCGGCCGTCATGCGACTGACCGGTTACACGCCAGCGGAGTTCCTGGCCGACCCTGACGCGTGCCTCCGCATTACGGTTCCGGAGGATCGCGATCGCTGCGCCGCTCTTGTCTCCAGGGAACCGGCGCAGGGTCAGGTGCGCGTGATGCGCAAAGACGGGTCCCGCATAACCACGCTGCAATATTGCCGGCCGATTTTTCAGAACGGCGCCTGGACGGGCGTGGTGCGGATCGTTCGCGACATCAGTCGCGAAATCGAAAGCGAGGCGGAGCGCCGCAATCTGGAACGCCGCTTTGTACAGGTCGTCGACCGATTCCCCGGCTGCATTGCATTGGTAACAGAGGAAGAGACGGCTTCTTTCGTAAACGCCCGCTGCCTGCAAATGCTCGCCGAAAAACGCCTCGCCGCTCGTCTGCCGCGCCTGACCGACCTCGCGCAACTGCCCGGCCTGCACGCCTTGCCCGAATTGCTCCGGCAGGCGCGGGCGAGCGGCGAAACTCAGACGGACGCGATGCGTCCGGCCGCCGCAGACCTGTCGGCCGAGCAAGTTTTCCACACAACGGTAGCGCCCTTGCGCGATTCGAATGGCCGGATATTTGAGACGGCGATTCTCGCAGTGGATATCACCGAGACTGCGCGCATGCGCGCGCAATTGGACCACGCGGGTCGGCTTGCGTTACTTGGCGAAATGGCGGCCGGAATCGCCCACGAGATTAATCAGCCGCTGACGATAATTCGCATGGCGGCGCAACTGATTGATCTGGATCGCGAGCAACTCGTCGATCCGGAGACGCGTCATCAAATCGACGCCATCATCGCCGCCGTAGACCGGGCCGCGCACATCATCAGCCACATGCGCAAACTCATCGGCGGCCACGGCGAAGCCATGCAGGCCGTGCGCCTGGATGAAATCCTGCGTGCGGCGCTTTCGCTGGCGCATATTCGACTGCGCGAAGTGAACGCCGCCTGCGAATACGAACCGCCCGCCGAAGACGCATGGATCCTGGCCGACCCTGTGCAAATTGAACAGGTGCTGATTAACATCCTCTTGAACGCGGCCGACGCCCTGCAAGAAATCGCCGCCGAACGCCGGATTCGCGTTCAGACTGGCGTCGACCAGGCGCGCACGGCGGTGCGTCTCAAGATTTACAACAATGGACCGCCGATCCCCGCCCACATGGAGTCGCGGATTTTCGCTCCGTTCGTCACGACGAAAGCGCCGGGCAAAGGCGCCGGGCTTGGATTGTCCATCAGCAATGCGATCATCCGCGAACACAACGGCCGACTGACGGCGCGCAATGCGACTGACGGCGTAGAATTCTGCATCGAGCTGCCGCTGCATGCGGTCCAAAACAAGGGGGCTTAATGGATTTTCAAACCGTGCTGATCGTCGATGACGAACCGGAGATATGCGCCCAACTATCACTGGTGATCTCGCGCAGCAAGCGGCGCACCCTGACGGCGAACAACGGGCACGAAGCCCTCGATTTGTTTATGGAATTCAACCCGGCTGTAATCGTAACGGACTACAAAATGCCGGGCATGAACGGTCTTGATCTTTTACGCGAAGCCAAGCGCAGAAATCCTCGCGTTCAAGTCATTCTGATATCCGGCAATGCGGATCTTACAGTTGCGGTGCAGGCCATCAAGGAGCATGCCTTTGACTTCATTGCCAAGCCCCTGGATCTCCCGGCCTTGCTCGGACGCATTGAGGCGGCTTCCCTGCGCGCGCGTGAAGAACTGCATGATCATGACACCTGGTCGGGATCAGCGCTTACGCACGAACACTTCGATATGCCCCGCGAAGCCTCGGTACTGCATATTAAGACCGATCTGGACGATCGCTACCGAACGCGCCTGGCTATGGAATTCGAAAAATTCCTGGAACTGGGTCGCTTCGCTCCGACCGTCATCATTTCGTGCGCCGGGGCGCGCTACATCAACAATGTGGGACTGAATTTGTTGATCGATATAATTAACGGCCTGGAGCAGCGCAGCCTGAAAGTCATGCTGATCGACCTGTGCCCGCAGATTCAGAATTATTTGAAGACGCTGGGCTACCACGAACGATTTCGCATTGCGGGCAATCTCGAAGGGGCGCTGGCTATGCTTTGACGCTTCAGCAGCGGCCCCTGGGGCGGAATCGTTTGCATCGGCGGCTGATCGCCGGCGAAACAAAACTCGCTCATAACCCGCCCGGCCGGTACGCAAACGCGCGCACCGGCTGGCTGGCGCCGGAACCGGAACTGATCGCCTGCGTCCACTCGCCGGGCAGACCGCTCGTTGAGAAATAGATGCCGCCGAGCGAGCCGCCGGCAAAGAAGCGTTCATTCAAATAGGCGGCCGAGACCAGGTTCTGCAAACTGCACGCATTCATTGCGTACGGCGCCGGGTCCGCGGCATCGCCCAGGGTATTCGTCGATACTTCGCAAACATCGCGCACCACGACGTAGCGTTTGCCGCTCCCGTAGGCGGCCGCCCGCGGCGAACCGGAACTTCCGCCAAAGGCGCCGACCGAGCAGGTCGTGAACGCTGTATTGCCGTCGTCGTCCGAGTATTGACAGTTCGCATTACCCGCGCTGTTGCCGGCGATCATCGCGCGCTGCGATCCCGCAAGCGTCGGGCCGTAGACAATGATCGAAGCGTCCAGACCGGTAGTGCCGGACCGCGCGTCCCATGCGCCGCCTGGCGAGCGACGCCGCACGCCCTGCGGCGTGCTCTGAAATAACATAAAGCGATTGCCCGCGCTCGAATATGAAACCGAATCGATTATCCCGGCTGCAGCTGGTTCCGCATAGGTCAGGCTGAGCCAGGCACTTCCGTCCGTAGAATACGCGGATTGGAAATTAGAGGCCGCCTGGGCCGAGCCGACGACTACAAATTCTCCGCCGCCCGCCGCCACAGCAGTCAGCGACCCCGCAACGTCGACCGGACAAGCGGCTTCCGTCCACGCAATGCCGTTAGCGCTGCTCCAGATGCCGCAGACGCCCGTGCTGCGCGCGCCAACCGCCACAAAACGACCGTTCATCCAGGCCAGGCCGTTGACCACGCCGGAGGAGCAGCCCGGCAAGCGATCCTGGGCCGCCGTCCAATTGCGTCCATCCGCGGAGGTCCAGAGCGTACAGGCCGAGCCTCCGGCGACAAACAGAGCGCGTTGCTGATACAACACCAGCCCGGTCAGGAAATTGTCCGCCCGGTCGATACGGTCTTCAGGCAGGTCAATACAGGCGCTCGCAAAACATACTGCAAACAGCGCCAGCGCGCAGGCGGCGCGCAAACTGGAGGCGATCATGCGTTAATCACAAGACCGGCCCGCAAATCCCGCAAGCGCAATTGGCGTCGTGCGGACTCAGTCGGCGTATTGCTGCAGGGACGCCTTAAAGGCTTCAAAGGCGTCCGCGTATCTCTCGTAAGCGGCGCGGTCGCGATATTCAAAGCCGAACACGTGATGCGTATCGCTGCCGGAGCCGATCTGGGCGCGCACGGAAAGTATGATGCGACCGGCGGCGCCATTCGCGGCCTCTGTAACGATAAACCGATTTCGCTGCAGGTTGTCCGGCGGCCCGCTTTCTTCGCCTTCGTCGCGCAGCGTGCGTTCGTCCGGGCGAATCTGCAAATACTCCGGCTCGCCGGACCATAACGGCGAAAAGACATAAAACTCGGCGCTGCCGTCCGGCGCGCGAAAATAGGCTTCGTCTGTTTCCACCGGCTGGCGTTCGCCAGTCGCCTGCACGGGCGTGAGCGGGCGCGGCGTAAAGTGGCCCGGATAACGGATGTCAAACCAGGTCCCCTGATACAGTCGGGGCGACTCGTCCGGCCCGCAGGCGCCCAGGGCCACAACGACCAGGCTGGACAGGGCGAGCGGCAAGGCGCGGTTCAGGACAAGCAGGCGGCGCGGCATGGGCGAAGCTCGAAGGCGCGCCCGGCCGGTGCAAAGCACATTTCCCGGCAGAATCCGGGTCCGACAAACGAACGGGGCTGGATTCGTCGCCCGATTTCCACTGGACATTGGGCGAGCGCGCGAGCGAGTGCCCCATGCGCGAAATTTTCAAACTGGAATCGACCGCAGGCACGGGTTTCTTCTACACGTTTACCAAAAACAAGAAGAAGCAACAGGGCAAACTCGAGGTCAAAAAGTACGACCCCAAAGCCCGCAAACACGTGACCTTCGTAGAAAAGAAACTCAGCAAATAAGACTCGCAGGCCTCCGGGCCTGTAGCGTCGCCCCCTGCGGCCGCCCGTGTTAGCACCGGCCAAACTCAATCTCGGACTCGAAGTAGCCCACCGGCGCCCTGCCGACGGCTTTCATTACATTGCCAGCATCTTTGTCGCCATCGACTTCGGCGATCTCTTGCGCGTCAGCCCGGCCCCGACGGACGCCCTCTCCACCACGAACGAACTGCAAGGCGCTGCCGCCGCCGACTTTGAATCCGTAAGCGAGCGCGGCGCTCCCGAAAAAAACCTCGTGATGCGCTGCCTGACCGCAACTCGCGCCCTGCGGCCGGAAGGCCTGCACGTCGAACTGATCAAGCGCACGCCCACCGGCGCCGGTCTCGGCGGCGGCAGTTCGGATGCGGGAACCCTGCTCGCCTGGATGGCGAGCCGCTATGGCTTCGCGCCGGAACAAACGCACGCACTGGCCGCGTCCCTCGGCGCAGACGCGCCTTTCTTTTTGCACCGCCGGCCGAGTCTCGTCACCGGCATCGGCGACATAATGAAACCGATCCGGGTAGGACGCGGCCGCGGGGTGTTCTGCTATCCGGCCCTCGCCGTTTCCACGCCCGAGGCGTACGCCTCTATGAAAAGAGCTTTACGGGCAGACCCTCCTCCCGAAACATTGCTCGGGCTGACTGAAGCTGTGCAGGCTGCGCTTGCGAATTCGGACTGGCCGGGGCTCGCCCCGCTGGTGAACGACTTCGAGGCGCCGGTCTTTGCGAAGCATCCAGCGCTGGCAAAGCTCAAAGCGAGCTTCTTTGACGCCGGCGCCGAGTACGCTTCCTTGAGCGGCAGCGGTTCTTGCGTGTATGGTCTGGTTTCATCCCCGGCCGCGCAGGAGCGGCTGCTGGGCGAACTTCAGTCGGCATATCCGGACTACCTGTTCCAGGGTTTTCAATTTTTGATAGATTGAATCACGGACGGTGCCGGTTCCAACCTTACGTCGCAGCCTGGCTCGACGCGGCGGTTGGACGTTTTATTGGGGCGTCGCCAAGCGGTAAGGCAGCGGGTTTTGGTCCCGCCATACGGAGGTTCGAATCCTCCCGCCCCAGCAATCATCGGGAGCCCAATCATCGTGAGCGCGAACAACGTCGGCCTGGCAGCTGTGATTCTTGCAGCCGGCAAGGGTACGCGCATGCGATCGGAGCATCCCAAGGTCGCCGCCCCGCTCGCCGGCCGCGCCCTGCTCAACCATGTCATTGATAACGTCGTTGGAGCGGGCTTCCAGCGGCTGGTCTTCGTCGTCGGCTATCGCCACGAAGAAGTGCGCGCCCTCGTCCCTGAGATTCCGGGAGTCACCGCAGAATTTGTCATGCAGACAGAACAAAAAGGCACGGGGCATGCGTTTCTCTGCGCCGAACCGGCCCTGCTCGACTACGCCGGGCCGGTCCTCTGCACGGCGGGCGACATGCCGCTCCTGAGCGCGCGCAGCCTGCAGAACCTGCTGGAGCTGCACCAGGCGCGCTCCCTGGCGGTCGCCGTGCTTTCCGCGCGGATTGATCCGCCGCACGGTTACGGCCGCATTGTGCGCAATGCGGGCGGTGACGCCGAGCGCATCGTGGAAGAAAAGGACGCCGACGATGCGACCAAACGAATCACGGAAGTAAACACCGGCGCCTACGTTTTTGACGCGCCCGGGGTATTCGGACTGATCAAGCGCATTGGCTCAAGCAACGCGCAAAACGAGTATTATCTGCCGGACGTGTTGTCTCTTGCGCGCGCCGAGGGTCGGGCAACCGACGCCCTCATGCTCGAAAATGCGGGCGAAGCGCGCGGCGTAAACTCGCCGGAAGAATTGGCGCAACTCGAAGCCCTGCTTCAGGCCGGCCGCGCCTGAGCCCCCCACGAACAGGAACTGCAGCAATCATGGCCTACGATCTTCTGGTAGTTTCCGGCGGCGCCAACCAGCCCCTCGCAAACGAGATCTGTCAGTATCTCGGCATACCGCCGGGACGCGCGTCGATCAAACGCTTCTCCGACGGCGAAATCTCCGTGAAGCTCGAAGACAACGTGCGCGGACGCGATGTCTTTATCATTCAGCCGACCTCCGCGCCGGCCAATGATCATCTCATGGAATTGCTTTTGATGATCGACGCTTTGCGCCGAGCATCGGCGTCGCGCATTACCTGCGTGTTGCCGTACTACGGCTATGGCCGTCAGGATCGCAAGGTCGAGCCGCGCGTGCCCATCTCCGCGCGCGTCGTCGCGGACTTGATCGAGTCCATGGGCCCGGATCGCATGATGTGCATGGACCTGCACGCCGATCAGATTCAGGGATTTTTCCGCGTTCCCGTGGATCATTTGTATGCAGCCCCGGTCTTCGTGAAATACATTCGGGAAAAAATCCAGAGCGATGTCGTGGTCGTGTCGCCGGACTCCGGCGGCGTCGAGCGCGCACGCTTTCTCGCGCGGCAGATAAACGCCGGCCTCGCGATCATCGATAAACGCCGGCCGCGCGCTAACGTGGCGGAAGTCATGAACGTGATCGGCGACGTGCAGGATCGCGTTTGTATTCTGTACGACGATATGATCGACACGGGCGGGACCATTACCAAGGCCGCCGAGGCGCTCAAAAAGAACGGAGCGAAGAGCGTGCTGGCCTGCGCAACGCACGGAGTGCTCTCGGGCCCGGCCATCGAACGCCTGCGCGATTCGATCCTCGACGAAGTTATACTGACCAACTCGATCAATTTGCCGGAAGACAAGCGCATCGATAAGATTACCACGCTTTCCGTGGCGCAACTCTGCGGCGAAGCGATCCGGCGCATTCACAATGAGGAATCGGTCAGTTCGCTGTTCCTGTAAGGAAACGCGCAATTCAGACTAAAATTACGGAGCATGAACATGAGTCAGGTTACTCTCAACACCACCACGCGCAAAGAATTCGGCAAGAACGCCGCGGGTCGCCTTCGCCGCGCAGGCATTCTGCCCTGCAACCTGCTCGACGCCGGCAAGGCCACGAGCCTGCAACTGAACGAAAAGGATTTCACAAAACTGCTGAGCGCCGGCCTGCGCCAGAGCTCGGTGATTCAACTGACCGTCGATGGCAAAGAAGAACGTTGCATTATAAAAGAAATTCAGCGCGATCCGGTGACCAGCGTCATTGAACACGTGGACTTCTATCGCGTCGCGCCCGGCCGTCGCGTCAACATCACCGTCGCGATTGAAACGTTCGGGCAAGCGAAAGGCGTGAAAGCCGGCGGCTCGCTGGAGCATTACATCCGCCAGCTGAAAATTCGCGCCACGCCGGAATCTTTCATGGAAACCGTGCAGCTCGACATTTCCAACCTGGACGTGGGCGAAGGCATTCGTCTCAAAGACCTGCCGATCCCGGACTCCTGGGACGTCTTCCTGCAGGGCAATCCCATGGTTGTGCGAATTGCGCACAGCCGCGCCACAGCGACAGAGGCCGCGCCGGCAGGCGCGCCGGCCGCTGCGGC
>JAVHPJ010000070.1:14334-54620 GCA_036170535.1 Leptospirales bacterium | reverse complement strand
TCTTTGCCTTCATCAGAATAGCTCCAGAGAAATTATGAATGAATCAGTTGTCGCTGCGGAAGCGCACGCGGCCTTCCTGCCCCAGGTCTTCGGGCTTGATGCCCAGTTCCTTCATCAGAAGTTCGCGCGCATCGTAGATGCGATCTCCGCCGCAGGTTCCATCGGTCGCCGCTTTGATGGTGACGCCGTCGATCGTGCGTTCGCCCATGCCGTAGCCGTCGCAGGGCGTGCTGACCACGTCGCGCGGCGGGAGATCCTTGTCCGGCAGGTCCTTAAAGGCGGGCGCCGCCAGGCTCTGTTCCTGGTAATAACGTCGATACCAGGCGCCCATTACCGGCGCTGCGATCTGACCGCCGGCCATGCCGCTGCCCATCGTGATGCTCGACTTGTCATAGCCGAACCAGACTGTCGTAACGTACTCCGGATTAAATCCGGTGATCCATGCGTCGGAGAAGTTGGACGTTGTGCCGGTTTTACACGCCAGATCGCCGCGGAAACCGCCTTCGCCGCGTACGCCGTGCACTGCGGTGCCGGCGTTCGCCACCTGTTTCATCATGTCCCGCAGAATGAAGGCCAGACCGGGTTCAATTACCTGGGACTTGTTCTGTTCCGAGCGCAACGCAAGAATTCGCCGCACGCGTTCTTCCTGATTGTATAACTGTTCGCCGCTCTGGTCTTCCACATAGCGAATCGGATAGGGAATGACGTTTTTTCCGTTGTTGGCGATAATCGCAACCGCCGTGGCCAGTTCCATCGGCGTGATCTCGCTCGAACCCAGCGCCATCGCCGGGTCGGGATTAAAGCGCCACGTGTCGCTGATCTTCATCAAACGACTGGCGAAGTCGATGATCGGCTCCGGGCCCACGCGAAAGTACGTCTGGACGGCGGGAGTATTCAGGGAAAGGGCGAAGGCGCGCGAGGCCGGCACCATGCCCTGGAAGCCCTGGTCGTAGTTGCCTGGCGACCAGGAACTGCCGTCGGGCGCGATCGTAAAGAACGGCGCATCGTTGATCGCCGTCGTGCTGCTGTAGGCGCGCGTCTCAAGGGCGGCGCCGTAGACGAAGATCTTAAACGCCGAACCGGGCTGCCGGCGCGCACGCAGAACGCGATTAAACTGGTTTTGCGGGGAGTAGTCTGCGCCGCCGACCATGGTCGTGATGTAGCCGGTGCGCGGTTCAATGGCGATAAAAGCGCCCTGCACCGTGAGGTTCGTCGTGTAGGTGTAGGTGTCCTTGCGAAACTCTTCCAGAGCCGCCGCTTCGTTGTTCGCGGGCGTAAAGTAGGCCAGCAGCTGACTCGCGTCCAGCATCTCGCTTTCCATTTCCTTGCGCAACTGGCCGCGATCGTCAAGACCGTGCACGACGGGCGTGGCCAGGGGCACGATCATCGAAAGGGTATTGCGCAGGCTGAAGAGTCCAAAGTCGACGCCGCCGCGGCCCCCGGCCTGCACGTTAGCGCGGCTGTACTTGTTCACGTAGGCGATTTGTTTTGTGACTTCGTCTTCTGCGATGAGCTGCTGGCGCAGATCGAGGGTGGTGTACACGCGCAGCCCGCGCGTGTAGAGTCGTTCGGGGCCGATCTCCGGCGTGTTCTCGAGAATCTGGCGCACGTAGTCGGTGAAAAACGGCGCGCGGTCCAGGCGTTGTCCCCACTGCGATCGAGAGGGCGATTGTACGACGACCTTGTCCCAGTACTTATTCCAGAACTCATTGTGGATGCGCTCGATCTGGTCTTCCGGAAGAAAGCCGGCGGCCGCCATGCGTCGCAGCACAAAGCGGTGCTGACGCCGCGCTTCGGCGGGATCCTTGAACGGACTGTAGGCGAGCGGCGACTTGGGCATGCGCGCCAGCAACGCGCCTTCCGCCAGCGTCAGATCCTGAACATTCTTGTTGAAGTACAGGCGCGAGGCGCAGGCGATTCCCTGGCAGCCGTGTCCCAGGTAGATCACATTAAAATAGACTTCGAGCGTCTCTTCTTTTGAAAGATTCTCTTCAATCTGCAAAGCAAGAATGGTTTCTTTGATCTTCTGCGTAACGGACCGTTCGCGCTCGCCTTCGTGATTGAGATAAATCGCTTTTGATAACTGTTGCGTGAGCGTGGAGCCGCCCTGGACCACGCGCCCGGCCAGGATGTTCTTAATCAGCGCGCGGAAAATGCCGGGAATGTCGATGCCGAAGTGCCGGAAAAAGGCGTCGTCTTCGACGGCGAGAAAGGCCTGCACAACGTGCGGCGGAATGTCGCGAAAGCGGGTCAATTCCTGGCGCTGACGATACAGTTCGGCGAAGACCTCGCCGTTGCGGTCGAAGAGTCGCGTGGGAGTGGAGGGGCGGTAGTTAGCGAGGAGCGCCAGCTCCTGGCGATTGGCGACCTGGGCTACGATATAGCCGTAGATCAATCCGCCCAGAAGTCCGAGCGCCAGAAGTCCGATGAGGACCGTCCGTTCGACAATCTTAAGAATCCGTTTCTGCTTTTCTGTCATGGGGCGCTCGCTCCGGGACGCGGGGCGGGCCGTACCTGGACCGGACCGGCCGTCTACGCCACGCGGCCGGCGCTCGACCCTGCGAGGCTCTGGCCGTCGGGGCGGCGCCAGAAGAGGAACACGTACGGCTGAATTGTTCTGCTTGCCGGATTTAGCCGTTTCCAGCTACAATCCCGGCGTGCAGCAACGTTGGTCCGAGCAGCAGTACTACTATCCCCCGGTCACGGACGTGGTGTTGCGTCTGATTGGGCTCTTGATAGCAGCATTTGCGGTGCAGTGGTTGGCGGCGAGTCTTTTTTACCCGCACGGCATGCGCGGGATCGTCGCGGACCATGGACTGCAGTTTTCGGCCGCTTTTCACCCGGCGCAGCTCTTAACGCACTTTCTGCTGTCGCCGGGCGCCGGCTTTATCTACGCCCTGCTGGGCCTCGCGCTCGATTGTCTGTTTCTGTATATGTTCGGCGCGGAACTCGAGCGCGCCTGGGGTCGGCACAACTTTCTGCGCTTCTTCTGGATCGGGCTCGCGGGCGGCGTTGCGGCAGGGGGCCTCACTTCGCTGATCCCCGTCACGCTGGTTCCCGGCAATCTCTACTACGGAATCGATGCGGGCATTGCGGCGATGCTGACGGCCTACGCTATTCTCTGGCCGGAGCGCCAGGCGCTTTTCTTCTTCGTAATCCCGGTGCGCATGAAATGGATTGTCCCGCTGACCTTGATCCTGTTGGGCCTTCTGGGCGGAACCATGCGCGTCATACTCTATTGCGGGGGCGCATTGTCGGCGGCGCTCTTCCTCTATTATTACGCCCGGCGGGGACGCAACTACTCGGTTATGTCGGAAAGCTCGCTGTCGACGGCCGCCGGCTCCTCCGCGGGGCCGGGTCTCCGGGAGCGCTGGCAGGAAGCCCTGCGGCAGCGGCGGATGAACCAGAAGCGCAAAGAGTGGGAAAAGCGCCAGGCCGAATACGAGGCGAAAGAACGCAGTCGCAATGAGATGCAGTCGGAAGTCGATCGACTGCTCGAAAAGATTTCAAAAGAAGGGATGCAATCCCTGTCCCGCAAAGAAAAAGCCTTCCTCGACAAAGCGTCGAAAGAAATATAAGGCCAAAAAAGATAACGCCTGCGAAACACTTTCGCAGGCGTCGGCGACGATTTGACCCGCGCCGTGGAGTGCATGCATGAGCCAGTTGCCCCTCTCGAAGAAGCTCGCCTACGCGGCGGGCGGCCTCTCGATGAATTTGCCCAATCTGGTAATCTCCCAGTGGTTATATAAATACTGGGTGGGCGACGGCTATGCGCCGCTGCTGGCGTTTTCGTTTTTCTTTCTGGCCGGTCGTATCACGGACGCGATTACCGATCCGCTAGTCGCCTGGTGGAGCGATCAGAGCAAATCGCCGCGCGGGCGCCGCATCCCCTTTATCCTGTGGGGCGTCATACCCTACGCCCTGGTCATCGCCTTTTTATGGACGCCGCCCGTGCAGGGCGAGGGCTGGGTGAATCTGGTTTACGTCTGCGTGATGATTCAGCTTTTCTTCATTCTTTATACGATTGTCGTTTCGCCCTATCTTGCGCTGCTGCCGGAACTGACGGCGGACGTACGCGAACGAGTGAACATTAGCACGCTGCAGGCGCTTTTTGTAACCGTGGGCACCATGCTCTTCGGCGTCGCCGGCATCCTCATTCATCATTTTGGCTACTTTGGCAATGGCGTGATCGTCGCCGTGCTTACGGTAATTTTTCTTTTGCCGACCATCCTATTCATCAAAGAACGTCCCGGGCAGGGGCCGGCGCCGGTCGAGTCCGCATCCGTATTTAAATGGGTCGGCATGACCTTTGATAACAAGCCCTTTCGGTATCTCATCGCCGCCACCTCGCTCTACTGGTTTGCATTGAACCTGATGCTGATGCTGGTGCCGCAGTGGGTGCAAACGGTGCTCGGTCTCACGGAAGATAAGGTAAGCCTGGTCATGGGGCCGTTCATCCTGGTAAATGTGATCGGCTTTGTGGCGTTGAACGTGCTTTCAAAGCGCTTTGGAAAATATCCTATTATGCTGGCGACGCTGCTCGGATCGGCGATTGCGATGGCGCTATTGTTCTTTGTAGGCGATCTGCCCTTTGGCGATCGCATGACTCAGACAATCTTCGTGGTGGCGTTGCTCGGCGTGCCGGCCTCCGGTTTTCTGATGCTGCCCTTTGCAATATTATCGGATTGCGTGGACTACGACGAAAAGCTGACCGGTCAGCGGCGCGAAGGCATTTACTTCGGCGTGCAGGCGATTTTTCAGAAATCTTTTATCGGCGGATCGATTCTCTTCTTTGGATTGATGGACGACGCTTTCGGCAAGAGCGACGTCGCGGACGCCGAAACCGGTCTGAAATTCGTAGCGCTGGCGGCGGGCGCGGCGGCTCTGCTGGGCTTCTTCTCGTTTCTGGGATACCCGATTCGCGAACGGGGAACCGGTCTGGATTTACCGCCGACGAAATAAGCGGCTTCCGCAAAGGAGCAATTGCACTATGGCCTACTATCGTCGTTCCGTGAACAGCAGCGCCTCCGAAGATCGTCTGGAGTCTTTAATTCACAAGCGCCTCGAGCCGGGCGCGGACAAAGATAAGATCGACCAGCGCATCTGGGATTTGTTTGGCGAGGTCTGGTGCGTCATGTTTACGGACCTGTCCGGATTTTCGCGCGGCGTCGCAAAATTCGGCATCATTCATTTTTTGCAGACGATCTATGAATCAGAGCGCGTGTTATTGCCGGTTATTGACGAACACGACGGCATACTCTTAAAAGTCGAGGGCGACAGTTTTTTATCGATTTTTCGCAATGTAAACAAGGCGATGCAGGCTGCGATCGCGATGCAGGCGAAGCTTAAACTCTACAACGTCGACAAGGCGGAGGAAGAACGCATACTTCTATGCGTGGGCCTGGGCTATGGTCGGATATTGCGCATTGGCGATTCGGACGTATACGGCGCCGAAGTGAACGCCGCCAGCAAATTGGGTGAAGACTGGGCCGAGTCCGGCGAGATCCTGATCACCGGCGGCGTGCGCGAGCATGCGGAACCGCAAAGCGGGGTGAGTTTCGAAAAGCTTTCAGAGTCGCCTCCCGGCGTGGACGCGGCCTTTCGCGTGTCGTATCAGATTTGAGCGGCGGCGCCGGCCCCTCGCGCGCGCGCAACCGCGCACTCCCGCGCCGGCCACGGGTCCCGCGCGCCCGGCCGGGTCAGTTTTCCGACCAGAGATAGACTTCCGCTTCGCGCAGTCCCCGCCCCTGGCTGTCACGTTCGCTGAGAATTGGCTGCGCGCCCCACAGCGGCCAATCGACGCCCACATCGGGATCGTTCCAGACCAGGACGCGCTCATCGTCCGGATCGGCTTCCGCTGTGGTCTTAATCAACAGCCGCGCCATGTCCGTCACCACCAGGGAGCCGTGCGCAAAGCCCGCGGGAATCCAGAGGATTCGTCGATTTTCCTCATTGATGTATACGCCGACCCATTTGCCGAAAAACGGCGAACTGTGCCGTACGTCGACGGCCACATGATAGGTTTCGCCCCGTAGCGCGCGAATCAGGAGCCCCTGCGGCTGATGGAGCTGATAATAAAGGCCGCGCAGGGTGTTTTTTTCGCCGCTGACATCGCTTTCCTGGATAAAGGACTCGCGAATTAACAGTCGATGGCGCAGCTGCGCATCGTTGAAGCTTTCAAAATGCGAGCCCAGCGGATCATCGAATACACGCGGTTCAATAACCTTCACGTCCGGGATCAGCGTATCGTAGATAATCATACCATTCCGGTCGCGTCCGCTTCAAGACCGCACTCTCCGCCGGCCGACAATAGACCACGGGCGGAATCGAACGGAAGATGCGAAATTCTGATACTAATTGCAGAGCCGGCCTTCGTCTTGCAAGCGCTTGTTTTCTCGCGCTGGGTCTGGGGTGCGTGCAATCTGTAGAACTACCCGCCTCCCGTCCGGCTGCGGGCGGAAGCGAAGTCGTCGCGGCCGCCCCGAACGGATCCGGGCCGGCTGCTCCGGCGTGTCTCCGGGAAGAACGTTGGTTGGCCGGCGCGAACCCGGCGCGCGACACGGAAACCCGCTGGCTCCTGGCGGCGCATGCGCGCGCCCTCTGCGCTCAGCTGCAGGGCCGTATCTCCGCCGATTGGCAGCTGGACCTGCGCTTGTTGGACGGAGAGGCGCCGCGCGGCTGGACGGTCGAACGCGCCCTCGGCATTGAACTGTCTCTGCGCAACCGGAAGCGTACGCAGACTTCAATTCGGCCCTACAGCGCGTTGTACGCGCCCGCCGATCGGGTGCGGACGACGGACTCGCGCTTTACGCGCCGGCTGTATTATGAGTTGCGCGGCGGTTACGCGCTGCTCGACCCGGGCGTGGCGCCGGACCGCATTTACGCCGTAACCGAAGAGTTTGTGATTTTAGCGCCGTCCGCGTTTGGCGCCGATGCCGACGGGGACGCCCTCGAGGCGGCGCAGATTTTTGATGCGTTTTACGGCATTTCGAAGGCGCGCACCGATCGCCTGAGCGTGCAGCTTGAAACGCCGCCCGCCAGCCTGGACGCGATACAGGCGCAGTACCCCGACCGACGCGCGCTGGTCGTGCATGAACCTCTGGCGCGCCGCCTGTGGCTCGCGACTTTCTGAGGCCGGGGCCGCCGCAACGGTTTATTAAACGGTCGCCGCTGATTCGGGCAGGCGGAAGCGCTGGCAGAGCGTCGCCGACTCCTGCATATTTTCGCTCAGGCGTTCCACCAGCGCCTGGAGCGCTTGAATATCGTTTAAGTTATCCGCAACGCGTTGGCTGGCGGTTGAGATTTCCGAAGCTACTTCGTCCGCGGCGTCGCGCTGGTCGCGCGTAGCATCCGCCACTTCATTTGCAAGCGAGTCGAGTTTCTGAATTTGCGCGTTCAGTTGCTCGATGATCGCCGTCTGCGTGACGCCGGTCTGGCGCACCGATTGCACTTCGCGCGCCAGTTCCTGCATGGCGCGTTCAATCGCGGCGAAAGCGACCTGCGTGGCGGCGATGTCTCGATTTCCGTCCGCTATGCGCTCGCTGGCCTGCTTGAGTAAGACGTTGATTTCATCTGAACTGGCATTGCTGCGTTGCGCCAGCCGCCCGACTTCTTCCGCTACCACGGCGAAGCCGCGCCCGTGATCGCCCGCCCGCGCGGCTTCGATCGCGGCATTCAACGACAGCAGGTTGGTGCGCTCTGAAATTTCGTTAATGGCCGTCGTTATGCCGGAGATGCGTTGCGAAATTGATTGAATTTCGCCCATTTGTTGCACGGAAATCTCCAGGGTGCGGTTGCCGCGAACGGCCTTCTGCAATACGTCTTCGGCGCGGCTGGCCAGGTTTTGCTGGACCCCGTTCATCGACTGGATGGCCCCGGACGATTCGCCCGCCATGCGCGACGCGGCTGCAAGGCCGGTGCGCTGGCTTCCGGCGGAATCGAATATGCTGCGGGCGGAAGCGGAGAGCTGCTCGACTGCGGCGGCGACTTCTTCCAACGTTGCCGACTGCTCCTGGGTGGCGCCGGATACGCGGCGCATTGTTTGCTGAACGGCGACCGTCGCCGCGTTTGCGCTTTGCTGTGCGCGAATCAGCGCGCCCACCAGGGCCACCAGATGCGCATTTGTTTTCAAGAGTTCTTCGCGAATTACTGCAAATTCACCCGATACATGACCCTCTACCGCCCCCGTAAGATCGCCCGACGCCATGCTGCGCTGGGCCGTCAGAATCGCCTGCAGGCTGAGATTGATTACTCGTATCAGCGGCAGGCTCGCAGCCAGAATCATAAAGAGCGCCGCCAGCGCGCCGCCGCCGAGCAGGTAAGCGCTCCGGGCGGTCAGCCTCTCCAAATCGGTCTCAAGCTCGTTTTGCAGGGTGGCAATGACGGCCTCAAACGATTCGGACGGTTTGCGGTCCATGCCGCGCACTGCACGGTCGGTGGCTAAGATTGTAGACGGATCGGCGGAGTCGTAGTTGCCGAGCGCCCGATCGTAGGCGCTGTTGAGATTCTGCAGGGCCGCCTCCAGCTGGCTCAGGCTCGCATTCAGCTCATGCTGCGGACCGAGCGCGGAGCGCAGGCGCGCCAGGTTTTCGCCGACCGCTGTCCGGCGCTTGCGGAAACTGGCGGAATATTTTGTGAAATCCTCCGGATCCTGCCCCCGCAGCAGCGTGTTTTTCCACTCCTGCACCTGCCAGCGAAACTCCATCTCGGAACTGCGCGCCAGGTCCAGGTTGCGGCGGGCTTCCGTGTAGCGCTCAAGAAGCCGCCAGCCGATCCACAGGCCCAGCGTCACGAATACCAGTACTGCCGCGCAGGCCGCGCCTGCGGCGATGAGCAGCCGCATGCGAATGCTTAGCGAGCGAAGAATGCGCGGGTGCATGGGTCGCCCGAGCTACGGTCGGCGGGCGGAGGCAGTCAATTGGGAATCGCACTGCGAATGGTATAAAGCTGTTAGTATTTTGCAGCTGAACTGTAATATTTGAGTCAGTTTGAGCGCCTCTGGCGCGTTAGATCGAGTCAGATTTGATTCAGAAAATCCGTGACAATTTCCAGAAACCGGACCTGCGCCGTGTAGTGCAGCCAGTGATCGCCTTCCGGGAGAGTTACGATTTGCGCCGCCGGAAAGCGTTCGCGGATTGCGGCGTGGTCTTCAGGGCGAATGTAGTTGGAGCGCCCGCCGGCGATAAACAGGGTCGGTCCGGAATAATGCGCGTCCGTATCGCCAAAATTTTCCGTCGCTCTGGCGGCGCCAAGTTCGGCGACGTTCAGTTTCCAGCGGTACGCCTCCCCATCGCGGACAAGGTTCATCTGCAGAAATTGACGGGTCGCCTGATCCGGCAGGTGTTGCGCCATCGCCGCATCGATAGCGCTGCGCGTCTCAAAGCGGCTGAGGTCGATGCTGAGCGCCGCCAGCTCTTTTTGATGATGCGGCGGATACGCGCGGGGCGCGATGTCGACGACGATCAGTCCCGCGACGAGTTCGGGATGATGGGAGGCGCAGGACATGGCCGCCATGCCGCCCATCGAGTGCCCCAGGAGGATCGCTTGCGAAACGCCCTGCGCGCTGAGAAACGCGGCGAGATCGGCGCGCAGCGCTTCAAGCGAGTGAGGCGCTGCGTGCGGCGAATCCCCGTGATTGCGCTGATCGAGGGCCAACACGCGACGGCGCGCCCCCAGAGCCCGCGTGATCTGCGTCCAGTTTTTTGAAGAGCCGAACAGTCCGTGCAGAATCACAATCGGCGGATTGCCGACGCCGGCCTCGACAAAGTGCAGGGGAACGGTCGTGATCGGGCTCACGCAGACAGCGCCTTTTCAAAGAATCCGGCCACGCGTTCGATGTAGGCGGCGCGATCGACGAAATAAGCGCCGCAGTGTTCGGCGCCCTCGGCGATCCACAGCTCGCGACCAACGCCCGCCGCTTCGTAGATGCGTTCGCATTCGCTCAAAGGAGTAACCGAATCGGCTTCGCCATGGATCAACAGCAAGGGCCGCGGAGCGATGTCAGCGACGTAGTATTCGGGCGAAATGTCGGCGAGGCTGTAGCCGTAGAGCAGTTGATTCCAGGCGGCGGCGAGGGACGCCAACATGCGTCCCGGCAAGCCCTTACTGGAGAAGTAGTGCGCGATCATGCCGCCGAGGGATGCGAAGGGCGAGTCGGCGACCACGCCGCGAATCCGCGGATCTTCGGCCGCCGCCAGGATGGCGACAGCCGCGCCCAGGGAATAACCCAGAAGTCCAATCCGCGCTCCGGGTATTGTATGGCGAACGAAGTTCCGGGCCGCTCGAAAGTCGCGCTGCTCGTAATAGCCGGCGGAAATGCGCGCCGCTTCGCTTTCGCCGCGTCCACGACAGTCAAATAAAAGCACATTAAATCCGGCGCGCCACAGGCCCGTGCCGATGCCGATCAAGTCGGCCTTGGAGCCCCAGCGTCCGGAAGCGCCTATAACGACGCGCGGATCGCCGGGGTTTTCAAACAACCAGCCGCGCAGCTTCACGTCATCTTCGGTGATAAATTCCACGTCTTTGTGCGGAGTCTGCAATTCGAAGGGCGTAACTGTATAATCGTCCAGTAAGTCCCGGCGGCGCGGGCGATGGATCGCATAGGCGGCGTAGGCGGACAGGCCGGCGGCAGCCGCGCCTGCGCCAAGCAAGAGCTTCCAGAACCAGCCGCCGGAGGATCGGCGGGGGGGCGCTTCGCGGTCAGCGGCGGAATCCAGTAGCAGCGTGCGTCGGGCCATATGGGTCTCAGGGAAGCGTGCGGAGCGCGACTGCGTCGAGTGGAAATTCCCGATGGGCGGCGCGGCCGGCCGGCCGTATTTTTTTGCAACTGCCGCCGCCGGCCGGGTTCGTAGTTAAATCAGGGGCCCGCTTTGGACCGCCCGCGGACTTGCGCGCAAGAATACAACGCCTGAAGAAGTAGAAACTATATATGGAAGAAACCCGGAGCCTTGCTCGACGCATACTGGACTATCCCATCGCCGCCACCCGGCACGGAGTTTTTACAGTAGAGAACCTGCCTTACTTCGTCTTTCACCTGAGTCTGTTCGCCGTCTTTTTTGTCGAATTCAGTTGGGGCGCAGTCGCTCTGGCGGCGGCGCTGTATGCGGCGCGCATGTTTGCAATTACCGGCTTTTATCACCGGTATTTCAGCCATCGCGGCTACCGGGTGAACAGTCGCGTTGTGCAATTTCTAATGGGCTTCTGGGGCTGCACCGCGATCCAACAGGGTCCGCTCTGGTGGGCCGCTCACCATCGCTGGCACCATCGCCATTCCGACAAAGAGACCGACCTGCATTCGCCCATCCGGCATGGATTCCTGTTTTCGCATACGCTCTGGTTTCTCACGCTCAAACATCACCCGGAATTTCAAGATGAGCGCCAGTGGCCCAAAGATCTGAGTCGTTTTCCGGAACTGGTCTGGCTTGAGAAGTACAGCCTGGCGCCGCCGGTCCTGCTGGCAGTCGTCTTGTTTCTGATCGGCGGCGCGGAGTGGCTGGTCTGGGGTTTCTTTGTGAGCACGGTGTTTCTCTGGCACGGGACCTTTACGATCAACTCGCTTACGCATGTCTGGGGTAAGCGCCGCTTTGAAACCGAGGATACGAGCCGCAATAATCTTGCTCTGGCGCTGGTGACCCTGGGCGAGGGCTGGCACAACAACCACCACGCCTTCGCGGGCGGCGCAAAGGCCGGCTTTTACTGGTACGAAATCGACATTACCTACTATCTCTTGCGACTCATGCAGACCCTGCGACTGATCAGCGATCTGGGCGGACCGCCGCCGGCGGTTCTGGAACTGGGCCGTCAGAACGATGCGCTGCGTCGCGAAGCCCGCCGCTTCCTGCGGGCGGGCGTAGTGCGTCAACTGAGCGCGGCGGAATTGAGCGACCTGGTCCAGGCGGCCGCCTGCTGCGTCGATCGCGCCGTGGTGCGCACGATGAAAACGTCCGAACTGCGCGCCTTTATTGAACGCTTTCGCGCCGCCGATCGGCGGCCGGTTTCTGTCTGAAACCGCGGATTCCCGGGGGCGACATAAACGGAAAAGCTCCCGGAACGCGCCACCGGGCGGCGGATGCGGACGCGGACGCGATCCGCTGACGTCACGCCAGTGAAATCTGTACGCAATACTGCGCGGTGAAAAAACCGCGCTGCGCCCATCAAAATTTCTTTACGAACCGATTCCGCCTGCGGTAAACCACGCGCTGTTGTGATTTTGCGAGGTTGCGTCGATGATTTCCGTACTGAAAACCATCTTTGAACGAGTCGAATTCCCGCACGCTTTCGCCATCGAATTTCCGGACGGCAGCTGGTATCGCCGGGGCGCAGAACCGCGCTTCCGTATGCGCATCAAAACCGAACGCGCGCTGCGCGAGCTGCTCCGAAATCCCTCCCTTGGATTCGGCGAGTCTTATATGGCCGAAGAAATTGATCTCGAAGGGGACATACAGGAAGTGATGCATCTCGGGTTCATCGTTAAGGATGGGTTCGTAAAAACATCGCTTATCGAAAAACTCAAGTTTACTATCGGTTATTTCAGCCGCCGCAATACGCGTGAAGGCTCGCGCAAGAACATCGCAGCTCACTACGATCTGGGCAACGACTTTTACTCATTGTGGCTGGATCGCGAAGCCATGCAGTATACCTGCGCTTATTTCGAGTCGGAACGCGATTCTCTGGAAAAAGCCCAGCTGGCGAAAATTGATCTCGTGTGTCGTAAGTTGCGTCTTGCGCCCGGCGAGACGGTGGTGGAGGCCGGTTGCGGCTGGGGCGGTTTTGCACTGCATGCGGCCCGCAAATACGGCGTAAAAATCCGTTCTTACAATATTTCAAAAGAGCAGATCGCTTATGCGCGGGCGCGCGCGCAAAAATTCGGTCTGGGTCCGGATCGCGTGGAGTATGTTCTGGACGACTATCGTAACATTGGCGCGGACGGCAAAGTCTACGACAAATTCGTGTCGATCGGCATGCTGGAACATGTCGGCGTCGAGAACTATGGCCGGCTGTACGACTTGATATCGCGCGTTGTGCGACCGAATGGTCTTGCACTGGTGCATTCCATCGGAAAAAGCGCGCCGACTCCGACCGATGTATGGCTTGAAAAATACATTTTCCCAGGCAGCTACATGCCCTCGTTGGGCGAGATGATCGCTCCCGTGGAAAAACCAGGGCGCGAACTGCACGTAGTCGACGTTGAAAATCTGCGCTACCACTACGCGCTGACACTCGACCATTGGGCGTCGCGCCTGGAGCAAAACGCCGATTCCATTCGCACGCAATACGGCGAGGCGTTTTACCGGATGTTCCGCATGTATCTGCACGCCTCCGCCGCCGGCTTCCGTTGGGGCGGCATCATGCTCTACCAGGCGCTGCTGGTGAACGGTTATGACAATCAGGCCCCGCTGACCCGTAAGCACTTCTTTGGCGGCGCAGCGGCGCAGGCCAGAAACGGAACGGCGAATCGCTCGCGCTCCGTCGCCGGGGCGCGTCGCGGCGCCCGCCCGGCTGCGCGTAAAACCACCGGCCGCTCCTGAAACGCCAAGAAACCAGGTCCGGAGAACTCACAAACTGCATGAATCAGAACAACAGCTACGACGTAATCATTATTGGCGGAGGCCCCGGCGGCTCGACCGCGGCCTGGCGTCTCGCGAGCGCGGGAAAAAAAGCCCTGGTGATCGACCACGCAAAGTTTCCGCGCGTAAAAGTTTGTGCGGGCTGGATTACGCCCGGCGCTTTGCAATTGCTGGAACTGAGCCCGACTGAATATCCTCGAACGCTCCAGCGTTT
The DNA here is from genome assembly GCA_036170535.1 of Leptospirales bacterium. Taxonomy (GTDB): domain Bacteria; phylum Spirochaetota; class Leptospiria; order Leptospirales; family Leptonemataceae; genus SSF53. The sequence goes on along the minus strand of JAVHPJ010000070.1, from coordinate 40,841 downwards.
TGACGGCGGCACAGTCGTAGTCGACGACGTACATCATCTCACAACTTACGGACAGACGGCCAGTTTTGGAGTGATCCGTCAGGAGTTTGACGAGTTCCTGCTGGATCGAGCCGCCCGGGCCGGTGCGGAAGTGCGGCAGGCGACTCGCATCCGCGAATTTGAGCGGACCCCGAACGGCGTATCCGTGAAGCTCGACGACGGATCCGAGCTGAGCGCGCAACTATTGATCGGCGCAGGCGGGTCGGGCTGTCCGGTCTCGCGCAAGTGGGGCGAGCGTGAAAAGAACGAAGACATCATTCTGGCGGCGGAATCGGAAACCAAGATCGGCGCGGATGTTTTAAAGCAGCTCACGCCCAACTACGGCCGGGTGGAGCTTTTTCCGGAGCCGGATTATTTTGGCTACGGTTGGTATGTGGCCAAGGGCGATTGGATTAATATCGGCGTAGGTCGTTTTAAGAGCAAAACTGACAACTTCAACGACGACAAGCGACGCTTCTTCGACTACATCAAGTCGATCGGTCGCGTAAAGGGCATTGAAGATCGTCTGGAAGATTTCGCCGGGCACAGCTATAAGCTCTACGACGAAGTCCCGCGCAAACTTTCGGGCGATCGGTTCATGCTGATTGGCGATGCGGGCGGTTTCGCCTCAAAGTGGGCGGGCGAGGGCATCAAACCAGCGATTCAGACGGCGCTGTTCGCCGCCGAGACCGCCCTGAAGGCCCTGGCGCAAGGCGTCGGGGATGCGACTGCGCTGGGCGAATACGAGCGTCGCTGTCGCGCGCTTTATGGCGAACAACGTGCGACCGTGGCCAGTCGTCTGGTGCACAAGCTGCCGGATGCCATCAAGCGCGGGTTGGCGCGCCAGGTTTGCATACGCGATAAGCTGCGTAAAAAATACGTGTTCGAAGTCGCCTTTGGCTTTGAGCCGGTCGCGTTCTGAACACGCGCCCGCGCGCCCGCCGGGCTAGTCCGTGGAGTAAGCGACGACTGCCGCGTGCAGAGCGTCGGCGCGTTCTTTGAGAAATCCGGCGAGCGAGGATACGGCCGTGGCGGCTTCGCTCAGACGCTGGGTCTCCTCGGTCATGCCCTGCACGGCGGAGTTAATCTCGGTCAGACCGAGCTGCTGCTCGGATGAGGCCTGTTCAATTTCGCGACTCAGCGCGCTCAGACTCTGCGAGCGTACGGCGATTACTTGCGCCTGTTCGTTGTGTTTTTCCACCAGCGCATTTGCGCCGGCGATGGAATGATCGATTGCGCCGACGCTGTCGGTAAGGTCGGAGAGCAGCTGCGCCGCCGACTGAACGCTCTGGACGCCGTTTTTCACGGCGCCGGCCGTCCGCGTAACCAGGCTTTCGATTTCTTTAACGTTCGCCGCCGTGCGATCGGCGAGGCGCGAGATTTCGTGGGCGACCACGGCAAAGCCGCGGCCAGTTTCTCCGGCGCGCGCCGCTTCGATTGACGCATTGAGCGACAACAAATTGACCTGCTCGGAAATATCGCGGATGAATTCCAGCACCTGGCCGATCCGAATCGCCGTGGCGCCGATTTCGCGCATGGCGCCGACCGCCTGATCGGCGGCCTTGCGACCGCCGCCGGCGCGGTCCTGCCAGACCTGAGCCAGTCCGGCGAGGCCGAGCATGGCGGACTGGATCTCCAGCGTGGCGTCGTTTAACTCCGAAATTTTTTCGTGAATTGCGCTGACGTCCGTCGCCTGTTGGCGCGCCGAATAGGCGACACGTTCGATCGAAGCGGTCAGCTCTTCCAGCGTTGCGGCCGATTCTTGCACGGCGGCCGCCTGGCGACGGGCGGAGTCGGCGAGGCGTTCCGCACGCACGCTTGCGTCGCCGGCGTATTCTTGCAGCACGGACGAAGCCTCGCGATTGCCGCGGATCAGGTCGGAAAAATTGGAGATTAGCTGGTTGCCGAGCCGCGCAATGCGATCGAGTTCATCGCCGCGCGCGCCTTCTCGTGCGCGCGCGGTAAGTCGGCGGTTTTCGATTGCGGACTGAAAAGCGGTCTCGGTTTCTCCCACGCGGCGGCGCAGGCTGCGAATCAACAGCAGGCCGGGAATAACGCTGAGCAGCACGCCGGCCAGCGCGGCGCCGGCGATCAGAAATACGCCGATGCGCTTGAGTTGCGTCAGTCGTCGGGTGGCTTCGTTCAGATCGCTGCGGATGATCAGCTCGCTTTTTTCGCTCAGGTCCTGAATCTCATTGTATACGGCGTCAAAGCGCGCATCGAGGTCGGAGCCGGCGGCGGCGTCTTCGCGGAAGCGACGTTCCGTGATCGTAGTCAAAGCGGCCAGGGCCGTCTGAATACGTTCCATATTTTTGCGCACTTCCGGGTCCGTGGTCGGCGGGACGTACGAATTTTTCGCGGTATCGCCGGAGAGCAGGGCGCGAGCGTAGTCGCGCGCGATTTGCAGATGACGTTCAATCTCGCGCCGATCCACGCTTTCATCGCCGGAGAGCGCCTCCTCAATTTGAATGTGCGCCTCCGCCAGGTGCACCCGGATTTCCATCGCCGCATCCGCTTGCGGCGCGTGCGTCAGCGCCGCTTCAAAGCCCAACTCGCTGCTCGCATAAGCGATGGTAAACGCTGCGCCGGCCGCAACAATCACGCCGATGGCGCCCGCGCCCAGGATCAGGAAAAGCTGGGATGAGAATTTTAATTTGCTTAACATGATGCAGCGTCCTCATCCTCGGTTGATTGATGAGTCGCAAGTCTTATTCCCTGTCGCCCCCGGCCGCGGCTTCGAACTGATACGTAAAGATGCCGACAATCTCTTGTCCCCCGCCGGTGTTCAGGCCCGCAAAGGTTTGACTGTATGCCAGCGTGAACAGCGCTGCGTCGCTGATCTGGTAGCTCAGACCCGCCGAACCCAGGCCGCGTTTTTCCCAGGCGCGCACCGACTCGGTAAATTGCGCCAACGGGATCGGCAAGATTGCGCCGCCGCCGAGGTTGATCGACGCATTTTCCGTGCGGAGCGCTTCGAAACCGGGTTCCCGGTTCAGAAAATCCGGATTCAGGTTCGACAGTCGGGCCACGTCCCGGCTGAGTTGCAGGTTACGCCGGCGACGCGCGTAGGACTGTTCGTAACCTACTTCTGAAAAGATAGTCAATCGCTCGAAAACAAGCAAGCCGATGCCAAGGCGGGCGATTGCGCTGCGTTGCGTGACCCGCTGACCGTCGACCGTGCGTTTACCGCTCATGCCGCCTGAGACGTCGAGGTCGATCGAGACTCGGTCGCTTAGATCGTAGGTTGCCAGCAGGCCCGCCTCTCCGGTGGGCGTCCAATCCAGGGTCTTCAGACTGGCCCCGCTCTGAAATGCCAGCTTGATCGCGTGTTCGCAGCTGAGACAGTACTTCATCGCGACGACAAAATCGTCGTAAGCGGTCGGCGTCGGACCGTTCAGGCTGTCCTCCGAGTTGGTGTGCCCGAAGGCCGCGCCCAGCTCCAGGTTGTCCGCAAAGCCGCCGGTGGCCCGGAACGCCAGCCCCGACTCGCTGGTCGCCGTGCGTTGTTCTCCAGCTGCAAGTCGGTCATAGTCGCCCGGAGTATTTTTCAGATGGCCATATTCATTGTAACTGCCCCGGCTCCGAAACGAACGGAACGCGGTCTCCAGCTCAGCCACCCCGGGGGCCAACGCCGTCGCCGAGAGGGCGTTCAGTTTAGTCCCGGTCAGTCCGCCAATGGCAAAGATCGCGCGATTGCCTGCGCTGACAAAGACGGCTGCGCTGGCCAGCAGCAAGAGTAAGGTTGATTTAGTTTGCAATTTGCGCCTCGCAGGAGTGCGTCCGTTTTCGGACACCTTCAAACGAGGCTAGAAAAGCGCTTACGGCAATTCGTATTTCCGTAATTGTACTTAGTTTCTATGCGCCAGGAGTAAGTTTTGTGTTCACCGACGCGGCTCGTAGGTGATGCGGGCCGACTCCGACTTGCCGTCGATGATTACGGCAATCGCAAACACGACGCGTCGCGCGGTGCGTGGGATCGTCACATTGGCCTTATACGCGTCCCCGTCTTTAACGAGGGCGAGCGTTTGCGTCGCAGCTCCTGGAATCTCAAGCCGTACCGTCGGCGTGAGCGTCTCGATCAGCGGCTCTTTAAAGTCCGGTTCGAGAAAATAAAAGCGCGCAGTCGATCCCGTCACGGTCAGCTCGACGAAGTGAACGTCCAGGGCTGCGTATTTTCCGCCGTGCGGACCAATCGGCGGCAGGACGGCCGGCCGGGTATGCGCATGCTCGTCGTGCGCGAGCAACGCCGGCCCTGCGGCCAACCCGGCCAACAAGACGAGGGCGAATGCCAGTGGTTTATTCAGATTCATGTCCAGACTCCTTTTCTGTCGAATTATCAAATAAGTTCTCAGTCGGCGTCAGCGAGATTTCCGATTTCCCGCGCGGAGCGGAGTCGGCCAGCAGCCGCAGGGCGGCGCCGGCCAGCAGCCATTCCTGCTTGAGCTCGGCTGCGGCGGCGCGTTGTTCTCCCAGCCACGCGAGCGCGGAAAGCATATCGCCAGGCGAGCGCAGGCCGCGCGCAAAATCGGCGTAGGCGCTCTGGAGATTTTGTTCGGCATTAAATGCCAGACGTTGCAGAGCCGGCAGGTGGGCCTCCGCATGCTGAAACTGCGCGCGGATCTGGCGATGTTCGTTTTCCGCCGCACGCCGCTCTGTTTCCAACTGCGCTTGCTCAGCGTCGGCGTCCGCAGCGTCCGCGGCGTAGAGGGCGCGGCGATCATAGTTCGAAACCAGCGGCGTGCGCACGCCGAAGCTCACTCCGACTTCCGGACGCGACGGACGCAAGACGTCCAGGCGCGGTCCATAGCCGCCGTAGACCATGCCTTCAATGCGCGGCGCGTAGAGTTCGCGTTCCCGGGCCGCCAGGCGCGCGCGACTTTCGCGCGTGCGTGCGGAGAACCAGCGCGCCGCGGGGGTCTCTTCGAAGGCGAGGTCGCGACAAGCGGCGCAGGCGAGGCTGGCGGTCGGCGAGCGTTCGGGCGGCGTAAAACCCGCAGCTTCGGGATCGCCGTAAAGCAGTGTCCGTAGCGCGCCGAGCGCCGCCGCGCGGTCGCGGTCAATGTCTTCCTGCTCAAGTCGCAATCGTTCCAGCCTCTGGCGGGTTTCGTCGTAGTCGCTCCTTGCGGCTGTACCAATGCGAATGCGCGGCGGCAAGAGGCGCAGCAGCCGCTCATGCGAGCGCAGTTGGCCTTGCAGGTCCGCGCTGCGGTCGCTGTAGTAGAGAATCCGATAATACAGACGCGTCAGCGCCAACTGGAGTGCGACAATTTCCAGTTCCGCCTTCGCGACCGCGCTTTCGTTCACAGCCGCGAGCGTGGTGCGTTCCGCCGCCTGCCGACCAAAGTCCCACAAAAGCCAGCGCGCACTCAGTCGCGCCAGCGGACCCGCTTGCGATTCGCGGCCGTTGCTGGCCGCGGAGAGACCCAGATCAGCGTCGACCTGCGGCGAATACCAGGCCGGCAACGCAGCGGTGCGCTGACCGCCCGCGCGCAGGCGCGCAGCGCGAGCGCGAAAGGCCGGACCTTCCGTCGCCGCGAGGCGCCAGAGTTCCAGCAGACTGGTCTCCGGCGTTTCCGGCGCCGCTGCGAGACCGCCGAATGCAGACCAAAGACTGAGCGCTGCGCCGGCGACGAGCGCTGAAACGAGTCTCGTATGCGTCTTCATGCTGCGCCTCCTGCGCGACGCACGTTCAGCCAGTAATACAGCGTCGGCGTCAAAACCAGATCCAACAACGTGGACGAGAGCAAGCCGCCGGAGATTACGGCTGCGACGGGGAAAAGCAGCTCCTTGCCGGGAGAGTCCGGTCCGGAAATCAGAATCGGCAAGAGACCGAGGAGCGCGCTGCCCGCGGTCATGAGCGCAGGCGCCAGACGGTCCAACGCGCCGGCGATGATCGTATCCGCCTCGAAGGGTCGTTGTTCGTGATGCAGCAGGCGTTCAAAGTGCGTGATCATTAGAATCCCGTTGCGCGCAGCGATGCCGGCGACCGCCACAAATCCGATCAGACTTGCAATGGAGATGGGAATGTTCGCGACCCAGAGCGCAAATACGCCGCCGATAAACGCCAGCGGCAGATTCAACAGGGTTTGCAAGGTTAGCGAAACGCTTCGGTAGTGACGATACAACAGAAATGCGATCAGCGCTAAGGCCGCTGCGCTCAGAAGCAGAATTCGATCCAGCGCGCGCGAGCGATCCGCGAGGCGTCCGCCGAACTCGAGTCGATAGCCTGGCGGAAGTTCAAGTTTTTCGCGCAGCGCCTGTTCGGCGGCGGCGGCTGCGCCCGCCCGATCATCGTCCCGGGGACTGAATTCTACGGCGATCCGGCGTTCGCCGTTCTCGCGTTTAATTTCGTACGGTCCGCGCGTTTCATAGACGTCGGCGATATCGCCGACGCGCACAGGGGTTCCATCCGGGCGATAGCTCAATACAAACGCGCGCAAGCGCTCAGGGTCGCTGCGCACGGCTTCGTCGGCGCGAATCCGAATGTCGAAAATCGCCAACCCATCGTAAACGCGGCCCACGCGCCGGCCGGCAAGCGCGGTTTCCAGCAACCGCGCCGCACGCGCCGGCGGGATGCCCATGGCCGCCGCGCGAGCCGGTTCCAGCGAGATTTTTAGTTCATCAGCGTAGGTCGCCGTTTCGACGAATACGTCAGAGACCTCAGGTTGCGCCTTGAGTATCTGGCCGGCCTCGTAGGCTTTGTGCATCAGGATTTCAAGATCCGGACCGTACAGAAACGCCGCGATTTCCGAACGCACGCCGCTGGTGACGTGTTCGATACGATGCGAAATGGGCTGGGCGATGTTCACGGCGAGCGCCGGATCCTCGACTGCAAGCTTTCGGATTTGATCGATGACGGCCTCGCGTTCCCGGCCGGAGAGGCGTGCATTCAGCAGGGCTTCGATTTCGCTGGCGTAGACTCCGTCGCCGTGTTCGTCCTGCTCTGCGCGCCCGGTGCGTCGGGCCGTGCGTTCGACGCCGGAAATCGCGCGAATCTGGTTTTCCAGTCGACCGGCCTTACGCACGCTTTCACTCAAGCCCGTACCCGCGTCGGTCCAGACCTGGACGGTGAGACTGCCTTCGTTAAACTCAGGCAGAAACTCTCCCGCGCTCAGCGCGAAAGCGGGCAGACTCAAGAGCAGGGCGAGGGCCGTCGCCGCGAAGATGGGCCGCGGGTTCGGCAAAAAACGGCGCAGGTTTCGTTCCTGCCAGAGTTTGAGTTTTCCAAGGAGCCACGAATCGCGTCGCCCCGTAAAGTTCAGCCCCGGCAAGAGCAGGGCGGCCAGCGCCGGCGTCAGGATGAGCGCGACCCCGAGCGAAGCGAGAATCGCAGTCATATAGGCGAGCGCCAACGGTCGAAAGAGTCTGCCCTCCACGCCGTCCAGCAGCAGCGCCGGCGCAAACATCAAAATCACTGCGGCGGTGGCGATGACAATGCTGGATCGCACCTCGATGCACGCATTCTGGATTACAGTCAGGGCGGGAATCGGCAGGCCGGCGGCCCGGTTTTCCCGCAGGCGTCGAAAGACGTTTTCCACGTCGACAATTGCATCGTCGACCAGTTCGCCGACGGCGATGGTAAGGCCGCCCAGGGTCATGGTGTTGATTTCGTAGCCGGCTGCGTGCAGGATTCCGACGGCGGACAGCAGCGACGTCGGGATGGCGAGTATGGAAATGATCGTGGTGCGTAAGTTCCATAAGAACAGAAACAGAATCACCGCGAGTATTACAGCTGCGTCCCGAATCGCCGCGGCAATGTTGGAAAGCGAGCGTTCAATAAAATCCGCCTGACGAAAGAGGCGCGCATCGGTGCGAACTCCGGGCGGCGCGCTCCCGGCAAGTTCGGCGACCTTTTCGTCGATGGTCTGCGTGAGCGTCAGAGTCGAAGCGCCGGGCTGTTTTTGCACGGCCAGAATCACTGCTGGATGGCCGTCCACGCTGGCGTCGCCGCGCTTTTGCGCGGCGCCTACAACCACTCGACCGAGTTCCCCCGTGCGGACCGGCAGTCCGCGCTGGCCGCCGCGATACCCGGCCACGGAGTTTTCAATTTCGGAAACGTCGTAAATGGCTCCGATGTTTCGCAGGGCGATTTCGCGTCCGTCACGCTCGGTCACGCCGCCGCTTGTGTTTTCGCCAAGCCCGCTCAAATTTACGAGGACTTCATCAAGATCCAGGTTTACGGCCGCCATGCGGCGATCATCCAGTCGGATCTGGTATTCGCGCAAATCCCCGCCGATTACCGTGACGGCCGCCACGCCGGGAGTCGCCAGCAAGCGCGGGCGCAGGGTCCATTCCGCATAAGTGCGCAGGATCTCCGGCGTCGCCTCGGGTTTTTCAGGGAAGACGCCAATATACAATATCTCGCCCATGATCGAAGCCATGGGCGCCAGCGTTACCCGTACGCCCGCCGGAAGCTCGCGCTCCGCGGAGGCCAGGCGTTCATTCACAATCTGGCGCGCGCGATAGGGATCGGCGTCGTAGGCGAAACTCGCCGACAACATCAAGAGTCCGCGCCGGCTGACGCTACGAATGTCGACGATCCCCGGCGCGCCCGCGAGGGCTGTTTCCAGCCGGCGGGTGATGCGCGTTTCGACCTCTTCCGCCGCATAGCCTTCGGCTTCCACGAGAGCCGTGACGACGGGCCGATCCAGATCAGGGAAGACGTCGACGGGCAAATCGCGCGTGAACCACGCGCCGGCTGCGGCCGCCGTCAGCGCCAGCGTCGCCACCGCGCGGCGACGCTCCAGAGAAAAAACGATGATACGGTCGAACCAACGACCCGCAAGTCCCGCGCCAGTATTCTGTTCCAGAGGAATGCTCCTGAATTAAGTTTCGCACAGTACGCAGGCGCACCGGGCGAACAGCGCCGCGCCTGTGAGCGCGCGCACGGTCAATGGATCAGGAGGCGGAGGGCGGCGCACGCGGCGCCTGAGGGGAAAATCCGTGTTGTCGGAATGTAACGCGAGCTTCGGGCGCAGGCGCCGGGCGCTGGCACAGCGGGCGCGCCAGGTGCGCGTTGGTCTGCCAGGGTGCGCTGACAAAAAGTCCCGGCAGCGCCTGCAGGGCGCACTTAACCAGGGAAAAGGCGGCGATTTCATGGTGGGTGCAGGCGCATTCGCTGCTGCACACGCCGCTATGGGCGTTGCCGCGCGATTGCGCATGCGCTGCCAGCGTCTTCGCCCGGTCGCCTTGCGGCGATCCATGACTGTGACTGTGACTGTGACTCGCTCCCTGCGCATGCTCGTGAGGCTCATGCACATGCGCGACGAGCGATTGCGGACCCTGCGCGTGCGCGCCCCGGTCACCCGGACGAGAAATATGAAAATGAAAACCGAAGACGTGACTCGATTGCAGCGCGAGCAGCACGAGCAGCATTCCGCTGGCGGTCGGTACACGTACGCGGCGCACGCTGTATCTCACGTTGTCGTGCAAGTCCCGGCAAGCAAAAAACGCCCGGGATGCGCTGTCGTCAACTGCGTCCGTAGACCGGAATGGCGGCGCCGTTCAGGTCGCCGCGTTCGTCCGCGCACAAAAATGCGATAGTATCGGCGATGGACGCGGGCGCCACCCAGCGCGACGGGTCCGCCTCCGGCATTGCGCGTCGATTGGCGGGCGTGTCGAGCGTAGACGGGAGCAAGCAGTACGAACGAATGCCGTGCGGCCGACCTTCCGCAGCGAGGGTCTGCGCTAAACTGATCACAGCGGCTTTGGAGGCGGCGTAGGCGGCGAGACCGGCGTCGCTCTGCACTCCCGAGCGGGAGCCCACGGCGATTACCGCGCCGCTTTTCTGCGCCTGAAATAGCGGAAAAGCCGCGCGTGCGGGATTAAACAGAGTCGTAAAATTCAGATCGAACATGCGGCGCACATCCGCCAGATCTGTTTCGACAAACGGCTTCCACTCGAAGCCCCCGGCGAGGCCAATCAGAAAATCCAGGCGGCCCAATTCGCGCGCAGCGGCGGCGACCATTGCTGCAACGGCCGTGGCATCCGCGAGGTCGGTCTTCGACCCGCTTAATGCAGCCGGCGCGCCCAGGCCCTCGCGCAGGCGATCGTAACTATCGTCCACGTAGGTGACGCGCACGCGCACGCCCGACTCGATCAAACGGGCGACGACCGTCGATCCGAGATTTCCGGTTCCGCCTGTAACCAGGGCGACGCGATCCTTCAGGTTCATCGGCGCAGTCCGGCGCCGCAGCGCGCATTGTCTGCCATTTTTCAATGGACGTTTTCACGCGCATGCGCCGCCATGCGGCATGAAGTTGCGGGCGTTTCTTCTGGGATTCTGCGGCGGCGTGTTGCTGACCGGCGGCGCGGGTCTCTGGTTCGCCCTGCGCGCCATCGGCGTATTCAAGGCGGAGACGCTGGCGTATCTGGAGAACTCGTCTCGAATTGAACGCAATTTTATAGAAAAACTTCCGATTTACGAAGACTTCGCAACGCCGACGCGCGAAAGTACGCTGCGCACGTATCTCCTGACGGAACACCTGGCGGCCGCGCGCCGGTACGGCATTCAACCGATTGAACGCGACTCCGAACTGAAAGCGCTGACGGACTCCGGCGCCCTGACCGAGGTTGCGAATACCGCCGACTCGCTTTACTTTTTCTATAATGTTCCTAAAAAATACCGCTACCTCACGCCGGATGCGAAAGCCGGCCTGGAAAAGCTGGCCGCTCGAGTCCAGGCGAATCTGAGGCGCCGCGGCGACTATCCTCCCGTCAAGATTGCCATCTCGTCGATGTTGCGGCCGGCGAGCTACCAGGAGCGGCTGCGCGATCGCAACGGCAATGCTTCGCAATCATCCAGCCACAGCTACGGGGTCAGCTTTGACATATTCTACGACGAGTACTACGTCGCGTTGCCGGCCGCTCCCGGCGACGGCGCGCTGGCGGAGATCATTGCGGACTTGAGACGCCGACTGGGTTATTTGCAGGGTCAGGCCCTGCGGCGACAGTTTCACGCCGCTCTTATGGAAACGCTGCTTCAGTTGCAGGACGAGGGCGCGCTCTACGCGATTCTGGAAAAAAGCCAGCGTTGTTATCACGTGACAATCCTGGGGCGCGGCGACGGCGTCTCTGCGCCGTAAAGTCGGCGTGTGCAAGGCGCGGCAATTTGCGCGGCCTCAGCCGGTCGGAGCGTTTTTGTCGCGCGCGTGTTTGAGCTTGCGCGCCTGCACAAGATATTGCAGCGCACGATCCGGATCACCCTGAAACAAATGCAAAAAGCTCAAATCCACCAGGTCGCGCAAATCTTCCTGAAGCTCTTCCTGAACGTCCAGGGCGCCTTCAATGCCATGGTGCGCGGGGGAGGGGTTGTCTGCGGCGGGTCGGCCCAGCCGTTGTTTGCGCATTTCAATGCGGGCGCGCAGCCGCGCGGTACGCTCCTTGATGCGTGCGCCGTTTCCGGCCAGGGCCGTATCCAGGTCGTTGTCGCCCGCTGTGCGCGCGTTTTCCAGAAAAGCGGTGAAGCCTTTGAAGCCTTCGGCCTCATGCGCGAGCCGTCGGTATTCGATTAGCGACTCATCATAGCGATTCAGCTTCATCAAAAGTCCGGCGCGCAGATTCTGCAGGGACTCATCCGCCGGCGCACGAGCCAGACAGCCTTCGACCACGCCCAGCGAGCGTTCAAAGGCGCCCGAATCCGCGAGGAGCACGGCGAACCCGAGCCCGGCCATGCGATTGCCCGGCTCGATTTTCAGCGCATTTTGAAAGTAGATTTCGGCGCGGGCTGCATCTTTCAGCCGCGAGTACACATACGCGAGCAGAATGTGCGCTTTGATGAAGCGCGTATTCAGGCGCAGACATTTTTTTAAATACGCGGCGCTTTCTTCCAGGCGGTCCAACTTGTAGATTTCCGCGCCGAGATTAAAGTAGACTGCGTCGTCCTCGCCGAGTTCGAGAGCCCTTTGGAAGAAGGGCGTGGAAAGATCCGGGCGGCCGCGCCGGGCGTAAAAAGCGCCCAGGTTAAGGAACGCCGGCCGAAAGTTAAGATCCGCCCTGGCTGCGGCGCGGTAGAGCTTCAACGCCTCGGCGGCTTTGCCGGCTCGTTCTGCGGCGAGCGCCGCGTTGTAATATTTCTTTGCGTCCTGCTCCACGAGTTCCCGCCTCCGGCGTCGCGCGCCGACTTTCTTCAGTATCGGAAAAAAAGCCCGGTCTGTCCGGCGCTTTCGCTGGAATTATGTCTCCGAAACGTATTCGAGACTCAGATCGAGGAAGCGCGTCGTATGGGTGAGAAAGCCCATGCTGACGCCGAGCGGACCCAGCCCCTGCAGCTCCCGCAATCGCTCCGGCGTCCAGCCGCCCGAGACCTCGATCAGAGGAGCGCTCGCGTTTCCGGTTTCGCGTGCGGCGGCGCGGATGCGCTCAATGGCCTGCGCCAGCGTGTCGTGATCCATGTTGTCGAGCAGGATCGCTCTGGGCCGGGCGGCGAGGGCCTCCGCCAACTGACCCAGCGAGTCGATCTCGATTTCCATCGGCGTGTTCGGCTGGCGGGCGCGCACCCGTTCGGCGGCTTCCCGCACCCCGCCGGCGGCCGCCACGTGATTGTCTTTGATCATCGCCATATCGCTCAAAGAAATGCGGTGGTTGGTTCCGCCGCCGCAGTAAACCGCGTACTTGGCCAGACGGCGATAACCGGGCAGGGTCTTGCGCGTATCCAGGACGGCGATCTCCGGGCCGGCCCGCGTGGCAGCGCCGGCGACAACCGTCGAAATTCCGCTTAAATACTGGAGAAAATTCAGAATCGGGCGTTCCAGGCGCAGCAGGGTGCGCAGGGGTCCGCGCAGTTCCAGGAGACTATCGCCGGGTTGAAACGCTGCGCCGTCGGCCAGCAACATGCGTAAATTTACGCGCGTTCCGCTGCGCTCGGCGTCTATATCCAGCAGGAACGCTACGACTTTCGCACCGCACAGTACCCCGGTTTCGCGCGCCGTGACGCGTGCGAAACCGGACTCCATTTCGGAAAAAATGGACTCCGAGGTTACGTCGCCGCCCGGCGCGTCCTCTTCCAGGGCCAGGCGAATCAGGGTTTCGCAGTCGCTGCGCTCGATTTCGCTCACAGGCTGAGTGTAGTGCGGACGTCGATCTTGTGATTTCATTAATAAGGATTCCTCAACGATTTGTTTTTTTCTTGAACTTCTATCACACGATTGTCATTATCAGGCCACATGTCCCCGCAGTCACAGCCGTGCTTTTGCATGGCGCAAAAAAAACAACCCGGCGCGGGGAGGGACAACAAATGCAAGCTCGCAACAAGCTCGTTCGCGCCAAATATGTAAAAGGCGAGGCGACACTCGAAAAAATCCGAGAAGCGTGCATGGAAGAAATCGTAACTCGCGGGTATCATCATACCAGCGTCTGCGAAATCGTCCGGCGCGCCCGTCTGACTCGCGGCGCCTTCTATAACTACTGGGTTTCCCTCGATGATTGCATCGCCGATCTCCTGCTGGTCGTGCGCGAAATTGTCCGCAGCGATCCCGACGCCGTGCGTTTCGCCGAGCAGCTGCAAGAGCCCTCGGAAATTCTGAAGAAGATGCGCACCATGTTGCATCTCGTACTGGACCGCGGATCGCGCTACCCCTTGTTTCCGATCGCCCTCATGACCGAAAAGGACCTGGGCAATCAGGAGTTAAAGCAACTCTTGAAGGATTACGTCGCTTCGGTGCAACAGGAATGGACGGCGGTCGTGCGGGCGGATCAGGAAAGCGGGATTGTGCGGCGCGACCTGGACCCGGCGGCGGCGGCGGCGGGCATAATGGTCTTCATGCGCAGTCTACTGGATCAAGCGGTGATGCTGCCTGACTATCAGGTCCAGCGCATGCGCGAGTCGTTTCTGCTGTATCTGGGCGCTCTGCTCTCCGACGGCTACCGCGAGCGGGCCGCGCTGGAGCGCTTGATGCCGGAACAACTTGGCGCATCGACGCCGGGACTGGTCGAGGTCTGAGGGGCGGGTCGGACACGCGGGGTTTTGAAAGTTCAGGGGCGGGCGCGCAACGATTGCGCGTTCTCCCAGAGATTGCCCGTTGGCGCCCGGTCCAGTTCCGCGCTGAGATTGGCCTCGTGACCATTCTGGCGCTTCACTTCCAGGTCCAGGCGGGCGCCCGGCGTCAACGCATCGATCATGGATCGCAGGGTATAACCCCCGGCGAGAAACTGGCCGTTCGCGCGAAGGATCGTATCGCCAGCGCGCAAGCCGGCGCGTTCGGCGGGACTGTCCGGCAACACCTGCACGACGCGGACGCCCGGCAGTCCCTGATCGGTTACGAAAATTACGCCGAGATAGGCCGGCCCCGCGGGCGCGGCGCGCGTTTCCGCCGTAACGGGGGGAGCGGCAGGCGAGCGGCAAGCGGCGCTCGCCAGAAGCGCGGCCAGGAGTGCGAGCGGCAGACCAAACCGAAGCGTCATAGCTTCTAATATATCGTCTGCGGCACGCCGCGTCTTAACCCGTGCGCGGGCTCAGCGCCGCCGCCCCGCCGCCTTTTTCTTTTTGGTGCGCGAGTACGCGCCGAACTTTCCGCCCGGCTTGGGCCAATTCTTACGATAGGCCTGATCCGACACTTGCTTCGCTTTTAATCCGTACTTCGCTGCAATGTCGATAGGCTCCTTGCCGGCCTTGTAGGCGCGTTCGATCTCCGCCATCTGCTTGGGAGATATGTCTGACCAATTCTTTGCCATGCGAATCCTCTGCAAAATTTTGTCCGGTCGTCGCGAAGTACGTTTCGCAGACCGTCCAGGTTTCGGAAAGTAAACGAAGCAGAGCGAGTTCGTCGGCGCCCTTTTTTTCCCGTTGCGCACATTTGCGGCGAAAAGTTTCGTCGCAGGTTTTTTCGCGTCGAGCGGGCAGCGTGCGAAATCGCGCTCGCCTTCCCGGACTTTTATGCGAAACCAGCGCATGACCACGCCTATCCGCAAAGTCCTTATCGCAAATCGCGGCGAAATCGCAATGCGCGTGATTCGCAGCTGCCGCCAGTTGGGTCTGGCCTCGGTGGCGGCGTACTCCGACGCCGATCGGGGCATGCCCTGGACCCGGGCGGCGGACGAAGCCGTGTTTATTGGGCCCGCGGAGGCCCTGGCTTCGTATTTGAACATGGATCGGCTGATTGCCGCCTGCCGCGAAACCGGCGCGGATGCCGTTCATCCTGGCTACGGATTTCTCTCGGAGAATGCAAGTTTCGCCGAACGCCTGGCGGCCGAAGGTCTGCGTTTCATCGGGCCGACGCCGCAGGCCATGCGCGCCATGGGCGACAAAATTGCGGCGCGGCGTTTGATGGAAAGCCGCGGCGTGCCGGTCGTGCCGGGCTACGACGGCGATGATCAAAGCCTGGAGCGTTTGCGCGCGGAAGCTGAGCGCATTGGAACGCCGCTCTTGATCAAGGCCTCCGCCGGCGGCGGCGGACGGGGCATGCGCCTGGTCCAGGATCTGGCCGAGTTTTCAAGCGCGCTCGAGTCGGCGCGAAGGGAGGCGCAGAACGCCTTTGGCGACAGTCGCGTATTTCTTGAGCGCTTTGTCGCCGCGCCGCGTCATATTGAGATCCAGGTTTTCGGCGATTCGCACGGCAACATTGTGCACCTGTTTGAACGCGAATGTTCGATTCAGCGACGTCACCAGAAGATTATCGAAGAGAGCCCCAGTCCGGCTCTGACGCCCGCGGTGCGCGAAGCGATGGCGCAGGCCGCCGTGATGGCCGCCCGCGCCGTGGATTACACCGGCGCCGGAACGATCGAATTCATTTATTCCGATGCGGACGCGGGCTTTTATTTTCTGGAAATGAATACGCGCCTGCAGGTTGAACATCCGGTCACCGAAATGGTCGTTGGCCTGGATCTGGTCGCGGAGCAAATCCGCGTGGCGGAAGGCCGGCCGCTATCGTTCAAACAGGCGGATCTGCGGCAGAACGGACACGCGCTGGAAGTGCGTTTGTATGCAGAGGACCCCGCTCAGGGATTCCTGCCCGCGACGGGCAAGGTGGCGCTGTTTGAAGTTCCGCAAATTGCGGGCGTGCGCGTGGATGCGGGCGTTGAGACCGGCTCGGAAATTTCCATCTACTACGATCCAATGGCGGCCAAAATTATTGCGCACAGCGTGGATCGGGAAAGCGCCATCGATCTTTTGCGGCGCGCCCTCGCGCAGACGGTGTTTTTCGGGCCGGAAAACAACCTGACCTTCCTCGATGCAATTCTTGCGCATGATAGTTTCCGCAGCGGCAAATTTACCACGCGGTTCATTGAAGAGCATTTCGCCAGCTGGAAAGGGCCGGAAATGACGCCAGCGGAACGGGATTGCGCACAGAGCGCAGTTGCACTTTTGCATTTCCACAATGCGCGCGCACGCGGAGCGTCGGCGGCTGGCGCCGCTAGCGTGGCCGACGCGGACCGTCCCTTTGACGGCTTCCGTCTCTGGGGCGTATAACCCCGCGCCTGATCCGCGCCGCGATCGCCGCCGCCGGCGCCGTTCTTTGACAAGCCTGGCGGCCCAAAATTGCGCCGGGCTGCGTAACAGTAGTTGACTGTGACTTCTCATTGACGCGGCTATGACTTCGTCATGACTGAACCGCGCCCCGCCGACCAATGGAGCTCTCGCGTCGGCGTAATCCTCGCCGTGATGGGCAGCGCTATTGGCCTGGGCAACTTCCTGCGTTTTCCGGGTCTCGTCGCCGAATATGGCGGCGGCCACTTCATGATTCCGTATTTTACGGCCTTCGTGCTCCTCGGTATGCCGATTGCGTGGGCGGAGTGGTCGCTCGGTCGATTCGGCGGCCGCCTGGGCTACAACTCAACGCCCGGCATTTTTCAGGCGTTATGGAAAAATCGCGCTTCGCCGTATCTTGGATTCCTGGGCCTGCTGGTGCCGGTCGGGATCTACATGTATTACGTATATATTGAGGCGTGGTGTCTGCACTACGCCTTTCAATACCTGACCGGCGGCCTGGCCCTGGGACGCGATCCGTCCGGCTATGCAGATTATTTTGTGAACTTCACCGGTCAGGGCCAGGACGGTATCTTGTTCTCGCAGGGGCTGTCATCGGCGTTTGTTGCGGTTGCGATCTGTTATGCGTTGAATTTTCTGATCATCTATCGCGGCGTTGCGGGCGGCGTCGAACTCGCGTCCCGGATCGGCATTCCGCTGCTGTTTTTTTGCGCTTTGATCGTTCTGGCGCGCGTGCTGACGCTTGACGCGCCGGACCCGGCCCGGCCGGAGCTTAACGTCTTAAACGGTCTCGGCTTTATGTGGAATCCGGATCGCAACGGGCGATCGCTGATCGAAAACCTCGCCAATGCGGACATCTGGATGGCGGCCGCCGGCCAGATTTTCTTTTCACTTTCGGTAGGCTTTGGCGTCATAATCACATACGCAAGT
The DNA here is from genome assembly GCA_036170535.1 of Leptospirales bacterium. GTDB lineage: Bacteria > Spirochaetota > Leptospiria > Leptospirales > Leptonemataceae > SSF53. Next base: position 23,470 of record JAVHPJ010000070.1, on the reverse strand, counting down.
TATGTGAAACCCAAAGAAGACGTGACGCTTTCGGCCGCCACCTCCGCGAGCGGCAACATGTTTGCGGAAGTCGCGCTGGGCGGCATGATTACGATTCCCGCCGCGTTTATCTTTCTTGGCGCCGGAGCGGCGGACGCGTCAAAGTCAAGCCTGGGGCTCGGTTTTATGACCATGCCCAATATCTTCGCCAATATGCCATTGGGCAATGCGGTCGGATTTTTCTGGTTTTTTTTGCTGTTCCTCGCGGCAATCACAAGTTCGATCTCGATGTTGCAACCCGCTATCGCCTTTCTTGAGGAAGGTCTGGGTTTGGGACGCAAGGCCTCGGTGGCCATACTTACTTTCATTACGGCGGTGGGAACCGGGCTTGTATTGTTCTTTTCCGCAAATCTCAAGGCGCTCGATGTTATGGACTTCTGGATTGGCACCTTCGGCATTTTCATACAGGCGACCATACTCGTAATTCTGTTCGGCTGGGTGATCGGCGTAGAGCGCGGCATGGAAGAAGCGCATCACGGCGCCCGGTTGAAAATCCCGAGCGTGTTTCGGTTTGTTATTAAGTACGTCGCGCCCATATACTTGTTGAGCATTTTCGGCGTCTGGTTGTATCAAAAGGCGCCGGACTACGTGGCGCTTATCACACGCGATGCCGCGGCACTGTATACGATTCTATTTGTCATATTTCTAAGCGGATTTTTTCTGACCTTGATCGGAATCGCCGTGGGACGTTGGAAAAAACAGGCGGGGTCGGAACCATGACCTGGGGCGGCTGGCTGACTATGATCGTTTCCGTAGGCGGCGTGACTGCTTTTTTCGCCTGGACGCTGTATCTGGTCTTACAACGTCATGGCAGCGCGGCGGATCATTTGCATAGCGTTCACGATGAGCCGCCGGATATGGATCACGAGTAACAATAAATCATGCGCCCTGTTGATAAAGAGATTATTGAATCCGAAGAGCATGGTCGAATTGCGATTCTGTATTTCGACAATCCCACAACGCGCAACTCAATGACCCTGGAACTGGGTCTGGCCTTTAATACCGAGCTGCGCAACCTGGCGCTCGAAGAGCCGGCCATTCGCGCCTTGATTATTACCGGGCGCAATGGCGTATTTTCCAGCGGCGGCGACTTCGCGCTGCTCAAGAGTTTCGCAGAGAAGGACCCGGAAGAAAACCGCAACTTCATGATCTCCTTCTACAAGCTCTTTCTGGAAGTGCGCGATATGCCGTTTCCGGTCATTGCCGCCGTGAACGGGCACGCGGTGGGCGCCTCGCTCGCGCTCGCGCTGGCCTGCGATCTGCGGTATTTCACGCCCGCCGGCAAATACGCGTTTAATTTTGTGCGCATTGGCATTCATCCCGGCATGGGATCAAGTTACCTGGTCAAAGAAATCGCCGGAGTTCATCAGGCGGCGGAGCTGCTTTTGACCGGGCGCTATTTTTCCGGCGAGGAGGCGCTGCGACGCGGCCTGTGCCACGGCCTCTTTGAAGCCGAGGACATGCTTGCTCGCGCTCTCGATGTGGCGAAGGAAATCGCCCTCGCCGCGCCCCAGGCCGTCCGCTTGTGCAAAAAGGGGCTCAAGCTCAACCACACGCTGGAACAAGCCCTCGAATACGAGGCCGCCAGCCAGGCGGAGAATTATCGCAGCGAGGATTTCCGCACCGCGTTGCGCGCCATTGAGTTGCGCGACACGGCCCGTTTCCAGGATCGCTGAGCGGGCCCGGCCGCGCTGGTCCCGCCAGGCCGGCGGGCGGAGCCGCCGAAAACTCTCGACGTGCGCCCCCCGCGCGCGTACTCTGTTCGGTAGTCGGGCCGCCGCGCCCCTGCTCAAGCTATGACCCGGAAAAAGCAATCTGCGTCCGCATCCCGTCGTCTCTGGCTGCTTGCCGCTCTGATTCCGCTGCTTCTGGCGGGCGGTTACTTTGCAATTCAGTTTCCCGGCCGCGCAACCGGCTCCGGCGATCGCAAAGTGGAGTTTGAGGTAAGTCAGGGCGTGGGCGCCATGACAGTATCACGCAAGCTGGCCGAACTCGGGCTCATTCGCGACGCGGACTATTTTCGTCAGTATCTGCGCTTCACCGGCCGTTCGGGCAAGCTCAAAGTCGGCGCCTACGCTCTCAACGATTCCATGTCCGCCAGCGAAATCGCGGCGATACTTACGGAGGGTCGCATTCGCCTGATTGCGCTTACCATTCCCGAAGGCTGGCACAATCGGCAAATCGGCGACTATCTCACGGAAAAAGGTTTTGTTGAGAGTCGCGAGGCCTGGCTCGCGGTGACGCGCGATCCGGAAGCGCGCCGCAAATACGGCATTCTCGACGAGACCACGGAAGGTTATCTTTTCCCGGAAACCTATATGGTGCCGCCCGGCTATAAGCCTGAGCAGATTCAGGAGCTGATGCTCAAGCGCTTTGCGGCCGTCATCAGCGAGGTTAAGGGCGACGTCGAATATACGCCGCAAGAACTGCGTCAACGCATAGTACTCGCGAGCATCATCGAGCGCGAAGCGGTCAAGCCGGAGGAGCGGCCGGTCATGTCGCGCGTATTCTTGAATCGACTCGACAAGGGCATGCGGCTTGAGTCATGCGCAACCGTTCAGTATCTCTTCGAGCGGCCCAAGCGGCGCCTGTACGATCGCGATATTGCGATGCCCTCGCCGTACAATACGTATCTGCATCGCGGTTTGCCGCCCGGTCCGATCTCCAATCCCGGTCGTGCGGCGATTGAAGCCGCCTTTGCTCCGGCGGAATCGGAGTATTTGTTTTTCGTTTTAAAGCCCGACGGGTCGCACCACTTTTCCGCAACGTACGCCGAGCATCTCACGGCGAAACGCAAGTATCTGGGCGGCTGAGGTTTCGCCGCGCGCTGGATTCGGGTTCACTTTTTTCACCGGTCTGTTAAGTCAGCCGGCGCGTCGTAGCGGCTTTTTGATTGACCGGCCTTTGAATTCCTTTCGTCTAAACAGCGTTCGCCCTTCCTTCGCCGCATAGCGATCCCGTCGTGCGGTCTGCGGTCGGGCGTCCGTGGAAACCTTATGAAGCTCACTCGTTGGTTCAGCAAACTCCGTCGACATCCGCGCCTCGCCGCGGGGGGCGTTATCGCGACATGCATCGCGCTGGCGGCCGCGCTGCTTGCGGAGGGCGCCGCGCATCCCCTCGATCGCGTGTATGCGCAATACGCCGGGCGCTCCGTTCAGACGGCGGATTCCGGCGTGGTTTTGAGGCGGCTCTCCCTGCACTTGCGCGGAACCATCCCCGGCGTGCAGGAGCTGGAAGATTTTGAAAACACGCCGGAGGAATACCGCCAGTTGCGTTACGCCGTGGCGTTCCTGCGCGACCCGGCCTACGCCGAATACTGGGGCGTCTATTTCGCCGGGATGTTTCGCGAAAAGACCGAGGGCTGGAAACTGAAATACGCCAGTTTTTATCAGTATCTGGCGCGTTCCCTGCACGAAAACAAACCCTACGATCAGCTCGTGCGCGAGATGATCACCGCGACCGGCGGACCCGAGCAAAACCCCGCAGCAAATTTCTATCTGCGCGATGACGGAGACGCGTTGCAAACGGCCGAATACGTAGGTCGCCTGTTGTATGGTCGTCGCGTCGCCTGCGCCCGTTGTCACGATCATCCCTACGACAACTTTTCGCGCCGGGACTATTACGGACTGGCCGCGTTCTTTGCGCAGGTTTACGTGGAGGACGAGTATCCGCGCGAACTGGCCGCTGCGCTGGGCGGCGCCGGATCGGAATATCAGTATTTGCCCTGGAATCGTCTGGAAAACCTTCCGGAAGAATATCGCAAGGGACTTCAGGACAAGTGGAATCAGTGGAATCGGGACAACTGGAACAAGTGGAACGAAGACCAGCGTCGCGCGTATCGGCAGCGCAACCAATTGCCGCTGCGCACCGTCTTTTATCACCCTGAACAGGGCATCCGGTTTCCGCGTTCGGATAGCGCGCCAGGCGGGGATCTCGTCGCTCCCAAATTTCCCGACGGCAGCGTAGCTTCGATCCCGCCTGGCGCGGATCGGCGCGCTGTATTCGCCGACTGGCTTCTGCGCCAGCCGCGCTTTCGCAAGGTGTTGATCAATCGCCTGTGGACCCAACTGATGGGCTGGAGCTTCTTCACGCCGATGGACGATTTGAACGACAAAACGGAAATTCGCGGCGCCGCCATTCTGGATCATCTGGACGAGGTCTTTGTAAAGCGCGGCTACCGCATCAAAGACCTCACGCTTTACATAGTCACGTCCGACGCTTATGCGCGCGCGGCGCCGCCGGCCGGCGCAGCCGAATCGGAACGCCAGTCCGATACGCTCTATTTTCAGGCGCAGCGCATGAACCCGGATCAATTAATGAACTCTCTCATCAAAGGTTCGCAAGCGCTCAAAGTAGGCGACATCTGGGAACGTCGGATTATACCGATCGATGAATCCGGCGATCTGGAAGACATTGATCTGGCGGGCATGGGCGCCCTGCGTTCGCCCAACTCGGCGCAGCGCGATTTTGCCAGCTCGGCGGAAGTGGAACGTCCGGTGCACTACAACAACTTTCTCGCCGTGTTCGGCGCGGGCCCGCGCATGGACATCAGCGACGACGACCCGACGCTTACCATTGAGCAGGTGCTGACCCTGATGAACGGTCGGTTGACGGGACGCCTCGCCTGGGAATACGCGGGGAATGATTCGTTTATCAAGCAAGCGTACGATAAAAACCAGCGAATGGAAGATGCGTACAATGCGGTTTTTCGCAGCCTTCTGACGCGCAACATAAGCGAAGCGGAGCGCACGGCTATTATGCGGCTTACCGTGAGTCGCATTGGCGGCCGCCAGAATCAGGGGTATAATCGCGAAGCTCTACAGGATCTGCTGTGGAGCCTTTTCAACAGTCAGGAGTTCTTACATGTCAATTGATCGTTACATTGATTTGCTGAAAGATTCGCGCATCAGCCGCAAGGGTTTTTTAGTCAGCGCGCTGGGCGCCGTAGGCGCAGCGGCCGGCCTGGGCGGGTCGGCGCGCCTGGCGGCGGACACGGATGAAGAAGATCCTTACGCAACCTTTACGATTCCCAGCCCGATCAAGACGGTCATCTTTCTCAACATGAACGGCGGCATGAGCCATGTCGATACGCTTGATCCAAAGACGGGCCAGACGCCTTTCAACATTGTGAACAGTTCAATTCCCGGGGTGAAGATCGGGGAGCCGTTTCAGAAGACGGCGAAGGAACTGCATCGCATCGCCCTGCTGCGCACCACCTGGAGCGAAGACGGCGACCACGGCTTCGCGCAGTATCTGCTGAATACGGGCTATCGCATGCCGGAGGGCGGCGGTTTTCCGGATATTCCCAATTTCGGCTCCGTGCTGGCCTATGCAAAGAAGAAGGACGAAACCAGCGCGTCTTATTTTCCCGCGCAAATCACACTGGGCGATCGCTTTGGCCTGGTAGGCCGTCCCGGCTTTTTGGGCGTAAAGTACGGCGGCTTTCATATTGGAAATCTGGATCGTCCGGTGAATCACCTTCAGCCGGCGTGGGGTCGCTATTCGCCGGAGCGACTGGCGCGGCGCGAGCAATTCCTCGACATAGTCAACGAAGGTTTCAAGGGCCGCGCCTCCGGTCCACAGGTCGCCGAATGGCAGCGCATGTTTGAAGCGGCGCTTGATTTTATGAATTCCGAACGGCTGGCGGTGTTTGACATCGAAAAGGAACGCGCTAATGTGCGCGCGAAGTTCGGCGCATCCTGGGCGGGGCGGGCCTTGCTGATGGCCAAGCGTCTGGCGGAAGCCGAAATGCCCTTTGTGCAGGTGACGATCGGCGGTTGGGACACGCACGACAACAATAAGGGGCGCATTACGGAAAAGACCAAAGATCTGGACGGCGCAATCGCAGCGTTGCTGCAAGAACTCGACGCGTCGGGACTGCTGAAGCAAACGCTCTTTGTGCTTTCCAGCGAATTCGGTCGCACGCCAAGCGTGGGGCAACGCGACGGGCGCGATCATTTCCCGTCCGTGTGGACTACATTGATCGGCGGCGGCGACATCCCGCGCGGCGCAGTCATTGGCGCCACCAACGACAAGGGCGAACGCGAGGCGGCCGGTCATGAACGGCGACACTGGCGCGACGTGATGGCCACGATTTACCGGGCGGCCGGCGTCGACCATGAAGGACACCTGACCAATTCCATGGGGCGACCCTTTCCATTTACGCCGCGCACTGCGAAACCAATTGCGGAACTGCTGCCGTCCGACAATGCGCGTCGCTTCCAGAATTTGCGTCTGGGCTGATGCGTAACACGCTTACGTGAAATTGCAGCTTTGACGCAGGCGAAACGCGCGGCCGGGCCGCGCGTTTTAATTTTTGAATACGTTCATAAATTATACTGTTGACCCGGGATTTGATTCCTTCTGCTGAAGGAGTGTCCGAATTCGCACGTGTGAATTTCACTGCGAGTCGGATAACACCGAGGGACGCATGAAACGAATCTTATCCATCGACGGCGGCGGAATTCGCGGCGTGATTCCCGCACGCATCGTCGATTACCTGGAGCGCCAGCTGGGCGGTCCTCTGCACAAGTATTTTGATCTATTCGCCGGCACCTCGACCGGCGGGCTGATCGCGCTGGGCTTGACGCTGCCCGCACCAAAAAGCGGCGCCGATCTGGTAAAGTTGTACGAATCGGACGGCCCCCGAATCTTTGGTCGGAGTTACTGGCGGGCTGCGTCCAGCCTGGGCGGTCTCAATCAGCCAAGTTATTCCGCCGACGGTCTCGTAGCAGCCTTGATCGCGCAATTCGGCGAAACGCGGTTCGGCGACGCTGTCAAGCCGACGGTAATCACCAGTTATTGCACGGAACATCGCCGGCCGGTGTTCTTTAAAAGCTGGAAAACCGGTGCGCCGCCGGCCGGGGATCCGCCGCAGAATGATCATCTGTCGATCGACATCGCGCGCGCCACATCCGCCGCGCCGACATTTTTTCCCCCGCACGAGTTGGAAAGAGAAGGCGAGCATTTCTCGCTGATTGACGGCGGAGTGTACGCAAATAATCCGGCCCTCTGCGCGTACGCAGAAGCGCGTCGGCTCTTTCCGCGCGAGTCGGATTTCTTGCTGGTTTCACTGGGCACGGGGCGCTATCAGCGTCGCTATTCTTACGAGACGGTCGATGACTGGGGCCTCGTGGGCTGGGTGCGCCCGGTGTTGTCCATGATGATGGGCGGGCAGAGCGACACGGTCGACTATCAATTACAGCAGATTTTACGCAGCAATCGCTACTTTCGCTTTGATATCGACTTGCAGCGCGGCAACGACGACATGGATGACGCCAGCGCAGAAAACATAAAGATTCTAAAATTGCTGGGCGGCGAAATCATCACGCGCGATGCGCGCAAACTGGAGGAGCTGTTAGACCTGCTGCAGGCGCCAGTGCGCGCGCCGCGTCGCTAGTCCGGAGCGCACATGAATACCTGCACCTTCATCGCCAGGTCGGCGCGCCGCGGTCGCCGGGTTCAGGGGCGGAAGTAGTAGAGCGCCGAATCAGAACTTGCCAGACACGCAATGCCGACGCCTGCGCGCAGGCAGACTTTTAATGCAAGGTCCGTTGCGGGACCTGGACTGCTCGTCCACTGCCCGGCCCCGCGCGACGCAATCCGCAGGTTACGACCGTCTCGCAGACCGATCCAGACTTCCGCCGGTCGGCCGGCGCCGTGGAGGGCGCTGACCGAAAGCGCTTCGCCCTCGAGCGATTGAACGCCCGCGGCGCTCCACGCGCCGCGCTGAAAGCGGTAAAAATAAGCCGCACTACGCGCAACACAGGCCAGCTCCAGACCGTCTTCGCCGTCCAGGTCGGCCGCCGCGCATGCGACGAAAGTCTTGCCGGTGTCGAGCCGCGCGAACTCCCGAAAGCCGCCTTTGCCGTCGCCGGCCAGCGCCGTCAGAACACCGCGCGAATTCGCACCCAGAATATCAGGCGCGCCGTCGCCATTCACGTCGGCGACGCCCGGCGCCAGAAACGGCGTCCCGCGCTGCGCTGCGCCGGCCGAGAAAGCGCCGGCGCCATCGTTGAGCAGAACCGTAAAACTTGCTCCCGAGCGGTTTGCTACGACGAGATCCAGGTCGTCGTCACCATCCAGATCGCTGGCGACAAGCGCGCCGGGATCGGCGCCCGCCGGAACCGGCGGCAGGGCGCGCCACGAATACGTATCGCGCGCCAGAAAAATCGTGACGCGTCCGGGAAAGCCGGAGTGCGCCGCGGCCGCATCGGGCTTGCCGTCATCGTTAAAGTCGGCGGAAATCAGCCGCGAAAGATAAGCGCTCGCCGGAATCGCCGTCGTTGCGCGGCCGGGCGCGCCCAGGACGCCGATGCGCGAGCGGGGCGTGCTGGCGCTGGACCATTCCAGTTCCGCTGCGCCGGCGCCGCCCTGTTCAAAGTACTCCATCCGGAGTTCGTATTCCTGGCCGGCCTTCAGCGCGACATTTGCGCTGAACTCGGTGGCGCCCATGCCGCGCCATTCATCGATTAATTTTTCATCGTTCACCCATAGACGTACGCCGTCGTCGGTGGTCGTATAAAATGTATACGTTTCGTCAAAGTTGGCCCGTATCTTGCCGGACCAACGTACGCTGAAGTTGTCGCGCCCGACGCCCGGCGCCGGCGCTTCGTTGCCGGCGGCGTAGTAGACCGAGGTTTCGCGTCGCTCAAGGACGGGGCGCTCAAGCTTTGTATCCGCAAAGTATGCGGCGGAAACGCCGCCGACAAATCCCTGCTTGCTGGCATCGATTACCAGGTCTGAATAAACGCCGCGCTGATCCAGAACCGCTTTGGGAGTCGAGGCGCTGGCCCAGCCGAGCTCGGCGTGCGCACCGCCGCCGCGGTCAAAGTATTCGAGTTTAACATCATAGCTGCGGCCGGCGGCGAGCGTGATTTTTCCCGCGTGCTCGGTGACGCCCATCGGGCGCCATTGGTCTATGAGCAGTTTGCCATCCACCCAGAGCCGCACGCCGTCGTCGCTGCGCGTATAAAAGGAATACTCTTCCGAGAAAGCCGCTGCGACCTTTCCGGTCCACCGTGCGCTGAATCCGTCCGCCTGCACATCCGGGCCCGGAGAACCGGCGCCGTACGGAAAATAAATTCGAGACTCGTGG
>JAVHPJ010000070.1:0-14324 GCA_036170535.1 Leptospirales bacterium | reverse complement strand
CTCGTCGCGCGTGAGCGCGCGATTCTGGAAATCTTCGCTGTTGAAGTACTCGCCGCGCACCGGGCCTTCGAATCCTTGAGGCGCCGGTGCGAGCAGCAGGATCGCGTTCGCCTGGTATGCGGCCGCCAGGAGCAGCGGCCGATCGCCGCGGGCGCCCGGCAAAACGACCAGATCTGTAAGGCCGCCTTCTATCGGCGTGCGAAACTCCAGTCGCGGCGCCCCGGATTGCGCGAAAAGCAGCCCGGAACCGAGGAACAGCGTCGCTGCAGCGGCGACTTTCGAACGAATTGTTGCGGGCTTGCGTATCATGGCGCGTCTCGGCTCAGCTTTTTTTGAGTACGATCTTGAAGCTCAGTTCGGCGTTGTCGTCCATAATCAGATTGGCGGCCAGCTCGCCCTTAAGATCATAAAACTGTCGATTTACAGTCAGGACGCCGCTGGCGGTGATTCGATCGCCAGCGCGGACGATGCTTGCGGGGGCGACCAGCTCCTGTTCCTTATCGCGAATCCGCAATGTGAACGTGACGTCGTATTTTCCGTCCGGCCGCGCGACAATGTTCTTCACAGTTACGACAGCGTCCGGGAAGCGCTCGCTCCAGAAAAAATCGTCTTGCTGCAGGTGCTCGTCGCGTCGGCGATCCCGGGTAAAGACCGATGCGGTGCGCACCAGAATTCTGCCGCGCATCGAAGTCAGATCATCGCCCTGCATGGCGAAGTCGCGCACTTCAAAACGCCGGAAATTGCCGCGGACATTGACCAGGCGCGCCTTGACAAAGAACTGGATCTGACTCGCGGCCAATTCGAGATTCCACGCGCCGGCCGGCGCCTCCGCCGTCGGGGAGGGCGCGACCGGGCTCGCGGGCCCGGAGTTTTCTCGCGGGGCCGTGGCGGGGGCGGTCGTCGGCGGCTGCGCCGGCTCAGCGCGTGCGGGTTGCTCTGCAATTAAGGCGCAGGCGCTGAAGGCTATTATTGAAAAGAATCCGGATGCAATTGCGTTGTGGCGACTCATGTTTACTCCCAGGTCCGGCGCGCGGCAGCGGGCGGGTCCGGACCGGTCATTAGACGTCAGCCGGAGTCGCGGTTCAATCGGATTTTCGCGTTTCCGGAGACCGGAGGGACGCCGATTTCTCCACCGACGCTAAAAAGCTGCGAACTCGCCCCCGGGCGGCGCCGACACTATAGCCAGGGCCGGGCCGCGTTCGCGCAGCTTGCGCGCAAGCCGAAGTTGATCGTTAGAGGAACGTATGAAATCGCCAGCGACAAATCGTGCGCCGGCCCGGGTCGTAAAACGGGCGAAAGGCCGATCGGTTGAAACTATGAACTCCGACGATCTGAAAGTCGCGCAGAGCCGGCTGCAAAGCTATCTAAAACAGCTTGAGCAGGAACAAGTACGTCTGACTGCGGAGTTGGCGAATAAGAAGGCTCGCAGGGAAGCCGCGGGCGCCGGCGTTTCTCCGGCGGCGGCGAACCACGAACGCCTGGAGCGGCTTGAGTCGCGGCTGCGTCGCTCCGAAGATCTTGCGGCGCGCCAGACGCGTTTTATGCGCAAACTGCGCGCGGTCTATGCGCGCAATGAGAGGCTGCTGGATATGATTGCACAACGTCTCGACGAAATCGAATCGGGCGCTCTGCCGGAATCAGGCGGTGAAACCTTAAAGCACGAGCTGATGCAAATGCTGCTCGAACTCAATCAAATGCGCGAGCGCCGAGAAGAACTAGCCCGCCGCGTTCAGGCTGACTGAAGCGCCGTCTCAGAGACGGCCGCGGCGATACAGACGCGGAGTATGCGCGGTTTCCTCGGTGAACACCCGATGAAATTCCGCAAGCGCAGGGTAGCCAATTTCGCGTGCGATTTCGGCTACGCGCTTCTGAGGCTCTTCCACAAGCAGTCGGCGCGCCGCTCGAATTCGTTGCGCCTGCAAATAATCGGAAAAATTTGTCTGATAACGTTGTCGTAAAAAGACGGCCAGTTCTTCTTCAGTGACTTCCAATTCCTGCGCCGTCTGGGCGATGCTCAGGCCGGAACGCGCGTAGATGCGCTCCTGTTGCATCAGGAACTCAAACTGCCGTTCCAGCAGGTTCAAGTTTGGCGCCTGCAGATAGCTGCGCTTATTACGACGTTTGCGCGAACGATAGTTTAAATAACCGGCAAGTTCCGGGAAGATCAGGTCGATTAAAAAGAGCTCGATAATTGCGAGCGAAACAAAGCCCAGCGAAACTGCAAGCGACAGGCGCGATTGAAAAATTGCGCCCAACATGCTGAACGCTGCGCCCAGAAACGCGGTGCCCAGAACGGCAAAAAGCGACGCGACCTTGTCGCGCCCGGCGATCGCCAACGCGTTGGTTCCGTCCGGTCGAATCAAACCCCACAAGCGAGCGGCGGCGAGAAATCCGAAGAACAAAAACGAAAAGCTGGTAAACTGACGATCAATGTCGTGGCGTGCGAGCATTTCCGGATAAAAATAGGCGAGCGCGTTCCATGTTGGAATGACCGCCAGCGGCGCAAATTGCAACGCTTCACGCCAGCCCGGGCGAAAGCCCGCGTTAACTAACTGGCGCACGTAAAAATAGAAAAATACGCCGCACGCATAAATTGCGCTCAGGTCGGCCGCACGAATGATTCGCGTGGGGCCGGAGTTGGGATCGGGCGCGTCGCGAAATGTGAGCAGCTGCGAAACTCCGATCGCAAAGAGCGCGCCCGCCAGGTAGATCCGGCCGGCGCCCGGCGCATCGCGGCCTACCAGGCGCGAAACCGCCATTACTATTGCGACAAAACCGCCGAATGCAGTGAAAGCGTCGATAATGACCAGCGCCTGTTCCGTATTTATGCCGTCCGTGAACATCGCGTGCGCAAGCATCCCGGCTTCCCCTGCGCCGCTCAAGCCTTTCTCCGGCAAGATCGCGCGCCGAATTTGTTCGGTTGACCCGGAACGAGCGGAGCGGGTCTTTTGATCCATGGTCGGCGCCTGTGAACCGTACGCGCTCTGCAGCGCGCTCAAGCTGGCGACCCTGCTGGGCGGCGGGCTGACGCTGCTGCTTGCGCTCCTGCAATTGTTGTCGCGTCGGGGGCGGGATCGTCTGTATCGGACGGGGCTGTTTATTTTTACGGCAATCTGGCTCTTAATTGAACCGACGCCGGGCCCAGGCGGCGTTCGCGAGCAAAGCTGGCTGCAGGCGCTGGACGGCGCCGCGCTGTATTGCGCGCTGGTCTTTGCGTGGTTGTGCACGCGGTGGGTGTTCGAAGATCGTGCGCGCATTCAGCGGGGATTGTTGTGGCTCTTGCCCGCCCCCGCATTAATCGGCGCGCTGCCTGGACTCGTCATACTGCTGCCGACGGCGCTGGAATGGGGTGCGCTCATTTTTGATCTGGCGGCCGCCCCGTTTCTGGCGCTGACTCTTGAGCGACCGCTGCGCAGCCTGGCGGATCGGGGGCGTCAGGACGGCCGCATACAGGCGCTCACGCTTGTCATCAGCGGCGCGCTGGCGGCCTTGTTCGTTCACCTCGCCGGGCACATATTACAGTCTTCCCTGTTGGGGCGTATCGGAGGCGCGCTGGTCGCCCTCGCGGCGGTGTACATTTATCTGCTCCAGCGCGTTCATCCGCGCCTGATCGACTTTTTGCGGTTCGAAGCGCGGCGTCTGGAGATTCGCGCGCAACAGTCGCTGACGATTGACGCCGCGGGCGTAGAGCGCCAACTGAACTACTTGATGAACGTCGAGCGACTGTACCAGCATCCGCGTCTGAGTCTGGCGGATCTGGCCCAGGCGGCCGGTTTACATCCGCATTTGCTCTCGCGCTTTTTCGCCGAACGCTTGCGCTCCAACTTTGGTCACTACGTTGACGCGTATCGCCTGCGCGAATACTACAACCTGTTGCTCGAAAATGCCTCGCCTGGCTCAGAAGACGCAGCGCGTCGGGCGGGCTTTGAGTCGGTTGTAGCGTGCGAGCGGGCGCGCGTGCGCAGCAGTGTGCGCGACGCTGTTTAGCGCGGATAATTCAGGAAGCTCCCGCGATGCTGCGGCGCCGCGCAAGGCCGGCGCGTTCGCACGAATCTCATGAATTATGCGGGCTAGGGGCACGCCGTTGCGTCTATTTCGTAGGCCCCGACGCTCACCCCGCCGCTGACGAGCGGAGTGCGAATTACGCCGATCCGATCGGCGGAGAAGCCGCCCCCGAAATCAATGCCGCCGCCCAGAACGGAACACGGCGAAGAGCCGTTTGTGTTCAATCGATAGTCGAAAACAGCCGGATTTACAAACACGGGATTGATCGACTGGTTGTTCAGACCGGCGGGCGAGGCCAGCGTTTGCGCACAACCGGCGTTCCCCGGGTTGCCGCCGGCGCACAGGGCGGTGAGCGGCATGCCCAATTGATTGTCCTGGTAGAGCGTTGCGCAATTATCAAAGACGTTGTTCAAAAGAGAGATCGGACTGGACATAGCGTTGGATTCAACGACGCACGTGGAGGCCGTGCTGCGCGCCGTCAGTATGTTGCTGTCGATAGTCGGCGAGCCGAGCGTGATATAGATGGCCGCCGAATTGCCGCCGGTCGCTTCGCCGGCGTCAATCGTATTGGCTCGAATGGCGGGACTTCCGCACCCGATCAAATATACGCCGTAAATGTCCTCGTTGGTAATCGCCGCTCCGCCATAGATGACGTTGTTGTCGAAGCGGTTAAAGGTCGCTCCGTCGCATTCTACTCCGACCGATCGCCCGGCGCCGGCGGCGGTTCCGCCCAGAATGGTGTTCCCTGTAAGATTGATCAGCGTGAGATTGCGAAAATACGCGCCCTGGCTCAGCGGCGCACTGCCGCCGCGAATGATATTGCGCATCAGCTGGGGACCGCCGACGAATGCATTACTGTAAAATCCAGCCGAACGAAAATCAGCGATACCGGCCGTAACAACATTGGTCGTCAGGTTCGCTGCGGAGTTTACGTCAAGCCCGCGACTTTCTCCGCTCACGCCCGTTGCATCCCGCGCGGCGATAATGTTCAGACTGAGTTGCGGACCGCCGGCCACGACCCGCACGCCGATCGAAAGGCAGTTGGCGCCGGTGCAATCTTCGCCGACCGCTCCCGATTGAGTCAGGACTGAGTTTCCGGAGAGCATATCAACGCCGACGCTCAAGCAGAATGCCGTAGCGCAGGTTCCCCCGCTGACGATCAGCTCCTGCATAACCGGCGACCCGGCCAGGATGGTTATGCCGCGCGTCGTGCAGTTTATGTTGTTGCAGGGCGTGCTGATAACGCTGTTGGCGACCAGCGCCGGAGATCCGCCGTTTACCACAATGCCGGCGACATGTTCGACGCCGGCTGCGCTTGATGCGTTGATTTGAAAGCCGGAAACGCTCGTCAGCGGCGTTATGCCCGGGCCCGCGCTGAGCACGGCGTTCGGCGCGCCCAGAGCGCCGACGCCCGCATCCGCGGTATAAAGGCGCGTGGGAAAGGTCGCTCCGTCGCGCTGCAGGTAATCGAGCGAAAAACCGCCGAGCAGCGACTTGCCCTCCACGAGCGCAAAGCCGGCGGGCAGGGTGTAATCGCCGGTCGCGACCAGAATTGCACAGTCCGTACCGGTGGGACAGGCGCCCAGATCGGCGTACGCGAACTCGATGGTGGCGAGCGGATCAGCGGGCGTCGTGCCGCCGCCGCCCACGTCGACGCCGGTCGGTTGCACGTAGCGGACGGAGCCTGGCTGGGAAATGAACAGCGACAGGCTGATCGCGCCGTTGGCCTGGGTGAACTCGTTATCGATCAGGGTGTTTCCGTTCAGATCGGTGCAACCCGTGATCTGGAGCTGGCGCGCGCCCGTGGTCCAGGCGGCGGCCGGCGCAACTGTGAGTGCATCGTTCGTTGCGTTCCAGGCGCCTGGCGCGGGAGTCGGGGCATTGTCCGCCTCGAGGCCCATGCCGCTTGGCGCGTAAACGCAGGACGCCGGATTCATCTCGCGACTGAATTGAATCGTAATCGAATCGCCGTTGAAAATCAGCCCGCCCGGCGGCGGCGCGCTCGCGGTAACAATCGGGCGATCCGCGCAGGTAACGACAATATTGGTAACGTCGCTCACGCCGACCACGCCGCTTTCATTGCTGATGCCGCATACCTGGGCGCCGGAAGCGGGCTGGGCAGTAATCGCCACGTTGTAGGCGGATGCGGTTTCGAGTCGGGTATTAAAGAAAAATGCGCCCGCGGAACTGAGCGAGAGGGTCTCGCCGCCATTCAGTTGCAGAACCAGACCGCTGGTATTGAGACCGGTCGCCGTGCCGCCAATCCGGCGGCTTTCGGAGCCGTTCATAAATGCGGCGGTAAGCAGATTCACCGGCGGCGCGTCCCCGAAAGCTGGCAGGCAACTCAGGGCGCAGAACCAGGCGGCGACGAACAGTCGGGCGTATTTTTTGTTCGAATCCATCATGAATCGCGGGCCCCAAGCCGGGCCTGAGCCAGGATTTCGTTGCAGCGCAGGCGGCCAAGCAGTCTCCGCTGGCGGCGCTAGAACCTTAACCCTACTATCAGGTAACAAGGCCGGACCGTTTTGTACGCAAAAATTCGCCTGGCGGTTCCTTCTGCCGAAAGATATGTGACATAATTCATCGGCGGCCCCGGCCTGAGGGCGCCGGACGCTCTGGACGACGCCTGTATGGGCTTGAGTTTTTGCGCGCCCGAGGACCCTGCGGGCAATCTTTATTGACCAAAGGCGCCGTCTTCCGGACGTTGACTATTCCGACGCCTGTCCGACCTGCGCCTGTATGGCCTGCGGTCGGCGCGAGCCGGCATTTTCAAAGGGATTTACCAGGTCATGTCGACGTATCTCGCTTCGCAACGTACGAAGTTCACTCGCAACGAAGAAATCAAGAAGGATTGGATCCTGGTCGACGCCGAGGGCGAAACCCTGGGTCGCCTGGCGAGCCGGATCGCGCACCGCCTCCGCGGCAAGCATCGTCCGGACTTCTCACCGCACCAGGATATCGGCGATTTTGTCGTGGTGGTCAACGCCGGCAAAGTCAAGGTCTCGGGCAAAAAGCTGGATCAGATGAAATACTACGAGCACTCTCTCTACCCGGGCGGGATGCGGATCACGGCCCTGCGCGATAAACTTGAAACCAATCCGGTCTACGCGCTTGAGTTGGCCGTAAAGCGCATGTTGCCCAAGGGGCCCCTCGGACGCAAACTGCTGCGGAATCTCAAAGTATTTCCCGGCGCCGAGCACACGCATCAGGCCCAACAGCCCGAGCGCTGGAAGCCCGCATACCGTTGATCGCATACCCCACAGGAACCTGAATTCATATGAGCGCTAAAGGCATATTCGCAGTCGGTCGTCGTAAAACCTCCATCGCCCGGGTGAAACTCACCCCCGGCAGCGGTCAGGTCGTGGTGAACGGCAAGACTCCCGAACAATACTTCTCCGTGACGCGTCTGCGCGCCATGGCCCTGTCCGGCCTGCAAATTACCGGTATGGCTGAGAAGTTTGACGTCAATATTAACGTGCTGGGCGGCGGCATTACCGGTCAGGCCGGGGCGGTCCGCATGGGCATCGCGCGCGCCCTGCAGTTCCAGGATGGGTCCCTCCGGCCCCACCTCAAAAAAGCCGGTCACCTTACGCGCGACTCGCGCATGGTGGAACGGAAAAAATACGGTCGTCATAAAGCGCGTCGGGGCACCCAGTTCTCCAAACGCTGATCGAACGCAAGCGTCTCGTGCAAAAACTCACGTGCAAAACCCGGCCCTGGCCGGGTTTTTTTGCGCCCTCCGCCCGCGAGCGATGCATGGAAAAAATGCGTCCGCCGAAGGCGGGCAATCATTGCAGAATTTGCGGGGATTCGTCAAATATAGTCCGGGGAGGACGCAGCAAACCTATGACTTTTGGACCCGGTTTTGATTCCAACGAAGCGAAGGCCTTTATCGCCATTTGTTCCGCATTAAACGGGCAGGTGGAGGACGCCCCGACGCCGCCCTTGCCGGCGGATTGGTCGCTTTCGCCGCCGGTCGAAGCGCCGAGCCTGCTCAACGCGTATCAGATCGGCGAAAGCAAGAGTCAACCCGGCGTATATTTGATTGCGTGGCGCGGCACCATGACTGTCCTGCGCAGCGAGCTTGAGGATTTCGCCTTCATTCCGGTCAGCGCCGAAGGCTACGCCCGCGATCCTCGCGCGCGACTGCATATCGGTTTTAAGGAAGGTTTCGAAACGTTGCGCGAGCGGCTGGTCTCTGATGTACAATCGCGTGCGGCGCAGGCGCCGGCCGGCGCGCCCGTACGTTTCTACATTGCCGGGCACAGTCAGGGCGGCGCGGTAGCCGCCGTTTGTGCGGCCTTTCTGCGCAATGCGACCTTCCCCGGCGCTGAGCGCCTGCAACTCAAAACCTATTGCTTCGCACAACCCAAACCGGGCAATTATTACTTCGCCTGCGATTTTAACCAGGCGCGCTATTCCGCTGCGAACATGACCTTTGTGGTCAACAGCGATCAGGACTTTGTGCCCCAGATCCCCCTGACGATTCAGGTTGTGGCGGATTTAAATAACGGCGCTCGCTATGTTATGGGCGCGCGCCCGCCTGAATGGTTAAAGCTCCTGTTTGACCTGAAATTTCCGGTTTCACTGGATTTTGCACCTGCCGGAGCGCCGGTAATCCTGCCTGGCCATGCTGCGCCCGACCAGGAAAAGAACGACTTCTTTTATCAGCACCATGCCGGGCGTTACTGGGAGCTCTTGTGCGAGCAATTTCCGAGCCGCGCTTGAGTCTCGCGCTCACTTGCATTATTTTGACGTCAGTCGATCTTTTTTTGGTTGCTCGGATTGGGTTTGGACCAATCACTCAGGCTGATCTTTCGTCGATTTTCGCCGGCTGACCGGGAAAAATCCTGCGAGCAAACGTGGCTGAAGCAAACATTCTGGAACGAATTCTCCCCTACATACCCAGTCGTTTCGTGCATCTGCTGGAACGATCTGCGGGCGGGGGCCTTCGTCGCATCGAACCAACCCGCGGCGTTGTACTTTTCTTCGATATCTCGGGCTTTACCAACCTGGTTGCCGACTTTGCGGAGAAGGGCGACCGCGGAACCGAGACGATCATGGGCGCCCTGACAAACCTCTACACAGAGGTGCTTACCGTGGTGCAGGCGGCGGGCGGCGTCGCTTACCAGTTCGCGGGCGACTCGGTGCTGATTGGCTTTGATCTGAGCGCCGGCGAATCGGAAACCGAGTTGGCCGAGCGGGCCGTCGCGGCAGCGTGGAAAGTAAACGAGGATATCAAAAAATATTCACAGGACGAGTCCGGGGAAACCCCCACGAACTTTCGCGTCAAGCAGGGACTGGCCTTCGGCGATTTTCATGTCGTCCTGCTGGGCGCGGGCGAGTCCTACTACAGCCCGGCCCTGGTGGGCGCGCCCGTTCAAGAAGCCGTCTATGGTCAGCAGCTCGCCGTAGGCGGCGAAGTCGTGCTCGGCGCTTCAATCGCCGCGTTGCTGGGGCCGGTCGTGGACAGCGTTCCTATGGAGGCGGGCTTTGTCCGCATCGAGCAGGTTCGCGCAGAGTTGCAGCTGGCCGCGCCCGCTCCGCTCGTAGATCTCGCCAACGACTCGCTTTTGCGCAAGTGTCAGCGCTTTATAGCGCCCAATCTTCTACAACGCGTGGTCAGCGCGCATGCCGGCTTTCTGGGCGAGTTTCGCCACGTTTCGGCCGCCATGATTCGCTTTGACGGGCTCGATTACCGCGATCGGATCCGTCAGGATGTGCAGCAGCTGAATCGCTTCTACGAGTTTGTTCAGCAACTATCGCGTCAGTACAGCGGAACTCTGCTGCAGACCGACCTCACCGACAAGGGCAATGTCTTTGTAGTATTGTTCGGCGCGCCGATCGCTGTCGAGAATAAGGAGCTACTGGCCTGCCGTTTTGCCTACAAGGTCCAGCAGGCTCTGGCCGACTTCCCGTTCATCAAGTCTTTGCAAATCGGCATCGCGACCGGGGCGGCCTACTGCGGCGACCTGGGCGCTACCTTTCGCAAGGGCTACACGCTGGTCGGACCGGTGGTTAACCTGGCCGCCCGGCTGATGACTTTCGAATCTCCGGCGATCATTCACGTCTGCGCCTCGACCGAAGAAAAAACGCGCAAGAGCTTCACCTACAAGAAATTCGAGAATGTGCGCCTGAAGGGCTTTATTGCTCCGCATACGCTGTACAGCATTCAGGAAGAAATCGAGCGTTTCCGCGGCATTCTGCTGAAATACGGCATCGACGCGATGATCGGTCGGCGCGCCGAATACGATACCCTCAAGGCGCGCATGCGCACGGCCTTCGAAGGCTCGGGCCAGATCTGCGTGGTGCTTGGCGAAGCCGGGATCGGGAAATCGAAGATCGCCGGAAAGCTGCTGGACGAGTTAAAGTCGGAAGATGCGGAGCCGTTGATCGGCTACTGCTATTCCTATGAAAAGTTCACGCCCTATTTCCCGTGGCGCGAGTTGCTGCTCCTCTACTTTCAAATTTTCGAATTTGAAGACAACGCTGTGCGTGCGGACAAGCTGCGGCGCGGTTTCGCCAATCTGAGCGACGTGAGCGCGGACTGGGCCCCGGTGCTCGGGCAGATCATGGGCATCCAGATGGAAGAGACCGCCCTGACGCGAAATTTGGACCCGCGCCAGAAAAACGAACGGATTTCCGAGATCATTGTGCAGCTGTTGGAGCAGCGGTCTCTGCAAACGCCGCTTGTCCTGTACTTTGAAGACTGCCACTGGGCGGACGAAGTTTCGCTGCGACTGATCAGCTACGTGGCCGGCCGCCTCCAGCGTTTGCCGATTCTCTTGCTTCTGGTTGCACGTCCGGATATTCACCTGACGTCCATGGAGAGTCTGCCCAACTACACGCGCATCGACCTGGGCGAGTTGCCGCCCGACGAGGCGCGCGAATTCTTGCGCTCAAAGTTGCGCTTAAACGCGCCGAACGAAGCGCTTGAGAACATCATTCTCGGGAGTTCGCCAGGCAATCCCTTCTTTGTCGAGTCGATGGTGCAGAGTCTGGTGGAGCAGGGGCGGCTTGAGTCCGATGGCAACGGTCATAATCGGCTGGTGGGCGATCCTTCTGAAATCAAGGTGCCCGGATCGTTACAGGACGTCGTTCTTTCGCGTATCGACGGTCTGGCCGAGCGCGACAAAATGGTTTTAAAAACGGCCTCTGTTATCGGCCGCATCTTTCCTGTGGAGACCTTGTCCGAGCTCACCCCCAACACCGTGCAGCAGGTGTTGCCGGAGTCCTTGCGCACCTTGCAGGATCTGGATCTCACGCCGCTTGAGACGGAGTACCCCACTTCCTACATCTTTAAACATATTGTAATCCGCGACGTCGCCTACAATACCCTGCTCGTGTCAACGCGCGAGGACCTGCACCGACGCCTGGCGACGTATCTTGAGCAGCGCCATATTGAACAGAACGCCGAAACGCCCGACGTTCTGGCCTACCACTTCATGCAAGGGCGCGTTTTTGAAGCGGCGCTGAAATATGCATTAATGGCCGCCCGGCGTTCGCGTGGGCGTTACGCTAACTCCGAAGCGATTTACTATTACGAACAAGCGATTGGCGTGCTCGAAAGACCTGAGTTCGCCGAAAAAGAAGCGGAACTCTATCAGATTCGCGAAGAACTGGCGGAAGCGTTAACCGCGGAGGGCCGGTACGACGAAGCCAAGGCGCTTTATTCGCGTTGTCTCGCGTATCAACAAGATCCCTTGCGTCGCGCCGATCTGCATGGCGGACTGGGCCGGATTTATCAGGAGATGGGCGACTATCATAGCGCAGTCGCCGAATTGGAGACGGGTCTGCGTCTGGTGGGCGGGAAGCCGCCGCGCAGCAAGGGCGGCTTGATTCTGACTCTGCTTTCGGAACTTGTGCAGCACTTGTTTATCAGCGCCGTCAAAAAGCGGCGTCGGCCGCGCGCGCTCAAACGCACGACGCTCGAGAAACAAACCGGCTTTTTGCGCACTCTGGGAAAGATCTACTTCTGGGTGGATGTGGAGCGCGTGTTGTGGACGATTCTCGCATTGCTCAACATGGCCGACCGGATGCGTTCAGACCGCGAGCTCAGCGGCGCCTACGGCGACTGGGCCATGTTCCAGGCGAGCCTGGGACTGTACGATCGCGCGGAGAAGCATCTGCGTTATTCGATCGATGCGGCGCGCCACGGCAACGACCCCATGTCTACGGCGGTTGCCAACGGACGCATGTCCGCGTATTATCTGTACGTAAACGATCCTGGCAAGGTTGTTGAACACTGCGACATCGCCCTGAACATCTATCGACAGATTGGCGAGGTCTGGGAACGTCTGGTGGCGCTGGGCACTAAGGCTCAAGGTTACTACTACGCCGGTAAATTTCAAGAGTCGAGCAAGTGCTGGGATGAGCTGCACGAGCTGGCGATTCGCTATGAAACGCGCTTCCACCAGGGTTGGGCCATGGCGTGGCGGCCGTTTTATTCCTATATGCTGCGCGAGGCGTCCGCCGAAGAGACATACGCACAATTACGTGCCGCCCTCGCAGTAACCGAGGAAGTAAACGACCAGTCTACGCGCGCTAATGTTTACTATAACATGATTTGCGTCGCCCTGCGCGAAGGCCATGCCGAAGAGGCGGCGCGGCTGGCTCTGAAAACCTACGAGGTCATCAGCAACTATCGGGTGATTGTTCCGCACACCCAGTACGCTTTTGTTCACGCCGGCGAAGCCGCCCTGTTTGCATTACGCTCGGGCGTGAAAGAGACGCCGGTAAATCTCTTGAAACGCACTCTGGAGCGCTGCCAGAAGCGCTCTCTGGCCCTGGGCAAGCGGTATCCCTTCCTGCGCGGACCCTCGCTCAGACTGCGCGCCCTGGCCCTCCAGTATTCGCGCGGCCCGGATGCCAGTCGCAGCGCATTTCTCGATGCGCTTGCCGAACTTGAACAAGGTCATAATGAGTGGGAACTGGCGGTTTGCCTGACTCAAGCGGCGGATGTCATCGCAGAGCGGCGTTCCGAGTTTCTTGACAAGGCAAAAACAATATTTGATAGACGCGGGATGGCCGCTGAATTGAGGTCGCATAATCTTAACTGAGCGTTTCGCACAACGGCGAAACCAATCGACCGCTACATGTCAGCTGCAATTAACTGGTCCGCCTGGCGTTCCGCTCCTGATGCTCGCTACGCCGACGATTTCTCTCCGCATTTTGTGCAAGCGCTCGATGGGGCCGCCGAGGCGCACGCGACCTTACGAAACGCGCCGGCCGGGGAGCGAACGCTTGCGGTTTTATGCAGCGTCTACAACGGCAGCACGCTCATTCCCGGAACCCTGCGGGAACTGGTGCAGTTACTGCGCGCCGGCGGCTACGGCGCCGATCTCTTCATAATCCTGAATGCAGGCGGCGGGTCGGCGCGCGAGGCCCTGTTGCGCCGCGGTCTGCCGGCCGACCTGGCGCGACTGAAGCGGGAGTTTCACGTGGACGAGGCGCTCCTCGGTCGCACCGATGCGCGGGGCATTCGTCTCGACTGGGAGCCCGAGGATCTCGCGCCGGGTCGCATACGATTGATCCTGATCGATCAGACCGCGCGCAGCGAGGCCGAGCGCGGCAAAAGCGTGGCGGTCCAGCTCGCCATGGAGTTTTTTCGCGAGGCTGCGCTCAAAAGCGGGTATGGTCCTCAATATATGCTCATGATCGATGCGGAAACCCGGCTGCGGCGGGTGGATCTGGCGCGGTCGCGGTATGCCGTACAAACGGAAACGCCGGCCGGTCTGGAGGAAATCCTGCAGGCCGTGCAGCCCGGGCGGCAATTCAGCGGCTCGCGCCTCTTTATGACGCACTTCGACGAGTCGGGCGAACCCGAGTGGGGCCGTAAGACTCCGCCGCTGCAGCACACCTCGACGGTGATGATGGGCTCCTGGGCCCTTTCGACCCTGAACGGCGGGGCGACCGCCGGCGATTTTCGCGATCTACTGGCAATCAATCTGGGTTGGACCCGCGCTTATCCCCGCTGCCGGATCGAAGACTCGCTGATGTGCTTCATGATTCGCGCGCTGGGCGCCGGTTATGCGGTTCTCGATGACGTGGTTCACGCAAATATTTGCCCATCCCTGCCGGTAGATGCGATGAATCAATTCTTACGTTGGCGTCAGGGGCTGGCTGCGCTGCGCCGCGAAGTCGGCGAGCGCTATTACGCTACCATATACAAAAGCAGCGCGACCTACTTCTTATATGTGCTCTACGCGCGTTTACGCTGGTCCGACTTCGTGCGCTTTCGCGACATTCTGCCTGGCATGCCGCAGGTCGAACACCTGGACTATGTCGCCACGCGCCAGCCGGACGACTGGATTCACGGC
>JAVHPJ010000069.1:0-54935 GCA_036170535.1 Leptospirales bacterium | reverse complement strand
GGCGAACCTGCGGCGCTTGTTAGCCGAGTTCGGGGTTTGCAGAACGTGGTTTTATCGACCGGTCGACTTCGGACTCGCGGCGAAACTAAAAAAGTCACGCGGCGATTTCAAAAACTGGACGGACTACGCAAAGTGGGCGCGCATCGCCTGGTATCACTGGAAAGGTTGCATTGCGGCCGGCGATTTCGCCCTGACCAGCTCGATGGTCGCCTACGCGCGCCGCGATCCCGGGTAAACGGACGCGAGGCGCGCCGCGGGTAAGTTCAGCCGGCGTAATCAAGCGCCGGGCGGCCATCCGGACGGAGGACCGGCGGCGCGGGCAATGCGCCGGCGCCCAGGGTCTCCACCGCTTCGCCATCCACCAGAATCTGTACGCCGCTTACGCCCGGAAACTGGGTCAGCGTGCGCGTCAATTGATCGAGCCGATCGCGAATCACGTGATTGCCCATGCGGCCCACGCGCGCATCCAGATCGACAATCGCCACGCCGTTTTCGACGCGCACCGAATGCACCGTAATGCTGCGATCAAAGGCGTTTAACAGGCCGCGCTCGCGCAATTCCGGCCCCTGCTGGAGCAATTCGATCACGCGCGCCAGACTGACCACGCCGCGCGCGGCGCTGCGCCTGACGCGCACCAGCTCCGAGGCGCCGCCGCGATAGCGAATGAAGTACAGGTAAAAGGAGTCGGAACGAAACTCGACTGCGTCAAGCGGCCGCAGATTGGCGCCGGGCAGGACTCCGCTTTCCAGGTTTCGCGGCAGGGCGCGTCCCAGGCTTTCGCCGGAGAGCCGTTCTATCCGATCGCGCGCAGCGCGCGCGCCCTCTTCCAGCCCGCGCGCGCCTTCGAGAGACTCGACGGCTTCAATTCGTCCGAGGATCGTCTCAGCGCGCTCGCGAATGGGCTCGGAGAGCGCGCCGGCCGCGTGATCCAGCCGTTCGCGGGCGACGTCGCCAATCTCGTCAGAGGGACCGCGCAGGGCCTCGTAGTGGCGCCGGGCCTGCATATCCATGAAGGTCAGCAGGATCAGGGCCCCGGCCAGAATCAGCAGGATGCGGTTGGAGGCGTGATTATCAAGCGCCGCGTCGCCGCCGGGATCCTTTCCGGAATTCTGGACCATCTCCCGTCTATTTTCGGAAGTCCCGGGGAGACGGGAGAGCTTAGAATTCCCGGTCGGCTGAAATTATCAGCGCAGCTTTT
This sequence comes from Leptospirales bacterium, assembly GCA_036170535.1. Classification (GTDB taxonomy): domain Bacteria; phylum Spirochaetota; class Leptospiria; order Leptospirales; family Leptonemataceae; genus SSF53. The sequence goes on along the minus strand of JAVHPJ010000069.1, from coordinate 53,737 downwards.
TCTTATGACGATTCGACTTACGCTTCTTTTTGCGTTTGTGAGTGCGGATCTTAATGCGTTTTCTTTTTTTTCCGGAAGGCATGCGCCGTCTACCTGTGCGTGTGCACGATTTTATTTGAGGTATTTTTGTAAAGACGGATTCTTTCGGAGTTCTGCAAGCAGTTCCTTGATCCGGTCGATTTGGTCCCGGCGGCTGATGAACAAACCGTCAGGCTCCTCGACCACTATCAGATCGTCTACGCCGAGGAGCGCCACGAGCTCCTTGTCCGCGACGACCAGATTATTCCGGCTGCTCAGGCTGGCGAGCAATGCCGGCTTTTTACGACGCGAGACGGTACGATTCCCGCCCTCGCCGGGCGGCACAATGCGTTCCAGCGACAACCAGGAGCCCACATCGTCCCAGGCGAACTCCGCCGGACACATGGCGATTCGTTGTGATTTTTCCAGAATTGCGATGTCCACGGGGGTCGAGGGGATCTTTGGAAAGACCTGCTTGAGCCGCGCCGCCGAAGCGCCGGCGCCGACCAGGGGCGCGAGTATCTCCGGCGCATAGCGTTCGAACTCTTCCAGAATCAGGCGTCCGGGCCAGATGAAAATTCCCGAGTTCCAGAAAAAGTCGCCCGCGCCCAGATAGGACTTAGCGCGCTCCAGATCGGGCTTCTCAACAAAGGAGTCAATCGCATGGGCGCCCGAGCCTTTCATTTTCGCGCCGGCCTTAATGTAGCCGTATCCGATTTCCGGTCGATTGGGGCGTACGCCAAGGGTAACCAACCAACCGGCCGCGGCCGCAGCCAGCGCGGTTTTCAGGGTCGCCTGAAATTTTTCCGGCGGCGCGATGTAATGGTCCGCGCTCAGCACCACATGCGTCGCGCCCGGGAACTTTTTTTCGAACTGCAACGCCGCCAGCGCTATAATGGGCGCGGTGTTACGGCCTTCCGGTTCGACGACAAACTGGCTCGCCGGAATCATCTTGTGCGTCTTGAGTATGGCGCGTTTAAGTTCAGCATTACAGCCCACAAAGATGCGATTGGCGTCCGTAATCGAACGCGCGCGCAAAAAGGTTTCTTCCAGCAGTGTGCGGTCCGAGTAGACTTTCTGCAGCTGTTTGGGATTGCTGATCCGCGAACGCGGCCAGAAGCGTTCGCCCTTGCCGCCCGCCATTATCAGGACGATTGGTTTAGTTTGTTTCGGGTTTGTGCGAAGTTTTTTCTCTGCCATAGTAGAACGTGTTTACCAGGTAGAACGCAGCGCGTTCAGGGCGGGGTCAGATCTTGAAAGCGGCCGTTATTCGTCGTCCCGTCGCGGCGCGGCGCGCGCTCTGCACGGTCCCGCGCAGGTCGCCCGGCGCGCTCGCCAGCGAGGGCGCCCGGATCAACGCCGGCGCCGCCGGTCCACACGTCGTAGGGCACCACCATCAACTCGACATTATCGCTCAGACGGTCCACAGCAAGATATCCCTGAAGATTCGGGTATTTTCGCAGTATTTGACCGATGCGCTCCAGCCGCTCAAAATAAGCCGTATCCTGGATTTCTTCCGCGCGACTGCGCGCGCGCGCTTCGTCGACGATGCTGATGCGTTGCAGCTTTTGTTCCAGAATCTGCGGCGCCTGCGTCAACATCGCGCGGTACCGGTCGGCGTCCGGCGCATAAATGCGCGTCGGCAATACAGTGCGCACGGTTACGCCTTCCGGACCCAGCTCGCGATTCATTTCGGCGACCGCCGCCGCCGCAACGTAGCCGTAAAGGCGGTCGCCCAGTTGCGGCAGCTGATTGTCGTTCGGGAAAAGCTCGGCGAGCTTCCGATCCAGAAAGTAACCCAGACGGACGCGCAGGTATGCATCCAGCCGCGAAAAATCCGGTTCATCAAGTTTCAAGAAAAGTTCATCCACGCGATCCGCATCAAGGCTGTACTCGATGCGCAAGTCCGCCTGAATATAAAACGCATCGTCCAGACCCAGGGTCTCCGATTGGGACAGTCCGCGCTTGTATTTCAATTGCAGAATGCGCGGTCCCAGATCGACACGATGCAGGATGACGCGCCCCGGAGCGATGCGCTGAGGGACAAAACGCGCTTCGCCCGGTCGAATGACGGAATTGTCCAGTCCCCGATAGCGGTCCTCAATCAATACCGCTTCGCGCGAAGAGGCCCGCACATAGCCAAAGAACAGCCAGGCGATAATCGATCCGAGGAGGACGCTCCAGAAAAAGGATCGGAAAAAACGCGAGATCATCCCTGCGATTCGTCAGCCGTAAGCTCTTCGAGATTGAGCGCTCTGGAAAGTACGATGGTGGAAATTGCGTGTTTGTAGACCAGGCTCTGCTTGCCGTCGTTTTCAATTACTACGGTGAAGTTGTCAAAGCTGGCGACGCGCCCTTTCAGCGGCACGCCATTTGTAAGATAGAGCGTAATCTCCATCTTGTCCTTGCGGGCCCCGTTAAGAACCAGATCTTGTATATTGTTTTTGTTGCTGGCCATATTTCAGGTTCCTCGCGCCCCCCGCTACCCGGATCAAAAATCTTCCGGCTCCGTGCGGTTCGCACAGGCGCTCGCGGTCGGAAACTCCGCCGCGGATCCTGTTCGAGGGCGCTTGTTAGCATATCCGGGAGGATTTCCGGGGCGGTCAATGAAATAATCGCCGCACGTCCGCGGCGCTCGCCAGGCGGCCGCCGGCCTGGATGCGTTCCATGCGCACCGCAAGTTCCTCGGGCGTAATCGCATTCAGATCCGTCTCGCTGCGCAGCCAGGTGCGCTGGCGTTTGGCATAGCGCCGATGCGCGTCAAAAAGTCGCACCGCAAGTTCGTCCGCATTGATTTCGCCGCGCGCCAGACCCAGGGCTTCAGCGGAGCCCAGCGTTTCCAGCCCCGGGCAGGCGCCGTAGCGCGCAAAGACGCGTTCCGCTTCCGCGCTGGCGCCGGCTGCGATCATCGCTGCACAACGTCGACGCAAACCCGCCTCGTACGACTCCGTATCCAATTCCAGACGCCACCCGTACAGGCTCCATTCGTCCGCGCGCGACGCCAGGCGGCGGCGCCAGTGCTCGGACCAGGGCGTGCCGCTGGAGAGAGTGATTTCCAGGGCGCGCGCGACACGGTAGGCGTCATTCGGGTGTAAGCGGCCGCTTTGCAGAGGCTGACCGGGCGCCACGAGCGCCGCCGGATCCAGACGGCGCAGTTCGTTTAATCGACCTTCCGGCGACAATGCGCGCACGGTTTCCCGCACAGCTGCGGAGGTTTCGACTTCGAATAGACCGTAGCGCAGGGCGCGAAAATAGAACCCGGCGCCGCCGACAATCCACGGAGTCTTGCCGCGCTCCAGAATATCCGCAATCGCGGCGCGCGCCAGTTCGACGTAACGTCCGGCGTGAATTGTGTCGCGCGGCGAAAGAAAATCAATGACGTGGTGCCGGATGCGCGCCCGCTCCGCCCGCGATGGCATAGCGGTGATGATGTCCAGTTCGGAGTAAACCTGCCGCGAATCGCAGGACACTATTTCAAAACGCTCCGGGTCCAGGGCCTGCGTCAGCGCAGTTTTGCCGGCGCCCGTCGGGCCAAGCAGCGCAAATACCAGCGGCGCATCCATCGGCTCAATGGGAACGAAGCGCGCCCTCGCTTTCCAGGATGGCCGCCACTTCGCCGGCCGCCCGTTCGAGCAGATCATTTTCCACGCGATAGTCAAAGTCGTGCGCCTGAGCGAGTTCGGCCCGTCCCTGGGCCAGACGCAGGCGAATGTCGTCTTCGCTATCGGTGCCGCGTTCGCGCAGCCGGGCTTCCCAGACGGTCTCGTCGGGCGGCGTCAAAAATATCGTAATAACTCGGGCGCCCATGCGCCGCTTAATTGTACGCATGCCCTGTACATCGATGTTCAGAATCACCGAGACGCCCTGGGCCAGCTTCGCCTCAACCGGCGCGGCGGGAATCCCGTAATAGTTGCCGTGTACGCGGGCGTGTTCGAGGAACTCGCCATGATCGATGCGCGCCTGAAACTCGTCCGGGCTCAGGAAATAATAATGCACGCCTTCAATTTCGCCGACGCGCGGCTTGCGGCTGGTAGCGGTGACCGCGACGAAAAGCTCCGGATGTTTTCGCGTGAGCAATCGAATCAGCGAGGTCTTGCCGCCGCCGGAAACCGACGAGATGACGATCAGTCGCGCTCGATTTTCGCTCATGGTCTTAAGCATCGCCGAATTCCGGCAGGTTGCCGGCGCGGGGCGCGCCCCGGCAGCCCTCCAGCGGGACACTGTTAGCACGCGCGACCTGGCCGCGACTGACAACCCATTTTTCCGCCGCAATTGCGCGTCGCCGCAGCATGGCGCGAGCTTCATGAATGATCAGAGTCAGCAGAGGTTACGCGCCTGTTCCCGAAGATTCTCCAGCTGGGTCTTGATCTCAACGACGTCCCGCCGAATTTCAAAGTCACGCGCCTTTGAACCGATCGTATTCGCTTCGCGCAGCATTTCTTGAGTGAAAAAGTCGATGCGCTTGCCGGCGTCGTCGCCGCCCTTGCGCAGGAGATCGCGCACGGCGCGCAGATGCAATTGAAAGCGATCCAGTTCTTCGCGAATTTCGCCGCGATCGATCTCCTCCTGGCCGCCGTCTGCCTGCGCCGCGCGCTGCGCTCGCTGGCGCCAGCCGGCCCGCAGAGCCTTGCGTCGTGCAGCGATGCCCTTGAGGAGGGCGGCGAGTTCGTCCAGCATGCGTCCAAGGGCCGCCGCGAGACCCCGCCCCTCGCGACGGCGATCTTTCACCAGGGCCGCCGCCGCCCGGTCAAAGGCGGCAAGGATCCGATCGGCGGGAAATTCGTCGGGCAAGCGCTGCTCGACGGTAACCACGCCCGGCAGGCGCAGCAACTCGACGGCGCTTACCGGAGCGCCTGGCGCAATCTGCGCGGCGATGGTCTGGTATTGTTCGACCGCCGAACGATTCAGACGTACGCGCTGAAACACGCCGGCATCCGCCGCGATGATGCCGCCTTCGACGCGACCACGGCGAACGACTCGCCGTAAGCGGGCGACGAGATCGCCCTCGAGGGAGCTGAGGGCTTCCGGCAGCCGTAACTGGGCTTCAAAAAAGCGATGATTCACCGACTTGAGCCAGATCTCAAAGGGCGCCCTGGCCGCCATAACGCGGAGCGCGGCCGAACCGGTCATGCTCTCGACGACGCTCATGCGCCCTCGCGCGGCCGACGCCAGTAAGCGACGCCGTTTTTCAGGTTTCGCGCCTCAAAGGGCGTGCTCATCATAAACAGGCTTTCCGAATGGCCCACGATCAAAAATCCGCCCGGACGCAGCGCTTGATAAAATCGATTGACCAGGATTTCCTGGTCGCTGCGTTGAAAATAGATCATGACATTCCGGCAAAAGACGCAGTGCGCGTCCCGAACAGTCGACTCGAACAGGTTTTCTACGCGAAAGCTCACGCGTTCCCGCAGATCATTGCGGACGATGTAGTGACCGGGCGAGGCGTCGTCGGGTCGAAAGTAGCGATTTAAGACCGCCGGCGGTATCTTTTCAATTTTGCGACCGGAGTAGCGCGCCTCGCGGGCAAAGTCGACCACCTGCTGCGAGATATCCGTCGCCTCGATGCGAAATTCAAAGACGCCGTTTTTTTTCATGCCCTCGGTAAGTTCGATCGCCAGATTGTAAGCTTCTTCGCCGGAAGAGGAACCGGCGCTCCAGAATCGCAGCGTTTGACCGGGGAACTGACGCAAGAGTTCCGGAAGAATTTCTTCCCGCAGCATCTCGAAATTCTGGGTCGTGCGCCAGAAATACGTCTCGTTCGTAGTGACCGCTTCCAGAAAACGAACCAGTTCTTCGTCCGCGCCGGGTTTGGTCAGGAAACGATAATAATCGTCAAAATCGCGCAGACCCAGCGCGCGCAAACGTCGACGCAATCGATTGGAAAGGAGCGTGATTTTGTGCTCCTTTAAGTTGATGCCGGTTTTTTCGTGAATCAGGCGAGCAAAACGCGTAAACTGATCAACGCTCAAATCCCCGATTTCATTGAGTTCCACGTTTGCGCATCCATGCGGGTCGTCCGGTTTTATCGGTCGGCGTCGAGCAGTCGCTGCTTGCGCGGCCGGCGTCCGCCGGCGGGCAGCGCGGCGGCCAGTTCGATTTCCGCCAGACCCACGCCGGTTTCAGCCGAGATTTCCTCGGGACGATACCCGTAGCTCAGCAGCGCGCGCAGGACCTGAGTCCGTTGGCTGCGTTGCGTCAGCACAAAATTTCGGAGCTCCCCGCGCTGCAAAGCGGTTTCCAACGCATTTAACAGGGGATCGCCCTCGTCGTCCGCATCCGACGCGCGCGGCATGCGCGCATCAGCGCCGGTGCGCGTGCGCCCGGGAGCGTAGAGGGCTTCCGGCTCAGCGCTGAACACCGGCGCGCCGCTTTCGAATCGATCCAGGCGCGGCAGAAGTTCGCGCCGCTCGGATTCCGCTGGCGCACGTCGTGGCGAACGCGGACCGGCTTCCAGGGGCGGCGCCGCGGACGCAGCGGGTATCTCAAAGCGCGGCCGCTCCGGCGCGGGCGCGGAGTCCCGGGCTGGCGGCGCGGAGACCGGATTTTTTTCGCGGGCGGCCCGGACCACATCCTCGTAAGAAAGGCCGGTCAGTGAGCTTTCCAGGCCCAGCGTTCGACGAACGGCGCCGCCCAGGCGTCCCAGAAAACCGGATAGGGCGTCGCCGGACGGAGTTTCCGCGAAGCGATCGCTGGTGCGCGACAATTCGCCGGCGCGGTAGGCGGCGTCGACGCTGGGCGCCGGAGGCGTAATTTCAAGTCGGTCGGCGCCCAGGCGATCGAGGGCGCGCTCCACATCGTAGGATGATTCTTCGCGCACTTCGCGTGCAGCCGCATAGCCCGACCGCCGCGCCGGAAAAGGCCCGGACGGCTCCGCCGATGCAGCGGCGGGCGGCGCGGGCGGCGCGGGCGCGGGACGCCGCAAGGGCCGACCGCTCTCGGTCGGCGGCGCTGCGACCCTCTCGGCCGCTGCGCCGGGCGCTGGTTCCGTCAAAAGCGCGCCCTGCGAGGCATCGCTTCCCTTGCGCCCTCTGCGCTTTTTGGGCGGCGCGGCGCCCGTGTCCCGGTCGGCGGCGTTCAGTTCCTCGAGACGCGCCGTAAGCTCTTCCGCGCGCCTCACCATCTGATAGAAGGTACGCGATTTTTGATCCATCAGATCCACCGAGGAATTGATGAACTCGATCGCGAGGCGGATGTTGTCTTTCAGCTCGCGCGTCAGCGGCAGCTTGCGTTGTTCTTCAATCGCGCGGGTGAAGCGCATGGAGAAGAACAGGTACATGGCCAGGGCGGACAGCACATTAACAAGGGCAAGCGCGGCGAGCTCCATAGCTGGAAAAAAGCCCCCGCCCTCCCGCCTGTCGAGCGAATTATGTCTCCTCGCCCGGGCGCGTAGGCTCGGGCCCGAATTCCGCCGCCCTGCGGCCCGCCCTCGGGCCCACAGGGCCTGCCGTCTCACGCGATTAGATTAAGGGCCAGGCCGGCGTACTCGTCCGTATAGCCCCGCGCGCGCCGGCGGCCCTCGTCGGGACCGTAGAGCCGTAGCGCGGAGCGCTGCTCCTCGAAACGCCGGCGCGCCTGTTCGCGGACTTCCTGCTGTCGGGCGGCGGGTTCGGTGAAGACGTGCAGCGTCTGAAAACTCGCCTCCGATCGGGCCCGGGTTTCCGCCGGGCGTTCGGCCCGCTGCAGATTCTCGCGCCGTGCGGCCCCGAGTTCCTGGACCTGACGATAGGCGACGGCCGCCTGGTCGTGATTTACCCGAAAGGCCTGATCGTTCAGGGCCTGCAGGGTTTGCTGCATGTCGATGGGGCGTATCATCAGCGGTGATGGTGGTGCGTGCGGCGGTGCGAATCTTCCGGCTTTTCCGCGCGCTTTTCGAGTTTTCCAAATTTCACGTAGCCGTTGTCGTAACTCATCGACACGGCGCGATAGACGTCGTTGACGTTGTGCGTGGCGTCGCGAATGGAGATCTGTACGCCGCCAAAAAGTTCTTTCTCGGCATGCACCTTGCCTTCCGCGCCGAGTTCGTGCATGTACTCTTCGAGTTTGGTCAGTTCCTGTTTGATTTCGTCTTGTTTGCGCGCCAGCTTCTCGACGCTATGCTCGCTTTTTTCGAGCAGCTCTTGCTGTTCCTCGCCGAACCCGTCCGGATCCGCGGATTTGCGCGCGTTGAGGGTCGCGATGCTTTTTTTCGTCTTGGACAACTTGTCGTCGTTTTCCGCCTGCATGGCTTTGAGCTCTTCGTACTGCGCCAGCACGCGCGGATCGGTGCCCACCGTGACCTCGGTGCGCGTATTGGCCTGAGAACCGATGACGCGCGCGCGCACCTCGCGCGTTGCGCGAATTGAACCGCCGACAATCTGCGCCCGGCGACCGTTGCACAGGATTGAATTGCCCGCCTCCACTTTGCTGTGCAGAACGCCTTCGCCGGCCACGACATCCTGCGCGGCGCTGATGTCCGCGCTCTGGATAAATTTTGCGTAGACTGAACCGCCGGTGGTTTCGATCTGCGCGCCCTGAATTCCGCCCTTGACGACAACGTCGCCTTCGGCTTCGATCTTGCCCTTTTGCACGGCGCCGCCGACTTCTACATTGCCGGCGGCCTTGACCTCGAATCCGTCCAGCACCGTGCCGCCAATGATAACCGAACCCAGGAACATGATATTGCCGGTTTTGGGTCCCACATCGCCCACGACGCGAAACACCGGCTCCACGGAAATGCGATTATTCGAAAAGACGACCTGGCCGTTGATCTCAGCGATCAGCTTGGTGCGATCCTCTGAGAGAATTGTGCCGCGGCCCTGCTTGAGTTCGACATCGCGACCGTCGCGCGCTTCGACAATTCGATTGTAAATGGTCCGACCGTTTGCGCCGCGCGTAGCGGGAATTTTTTCCGCGAGGATCTGCCCCACCACCACGTTCTCGACGATGTTCATTTGTTTGAAGTCGACTTTACCCTGAGCGTCTTCTTCAAAGGCCACCGCGTCTTTGCGCACGTTAACCTTGTAATCGATGCGCGCGTCCTGGCCGTGTTTGGCCGCCGCGCCTTCCGCAGCGACGATGTCCTGCATGAATCGGTCTTCGAGCAAGGCCGTTTTTATTTCGTCCTCTTTGAAACCCAGCACCACGCCGTGCGCCTTGAGCGCCGTAACCACGTCGACGACTTCAAGATGGCGCCCACCGGGCCGCGGCGGCGTGACGCGCACGATCGCTTTCATTTCGTCCGGCGCGATATCAATTTTGCAGCTCGAATCCAGTTCCGGGCGCGGAGTGTAGTTGGCGATGCGAATGGGTTCGCCCAGGGCCTCGGACAGGGCTTCCGCCACGCGCGCCTGATCGTAGGCCTGACATCCGGCCTGTTGAATGCGCTGCTGCGCCTGATGAATGTCGGCCGGCTTGCCTTCGCCGTGGGCCGCCTGGACAATCAGATACACGCCTGTGCGATAGTTGCGTACGATAACGCGACCATCGACGTTCTTCGGCTGAATCAACTGATCCAGTCGGTCATCGAGCATGCGATCGCCGACGCCCAACTTGATCGAAAACGCTTCCAGGTCTGCGAAACGTTCTTGCGGCGGCAGCAGGCTCACTTGCACGCGATAAGGCGTCGGATTAAAGAAGGACTGCTTCCCGCGTTCAATGATTTCGTAGTCGAGCATGGACAGGTCGGTATTGAGATGTTCGGCCGCGCGATTCAGGCACGACGCGATGCTCAAGCCGATGACTTCGACCCGGTCTTTGACGGTGGCGGCGCCCTCGTCGTCCGCCGAGGTCAGCAGTTCTTTCAGACGATCCATGCTGTACCAAGAATACTCTTGATCGCTCTCCTGCTTCAAGCAAATAACTCCATGCGGCCCGCGCCGGGAAGACGCGAATTGGTTGCCGTCCCTCGCCGCCGCAAGCCCCTGGACCCGGACGGCCGCCCGCCGCTCGACCTGGCCCCCATGAATCGAATCGTTGAGGAACTATTGCAAAACGCGCTGCCCGCCCGGCGCGAACTGCGCCTGGACGACTGGCGGCTGCGTTTCAGTGCGGCGCCCGCTCCGCTGGCGGCCGCGGTGCTGCCCGCCGACGCGCCGACGGGGGAATCGGAACCGGGCCTGAGCCGACGCCTGGCCCTGTGCGACGCTGTGTACCGCTCCCTGGGCGCACCCCTGCGACTGCGCCTGACTGCACGGCCCGAAGATCGGGTCCTTGAGCAAAGTCTTGAGGCCCGCGGCTTCCCCGTGGAAAGCGAGGCGCGCGTATTCCGGCTTAACTTAGCAGAACTTACCGCACCCGACGGCGATCGGGCTGAAACCAGCCTTTCTGAAAGTCATGCAGCGGATTGGTCCCTGGCCTACGCCGAAGCCCTCGGCCTGCAGGCCGATCAACACGCCGACCTCCTGGACTGCGTCGAGCGCCTGGTCACGCGCCGCGTTTTTGTCAGTCTGCGCGTGGGCGGCCGACCGGCGGCGCTGTGCTCGGTTGCGTTGGAGCGCGGCGCCTGCGTAATCGCCTGGCTCGCAGCGGCGCCCTGGAGTCGCGGTCGCGGACTGGCCCGGGAAGCCCTGCTGCTCGCCCTCGACTGGGCGCGCGGCCATAACGCCCGCTTCGCCGTCTGCGAGACGCCGGCCCGCGCCACGGCTGCGACCGCTCTGCTCGGCGCCCTTGGCGCGAGCGAGCTGTATAGCGTGCGTTACCGCTCGCCTGGCAGCGCCCGCTGAGTTGCAACGCAGCCTGCGGATTCTGGAAGACCCCGAATCTGCGGCCGGAAAAGCTGACCCGAATTCGAATCCCGGCCGCTCCTTGTCGCAGCTTGTGACTCGAATGTGTGAACCCTATGTCCGAAACGCTGACCCGCGGCGTACGCATCAAGGTGGCGAGCCGGTATTTGCCGGAGCGATCCAATCCCCTGCAGCCGCTCTACTTTTTCACTTATCACGTCGCCATACAGAACGAAGGCGATCAACCGGTCCGACTCATGAATCGCTACTGGCGCATTCGCGACGCCTACGGCCGCGTCGAAGAGGTGCGCGGTCCCGGCGTGGTGGGTCAGCAGCCGCGCCTGCAAGCCGGCGAGTCCTTCGAATACGACAGCTTTTGCCCCCTGCCGACGGAGTTTGGCTCGATGGAAGGCAGCTACGAAATGCACTACGACGACGGGGAGTCGTTTGAAGCCGCAATCGACTCGTTTTATTTGATTTCGCCGCAGGCTGTGAATTAGCCCGGGTTAGATTTTTGCGAGATTCAGACTTCAGGCGCGCGGGAAAGTGCGCCAATCGCTTGACCGATCACCCGCGTATACCGACCTTGAAATTGTATGGCATTCACTGAAGAGGACAACTGCAAAGAAATCCTCCTGAAAGTCATGATCGCCGAGGCCTGGCGCAATGGCGGCCCGACGTCCGAAGACCGCATGGTAATTGCGGACTGGATCGCCGCGCTCGGCATGGAAGGTCCGGAACGCATGCGCGTCGAAGAACTCTTGAATCGCTCAGTCGACGAGTTCCAGGCCGACTTGTACGACAGTCAGCTGAAGGCCGTGCTGGCCTCCGGCAGCGGCTGCAATCGGATGGATCAGGCGCGGGCGCGCATACTCTCCGGCCGCCGCAAACGATATCCCCTGGAAGATCGTCTGTGCGCGCGCATCGAAAGTTACATGAACGACGCCTCCGGCATTGACCGGCTCTTCGCCCAGGCGCGACGCGCAGTCTGAGCGGCGCCGCGACCGGCTCACACCAACGGCAACAGAAATTCTCCGGTTTGGACGCGTGCGCGCAGTTCGTCCGCTGAAAGTCCGCTCGCCGCCAGCTCCTCCGCAAATCGCCGACGCGGCGAACGGTAATCCGGCCGCAACGGCGCAATGAGTCGTGAAACGGTAAGTCCGCGCTTCCGGTCGGCGAAAATCGTGAACAGCCGCGAATCCAGACCCATTTGCGCGAGCAGAATCAAAACCATCGCGATACCCATCCCGGCGCCCTCGACCTGATCGCCGTAGTCGAGATAGAAGTCATACAGGTTATCAAAGTTGTTCGCCGAGCGAAACTTCGCGCGAATTCGCGCCTCTTCGGCGGAATACAAAGGCGCCGCGTTGCGCACGCTGATCGCCACCGCGTTGCGACTGTAACGAAAGTTCACGTCAACGAACAACTTCCGTCGATGCAAGCGTTCCACAAATCCGCCGATTTTGGTGCGAATCAACTGCCGCCGAAACACAGTCATCGCCTCCTGGTAGTCGCCGGAGTCGTCGGGATTCACCTGGAGATCCTCAAACAAAACGCGCTTGATGTTGGCCTTGTTTGCGTTCTGAACCAGTTCGCGCACAGAGCTGTAAATCGGACCGGCGATTTCCGGTCGCTCCAGCCGGGCGAACAGTCGTTCGACGATGTACTCGAGTTTTTCTTCGCCGCTGTCGCGCAATGCATTTGAGCGCAACGTCAGCGGCGCCTGGCTGGCGAGAGCCTGTTCGACCCGCTCACGAAACGACATGTTCAGACCGCGCGCTCCCGCCGTTGATCGAGCGCTGAATCCAGGGCGCTGCGTACGGCGTCCAGACTCGCCGGCAGGCGCAAGGGTTCGTTGCGAAAACGCACCGGGAACTCCAGGCGGCCTTCGTGGTAGGCGGTTTTGGAGTCGGCGAACTTAAGTCCGTGCGCCGTGGAAATCACCGCCGCGCTCTGGCCCGCAGCGATAACGCCGGCGGCCTGTAACTTGAACAGACAGGCGAGCGCGACGCCGGTGTGGGGGTCGTTGAACATCCCGTGCAGATCGACGCGGGCGGCCGCTTCCGCCAGTTCCGACTCGGTCGCTTGCTCGACAACGCCTTCGAAGGCGCGCAGGGTGCGCACAGCTCGCGGATAGCTGACCGGATTGCCGATCTGAATCGCGGACGCAAGCGTGGGCCGAGCCTGCACCGCCTGAAATTCGCGAAAGTCCGACTTAAAACTCAAATACAGCGGATTGGCCGCCGCCGCCTGGGCCACGCATATGCGCGGGAAACGATCGATCAGTCCGCACTCCTTGAGCAGCTGAAAGCCGGCGCCCAGCGCGCTTACGTTGCCCAGGTTGCCGCCGGGAATAATCACCCAGTCTGGAACCCGCCAGCCCAGCTGCTGGGCCAATTCAATGGCGACAGTCTTCTGGCCCTCGATGCGCAAGGGATTCATGGAGTTGGCCAGATACAAACTTGTGTCGCGCGTAACCTCGCGCACAATTTGCATGCACCCGTCAAAATCCGTATCCAGCGACAGCACTATCGACCCATTGGCGATGGGTTGCACCAACTGCGCCGTAGAGATTTTTCCGGCCGGCAGGAAAACGACCGTGGGTATGCCGGCCGCCGCCGCATACGCGGCCAGCGCGGCGCTGGTGTCGCCGGTGGACGCGCAGGCGACAGCGCGAATCTGCGCGCCGCCCGCAATCAGCGACTGCACGTGACTGACCAACACGGTCATGCCGAGATCCTTAAACGATCCCGTATGCGAAACGCCGCACTGCTTGATATAGACGTTGGCAAGGCCAAGTTCGCGAGCCAGACGCGGCGCAGCCACAAGCGGAGTGCGTCCCTCGCCCAACGATGTGATACGCTCGTCGGAAATTTCCGGAAGCACCCATTCCTTTTTACCCCAGACGCCGGAAGAAAACGGGTGCGCAAAACTCGCCATGCGGCTTTCGAAGCGCGCCTTCCACTCCGCCGCTCCGATGCGCTTGAGAGCGGCGACATCGTGATCCACGCTGAGCAGGCCGTCGCAGGCCGGGCAGCGATAAATGATTTGCGTGAGCGGATAACGCGCGCCGCACTCAATGCATGCCAGCGCTGCGCTGAATCGAGGTTGTTCGGCGGCGGCGTTCACGCGGCTTCTCCGGCGTCTTCCTGGCCCGCCTTGAAGCGGCTGAACGAAAACAAACCTTTTTTATTGCGCGACTTGCTGTCGACGCCCGGGAAAATCCGCAACAGAGTCACCGAAAACCGCATTTGCTCCTCGCCAATGCTATTGATAAAAAAAGACGTGGACAATTCGAACTCAGCGTACTGGAGGGGCCGGTTGTTCTTTACGCTCGCCGCCACGCGAAACAACGCCGGATGTCCAATCAGTTCGCGACTCGGAAAGGTCTCGTCGTCTTTCATGGGTTCGATCTTGCGCGCATGCGGGGGGCGCCAGAAGACCTGCGATCCGGGCGAAACAGTGATCTCGTATTCTTCAAGTTCGCGCTCTTTCACAAACTTGAGGACCATCTGATCTTCCTTGATTCCGTTCAAGCGCAGCTTGATATCGGAATCAACAAGCCCCACGGAGACGCGTCGATTGCGCCGCTGGTCGTCAAGACGCACTTCGTAGACAAAGCCCTCTCTGGGCGGCGGCGAATCCTGCTCAGCCTTTAACTTCAGCGCCGGCGAAATGAAGAGGTAATAACAAATTGCAAAAAACGCCGCCGCCGCCAGCAAGCCCAAAAGCAGCATCGCCAGGTTCAACGCAGCGGGTACGACAATCAGCTCCATGTTCACTCACCGACTCAGCGAGTCTGGGTGTTCAGGTACTCAATGGCGCGCCGCCGCTGCTCTTCTTCGCTCAAGCCGGGTCTCTGAGTGATGCGCCATTGGTACTGAACTTTGAACTCCCGCGGCGAGACTGCATTCTGCAAGAATTCAAAGCGGAACCGACTCACATCGTCCTGGAAATACTTGCTGGCCTGCCAGGTGCGCGGCGTGCGGCCGGGGATATATGAAATATGCTCAATGCTGCCGCTGAGCGGATTCAAACGGATTTGAATAACGCCTTCGAGATTCATCGTCATAAAATCGACGCGATCATGCTCTTCCTGAAAAAACTCCACCTGGCCGCGATCGCCTTCCACGTCGCGCTTGCGCTTGAACAAGCGGTCGTGCGCCACCTGGCGAATCTGGTAGGTGTCGCGGGTTATCAGAATTTTGAACGCTGCGCCGGGAAAAGAGGGTTCAAAAAAGTAGGGATCGTCGCCCGCGACCGGGTGTTCCGGCTGCGTCTCCACGTTAAAGGCGGTTCCGCGTTCCGGATCGCCGCCGGCCGGCTCGTCGACTGCGCCGCTCACGCAGGCGGTCGCGAGCAGCGCGAGACTCAGGCCCGCGAGCGTCGCGAGCTTTGCGAAGCTCCTGAACGCAGCTCGAAATACGCCCTGAAATGCGTGCATTATATACTCCTGAATGATCCGGCGCGCCCCGGCTCAAGCCAGGCTATTAGCAGGGCCTCCGGTCTATTCGAAAATGGACAGCATTTTTCCGGCCTCATCGGCGTCGCGCGGATAGGAAATGGCGACATGGACGAATTGGGCGTCTACCGGCGAACCGGGCAAGAGACGGAGGCGACGAAACTCGGTTTTCAACTTGCGGACGAAAACCTCCGCTTCTTCGCGCCCGCGGCCCGGCAAGATCAGGGCGAAGCGCCCCTGGCCGACGCGCGCCATGAAATCAGTCTCAAAAAGAAAGGACGCAATGGTTCGGTTTACGGCGGCCAGAAAGTCGGCGCTTTCTTCGGCTCGATTCATCTCCAGGATGCGCCGGATGTTCTTGATGCGCAGATCCAGGAGGGCGACCGGCGCGTTAAACTCGCGCGCGCGCTTGAGCTCCTGCTTGAGGCGCTCTTCAAGCGGGCTGAAGGGATCACGAAACAGGCTTTCGCGTTCGCTCAGAATAATGGAATTCGCTACTGCCGACGAAAGAATTTCGGCCGCGGTCACCATCAGTTCGCGCTCGAACTCGGTCCAGGGCTGCGAAGTCTTGTGGATGGTGATAAAACCCGCCAGCCAGTTCATGTTGATCAGGGGCGCAATCCAGTAGTGCTGCATCAGGCCGATGTCGTCATTAGTATAGCAGCGATTGATCGCCGGATTTGTGCGAAAATCGCTCAGATCATAGATGCGCGTCAGATTTGAGATCATCGCAATCAGATCGGAATTCACGCCCATCCGAAACTTCTCGATCGACTCCGGACTGATCCGGTTGCCGGCGAAAATGCGATATTCGCGTTCGCGCGGATTCAGCAGAACCAGCGAAAAGGATTCCACATGAAAATCCTCGCGTAGCCGCTCGGTCATGACGTCGTAGATGTCGTCCAGACTGCGCGCCTGGGCGGCGCGGCGCGCCAGGGAGAACATGCTGCCATGGATCATGTTGCGGCGACGCAGCTCTTCGGTATCGCGCTCGTACTCCTGTCGTGACAATGCCCGGTCTGCGCCCACGGCCGCTATCTCGCCCAGCAAAGTAAGAAACTCGAGATCGTCGATGGTGTAGTCGTCGCCGGCGAGCTGGCCGCCTAAAAGCGCAATCCCGTACATCCGATTCATGTTCTTCAAGGGAACGATGACGCGCGCCCGACTGGTTTCCAGAATCCGCCGTTCCATGGGCGAAATCGGATTCTTTACTGAGCTCAAGAATTCTTCGACATATTTCACGCCGTCTTCTTCCGACAGACGATCATAAATTTCGTCGCCGCGTTTGAGCGCCCAGCCCTCGGGCATGTCAAAGCCGGAATGCGCCACCGGATAGAATATGCCGCCGGATTGCACGCGCGCGGTTGTGGAAAAGATTGCCACAGTCTCCGCGCCGACCTGGCCCATGATGGCGTAGACCAGGCTGTCCCAGAGGTCTTCAAAGCGATCGATGTGAGAGATTTCTTTCGTGATGTCGAACAGCGCCAGGTAGTGATCGATTTTGCGCTGACTGGCGATATAATTCTCAACCGGGGCCGTCGTCAGGCCTTCGTCGCCCTCAAAAAGCAAATCCTGGTCGCGAGCGCGGGGCGGTTCGCGCGATTCGATCTCGCCGCGTTCCTCGAGCCGTTTCGCCTCGGATTCCGCCTCGGAGAGCGCCTCGCGTTCCCATTCGCCAAAGGGATCGCCGTCTGCAACGCTGTCGGCGGATTCGTCGGTCGCGTTGCGTTCGGCGTCCAGGGCGGGATCCGCTTCCGGCGATGAGGGACCGGCATAGTCCCAATCGGGCAAGGGCGGCAGTCCCGGGTCGAAATCTTCGGCGCCCGCCGCCTCGCCGGCGTCCGGCGCGTCCGCTTCGTCCGCGAAAGCGGAGAACTCCGACTCCTCGGGAAACGACCCGTCGTCGAAGGCAAGCGGCGCTGCGAAGTCTCCATCCAGATCCGGCGCGTGGACCAGATCAAAATCCGACTCATCCACCGCCGACGAGACGGTCGACGGCGGCGCTTCCAGGATCGGGGCCGCCGGCTCGAAATCCGCTTCGGCGACGGGTTCCGGCGCATCGAAGCGCGGGTCGACAAGCAGATCGGCGTACGGATCGCTTTGCAGCGCTTCCGCCCGCGCGCGCAAGCCCCGGCCGCTTTCCTCGGCGCGAATCGCCTCGCTGCGCGCGCGCAGACCGCTGGTCGCGTGAAAGGCGGCCGGCAACTCGGGAACCCGCGACGGGGCGTCGACCGGCGCGCCGCCGGATGCTTCGCGCAGCGCCTCGGCGCGCGCCCGCAAACCGCGGATGCGGACCGGCGGAGCGGCGCCGGACGGCGCCGCGGCGGCGCGGTGCGGCGCAGGCGCGGAGACGGCGGAAGGGACGGACCGGGGTCGCAGGGCCTCTGCGCGAGCGCGCAGACCCATCACGGCCGAACCAATGCGTTCCGTCGGCGTGGCGCCGTCTTCGGATCGCAATTTGAGCGCTTTATCGCGAAGACCCATAGTCGTACCGATCAAACTGACGGGCGCTCAACCCCGCCGCGGCGGCTCAAATGCCAAGTTCGTCCATGATCTTTTTGTAGAGATCAAAATACTCCGAGTGGCTGAATTCGCGCACTGCATTTTCGGGCAGCTGGTCAAACAGACGATCCAGATAGCTGATCATCTTTTTGAGTTCGTCGCGATTCACGCCGCCGTCGTCCGCTACACGCTCGGCCATGCTGGCGCGCGAGGAGTCGAGGCCAGCGCCGACGCTTTCGCGTTCGCGCCCCTCGCTTTCCTCGTATTCGTCGAGTACGATTACATCCTGCGGATGATCATAGTGATCTTCGTCGCTCAGGCCGCTGCGCTCTTGCAGATCGCCGCTGGTATCCGCCAGAATCGAATCCAGTTCGCTGTCAGAAAGGGCGGTCGGACCTTCCTCCATTTCGTCCAGATTCAACTCGTCTGCGGCATTCGCGCCTGAGTCAAAATCCAGATCGGACTCGTCGCCAAAACCAGGCGCGTCAAGACTCGCGGCCTCGTCGCCGAAGTCGGCGAACGCCACGTCCGAAAGCGAGGCGTCGTCTTCCACTTCGACTTCGCTTACAATATTGCCAAGTTCCTCTGCGGTGAGCGCGATGGGCTCATCGTCGTCCATATCCAGAGACGAAAGCGAAGGCGCCGCCGGGAGTTCCTCGCCCGCGTCCGCCCCGTCATGAGACTCCATGTCCGCATCGAGCAGAACCTTGCTGAGTTCGTCGTCGGTCAGCGTGATGTTTTCGTCTTCTTCATCAAGGCTTGCAAAAGACGGCGCTTCGTCGGTCGCCGCGTCGCCGTAGTCCAGGTCCGGCAGTTCGCCTTCGAAGGCGCCGTCGTCTCCGCCGGCGTCCGCAGGCGCGACGTCGCTCATGATGTTATCCAGTTCATCGGCGGAAAGGGCGATGGGCTCGTCGTCTTCATCAAAGACGCCCAACCCGCCCGGCGCTGGCGAAGCGCCGTCGTCTTCCAGTTCGGGAATCACGAGTTCGTCCGCGCCGCCGCCGGAGAAGTCGTCAAAGCCCAGCTCTTCGTCCGGGGCCAGTTCGCCGGAGGAGAACTGCGGGGCGATGGGATCCAGGTCGACTTCCGGAATGCTGTCGTAATCGGCGCTGGCGCGCGACTCGGGCGCGTCATCGCCCTCGGAGAAGTCGTCAACTGGCAAGGCGCCCGTACCGGCGGGCATATCGTCAAAAAGATCGTCGCTCGAAGCGCCGAGGATGTTTTCGAGTTCCGCCTCCGTCAAAGAGACGCTTTCGTCCTCGCTCGAATCGAGCAAGGCGGCCTCGAAACTGGAAGGTTCGGACTCGGCGTCGTCTGCGCCTGCGTCATCAAACTGGCCCGCATCCGCATCGGAGCTGAGTTCCAGATCGCCAAAATCGCCGCCGCCGAGATCATCGTCGAGGGAAAGCGCCAGATCCTCGGAGTCGCTCGGCTCAAGGGCCAGGTTAAAGTCGTCCCCGCCCGAGGAGTCGCCCAGGTCGATGGAATCCAGATTCAACGGATCCTCGTCGAGCTTCAGGTCCAGATCGTCGAGTCCGGGAAAGTCTTCCAGGTCACCTTGTTTTTGTCCGTGATCTTCCATGCCGTTTTCCCGTTATAGCGCGGTCCATCCGTTGACCCTCGCAGGCGCCTCCGCCGGCCTCGCGCCCGAGCGCTGTCCCATTTCAGGGACGACCTGCGCAACGCCCGGAGCGGGGTCCTGGCAATCGCGCGAAAATGGAGACTCCCTGCACTATCTTCGGCCAGTAGCTGTCCGGAAAATGAACCCCGAGCCGGCGAAACCGTACAAAATCTGACGAAAACCGACGCCGGCGGGAGTGCGTATTTTCCACTGCACCGCTGGGTTCATACAAAGTAAGGCGGGGAAACCTGGCGAGCGGACGGCCTGAAAAAACCTGGAGTATTCGCGGCGGCGAGCTCAGATTTACGCCGTTGGACTGACCCCGGCCAAAAATCTAACCCTTTTCTGACGCGGGACTCAGCGCGGGGGCGCGCCGCCGTAGGTAATGCGCGTGCGAGCGGCGGCAATGCGTTCGAGCCGCGCCTGCACCTCATATTCGCCCTGGGCTGTTTCGGCGCGCGCAGCGTCGAATTCCGCTTGAGCGCGCGCCACATCGACGTTTTCGAGTTCTTCGCCATGGTTGGCCAGCACGGAAACGTGGCCGGGCGTCACTTCGATAAAGCCGCCGTCGATGACAAAATGCCGCCGGCCATGCTGATCGTTCAGGGTCAAAAGACCAAAGCCCATGAGGCCCACAAGACGTGCATGGCCCGGCAGGATGCCAATCAGACCGTCGTCCATGGGCGCCTGCAGAGAATAGACGTCCCCGTCGTAAAGCGCCCGCGCGGGCGACACGATGGTCAATTGCAGGGTGCGAGTTGTTGCGCTTTGCTCAGCCATGGACTTTTACTTCCTGGAAGCGATCAGACCGCGACGCCCATCGAACGCGCATTTTCAATCACCTGATCGATCGTGCCCGTCATGTAGAAGGACTGCTCGGGGAGGTGGTCGTATTTGCCGGACAGCAGTTCAGCGAAGGAGCGCACGGTGTCTTCACGTTTGCAATAGATGCCCGGACGGCCGGTGAAGACCTCCGCCACGTGGAAGGGCTGCGAGAGAAACTTCTCGATTTTGCGCGCGCGACCCACGAGGATCTTGTCGTCTTCCGAAAGTTCGTCCATGCCCAGAATTGCAATGATGTCCTGGAGATCTTTATAGCGCTGCAGCACGCGCTGCACTTCGCGCGCAGTCTTATAGTGCTCTTCGCCTACGACGTGCGACTGCAATGCGCGCGAGGTCGAGTCCAGCGGGTCGACGGCCGGGTAGATGCCCTTTTCCGAAATCGCTCGCGAGAGAACGGTCGTTGCGTCGAGGTGCGTGAACGCGGCAGCCGGCGCCGGGTCGGTAAGGTCGTCCGCAGGCACGTAAATGGCCTGAACCGACGTGATCGATCCGTGACGCGTGGAGGTGATGCGCTCCTGGAGGGCGCCCATCTCGGTAGCCAGGGTCGGCTGGTAGCCTACCGCAGACGGCATCCGGCCCAGCAGCGCCGAAACTTCCGATCCCGCCTGGGAGAAGCGGAAGATGTTATCTACGAATAGCAGGCAGTCCGTGCCCGAGGTGTCGCGCAGATATTCGCACATCGTCAGCGCCGACAGCGCGACGCGCAGACGCGCGCCCGGGGGCTCGTTCATCTGACCGTAGCACAAGACGGCGCGATCAATTACTCCGGACTCTTTCATTTCGATCCAGAGGTCCGTGCCTTCGCGCGTGCGCTCGCCCACGCCGGCGAACACGGAATAGCCGCCATGCGCTTTGGCGACGTTGTTAATCAGTTCCTGAATAATAACGGTTTTGCCGACGCCCGCTCCCCCGAAGAGACCGGTTTTGCCCCCGCGGGTATACGGCGCGAGAAAGTCGATAACCTTGATGCCGGTCTCGAAAATCTCAACTTTGGGCTCAAGGTCTTCGAGCAGCGGCGCCTTCTGGTGAATCGGTCGGCGTTCTTTCGCCTGCACCGGGCCGCCTTCGTCGACGGTTTCGCCCAGCACGTTAAAAATGCGACCCAGCGTACTCTCGCCAACCGGCACCGAAATCGCTTCGCCGCGATCCAGAACCTTCTGACCGCGCACCAGGCCGTCCGTGGAGGAAAGCGCAACGCAGCGCGCGACGTTGCCGCCCATGTGCTGCTGCACCTCGGCGACGACGGTCTCCTGTTTGCCTTCGCGGTTTACCTGCATCTCAAGCGCGTTGTAGATCTCCGGCAGTTCGTCGAAGACCACGTCCACAACGGAGCCGAGGACCTGGAGGATCTTTCCTTCATTCTTTTTCGCGGCGCTCATATTAATCCTTCCTGAATAACCGTAAATATTGAATCGAATAAAACCAGATCAAATGGCGTCTGCGCCCGCCACAATTTCGAGCAGTTCCTGCGTAATTCCGCCCTGCCGGGAACGATTGTATTTGCGCGTGAGCAAACGATTCATTTCGCCAGCCGCGTCGGTCGCGTTTTTCATCGCAATGCGGCGATAAATCTGCTCGCTGGTGACGGCCTCGAGCAGAGCGCGATACAGGGTCGTCTTGACGGCCAGCGGCAGAATGCGCTGCGCAATCACTTCCGGCGCCGGATCAAAAATCACCGGACCGGTCAAAGTCGCAGTTTCGCTTCCGGCCCGCGGTTTAATCGCCTTATCGCTGATGGCGCCGGCCAGACCAATCGGCAGCAATTGGGTCAGGCCCGGGCGCTGGCTGCCCGCGCTGTAGTAGATGGTGGAGATGACTTTAATGAGGTCGTACTGGCGATTGCGGAACGCCGCCATGAATTGTTCCGCCAGAGCGTCGACCTGCTCGTAGCTGAAATTGTCGTCGAAGTTGGTCCACGCCTGTTTGGTCGGAATCTTGACAAAGCGCAGGTAGCTGACCGCTTTTTTGCCAATCGCATACACGTCGACGCGTTTGCCTTCGCTTTCCAGGATCTGGATCTGGGCCCGCGCCAGCTTCAGCACGTTCGAGTTATAGCCGCCGCACAAACCGCGGTTGGCGGTGACAATTAATACCGCCACCGTATGCGGATGCTCTTCCGTGCGCAGGTAGGGCGAATCAATGCGATCGCCCACGTCCGACACGGATCGCATAATGTCCTGCAGCTTCAGCGCGTAGGGCTGAGCGGCTTTTACCCGGTCGACCAGCTTCTTGGATTTGGCCGTCGCGACCATTTCCATTGTGCGCGTGATCTTGCGGGTATTCTTTACCGAAGCGATCCGCTTCTTGATGATTTTTGCGCCGGCCATCGGTCTGTTCTAACTCCGCAGTCCGACTCAGCCCGCGCGCACTTCTGCGGCGCGACCGGTGCGATACGCTTCGGCGAACGCGAGCACAGTGCGCTCGAGTCCCTGCTCGTCTTCGATCTTCTTAGACTCGCGAATGCCCTTGAGAAACTCCGGATGTGCGCTGCGAATGTGTTCAATGAGTTTGCTTTCGAAGTCCCGCACGCGCGCGATTTCGATCTTATCCATAAGCCCGCGCGTAACAGCGAAGATGCTCACGACTTGCTCTTCCACCGGCCACGGCGAGCCTTCGTTCTGCTTGAGGATTTCCAGAACGCGATAACCGCGGTCCAGCTGCGCCTGCGTTACCGGATCCAGTTCCGTTCCGAGAGCCGCAAAGGCTTCCAGCTCGCGGAACTGGGCCAGGTCGAGTTTCAGCTTGCCGGCGACGGCTTTCATCGCCTTGATCTGCGCTGCGCCCCCTACCCGGCTGACCGAGATGCCCACGTCAACGGCCGGCCGCTGGCCGGAAGCGAAGAGATTCGGCACCAGATAAATCTGACCGTCGGTAATGGAAATAACGTTCGTCGGGATGTAGGCCGAAACCTCGCCTTCCTGGGTTTCGATAATCGGCAGGGCCGTGAGGCTACCGGCGCCGTATTTGTCCGAAAGTTTCGCCGCGCGTTCCAGCAGGCGCGAATGCAAATAAAAGACGTCGCCCGGATACGCTTCGCGGCCCGGCGGGCGGCGCAGCAAAAGCGACATCTGGCGGTAAGCGTTGGCGTGTTTGGAAAGGTCGTCGTACACGCACAACGTGGCCTTTTTCTTGTCGTACATGAAGTACTCGGCCATGGCCGTGCCCGAAAAGGGCGCAAGGTACTGCAGGGGCGCCGGATCGGACGCGGAGGCAAGCACTACGATGGTGTAGTCCATGCAGCCTTTGGCCTTGAGACGCTCCACCAGAGCGGCAACCGTGGAGGCCTTCTGGCCCACGGCGACGTAGACGCAGACAACATCTTTGCCTTTCTGGTTGATGATGGTGTCGATGGCGACGGAGGTTTTGCCGGTGCCGCGGTCGCCAATGATCAACTCACGTTGTCCGCGACCGACCGGAATCATTGCGTCGATGGCCTTGATGCCGCTTTGCATCGGCTCGTGAACCGGTTGGCGGCGGGCGATGCCAGGCGCAATAATGTCGACCGGACGCGTGGCGCTGGACTTAATCGGCCCTTTGCCGTCCACCGGGCGCCCCATGGCGTCCACCACGCGGCCCAGCAAGTCTTCGCCGACCGGAACTTCAAGAACACGGCCCAGACGCTTGACCTGGACGCCTTCCGTCAGGTGGGTATAGTCGCCCAGGACCACGGCGCCGACCGAGTTTTCTTCGAGGTTAAACGCCAACCCGAGGGTGCCGTCTTCAAACTCGACCATCTCGTTGAACATGACGTTATCGAGGCCGTAGATACGGGCGATACCGTCGCCGACGGAGATAACCTCGCCAACTTCGGCAAGATCCAGCTTGCTCTGAAAGTTTGCGATTTCCTTCTTCAGAACGCTGCTGATTTCGTCGGTCTTAATTTTCATAATATACCTCGCCGGCTATTTTGCGATTCAACATCGTCTGCTTGAGACGCTTGAGTCGGCTCAGAATGCTTGTATCGATGACCATGTCGCCCGCGCGCACCAACACGCCGCCGATCAGATCCTCGCGGACTTTTTCATCCAGTATGACTTTCTTATTCAAATACGATTGCACGACATCGCGTAGCTGCGCGGCCTCGGCCTCGCCCAACTTGCGGGCGGTAAAGACCGAAACATGCCGGCGTCCGAGCTTTTCGTCGACCAGTACGGAGTACTGGGTTGCAAGCGACGGCAAAAACTCAAAGCGCCGGCGGAGCGCAAGCACAGCCAGAAAATTGTACAGCGTGGCGCTGAGCTGGGGTTTTAATACCCGGGTGAGCGCCGAGATTTTATCCTGAGGCTGCATTACCGGGGACCGAAAGAAGGCCCATACGTCGGCGTCGGCGGTAAACGCATGAGCGACGTCGTGCAGCTCTTGTTCGATCGCTTCCAGTTGATTCTGCTCGACAGCGATGTCGAGCAAAGCCTCAGCGTAAACGCTCGTTAATTTCGGGTCCGTGCGCATGATTCCGTTCAGTTGAGTTTTTTGATTCGCTCGATTGTCTCGCGAACCATCTTCTCATGATCGCCGGCCGTCAGCACGCGTTCCAGGATTTGGCCTGCAATGCTTACTGACAGCTCGGTAACCTGCTTGTGAAGGTCTTCCAGAGCCTGGTCTTTTGCGAGCTGAACCTCGCGCAGGGCGCGGGACTTAATCGCCTCCGCTTCCTTGCGCGTCTCAGCCAGCATTTCCTGCTTGAGATGCTCGGCGTCTTTGCGCGCCTCGGCCAGGATTTCCTGGCCTTCGTGGCGCAAACCGTTGAGCTTCTCCATGTATTCATCGAGTTTGCCTTCCGCCTCTTTGCGGAGGCCCTCGGCCCGATCAATATCGTGATGGATACTGCGCGCGCGCTCGTCGAGCGCGCCCACAATCGGACCCCATGCGAACTTCCAGAGAATAAACAGCACGAACCCGAAGATGATGAAGGTCCAGATCACGAGACCTGGATTCACATCCAACAGGGCGATACCGCCTTCTCCTGCGAGATACTCAAGCGTCACAAGCGACTCCTGGTCTTAACGAACCGCCGAATTACTCAGCGACCGGTTGCGTTACCGCAGCTTTCGGCGCGAATGCTTCAACGACCGGACGCGGAACGTTCAAGATGCCGATCAGCAGCATGATAACGAGTGCGAACAGAGCGGCGCCTTCGATCAGAGCGGCCGAAATAATCATGGCGGTTTGAATTTTACCCGCTGCTTCCGGCTGACGGCTCATGCCCTCAACTGCCTGACCGCCAATGCGACCAATGCCCAGACCTGCGCCCAGAATGATCAGTCCCGCGCCCAATCCTACACCGACAAATGCTAACGAAATCATCGAATCCTCCAGGTTTACCCAAAAACGCTTTTATTACTTAATAACTTCAGATACTCAACGCGCGCCGCCGCTCAGTGGCGATGCATCATGCCGCCGATAAACAACGACGTTAACACTGAGAAAATGAACGCCTGCAAAAAGGCGACCAGTATTTCCAGCATGTAAATCGCGACCGCGCCGGCGACGGATATCAGCGTAATGCCCGCGCCGCCGACGACGCCGACCGGACCGCCGAACCAGAGATCGCGCGCCATGAAAATAAATCCCATGAGAGCGAGCAACAGCACGTGGCCGGCCGTCATGTTCGCCAGCAGACGAATGGTCAGCGCAAAGGCGCGCGCCACCGGGCCGACGATAAATTCGAGCGGCCACATAATCAGATACAGCGGCCAGGGCACGCCATTGGGCACCACATGCCAGAGAAACTTTGCGCCTTGATAGCGAAAGCCCGTGATCCACATCATGAGCATCGCGATAAAGGCCATGCTGAAAGTAACCGCCACGTCGCCGGTCACAGTAATGCCCGGCCATACGGCCAGCAGCGGGGATTCCAGAGATCCCGGCTCATGATGACCATGCGCGTGTCCGCTGAGCGCGCCGTAAATGCCGACTATCGCTTCGCCGATAGGCGGGAACAGGCCGAACATATTCAGCGTTAACAAAAAGAAAAAGAGCGTTAGAATATACGGCTCGAAGCCTTTTGAATGGTCGTGCATGCCCTCGTGGGCGATGTCGTGGCGCACCCATTGCACAATCGACTCGACGCCGTTCGCCAGGCGTCCATTAATGCGATGGGGATTGCCCGCGATCTTGCGGGCGGCGATAATCAGGACCGTGCAGAGAATCAACGACGCGACAATCATCATCGCCACGCGGCGCGTGATGTGCATGGGCAGACCGCCCGCGTACTTGTAGAGGCCCTGGTCGTCGCGAAATTGATAACGCCGGATAAATGCGGGATTTTCGTACTGCGGATGGCCGGGACGAATTTTCTCGCCGCCGGGATTCCACTCGAATATGACCGAATCCATCAAGTGGTGATTCAGTTTGTCTTCGAAGTTGAAGCCTTCGCCCTCGCCGCCAGCCCACACCGAGGCCGGAAACAGGAGGGCCAGACAGGCCAGAAGTGTAATTCGTTTAAAACCGCGACGCATTTTCTTCACGTTTGTGTTACCGGCGGCTGGCATCCGAGTCCCGGCCATAAATTCCGAGCGCAGTCAAACTGACAATCTGAAAAAGTAAACAGCCGCCAATGACAGCGACGTAGAGCAGCGCGCCCGCGACTACAATTTCAGGGGCGAGCAACCACACGGCGATTACCTCCGCAGTAAGACCCAAAAATCGCACGGGCGCGCCTGCCAGCGCAAACCATACCGCCGCGTCTCTGCCGCGGCGATTCAGGAACTCCCAGGGTCCGTACGTCAACGCAAAGACAAAAACAGGCCAGGCCAGCAGCGCGAGGCGCATGGGTTCCGTCAGAGTGTGGCGCGGAAACCACCAATAACTCAGGGCCCCGGCGAGCGCGGGAGCGCCCAGCAGCACGAGGAGCGGACGCACGACGCGTTTCACTCCCCTGCATCCTTGCGGTCGTCAAAAAAACGCTGCAGTCGAGTCTCGGTCTCGCCCAGTTCCTTTTCGACTCGCGCCATGCGCTCGCTCAGGGACTCTTCCGCAGGCTGCGCCTCGCGTTTGAGTTGTTCTTCGTAGGCCGCGCCGAGCGCCGTGCTGCGCCGCAGAATATGCCAGATTCCGCCGGCAAACCCGGAAAAAAGCCCGATGATCAGAAAAACCGGGAGGGTATCCAGCCAGGCGTCCAGGCCCCAGCCCGCGAGGCTGAACATCGCAAACGCAGCCAGGAATTCAAAACCCAGACTGACGTAGGCGTAGGCGCTGACCGGCGGCGGATTGGGCGAACGCTCCATCAGTTGAGCAGCGTCGCCGGCCGCTCCCAGCGCACGTCGGCGCGCGGGGCGCGCTCAGAAAGGGTGTGCCAGATCTGCCGGCCAATGTATTCGAGCCGGCCGCCGACCATGGATTCCGCGTCGTTGGCCGAACAGGCGGTGAATTGCTCTTCGGGCGGAAAGTCAGGCAAACGAAAACCCTCGGTAGGGTCCGCATCCAGACTGGAGGTCCGGAAGTCGTTCCAGTACTCGCGGCAGATGCCGTCGTACCAGTTGATGCTGAAATAGATCACCAGGGCCTTGCCCAGGATTTTCTCGCGATCAATATAGCCGATCATCCGCGAATCCTTGGAATCGTCGCGATTATCGCCCATGACGAGGTACTGCCCCGGGGGAATCAAACAGCCCTCCCCGGAAATTTCCGGACACAGGGCGCCGCCAAAGACTGCATCGCCGGCTGCGCGTTCTACTATATAATGCGTTCGGTCGCCGATGGTCTCCTCGAAGACCACCGGCAGGTCCCGGGCCAGACCGGTCGTATCGGCCGATTGATAGTCGGGATGCAGGACATAGGGATCGTCGGAATCGACCAGCAGCTTACGCGCCTCTGCGCCCGAAAGCTCCCGCAGACCGTAGTTGCGCCAGGGGCCGGCGTCGTTGGCGCGGTACTCGACAACCGCCACGCGCGGGGCCTGATTAAAACGTTCCGCGCAGGAATAATCGCGCTCTATCGGCTGATCGCGGAGGGCGATTTCGGCGGCCGGGTCGTTCGAACTGCCTACGCTGCTTTCACGAAGATAGTCCGCAATCTCGCAGCCGCTCTTGATCCGGATACGAATCCGATCGCCCGGCACGCCCATAATGCGCTTCACGTAGTGCTTATCGTGCTCGTACGGCGGAATAAAGGTAACAATGTCGCCGCGCTCGGGGTCGTCGATCCGAGCCAGTTCGACGCCGGCAAAGGGCGCGCGCAGAGAATAGCGCATCTTGTTTACGAAGAGATAATCCCCTACCTTGAGCGTGGGAATCATGGAGCCGCTGGGGATGTTGTTGGCGTCCAGGATGAAGTCCTTGAACGCAAAGACAAACACGATCAGCACGGCAAGCGACAGGATGGAAAATACAGCAGCCAGCGGGCTCTCGTCTTCCGACGCTTCCGCGTCCGCTGGCGGGATTTCAGGCTCCGATCCGGGTGCGCTCATAGGAGCAGATCTGTCCGGAGCCTGTCCGGGGCAATCATTCTTCAACGCGGGATGCCGGGAAGAATCAGGCGCGCCCCCCCGCTGCCGTACCCCCCGCGCAGGAAGGGCGTGAGCACGCCTCCCGGCGCCGCGCCGACTGCGCGCAGAATCGCCGTTGCATCCCGATCGGCCTGTCCCGGCCCGGTCTCGAGCAGGGTTGCATCATGATCGGCAAAGTGGCGCGCAAAGGCGCGATCCAGACGCGCATCATCCGCGCGGCGGCGATACACCACCAGATCCAGATCATTCCCGTTGTAAAAACGATCGAGGTCCCACAGACGCAAACGTGAATCCCCGCAGACGAATTTGCGCAGATAGACCGGGCGCTCCTCGCCGTTGGCCGCATTGCGGGCGTCCAGCTCGTTCGGCCAGAGCCAGATGCCGCGCGGGGCCGGCCCATTCGAATTGAACAGTTCCTCAAAATCGCGCACCGGCTGGCCGCCGACCCCAACCGCCGGCTGGGCGCAACCCTCCGGACGAAAAACGCGCGTATCGCGGATGCGGCCGCCTGCGGCGCGCGGTTCCGCATGATAAAAATGCGCCAGCGCCGGTCGATTTTGAGCGAAAAGCAGGCGGTCCCAGGCGGCGTCAAACTCGGGCGCATAATGCGCGTAAACGACGGAGAGTCCCGGCGCAAGACCGCGTCGCAGACTGTCAAATAGCGGAAAAAAGGCCTCGCAGTCGGTCTGATTGGCGTAGCTGCAGCCGGCGGCGATAGCGAATGAGTCTTCGACCTTAAGATACATGGAACGCAGCGCGACGCCGCGCGCCGCCGGCGAAACTAAAAACACGTAGCGTCCGCCATCGACGGCAAAACTGAAAACATAGGCCGCGTTGCGCTGAAACGAGGCCGCGCTCAAATTGCGCTGGCCCGTGCGCGGCAAAAGTCGCAGAGCGCCGGTGCGCGCCGCAGTTGACAACGGATATTCGGCGGCGTTCACGTAGCTGAAGCGACGCAGCTCCTGACTCCAGAGCGCGCTGGTGACAAAACCGCGCGCGCCGCCCGGGTTTTCGCCCGGCGCAAAAAAACTTTCGCGGAGACGCGCGTGTTCTAACAACAGATTCAAAGCGTCCCAATCGGCGCCGCGTGCGACCAGATTGCGCACCGCCTCGCGCAAATACAGGTCCGGCGCAGATTCCACCGGCGACCACTCGCGCAGGGTGTACAGGGCTTGATTATAAGGCTTTTTTTGAAGCAGTTCGTTAATTTCGACAATCAGTGCGGACTGATCGCCGCGCGGCGCCAGCTGATTGCGCGCAGCCAGAAGACCCAGCAGCCGCGAATACTCGGCGGAGTGTTCCTGCAAATGCGCGGGTAAAATGCCGCGCGCTTTGATGAAGTTAATTACGGCCTGGTAGGTGCGCCCGCTGTTCAGATGCGCCCAGCCGTCCAGAATCGTGCTGTGATATTCCAGAACGAGCCAGCGATTCTCCTGAGCCACGTAACTGATGTCCTCGGCGATCTTGTGGGCCAGCTCGGGGTTTTCACGCAGTACGATCTGCGCCACGCGCAGTCGGGCGAAGTACCGCGCCGGCTCGCCAATCTGCCCGGCGCCCGGCATCTCTTTTAAAAGCTCCAGCGCCTCCGCTGAACTCTTTACGTCGCCAGCGAGATACAAGAGCATTGCGCTGCGCAGACGCACCCCTTCGCGCGAATATTTAAAGCCGGTCCAGTAGTCGTCGCGGCGGGTCATGGCGAGAGTGATAAACTTATCCGCCCCATTCGTGGTAATCAGGTTCAGGGCCTCGCGATAGCGGCCGGCGAGGATCAGCCAATCGAGCCAGGCGTTGAGCGCCTCGGCGTCAGGACGCGTGTTCAGCTTCGCGGCGAAACGCAGAGCCGACTCAAAATCGCCGGCCGAGGCGAGATACACGGGAATGCGCAGTCGCAAGCGCACCGCCTGCGGACCGGTTTGTTCATGGGTCATGCGCTCGGCAAGAATGGCGGCTTCGAGCGGCAGTCCCAGGGCGTACAGCCGATCCGGAAGATCAAAGCCGGCGTTTAGAAAATACGCCGGCCGGAGCGGCGTGCGCGACAGGAAGGGCCGACCCAGGGCCAGGATCCGTCGCAGGCTCTCGGGATCAACGGCCGGTCGGCGGGCCGCCTCGTCCGCGGCGCTGCGCAGGCGCGCGAGCAGGCAGCCGGCGCTCTGCTCGGCGAAGCCGCAGATGCTCTCAAAGCTGCGCACCGGCACGGCGTCGCCGGCGCGCGCGCGTTCCATGGCGATGTGATAGTCAAAGACGCGGCGCGCCGCATCGGAGTTTTCGCGCTCGCGCAAGCGCGCAATGCGCGCGGCTCGTTCGCGCGGCTCCGGATAGCGAAACGAAATCGGGGCCACGGAGGCGTAGGCGCGCAGGTACTCGTCGCTTTCCGCGGACAGATAGGCGATCCACTGGCGGCGCGTCGGCTCGTCCCACGCGAGCGCCCCGTGCTCGGCGAGATACGGCGCAAGCAGGCGACGATCCGTGAGCGCCAGGCGCGGCCAATCCGCCGGCCGGAATTCCGCCAGCGCGACCGCGGGACGATTCCCGGACACGCGCACTTCAAAGGCCTGGGCTTCCCCTGGAGCGGAATACAGTCCGATGACGGCGAGCAGGGCGAGACAGAGGATCGTACGATTCAATTGCATGCAAGTTTCCAGCGCAGGCGCTGTTTTTTATGTCGATCGGCCAGCCCGGGAACCCCACAAGTTTCCCGCCGCCGGGCGGCTTTTTTAGTTTGACACGCGCCGATTTGAGCCGCGTTGTTTTGTTCCGAAATTCCGCCGCACGCAAGAAGGGTTCCCTGATGCTCAGCCAACTCCAGCCGAATAGTTTCAACGCCGCTCCGGTCCGCGTGATACTCGCCGCCGCGCTCGTTGGCGCGCTTGCCGTCGCGCCTGCGGCCGCGCAAAACGTCGCCAATGGCGCCGGGACGGAGTCCGAGGGCGGCGCCGCCGCGACGCTGCGGCCGGAAGTCGGCTCCATCCTCGATCGCCAGATCGCCCAGCAGGAAGTCGACGTCCTTAAAGAACGCAACCTGCGCGACATCCGCCGCCTGGCCATCCTCGTGAACAATTACGCGGACATGGAAGGCGCAAAGGCCGATTTTGAAAAACTTAAAGAGTCCTACCGCAAGTCCATGGAGTCCTACTATCTGCGGCGCTTCATCACCGCGCAGCAAGGTCATCGGGAAACGGCGACCCTCGCCGATGCTTTATATAAGAAGTTTACCGAACGCTTTCAACGCCAGCTTTCCGAAATCCTGACCCAGTGCTCGCGCCAGATTGTGGACGTACAAATGGCGCAATCGATCGAACCCGGCCAGCAGCCCGCGCGCGAGGAGCGTCGCCGAGTGGAAGGCAGCGCGCTCAAAATCGAGCTGGCGTATCGCCAGTCGGTGATCGCCAGCGACCTGATCCAGGACGATCGTTTTGACGCCGCAATTGAACACCTGCGCATCGCACGCAGCTACGCCATCGGCGCGCTCGCGGACATGCAGGCTGATCCGGCCAAACGCCAGGAGATTCGTCAGCGCTATCGCGTAGATCTCCTGGACGCCCAGGGCTTGACAGCTGATACTGCCGCTCAGAACGGCGGTCCGTCGTCCTGAGCGGATAACGCGCCGCCCTTTCGGGTCTTTCGTGAAACGACACTCCATCCGTCTTGCGCTCGTAGTTTATATCTTTCCGGCCTTCGCCCTCGCCTGCGAGCCTGGAACGCCCGAATACCGCGTTGTAATTGATCCCGGGCACGGCGGCGCAAATTCGCGCGGCCTGGACGATAAGTGGGATCCCGTCACCGGCAAATATCTGAGTCCGTTTTTGTACGGCGCGGGTTATCGTCAGTACCGCGAACACGTGACCATGCTCGAGCTGAGCCTGCGGGTAAAACATTACCTGGATTGGACGCAGAGCGACGAGGGCTGGGCGCGCTTTCAGACGCTGCTGCGGCGCTTTTCGCGCCAGCGCGAGTTTCCGCGCGCAAAGTTCGAGGCGATGTTATCGCGCGAAACGAACTACATGAATCATCCGTACCGCGAAGGCGAAGAGAAAAATGCTCCGTTTCGATTGTACGACTTTCCCGACGCGAACGGACGCATGCTGCCCGGTCGCATCACGGCGGTGAATCAGTTCAAGCCGTATCTGGTGCTGTCGCTGCACATGAATCCGGCCGGCGTGGGACATCCGGGCGGCATGGCCGCGGTGCTCGCGCCCGGGTATCGCACGTTTAATATGGTGCGCGAAATCCATCTGGGAACGCGACCGCAGAGCGATTTCACGCGCAGTCCGTGGAACGGAATCTGGCTGGTCACCGACAGCGGCTGGAGTCAGTGGGAAGCGGCCCGCGCTGACGCGTGGGTGCATTTTAACGGCTTTCGCACGGTGCGCGACGGCTCGCGCATCGACGCCTCAAAAAATCGAGGCCTGCGCCACAATATGATCGGCTGGCGCTACGCTGATCCGCCCGGCTGGTGGAAACTCTACGATACCTCCGCTCCCGGCCCCTACGCTACGGACTTTAAGAACTGGCGGCCGGAGGGCCCCTTCTGGGACCGCGAACGCAGTCAGGCCGAAGACTGGCGGCGCGAAGGCGGCGTACTGGGCTACGGCGGCGACAATCACTACGCGACCGATGAACTCATGCGCTTTGTCCAGTACGGCGTGCGCGTGCAGGCGCCCTCCCGCCGACGCCAGGGCGCGGTCGGACCGATTAATCCGCCGTACGTGAGCGCCTACAGCATGCCGACGCTGGTGAACGCCGTAAATGCGTATCTTGAAATTGCGTTTATCAATCGCACGCGTGATCGCGAGCTGGTAATTAACTATCGCGAAGAAACCGCCCGCGCGCTGGCGGTCGGCGTGTATTCCTTGTTCATGGGACTGTCCGTAGATCGCAATCGGACCTACGGTCCCTACTTCCCGCGCGGCCGCGCGGTGGATTTTAAACGCTACGAAGATCTGCCGGACGGCAATTATTTTGAAGTTGTGACCGACTGAGCGGCGCGAAAGGCAGGCAGGCAGGAAGCGCGCCAGCCGGGCCTGCATCGCAGACCCGGCTGTGCGGTATCGTGTTTCAATCGCGAACGGCATCACCGGCGCGCGCGGCCGGATTGCCGACCCGCTCAGCGTCGATTCGCCTCGATAGTTTGCTGGGTGGTGACGCCTATTGCGGTTCCCACGCCGGTCGTAAGCAAGGCGACGCCCCCGAGCTCAGGCAAATACTTCTTCAAATTCCCCAGAGAAAAGAGGCTCTGAAAACGCATCGCCAGTGCACTGCCTCCGCCGCCAAATGCAACGGCGGAAAGGACTGTCCAGCCCGGATCTATATGGCCTTTAACCGCCCATTGATAGCCGGCCGAGTTCGCGCCGGTCGCAAGCATACCGCCCCCGATCCACGCGGTCCCGGTCGCAAGCTGTGCCACCCGGCTGCCTGCGGTTGCAGCGCCAGCGACCAGCATAAATCCAGAGAAGAACAATCCGCCAGCAACTCCAGCGGCCAAACCCACTCCCACGGCTCCGAAGAACTTTCCGACATCGAATTCTTCACCATTCCACTTGGCCAACCCGGCATACATGGCGCCATTCGTCAGTGCATACCAGGCGGAATACTGGATGATATTGGACGCCGTCGTCCAACTGACCAGGGACATCGCAGCGGAGGAAAACGCAGAGAACCAGGAGGCGCCCGTGGCGATCGCTGCTGCGCCAAACGAATAGGCTGACGCCATGACCGCGGTCGCGGCTGTAATCATCGTGGTCACGGCCGTGCCGATTGCCAGTTTTACCAGCCCGGCTATGGCGAAGAGCAAAGGAAAGAAGTTCCCGCTCGGGTCGGAGAACGTCACCGGGTTGTTGCCGGAGAACGCATAACAGTTGAGCGTCGCGGGATGTTCGCCGTCCGTGCCGAACAAAAGGTCGTCAGCCTGAAGAAATGTACCCAGCGCGGGATCGTAATACCGCGCATTAAAATAATACATGCCTCCGTCGCGATCCCATTCGTTGCCGTTGAACTTACGGCGATAGATATCGCGGCCTTCGCTGCCGTCCTGATAGACCTCGCCATACGGCTTGTAGATTGTGCTGGCCGCAACGCGACCGTCTTCGTCGGTCACGAGGCTGGTTGAACCTACCTGATCCTGTTGAAAGTAGAAGGTTCCCTTAACTGCGTAACCGTAGCCGTTTTTGCCCGGGCCCAACTCCGCGTCCGATGCAAACAGCGCGTTGCCCGGCGCAAGCAGCATGGGCGCATCGCCGCCCCCGCCGCCGCATTGCAGCCCGAAGGCCAGCATCACGCAGGCCATAAGCGGCGCGGGCGCAAGCAGTCGCCGACGACGCCGTTCGTAATCGGAAAGGGCGCCGCCGACAGCAAGGGCCGCCGCGACCTGCGGCCGTAGTACGCCCGCGTCCGCCAGCCGCGCGGCCGCGAGCGCGCGCCAGCGACCCACGAGCCCGCGAGTGCGCGCCGTCCAGACCGTGTGGGCGAGCACGATGGAAAGACAGGCGGCGCTGCACAGCGCCCAGAACAGGGTCTGCACGGCCGCCACGTTGCGCGGGTCCAGCGCCGCCGACGCGATCCAGTGTTCGGCAAAGCCGAAGAGACCGGAAATGGAGGCGGTGTTATACATCTGCGCCTGCAGGGCGAGGGCCGCCGACGCGCCCGCGCCAACCCCGCCGGCCAGTTCATCATTTTCCGTGGTCACCGCGCCGACGCGCCCGGCCGGCCCGCTGATGTAGCGGGTGGTAAGCACGCGGTCGTCCGGATAACGCGCTATCTCGAAGTCCGGCGTTACGTAGATCGTCTCGATGCCGTAGCCGTCGATTTTTTTCACGCGCTGGCCGCCGGCGTCGTACTCGTAGGTTCCGGCAAGCACGCCGTCGCGCGCAATGCGGCGGATCTTGTACATCCCGTCGTATTCGAGATCGTAAACCGTTCCCTCGCCGGTTTCGCGGCGAATTACGTTGCCATGCACGTCATAGGTCAGTTCGAGGCCGTCGTCGGCGGCGGTCGGTCGATTGCCTTCATAAAACAACGCCCGGTCTTCTTTGCGGGTCATGTTGCCCGCGGCGTCGTATTCAAAATAGAGATCACCGTAGAGGCCGGTTGCGCGCACCAGATAACCGAATCCGTCGTAGGCGTAACTGGCGTCATTTTCGCCCGCACGATCCTCGATCGCCGCCACCTCGCCGAGAGCCGTCCAGGTATAGTGTTGATCGAGCAGGGTCGCGTTGGCGCCGCTCATGTCGCGACCGAGGGTGGTCGCGCTGACGAGGCGGTGCGAGCCGTCATAATCGTAACTGGTGATGACCCCGTTGCCGTATTCGACGCGGCCCGGTTGGCCCGCCGCGGAATAATCCGAATACGCGGCGAACATCCGGCTATCGCCGCCCGCCGTCGCACAATCGCCCGCTGCGATGCGAATGTCCGTCAGGAAGCCCTCGGCGTCGTAGCGATAACAGGCGCGTTTGCCGTCCGGGAAGCGGATCTCCTGTTCGCGGCCCTGCGGATCCAACTGATAGCCCATCGTGTAGGTCGATCCGTTCATCGTCAGAGCAGCCACCGCAACCTTGCCGGCCGCGTCGTACGAATATTCGCGCCGTGAGCTTTCCCGATTGCCCGGCGTAAACATCCTCGCCCGCGTCAGATAGCCTTTCGCATTCCGAAACGACGCATCGTCGTAATCAAAGAGCGCATAGCTGCCATCGTGATACTCGATGCGCGTCTCACGCTGCAGTGAATCGAATGTGAATATCTTCTCTTCGCCGTTATTTATTTCCGTGGCGATCTGCCCGCGATCATTGTAGATGTACTGCACAACGCCGCGATCCGTACTTTCGATACGCGTTTTGCGACCCAGGGAATCCAGATCGATGCGCGTCGTAGAGTTCCCGTCGACCGCGCCCACCAGCCGATCGAGGGCGTCGTAGGCGTAAGTCTGCGTCGTGCTGACGCCGCGCTGGGGATCGGTCATCACGAGTCGTTCGGTTTTGCCGCTGGGACTTTCACAACGGATCGTATGACGGCCGGTCCCTCCGCTGATGATCGTCGTAATGCGCCGCTGGTGACTGGCGCAGACGCCGCCATAGCCGTAACTCATGCGCGCGGTTGCGCTGGTCGGATGGGTAATCTGCGACGCCTGCAGACGCGCGTCATAGGCGTACAGAATCCACGGCGCCGGACGTCCAGCCCGGTGCGCTTCGGATTCGCGCAACAGCTCGCCGCGCGCGCCCCACTGCTTGAGGCGCAGGATCCGATCCGCGCCGCCGCCGGCGGATTGTTCCACAATGCGGCCGAGCGCGTCCCGGACTTCTTTTTGCGTCGTGAC
Organism: Leptospirales bacterium; assembly: GCA_036170535.1. Lineage (GTDB taxonomy): Bacteria > Spirochaetota > Leptospiria > Leptospirales > Leptonemataceae > SSF53. The sequence continues at coordinate 16,840 of JAVHPJ010000069.1, read as the reverse complement.
CGCGCCCGCGTCCCAGGCCTGGCGAATGCTGCTGATCTTGGAATACAGCCCGGCCGCATCGCGTTCGTAGCGGTGCGATTCGACGGCGCTCAGGCCCTGCGGTCCGGTGCGCTGGACGGCCGTCGGTCGGCCAAAGGCGTCGTAGTCGTAGCGCGTCTCGTTGCCGTTTACGTCGATGACGCGCGTTACCGCGCCGCTGCGCGCATCGTAGCTGCGCGACTCGGTAAAGGTTTTTTCGTCGGCCCGGATTGTAATGGTCTCCGGATAGGTGTGGTAAGCGGATTCATAGGTTAACTCGGTAACCGCTCCGGCCGGATCCACCGAACGAATCCGATTGCCGCGATCGTCGTACGTGCTGGTTTCCACCAGCCAGTCATCGCGACTGCTATCGTAGGTCCGCGTCTCAATTGCGTTGCCGCGCGCGTCGAGCGTCACGCGCGACTCGGTGAGCCTGCGACTGCACGCGCAGGAGTCCCCGCTCGCGTTGCAGGCGGTCCCTTCGATACGGCTCGTCGGCAGACCGGGCCGTTTTGCGGCCGCGTTATTGGCAAAACGCGAGCAGACGTACAGGGTGCGTCCGCCGTCCGACTTTGCCATGAGGATCGGATTGCCGAGACTGTCGTAGTTCACCGATGTCCTGTTCGCCTGACGCCCGTCGGCGGCGAGGGTTTGGTCCTCCTGCGCGATCATTTGCACGGCGCGCGATTCCGGAGACGCGCCGGTGACCGATCGCCAGCTGTATGTCGAAGTCGAAAGATAGATCTGCCCGTCCGCGGTCTTCGTTTCCGAGCGCGCCGGCCGACCGGCCAGCGGAAAGGACGCGTGAAAGGTCGAGACGCTGCTCACGCCTTCTTCCGGCGCAGTCACGTTCATCTGCTGAAAACCTTGAAACCCGCGACCGCCGAGATGCGCCGTGGCGCCCAGAAAGTAATAGTTGCGCCGAATCGTTTGCGCGCCGGTTCCCGATTCCGTCGCCGTCGGCAGACCGCGCGTGTAGGTCTGCAACACTGCGAGGGCGCCGCTGATGCCGATATGGCCGGGCGGATAACTCATGCCGGCGTTGGAGTCGTATTCGGCGAGGCGCCGATATTCGAAGGCGTGCGTGATCGCGCCCTGTTCAATACTCGCGACGGTATCCAGCGGCTCCTGAGCGTGAGTGGGCGATGCGAACAGCAGCTGAAAACTGCCGCTCGTATCGTCGTCCCAGCTGCCTTTTTCCTGACGAATAAAGTCCGTGCGGCCATCCGCATCAAAGTCGCCGGGGATGATGTTTACGGCGCCTGTGCCGGTCCCGCCGGTTCCGTGATTGCGCAAGCCGGCGTCGTAGTGCCAGCCGGACGGATCTTTCATGTCAAAAAAGCCGTCGCCGCGCGAAACATACACTTGAAACGAATCGATTTCGTCGTCCGCCTTTTCGCCGATCTCCTGACGGATAAAGTCGGTTTTGCCGTCGCCGTTGTAATCGATCGGGATCAGGCTCGCCCAGTCGCGTTTAAGCCAGCCGTTGTAGTGGTAGCTCAGGTTGCGATTCGACCGGATGTCGAAATAGCCGTCGCCGCGCGAAAGATAAACTCGAAAAAACGTCCGGTCGCCGGAGGGCGCCCAGATGATATTGCCCTGAGCGATAAAATCGGTTTTGCCGTCGCCGTTAAAGTCGCCGGGAATAATATTTGTACCGGGATCAAAGCGCAGATCTTTCTGATACGCGACGCCGCCTGGCGTCACAATAGTAAAATTACCGTCGCCGCGCGAAAGATAAACCTGAAAGCTGTCGGTTTCGTCATCGTCCCAGCCGCCTTTTTCCTGACGGATGAAGTCAGTTATGCCGTCTCCGTTGTAGTCGCCAGTGATGATGTTTACGCCGTGATCGAAGCGCAACGCGCCCGGATTGGCCGGCGTCCGGATGTCGAAATAACCGTTCCCACGTGAAAAATAAACGTCAAAACCGCCGATGCCATCGTCATCCCAACCGCCCTGCTCCTGGCGGAGAAAGTCGGTTTTTCCGTCGCCGTTAAAATCGCCCGGGATAATGCGCACGCCGGGATCGTGGCGCAACAGATCCTGATACTCGCCGCCCCCGGGCCGCGCGATGTTAAAGTTGCCGTCCCCGCGCGAGAAATAAACCGAAAACGTGCCTTCAACGTTGTCATCCCAGGCGCCTTTTTCCTGACGAATAAAGTCGGTCTTTCCATCCCCGTTATAGTCGCCAGGTATGATGTTTACGCCATGATCGTCGCGCATCCATTCCTGAAAGTCGGCGCCGGTCGGACGCACGATATGAAACGCGCCGTTGCCGTAGGAGAGATAGACCGAAAAACTTTTGTTGCTATCGTTCGCCCACGCGCTCCTTTCCTGGCGAATAAAGTCGGTTTTACCGTCGCCATTAAAGTCGCCTGGAATAATATTCGCGCCGGGATCAAAACGAAGATCACTCTGATATTCTCCGCCCCCCGGCGTAACCAGGCGAAAGCCGCCGTCCGGAGCGGCTTGATCGTTCCAGCTCACGGAAATCGGATCGAGACATGCGGCGGCGCTGCACTCTTTCACCTGTTCAAGCCGACTGCGCCCGGTTGCCGCGCTCCGCGCGTAAGCAAGATCATAGCGTTTAAACTCGCCGGCGGCCGTGTTTACCCGAACGCTGCGCAACAGCCGCGTCATTGACGCCTGGCCTGTGCCGTCCGAAAATAAAATCTGATCGCGCGCATCGCCGCGGTTTTCGTAAACAAAGTCGACGCTGCGATTATCGTAGGAAATGCGCTGCAGCACCGCCGTGCCGGCGCCGCCGCTCGCGTACGTGAATTGGATCGTGTTGCCGTTGCGATCGCGCAGCTCGCTCAAAAGCCACTGGCGAATCTGGCGTTGGCCGCCCACGGCGTTCAGGGAATATACCTGGGAATCGCCCGTGCCGCCGTAGGTCGCCACATGACCCCCGGGCGCAAACACCTCGAACTTGCAGGGGCCGTTTGCGCACCAGCCAATACGCACCACCTCGCTCCAGTCTTCGAGTTCCTTGCTGTAGGTCTTGTCGCCCGCCCAATAGGAGCGATCGTCCGTATAAGCCTGGCGCGGCACAAGGCGCGCACCGTCCATGCACAGCCGGTCAGAACTCCAATACGACACTGCGCCCGGATCGCCGTCAATGGCGCGGTTTCTGGGACACCGTTCTATCACCGAGGTCCCGCCCAGGCTCCAGCCGACGCCGGTGACGCTATTCGTCGGATTCTGGCTGTGATAGGCCAGACTCAACGACGGCTGCAATCCCTGAATCCCCGGCGGGACATCGAGCGGGATTTGAAATGTCGCCGCGCCCGTGGGCGTGGCGTTAAATTCGCCGCGCATAAGACCGCCGGCGGCGCCTGGCGGCGATACGCCCAGCAGTCCGCTGAGCGCCGCGAACACCAGCAGGGCCCCAAAAAGCGCCGCGAGCGCATACCGCGCCCGCGGCTTATTGAGGTTGGAACAAACTTTTCGCATGAGTTTCATGTGGGCATTACTCCCTTTTTGTAAGGGCGAGTGTATCCGGGCGGCGGCGGGAATATCTGTCAAAAATCGGTTCGCAAGGCGCAAAAACGGCCAAGCTCTATACTAACTATAGAGTTTTGAAGACGGCGGGCGGAGGTCGGGCTGCCGGCTGCGGCGTTGTGCGCCGGGACGGAATTCAGCGGCCGGCGAGATCGGCTTCCGACTCGAGAAACTCGATCCGCTGGTGCAGGCGGGCCAGTTCGAGCAGCCGGCGCAGGTTTTCCGGCACGGCCAGCAGGACAAAACGGCCGCCGCCGTCGACGACCAGTTTGCGCCAGTGCACAATGGCGGCGATGCCGCTGGAATCGATGAACTCGAGACCGGCCAGATCGAGGGCGACGCGGTTTTCGGGTTTTACAAGCGCGGGCTCAAGCCAGCGCGAGGCGTTCGGCACGGCGTATAGACCGAGTTCGCCCTTGAGGGCGACGACCTGGTAGTCGCCGACGGTTCGAATGCTCAGCTCCATGCGACCCGAAATGGAATGAGAAACTCGATCATCGTCAAGCGAATTTGCCGCTGAAAAAAACGGTCGCATGCGCATCAAAGCGCCGCAAGGTTTGGTCGCCGCTATGTACTCAATTGGAGAATTTTCCCGACGCACGGAGCTCTCCATTCAAACGCTGCGCCTCTACGATCGCGAAGGCCTCTTAAAACCGGCGCTTGTCGATGCGGAAACCGGATACCGCTATTATCAACCCACCCAGACCCTGGTCGCGGCGCAAATCCAGTTCTTGAGCAATTGCGATCTGCCGCTCAAGAGCATCGCCGCCGTGCTGCGCATGCAGGCGCGCGGCGCAAGCGGCGAAATCCTGGCGATACTGGAGGACCACAAACCGATTTTAGATCAGCGGATGGAAAACATGCAGCGCATGCAGCGCTGGATTCGTTCGCTCCGCCTGGAAGCGACGCAGGCCGCCGAACGCGAACCCGCGACCGACGGAGTGATTGAGGTGGTTGAGGCGCCCGCCCGCATGGTAGTGGCGACGAAAAAATTCGGCGACTACGAGGACGTATTCCCCTTGATCGAAGAATTAACCGACTTTGCACTATCAAACGGCCTGCGGCTCGACGGGCCGCCGATGTTGTTGTGGGGCGAGGCCCTCGCCGCAGTGCACGCAAACACCGGAGCGGCTGCCGAGGTCGAAGTTGCGATTCCGATCAGCGGACGCTTCGCTTCGACGCCGGATTTGTTCCGCCGACGCCTGCCGGCCTGTTCCGTCGCGCGACTGGTGTTTCGCGGCGAACGCACCGAGTCCGGCCTGCACTACGAACGCCTGTTCAGTTGGGCGCGTGAGAACGATTGTGAAATCAGCGGCGCCTTTCGAGAAATTTATCACAACCTGCCGGGCATCGTCGAGCCCGCCGAATATCTGACGGAGTTGCAGGCCCCGATCAATTTACGCACGAAGCGACAGACGTAACAACGAAAGATCGTCGACCAGTTCGCCCGCAGCCCGCAGTTTTTCGGCGATGCGATCCAGGTCGCCTCGCTCCGCCTCAACGATGCGCAAAAATCGGGCCGGATCATTATCCACCATACGCAGGCCTGCGCCATGTCTTTGCCGCAGATCGTCGCGGCCATCGGAACCGGCGATGAGCCGGTCGTCGGGCCGCAGGCGCAATTCCGCCACGGCGCTTTCCGGGACAAACGCAGGCGGCGGCTGGTCCGAAGCGGTGGCGGCATATTCCGGCGCGGACGCCGGCGCCGCGTCCGGAGCGCCGATCGCTTCCATGCGCGCCTCAAAAACGGGCGACGCGCGACCGTCGCGCAAGAGAACCGCGGCGGGATGCCCGGCGTTGATGGCGTAGACCTGGCCCGAGGTTTCGTGCACGAGACCTACGATCAGGGTGACCAGCATGCGCCCTTCGAAGGGCCGGAACACGCGCTGCAGTTCCTCCGTCAGACGCAGCAGCCATTCCGCCGGCGCGCGGCCGCGCAGGGGCGCCTGACCGTCCGCGCTCAGATGCAAAAAGGCGCGAAACGCCACGGCCAACACCAGCGCGCCGCCCGCTCCCTGAACCGACTTGCCCATTGCGTCGGCGTTTAACCAGACGACATACGGCTCGTCGCCGACGCGAATGGGTTCCGCAATGCAGAGATCTCCCCCGAGTTCGCCGCCCATGCCGCGAAACTCGAAGGTTTTGTGCTGACTGACAAGATAGTCGACCTGCAAGGAGCCGCGTGCAACGCGCGCTCGAATCATGGGGCTTAACATTCTGGAAATCAGGAGATAGTCGCCGTCCTGTTGTTCTTTGAGCTGGCTGACTTCCGCAAGGGTCCGCCGCAACTCGGCAGTGCGGTCGGCGACCTGTTCTTCGAGCCCCTGGGCGTACGCCTGCAGCTTTCCGTGCGCGACCCGAAGATCGGCGCGGATGCGCAAATACCGCTGAAACACCGTCGCGCCCGTTGCGACCAACAGCACGAAAAAACCGTAGGGCGCAAGCTGACCGGGCCACCAGGGAGCAAAGCCGAGGGCCCAGAGAAGATCGCCGAAGCCGACCAGAAAAAAAATCAGCGTGCCAATCGCCGCGACGCGCGTTTCGGGCGGACCATGCCGCAGGGTGTGCGGAAACAAATACAGCCCCCAAAGAACGGCAAGGGCCAGCATCACATACAAATGCGCGCCAAAGGTCACGTACGCCGGCAGCCAGACGAGATTGATCAACATGAAACAGAGCGCAATTAATGCGGCGACAATTGCCGTGATGCGCAGAGGCTGCGAATCAGGCGCAACCTGACGATAAAAGAAGGACAGCGCTGGAACCAGACAGTACTGCGAGATGTGTTCGAGACGATACCATAGTATGGCGTCCGGCCACAGAATGTGTTGCAGGCGCAACGTGCGGTTGGCGATAAAGTAGGCCCCGACCGCGAGACAGAGCAAGGCGAAGGCCAGATACACCGACTCGCTGCGGCGCCGGGCGAACAAAAAGAGACTGCCGCAACCGAGCGCGAGGGCGATCACGCCGATCATAAAGCGGCTCATATCGCGGCGCACGATGCTCTGTAACATTTCCGCGCGACAGCCGAGCAAGTTATCGCCCTCGGCGACGCCGATGTCGCGAAAGTCGGACCAGACCTCGACCGTGAACCAGCGCGGACCGGCCTGCGCAGCCGGCGCGCCGCCAGGCGTCGGGCCGCCCGCCGTATGGAGCGGTAGGGGAATTATGTGGAAGGGCCGACCGGCAAAGCCAGCGCGACCACGCTCGATGTCGCCGAACGCGTAGATCGGACGGCCGTCGAGAAAGGCGCGAAAGCTGACGTTCACGACGCTTAAATACAACACTGGTTCGGGACAGGCCGGTAACGCCGGCAAGGCGACGCGCTGCCAGAGCCGCGTCGCCGACTGCGTAGAGTCGCGCTCGGGACGATCGCGAGCGGAAGCCGCTTCCTGCCACAATGCGCTGCGCGGGTTTGCGCAGTCTTGCGCAGCGGATGCTTCGGACGTCGCGCCAGCATCCGACGTCGCGACAATCGGATAACAGATTTGCCAGCCCGAATGTAAGGCGACCGAGGTTTGCGCAAACGCGGGACGGGCCGCGCCACTAAGCGCAAACGCGCAGATGCACGCGAGAATGAGCGAGAAGCGACGCATACGGCGCTATTGGTGAACAGGCGACGCAACCGCGGTCAACACAAATTCACAAAGCAAAACAACGCCGGTCGCTATAAATCTTAGGCCGAACCGCATACATTCACACGCGCGCGGAGAAAAAACACAACAACTGGAAAAACGCTGGCAAAGTCTACGGCGAGCGTACGGCCTCGGCGCGATACTCGCCCGAAAGAGGGAGCGCCGCCTTGAACCAGAGCCCGCACGAAAAACTGAAACTATATTACACGCGACTGCGTGACTCAGAGGCGCTGCCGGCCGGCGCACGCGAACCGGAAAGTAGTGAACTGGATGCGGTCGCGTATGAGCAATTGGTCGAACGGTTTCGGCTGACAGAGACTGAGCGAAATCTCTTGCTCGCGCTCACCCTGACGCCGGCCGGAGCGCTTACGAAAGCGCTCGCCGCAGAAACGCTCCAGATTTCGCTCGTGCAACTCGAAGACGCCGTACACGCCGGACGCCCGCTACTGCACTGGGGACTGGCCGCAGTGCAACCCGCCTCCCCTGATGAAGATAGCGTCTATCATCTCGATGCCCGTTGCAACTACTGGCTGAAAGGCGGCGAAGAAATCGACCCCGAGGCAAGCGACTCACTTGCGTGGATCGAAACCGATTCAACGGACACGGCGCGAAGCGACGGACCGGCGTATTTGATATTGTCCGGACGCGACACCAAACGCAAAGCGCGCACCGCACAGGCAGTAGCGGAAAAACGCAGCCGGAGGTTGCTGCACTGGAATTTGAGCCGCAGCGTCGCGCTGTCTGGCGGAGAACCCAACGCGCAGCAGTATTTAAGCCGAATCATCAGGACAATCGCGCGCGAAAGCATCTGGCACGATGCAATCCTGTATGTAGACGAGCTGACGCAATTACAAAGCGCCTATCCGCAACTGTATGAGTACCTGCATACCCAGATCGCGAATGCGCCGGCCTTAATCCTGAGTGCAGAAAAACCCCAGAGCGATCTACGCAAACGTTATCCCGGGGCGTTGCAGGTGGAGGTGCCGGAGCCGGATTACGACGAAAGATTGCAGTATTGGAGAGAAAGCGTCAATGGGGCGGCCGATCACGCGGAGCTGGCCGCCCGCGGAGGGACCGAGGAAGAACTGGAACGCGCCGTAGATCAAGCCTACCAGCGGGCGCAACTGCGCGGGGAACAAGCTCCGAACAAACAGGACATATACGCAGCGCTGCAATCCCAGCGCAACGATGCACTGGCCGAATTGGCGGAAAAGATCCCTGCGTTCTATAAACGGGAGCAGCTGATTGTATCGAGAGAAATCGAGGAGAAACTGCACGACATAGGAGCGCGCTACCGGCAACGCGCAGGCGTCTACCGGGATTGGAACTTTGGCCAGCATACAGTGACCGGGAAAGGCGTGAATGCGCTGTTTGTGGGGCCGCCCGGGACCGGGAAGACCATGGCCGCGAATATTCTTGCAGCGGAGCTGGGTCTGGAGCTGTACCGCGTCGACTTATCCCGCATCGTGAACAAATACATAGGCGAGACGGAAAAGAATTTAAGCAAGATCTTCCACGCAGCGAAGAACTCCGACGCCCTGCTCTTTTTCGATGAAGCCGATGCGCTGTTTGGAAAACGGACCGACGTCAAGGACTCGCACGACCGATACGCAAACCAGGAAACCAGCCATTTACTACAACTGGTCGAAGACTTCGAGGGTATCGCCATCCTTGCGAGCAACTTCGAAACCAACATGGATGAGGCGTTTCGCCGCCGATTGCACCAGACCATCCGCTTTGAATGGCTCGATACGCCGGAGCGCCTGAAGTTATGGAAATCTTTATTCCCCACAGCCGCGCCGGTAGGTGATGACATAGATTTCGAATATCTGGCCGAGCAGATTCGCGATTTTCCCCCTGCGTTTGTAAAGAACGTCGTTATCTCCGCCGCATTCTATGCCAGGCGCGACCGGACGCCGATCGATATGCGGCAGATCTTTCGCGGAATCAAACGCGAATTTGAAAAGGAAGGCAAGTTCTTCTACCCCGAGCACTTCTACGAGTACTACGAACTGACGAGCAGCATATGAGCGAAGAACAGAAAAAAGACGACGAGTGGGACGTAGTATTTCCAGTCCGACGCGATCTGCCGCGGATTCACCGACGCATTAAGAGTCCGCGGACGGGAGACGCGTTGCCGGACGCCAGTATCGGAACGCGCCTGACAACTGGACCGTCATCTTTTGCAACCAGTACGCAGACGCCAGAAAACCGATTTGGACCGACCTACGATGCATATCGCTGGCGCTCGGACCGCGGCACGGATCTGCTCCTACAGAGGTTCAACGTAAGCCCGGCGTTCTCTGGATACCAGTTGTTGCGTAAACAAGTAGAAGAAGAGCAGCAGCAGATTAACCTGCGCGCTCTGCAACGACAGCCTTTGACCGTAAGCCATCCGAACGATCCTGCGGAGAAAGAAGCGGACGAGATGGCGGACCGCGTGATGCGGATGCCGGCGGGGCGCGAAGAGCGCGAAGAGCGCGAAATTGGGCGCGACGTTGGGAGTGGAAACGAAGTGCAGCGCTCGATCGATGGGGAGCGTGAGGACGAGGAGAGTCCGCCGCCGATTCAGATTGCGGAAGGGGTTTCGCGGGCGCCGTCCGGGGACGAGGATCTGACGGTTTCAAGAGAGAGCGCCGAGCAGATTGCGCGCGTAACGTCTTCCGGCGGAAAACCGCTGCAGAATGCGGGATTTTTTGAAGAACGGATGGGAGCCGATTTTTCTGGCGTGCGCGTGCATACCGGGAGCGAGGCGGCGAAAGCTGCGGAGGGCGTGCAGGCGAAGGCATTTACGCTCGGGCGCGATGTTGTGTTTGGCGAAGGGCAGTACCGGCCGGAGACGAGCGACGGGCAACGGCTGATTGCGCATGAGTTGACGCATACGATTCAGCAGGGCAGCGCGACGCCGAAGCGCGGCGGCGTGCTTGCGAAACTCGCGCGGAGCGTGGGGAAACTGTGGCGGCAAGTGGTGCAGCGGGAGCCGGCCTTTGATCTTGATGCTGCCGAGCGCTACAACACGGCCCGGCATAAAGCAAACATATACCTATTGCAAAAACTGAATCGAATCGCACAAGACCCGCTCCTTTTTGAATTGGCGCGCGCCTCAATGGATACAGGCCGCGATTTCGCGCTGCTTGTCCGCGCTGTACAAAAGCGTATATTCCCGACTGGACCGGCTACAAAACACGACGGAAAGTTAGGGCCAGAAACAATCGAGGCCGGCGAAGCCTGGCTGGCGCGCAATCCGGGGCCTGCACCGCAAACCGATCCAGGCATTCTTGATAAACTCAAAGAGGGCTGGCGACGGATCGGGTACGTAAAGGACGCGGCTGGACTGGCTCTTTCCAAAATATGGCCCAAGCTCAAAGAGAAGGCCGAAGAGTCTGTGCGCTCAATGCTGGAAGGGCTGGGCTACGCACTGTTAGTCTCCGGGCTGATTCTCGCCATTACCACGCTGGCCGGCGCCATCATCGGAGCGTTCTTTGGCGGAGTCGGCGCGGCGCCGGGCGCTTTGGTCGGTCTCGAAGTCGGACTGATTATTCTGAAATGGCTCGGCCTGGCCTTCATGGTCTTCTGGATCGGTTCGCGCATCGCGGAAATTGGCGCGAGCTTCTTGGGCTTCCTGGAACGCGCTTGGAATTCTGGCGGCGATCCCGATCGAATAGACGCTGCGGCGGACGCGGCAGCCAATGCGGTGGCAACAACACTTGTATTGCTTTTCGAGATCCTGCTCGGGATCGCGATTGCAAAGGGGCTCACCTTTGCGCTCTCCAAGCTGCGTGGAACGGCATTCGCCCGTTGGATCGGGGAGACAAAGCTCGTACGCTGGCTGCGGCGGCGCCATGCTGAGTCGAAGCCGGGCGAAGAGCCGCGAAGACCATCGGAAACTGAGCCGGAGTCCCCGGGAAGACCGGAACGGGAACGGCCGCCGAGCGAACCGGACGTTGAACCACGGCGAGATGTGAGAACGCGGCCGGAGCGCATTCGGGCGCGTAGTGGAGTTGAAGTCGCTATTCCTCGCCGTAGCCTGCAACATGTATTGGAATCGCACACCGTTGAGAATTTTGATCCACTTGCTCGCTTGAACTCTCTGAACAAAAGTAAGATTACAGATCCTGCCGCAGTAACAACGTTTTTCAAACCGCGTAGCATCACAAATCAGATTGAACTATTTACTTATGTGCGTCAAATATTGCAGAGTCGAGCTGCACGCAATATTGAATCAGGGCGACGGAATCAATTGATTGTGACGATACGTGGCGAAACAGTGCAACTACACACCGGCGCGTTATCAGGCGGCGGAAGCAAGTTCAATACTGTCTACCCCCTAACGCAGAGAAGAATTCTAACGCGCGCACAAATCGAAGCGATGGCTGCGGCCTTGAAAAACGGTTCAACTACACTCCGCAGGATAAGAATAGAGCTTGCCAGTAAATTCCTTGGATTGTGAGCATGACGACAATGCGTCTCGCATCAATAGATCACGAAGAGATCAACGAATTCTTGGTTCGTGTGTATGTCGAAAGTATTGACTACTGGGCTTCCGATCCGTTGTTCTATACTTCTTTGCGCGACAGATTCCAGTCTTTTGCAAACAAGCTGGGAAACTTTACGGACCGACGGGTACACTTTGCCCCGCCTATCAATGATCTAAACCTGTACCATATATCCATATCTTTGAATCCGCGGATTTCTTCCAATCGCTACGAACGTGACTACGATCGAATTAAAAAGGGCGAACATGCAGTATTCCTGGAAGCATTTGGTTCTGGCCTTGCCCCAATTCTCGAAATAAGCTGGCACGACTATTGCCGCGAAGGCGGGTCGTGGATGCACCGCGTGTACGACCTGAAGGATTCCGTTTGGCTGGAGAATCATCCGGAGTCAAAACAAATCGCTGAATACGTGGAACAGGCTGCGCATGAGTCCGAACTACTCATTGCGTCGCGAGATATTACGACGCGCCAGGCGGATGACCGCTTACCTGAAGCAATTGAATGGCACGAGAATTTGAGGCAGATTCGGGACTATCTGTTTCTGGGTTGGTCAGATTAAAAACTATCGCGAAACACTGACGCAAGTGGCGCTGAAGGGAAGATTGCAGGCAAAAAAACAAATGACGCAGCGTCGAAACCGCGCCGCCACCCGCATCACTCCCGCCACGCCTCCGCGCCCAGCGGCAACTCGTTCAACTCCGCCCGGGCGTCGCGCCAGGATGGATAGTGCTTCTGGAGAAGCGCGAGAAAACGTTCGTTGTGCGTCGGCTCGATCAGGTGGAGCATTTCGTGCACGATAACGTATTCCAGCAGATCCCTGGGTTTTTTGACGAGCTCCGTGTTCAAACGAATATTGTGCGACCGGCGGTTACAGCCGCCCCATTTGGTCTTCATACGCTGCAAGAAATAGCCGGCCACGCGCACGTCGAGCTTCGGCTCCCATTTCCGAATCAGCGCCGGGACCGTCGCATGCAGCAGACCGCGGCCCCACTCCTGCATGACTTCTTCGCGTTTCGCGCGATTGCTTCCCGGACGTACGCTGAGGGTGATGCGGCGATGATCGAGCCTTACGCCGGGTTTCGCGTCGACTTCCCGAATTGTCAGGAGATAACGTCGGCCCCAGACGTAGTGACTTTCCCGTTCGATGTATTGGCGCGGAGTCTCGCGGGCTTGCCCGCGGAGGCTGGCCTGTTGCTTACGAATCCAGCCGAGACGTGAAATGGCGTACGCGCGCGCCGCTTCCAGCCGCGTGCCGAGTGGCGCGACCAGCGTAACACGGCCAGCCGGCGGATGCACCGACAGGTGAACATGTTTGATGTCCTTGCGCGTCACTGCGATGACAATGTCGCCGAGTTGGATCGTCTGCGTCATCAGTAGCCCGGTTGGCTCTTGATCAATTCGAAAAGCGCGTAGGTCGCCTCGCGATTATAATTCAGCAAGGGAAACAGGGCGTTTTTGACCTGCGCCTCGCGCGCTTCATCCCCTTTCCAGCCCGCTGGCGCCTGCTCGCGCATCGCACGGTCGATGTCGAGCGCCAACCGCGCCAGATCCTTGCCCGAGTCGGCGAGCGATGCCGCGTCCCCGGCGCGTCCCGCGGCGAGGATCTGCGGCAGGTTATTGTACACGACAATCGCCTCGCGCCGGCCATGCAATACAGCCGGAGTGTTGGCGACGGGTTGTCGCGCGGCCAACTTTTTCACAAGTTCTTCCGCTTTGCGCAAGAACTCCTCGTATTCCGCAGCGCTTGCCCGACTTTGCTGGATCAGATCCTGCAGCAGCGTCGACATTTTTTCATAAAAACGCGGGTCGGTGAGCTGTTCGCGGATGATCGTTTTGCGAACATTGTTGATGATGCCTTCGGCGACTGCGTTGCGCGACAGTTTCCCCTTTGCATTGAGCTTACGGGCAATGGCGTCATGAATCCCCGTGTGTATGATCAATTCCGTCAAGGTCAGTTCGCCCAGCTCGCCCTGTACAACGGCCTCATCGGCCTGGATGTACATATTGATCAGGTGACGCATGTCCGCTTCGTACGGCTTGATGTCCAGCTCTTCACCTGAGTAGTTCTTGATGTTGGCGCGGGCGTCCGTATAGTGTTTTACTTCCGCCTGGAGGGCGGCAGCTTCCGCCTCCGAGTATCCGGCTTCCGTAAGATGTGGAGCAATCGCGGCATAAGCGCGCACCAGGACCGCCACCGCCTTGTAAAACAAGACCCGCTGCACCTCGGTCTCGTGGAGCGCGTTCGGGTTTGCGGAACTTCCGCAAAAGTACTGGAAGTACTGTTCCACGTCGCGCGGCGGCGCTACCGGAGCACACAGGTAGTGCAGAGCTTCGCGCGCCTCATCGACTCTGCGCCGGCCTTCCACCAGCCAGTCGTTGATATGAATATTGTTGTCCTCACCGCCCTCGTCGATATCGAGCTCATCCGAACTGTAGACCGCGATAGCCTGTTGCACATCGCCAAACAACTGCTTAAAGTCAACAATATAGCCGTAGTCCTTATCCTCGCCGTCCAGTCGGTTGGTGCGGCAGATAGCCTGGAACAGATTGTGGTCGCGTAACTCGCTATCGAGATAGATATACGTGCAACTGGGCGCGTCAAAGCCGGTAAGCAACTTGCTGACTACGATTAAGAGCTTCATGGTGGCACGCTCTTTGATGAAGCGCTGTTTTACATCAGTTTCGTATTGCTGAACGGTCTGGTTGGGCCGCAGGACGTACTGCTTATAGGTGTCGAATTTGTAGCGCTCGTCGCTTTTTTCCGACTCGGTTGAAATAGCGCCAGGCGCCGGTTCATAAGACGTCACCAGTCCGCACTTGCCGGCAAGGGGCGAGCTCTGAAACAATCGAAAATAGTGGCAGGCGTCATGAATCGACGCTGCGACCAGAATCGCCGTGCCACGGTCATTGTTCAGGCGCGGTTTGATCGCGAAATCGGCGACAATTTCGCGCATAATTTCGCGTTTGCGGCCTTCGGCGCTCATCAACTTTTCCATCGTCGCCCAGCTCTTGCGCAGGACTGCTTTCTGGTAGTTGTTCAGATTTTTCGCCTTAGCCTCGAACCATTCATCCACTTTGTGCGGCGAAGCAAGGCGCTGTGCAATATCGCGGGACTCGTATTTTAAGTCCAGGATGACGCCGTCCGCCACCGCCTCCGGGAACTTGTAGGTATGGATGTAGGTTCCGAACACATCCCGGGTCATTTGCTTGTCTTTTTTCAAGCGCGGCGTCCCGGTAAAGCCGATGAAGATCGCGCCCGCGAGCCAACGTTTCATCTGCTTGTTCATATTCCCGCCCTGGGTGCGGTGGCACTCGTCGACAAACACGTACAGATTCCCGACGACGCGCGGCGGCGGACCTTTTAGATCCGTCGCATCGAACTTATGAATCAGCGCGCACAACAGTCGCGGAGTGGCTGCGCCGAGTTTTTGCACAAATTCGGCGCGCGACGTGATGCGCGGCGATGGAGAGTTTTCGCCGACCACGCCCGCGCTTTTCATGACGCCCTCGATCTGTTCGTCCAGTTCGTCGCGGTCGGTTACGATAAGTACGCGGGCCGCCGGATCGTGTTCCAGTAGCCACCGGGCCAGCAATACCATCAGGATGCTTTTTCCGCTGCCCTGGGTGTGCCAGATCACTCCGCCTTCGCGCCGCGCGATGCGCTCCTGGGCCGCCTTGACGGCGAAATACTGGTGCGGCCGCGGGATCTTTTTCTGACCGCCGTCAAAGATGATGAAGTCGCGAATCAATTCAAGCAGGCGGGCCTTGTTGCACATCTGCGCCAGCGGCCGATCGAGCAGCGCTCCCGGGGCCAGCGCGACGCCGGCCTGTCCAGCCTTGCGCGTTTCGTCTTTCCACTGCACAAAGTATTTTTCCTCCGTGCGAATTGTGCCGTAGCGCAATCCCTGGGAATCGCTGCCGGCGATCAGAAGCTGTACAGTGCCAAAGAAGTGTTTGTTAAAGATTTCTTCCTGATTGGTGATGAGTTGGCGCACCCCGTCGCCCAGGTCCACCGAGCTGCGCTTGAGCTCGATCACGGCAATGGCTATGCCGTTGAGATACAACACAATGTCCGGCCGGCGTTCATAGGTACCGCGCGTCGCGTCTTTGAGCGTGACTTCCTCCGCCAGTGCAAAATCGTTCTTTTCCGGATGTTCCCAATCAATCAGATGAATCAATTCGTGAACGCCGCCGGCGGCCAGTTGGACCGGTATGCCGTAACGCATATACTTATACGTGCGCAGGTTGGCCTCGGAAAGCTCAATGCCCGTGGAATCGGCGGCGGCCTCCAATCGCTGGAGGGCGGCCGAGTAATGTCGGACTGCCAGAGAATCGCGCAGGATTTCCGGCTCAATCGAACGATTATTCTCGCGGCGGGTCCAGTTGCCCAGGTAACGATAGCCCAGACCGCCTTCCGACTCGGGGCGGGTAAACAGCGCCACGACTCGATCCTGCGTGACACGTTCGGGACGGGGCTGCTCAGGCATGATCGCCTCCTTGCGGTTGGTTCACACGCAGACCGGGAGATTCAGAGGGTTCAAGGAGATTGACTATTCGATGGAGGCCTTCTTTTAGAGTCGCCGCGCCAAAGTTTATAAGCAATCCGACTGGGAGGTTCAAAAGGCGTAAATACGTGAGCAACTGCTTGCTGTGAACTGGCGCCAACTTCTCCACTGACTTGAGTTCGACGACTACGCGATCGTCTACGAGCAGGTCCAGACGGAGGCCTTCTTCAAAAACCATTTCGTCATACGTGAAGCGAACAACTTTCTGCCGCGCGATGTGGAAACCGCGTCGCTCCAGTGCGCGCGCAAGCACGGCCTCATACACCGACTCCAGCAGCCCGGGACCGAGCTCGCGGTGAATCTGAAGCGCCGTATCGACGATTGCGCCCGTGATGGTATCGAGCTCACGCGGAGACGCGGAGTCGCGGACAGGGTCTATTTGATCAGCCTCGTTCATCGCCGCGTTTCCTCCGCGTTCTCTGCGTCTCCGCGTGACACCAATCGCGTTTTCCCGTGCGGGAACGCAAGCTCACGCGGAGCCGCGGAGTCGCGGAGAGGGTCTATTTGATCAGCCTCGTTCATCGCCGCGTTTCCTCCGCGTCCGCCGCGTCTCCGCGTGACACCAAACGCGTTTTCCCGTGCGGGAACGCAAGCTCACGCGGAGCCGCGGAGTCGCGGAGAG
>JAVHPJ010000068.1:0-3372 GCA_036170535.1 Leptospirales bacterium | reverse complement strand
CGGGCGCGGGCGGCGCGGGCGTTGCACCCGGCGCCGAAAATCTGAGCAATGCTGATCTCACGATTCTTCCGGTTACGCACGGCCGCAACGTTGTCGAGATTCCGCTCACTCAGGGCATACGGACGGGCGTCAACGTCGACCCCGCTTTGATTGCGGAGTTAAGCAGCGGCGACTACGATCGCATCGGCATTCAAATCAGCAGCGTCGTCTATTTTCTGCCGCCCGAGCGGGCGCCGGACGCAGCCTATCGATATATCGAACTGGCGAAACAGGCGGGTTATCCCAACCAGTTTCTGGATTATTCCATTCACACCCGACAGTTCACAAGCGAGTGCCCGCCGGAGATCGTTTCCACGCCGACGCTCGACTTTTACAAACGCTTTCCGCGCGGAACTCCCTGCGCAGTGTACGGCGGCGTAATTCATGCGGATGGCAGCGGCATCGGCTATGTGCAGAACTTCGGCAACGACCCGAGCCAGGCGCCGCCGACGATGCATAATCATCCCGCCGTAGCGCGCAACTCCGTCAGTCCAACAATCGCGACGCGTTTTAAGTTTTCGCCCAACGGCGCTATTCCGGATTTTTACATTATTCCGCTGCAGCGCGTGACAGTCGGCGCCGGCGAAGCTCCGCAACTGACCTTGCGCGTCAGCGCCGATCACGCCGTATTCTGGGATTCCAATGACGACGACATCTTCGCTCCGGATAGCGACGCCAGCGACCGGCCCAATGCAAGCGACGGCCTGGACAATACATCAACGCCCTCGCGGCGAAACTTTATGGCCTACTTGCCGGCGATAGTCGCGTTTGTAAACGCAGCGGGCGAATAACGCAGCTTATAAACAGGCGGCGGCGTAATGCGCCTGCACCTGGGCGGCGCTGAGCGCGCTGTTGTAGATTGCGGCTTCGTCAATGCGACCGCCGAACAGCTCCGTAAAGGCGGGCCGGTTGCCGCCCAGTTGTAAAACGCCGCCGGCCGGATTGGGCAGCGCTTCCAGGCTGCCTTGAATGGTGCGCGCAGCGCCATTCACGTAGAAGTTCCAGAAAACTGGATCACGAACCATCACGACATGCGTCCAGGTCGCGGGCGTCATGGTAAAATCCACCGGCGCCAGCGCGACGCCGCCCGTGAGGATGGCAAGTTCTCCGGTATTTACCATGTAGAGTCCAAAGCCGTCGAGCGACGTGTCGCCGTTGTAAAAAATGGTGTCGGACTCGGTGGTGTCGCCGTCCCAGTAGATCCAGGCTTCCAGGGAAATTTCCGTGGTCTGGGCCGTGGCGACGCTGGCAGCGCTGATATCGTTTGCAACACGACTGACTTCCAGCGCGCGCGAACTGCCGTCGCTCGTAAACCCGGGAACGCCGGGCGTGGCGCCGCTCACGTAGTTGAGCGCGAGCGCGCCCTTAGAATCCGCGCCGCTTGAGCCGGAGTTCTCTTCAAAAGACCAGTAACCGACCAGCCCGGGCGACTGTGCGATTTGCGTTTGATACGCAAGCGCGCAGCCCCCCGCCGCGGACTGCAGGCCGGCGGCGAAACTCAGTTCCGGCAGGGCGCCGGTGCGCGGATCAAAACAGCCGATGAGCTGCGCCAGGGCGAACAGGTAGAGCGTCGGCCGGAAGTATGGAAGTAGACCTTGCACAGAGGGTGACCGCCCGGCATAGCGGGCCGTCCGCTCCCGGAAAGGCAAGACCGATTTAAGGCCGCTCGCCGGGCTTGACCGCACAAACGCGCCCCAAACGAATCGATCCCGGAGGCGAATCACGCAATGGAAAGCACGGATCGTTCCCTGCCCCCGCTCTGGACCGATCTGGCCGCGCTGCTGGCGGCCTTTCGCGCCACACAAAATCGCCTGGATCCCGCCCGACTGAATGAGTTCGCCACCGGGCTCGCGCCCCTTGCGCAAACCCTGAGCGCGTCCTTGCCCGTTTTGGAAGCCGAACTGCGCGCGAACCCGAGCCCGTCGCGCGCCGAAAGCGCACTGGCGCGCGCGAGCAGTCAACTGCTCCAGGCGAGCGCACGTTTCGCCGAGGCGGGCAGCGAGCCGGCGCAGCACGGAATTATGAAAGCGTATCTGGCGCTCCGACCCGTTGCGCGCGCGGAAGAAATTCTTTTTGAGGTCGCGGGCGAATACGCAGAAGTCAGCGCGCTTTTTCTGGTTCCCGGACGCGACGCGCGGGCGACAACCGCACTCGCCGCCGCGCAAAGGCCTGCCGATGCGCCCACACCGCCGCGCGGACACATCGATGTAGAAAACGCGCGCGGCAAACGCGGCGGCTACACGCTGTATGTCCCGGAGTATTATACGCCCGAGCGCGCCTGGCCCCTGGTGATTGCGCTGCACGGCGGCTCCGGCCACGGCGCCGATTTTTTCTGGAGCTGGCTGCCGGAGGCGCGCACGTCGGGCCTCATTCTCGCCGCGCCGACTTCGCGCGATCGCACCTGGTCTTTACATTCGCCGGCCGTGGACGCGGGCGGACTCAATCGCATGCTCGCGCAAATCTCGACCGACTACAACGTCGACACGCAGCGCATCTTGCTGACCGGGATATCCGACGGCGGCACCTATGCCATGCTGCTCTCCACGGCCGCGCAAGCGCCCTTTACCCACTACGCGCCGGTGGCCGCCGCTGTGCATGCGCTTGTTGCGTCCGATGGCAAGGTGCACGCGCCCCTGCGCGGCGTGCGCGTGTATCAGGTGCATGGGGCGCGCGACTGGATGTTTCCTGTGGATCGCGCCCGAGCGGCGGCGGACGCGCTCAAGGCCGCGGGCGCGGAGGTCGTGTATCGCGAAATTGACGATCTGTCGCACAACTATCCGCGCGATGCGAATGCGGGGATAGTGGACTGGTTTCTGGGCAAAGCTGAAAACTAAACCTACGGGCCGGGAGCAAACTACATATGTCCAATCTGATACACACGCGAAACACCTGGAATGGCAGGCGCCGTATAATTGCTCCGCTGGCGGCGATCCTGCTCGCGCTGCTGATGCACTGCGACTCCGTCAGCTCGCTCCTCCGGCTGCATTCGGCCGGCCGCGTATCCAGTTTGTTTGGCGCGCCCCTGTATTCCAATCCCGAACTCAAAGGCGAGCCCCGGGTAGTTCTGGAATACAACACGCCCGTCCGCATGCGCGCCGAGTCGAAGACTGCGCATCATGTTGAAAGCGAAGCGGGCGTCGGCTGGAAGTGGATTATAACGGCAGTCGCGGCTACGTCTTTTCGGGTTTTGTGATCATTGCAGACGATCGTGAAACGCTGGAAAAAGGCGCGCTCCGGAATCTGACCAGTTTTCGCGCACTGTACGCAGATTCCGGCGCAAAGTATGAGGTCGCAGAGCGAAGGGCGGCTTTCGCTGCGGATGGCGGTTACTCC
>JAVHPJ010000067.1:0-16364 GCA_036170535.1 Leptospirales bacterium | reverse complement strand
CATCCGCGATGACGTGAATCATCCGCCAGCGAATCCGTTCAGTCAGGGCGTCGACGCCCTGCTCTACGAAAACGCCCGCATCGATACGGTCCAGTGGCACCTCGAAGATTTGATTCGCGACCCGGATCTGCCTGGCGACGAGGTGCGCGGATTAAAGCGGCGCATCGATCGGTGTAATCAGGAACGCAACGACATGGTCGAGCGCATCGACGACTGGTTTTGCGCTTACTTTGCGAACGCGCCCCGCACTCCGGGCGCGCGCCAGAACTCGGAGACTCCGGCGTGGCTCGTGGACCGCATGTCGATCCTGTCCCTTAAATTGTACCATTGGCGCGAACAGACCGACCGCGAAGAAGCCACGGATGAACACCGGGCGCGCGCAGCACGCATGCTGCAAACCGCCGAGGAGCAGCGCCGTGATCTGAGTCAGTGTCTGGACGAACTCATTGAAGATATCCAGGCCGGAAGGCGATATATGAAGGTGTATCGTCAGCTCAAGATGTACAACGACGAAGACTTGAATCCGGCCCTGGTGCGGCGGAAAAACGGCGGCTGAAGTCAATGCGACTGTTGGTCTTGCGATTCTCATCCCTGGGCGACGTTGCGCTGCTCGCGCCCGTGCTGCAGGCGCTTACCAGCAAGTACTCGCGCCTGAGCGTTACGCTCGTAACGCGCAAAATGTTCGAGCCGTTCTTCTATAATATACCCGGCGTGGAAGTCATCGGGGCCGACGTCGATCGGGACTATCGGGGCCTGTACGGTCTTTACCGGCTGTATCGCGAACTGCGCAAACTCGGTCCTTATACCTTTGGGATCGACGTGCATGGGAGCATTCGCTCGCGCATCCTGAAACTGTTCTTCGGCTGGTTTTCCGGCCTCAAGTTTGAATCAATCGTCAAAGGCCGGCGCGAAAAACGGCGGATGACGCGTCGGCGCAATAAGCGCCTGGAACCTCTGCCGCACATGATCGAACGCTACATGCGCGTATTCGATCGCGCCGGACTCTCCGCCACGCCCGATCGCGGCCCCTGGATTAATCCCGACACCCACTGTCGCCAGCAGGCGAAGGACTTTCTGGTGCGCAGTCGCATCGAAACCAAACGTAACTACTGGATTGGCATCGCGCCCTTCGCCGCGCATCCGCAGAAAGTCTGGCCCATGCCGCAGGTGGAAGAGCTGTTGGGCCGCATCAGCCGCGAACTGGATGCAACGGTATTTCTCTTCGGCGGGGGCGAGCGCGAGATTGGCGAACTCTCCGCGCTCGCGCAGAAATTTCCGAATACCGTGCTCGTCGCCGGTCAGCTCGCGCTCGAAGGCGAAATGGCTTTGATCCTGCGCCTCGACTTGATGATCACGATGGATTCCTTCAACATGCATCTCGCCGCGCTGTTAGGCAAACGCGTCCTGTCCATCTGGGGCGCGACACATCGCTACTCGGGCTTTGGTCCGTACGGCCAACCGGAAAACACGATTATTGAAATCCCGCCGGAACAGCTCGACTGCCGGCCCTGCTCGGTGTTCGGCGACAAGCTCTGCTTTCGCGGGGACCTGGCATGTTTGAACTGGATTACGCCTCAGATGGTTTTTGAACGCCTCCTGGAACACCTGCCCCGCCAGGATCGCGCGCCCACCGTTCGCGAAGCCGGTTAACGCGAACGTTCGATGGCGCCGGCGAACCACAGCCGCGCGTTAGGCGCGAGGGTTTGCAACGTCACATGCACCCGGCGCTCATCCATGGCCTGCAGGCGCAGCTCCCACTCCGCATCGCGCAACTGCAGATAATCGAGATCGACAGTCGCATCATCAGCGCGCAGAAAAAAACTCAAATGGCGCGCGCTGGCGGCGTTTGCGCCGGCCCGGGCCTTGCGCGGCAGAGGACGCACGCGCGCCAGACGGGCGCGCAGTCTTTGCCACAAACTTGCGCCAGCGGCCCGCGCGTAGAGGTCCAGTTCCAGACGTTCGTCGCGCGCAATCAGACGCAGAACCATGCCGCTGCCCGCAGGCAGATCGGTGCGACCGTGCACGCCGGCGCCCCGCCACGCGCCGGCCAGATGGGCGCGCGCCTCTTCGATTGTGTGAAAAATGCGATATACCGGTTCCAGATACGCCTCATCGCCGGTATCGAATAACCAGCACGACCATCGCTGCGAGAAATATTCCAGTGGGTCCCCATCCGGCGATTGCCGGATGCAGCACGTTGTTGCGCCCGAGGCTCGCGCCAATGCTGAACCCGAAATAGTAGATCAAGATGGTAATGGTCGAAAGCAGAATGGCCCGCACCAGCGGCCCGCCGGAACGTTGATTGCCCATATTGCCTGCGATCGATCCGGCGACGGCCAGAATCAAGCACAGCGCCGGGAACGCCAGGCTCACGTGAAACTCGACCTGGTAGGGCGCGGCGTTAAAGCCGAGCGAACGCAGGCGATCAATCTCGTCAGAGAGTTCGAAGACGTTCATTTCATTGGGATTCTGGGACGGCCGGGCGAAGAAGTTTATATCGTCCGGAAGCCGAATGCGCAGCTCGGCCGCGTTGTCGATTTTCTCCACGAGTCCTTGCGAATCAAACTCCAGTTGCCGCGCCTCCGTAAGCAGCCAATCGCCGCTCGCCGCTTCGTACTGCGCACTCTGGGACTGAACCACAAAGCGCGGCCGCCCGTCGCTGTGGATTTCAAAATAATTAAAGCCGCCGATCACCTGTTTCTTTGCGCGATCAAAATAATACAGAAAGTAAAAGCCTTTGCGCCCGCGCAGATTCTTCTGAAAGACAAGATCCTTTACGCTGGCCGAACGGGTGCCCTTCTTGTAGAGCTCTTCTTGCTCGTTCGCCAGTCGATTGGCCGGCGTGACCAGAAAGTTGTTCGCAAAGAACAGCAATACGGCCGCAAGGGCGCTCACTGCAAAAATCGACATCAGCGCGCGATAAAACGAAACGCCCGCCGAATACACGGCCACCAATTCGCGCGACATGGTAAACTGAGCCACGGTGAAACACACGGCGAACATGAGCGCCGCCGGCAGAATCTGCACCACGATGCGCGGCAGGGAGTACAACAAGAAAAGATAGAGATGCCGGGCGGGCTGGGCCGACTCGGCGCCCCGTAAATCCAGCGCGGCAGCCAGCAGCATGATGGAACTGAACGCCAGGATGGAGAAGGCGAAAGACCGGGCGAACTCTCCGCCAAAATATCGATCGAGCAGGCGCATGGAACTCAGGCGTGTTTCAGGAGCGACGCAAATCCGACTCGCCGGTCAGTAGCCCGGCCAGGGGAACCAGGGCTGCAGGGCTGTCGGATTAAAAAACACGAGCGCAGGCGAAAATCCGAAGGCCACGGTCATCGCCAGGGCCATTGCAAGCGCCCCGGTCAAAGGAACAATCAGATTATCATCAAACAGACCGCGCAGACCCACGCCGGAGAAAAATTCTGAGAGCGACGCCGCTCCCACTGCAAAGGCCAGGCTGCACAACAATCCGATATTCCACCGTCCCTCCGCATCCCACAGGGCGAAGGGTCCGCCCGGCCCCGCAAGCAGGGTATGCATCCACAAAAAGCCCAGACCGCAAAGGGCGCCAGCCAGAAGGAAGGCCGCCAGGCCCTCGAGGGATTTGCCATTCCAGAACCGAATGCGCCCGTAGCGACCGCCTACAAAGGCCGCCGCCGGATCGCCTATCATCAGAAAAATGCAGCCGATGGTCGCGATGACATCGCTCGTGTATAACAACAGAAAAAAGCAGATCAGGAAGTACGGAATCGTCGCGTTATAGCGCTGGGCCTCTTCTTCTTTAAGGAGCGGACCCACCACGCGGAAAAAAAACGCATTTAAGGCCGGCCAACGAAACCGCAGGGTATCGACGATCAGCAAGACAACGCTGAAACCTGCGAGGAGCCAGAGGCAGACGATCCGGGTGAAATGCGGGATGGACTGCGCCGCCGACAGCCGCCCGAATAAGTCAAAATAAATCCAGAGGGGCACGATGAGCCCGGCTGTGTGGTAAATCTTGCGGGAGAAATTAAAGGCCGCCGGCTGTTCCACCCGCTGTACTCGTATAAAGGGCATGCCCACCTTCAAGGTCGCAGCGCTGGTCGCTCTGCGAAGCCGGCATGCTCGCGCCGGAAGCCTCGCTTTCAAGCATTTCGAAAGCGCGGAAGGTTAAATATAGCTTGACGCAATCGCTTTGAAAGGAAGCTTTATCGAGCAGTGGCTCTCAAGGTCATTCACCTGCTGACGCGACTCGAAAAGATCGAACGCGACCTGAGCGAAATCGCCAATCTGCAAAATAGTCTGCAGGAGAACCGCGATTACGCACAGCGATTGCAAGAGTCGCTCCAGGAAGAGCAGCTGCGGCTGCGCGAACTGCAAAACCGCATTCACTCCCAGGTCGTAAAAAATCCGCCGG
The DNA here is from genome assembly GCA_036170535.1 of Leptospirales bacterium. Lineage (GTDB taxonomy): Bacteria > Spirochaetota > Leptospiria > Leptospirales > Leptonemataceae > SSF53. The sequence goes on along the minus strand of JAVHPJ010000067.1, from coordinate 11,968 downwards.
CGGAGTTGGCCGCGGCCCTCATTGGCGCGCCGGCCGAATCCGCGGCCGCGCCGCGCGTCGTCGCGCCTGGCCACCCCGCCGCCTTTCTGGAACCGGAGGTGATTCTGCCGACGGAACGCCCCGAGCCGCCCGCCCGAAAGCCCGCGCCTGCCACGACGGCTGCGCCAGCGGACCGAACGCCGCCGCCCGCCGCCGCCAGCGGCCCGGACGCAGGCCAGACGGGCGCAAGCGACGAAGATTTCAGTTTTCGATTCATTCAAAAATAAATCCGGCGCCCGCCGGAAGACGAACCTGCAGCACACTAACTTTGGAGCCCTTATGAAATCCCCGGCATTTTTTCCTGCGCGTCGCCGCCTCCTGACGGCGCTGGCGCTCAGCCTGACGCTGGTTGCGGCCGCAAACTGCGGCGATGCCCGCAAACTGGCCGAGTTCGACGGCGGCGGCGTCACGCGCGGCGAGCTGCGCAACCTGATGCAGTTGAGCTTCGGACCGGAAGCGAAAGACCAGGCTACGACCGATCTGCAGAGCCGCATACTGACGGACTACGCCCTGCTCAAGATCGCCGCGGACGAAGCGCGCAAACTCGGACTTCAGAACAGCGCGGAATTTAAAGAGCGTTCGTATCGACTCGAAGACCAGGCGCGTCTCGCGGCGTTTAATTATTCGCTCGTGAACAATCTCGAAGAACGCAAGTTTAAATTTTACGAATTGCAATTTATCATGCTCAGCTCCACGCGCAACGCCGCGGGACAGGCCGAGCCCGGTTCGCGCACAGCCGAGGCGAACGACCTCCTCAAGGAAATCGAGTCGAAGAACATCGAAGGCGAAAAACTCGAAGATTTGATTCGTGACAAAACCGATCAGCAGCGCTACCGCTGGCTGGGCGGCTACCTGGATCCGCATTGCGTTTCCTGCCGTCCGGATCTGATGGCGTTTCTCACAACGGCCGTCAAAGACGCCCCGGAGAAGAAGTTTGTCATTGTTGAGCAACCGGACGCGGTTTATATCCTGCGCAAGCACCGCGAATTTGAGGCCGAGGGCGCGGACGTGGAAGAGGTTTACAACGACTTTTACACGCGCATCGACGGGATCGCCAAACGGCTGACCGCGTCGCTCAGCGCCGAAGAACGCGCGCAACCTTTCTACCAGCAAATCCTGATGACCGCCGACCAACGCCGCGAACTGGCCAAACAACAGGCTGACCGCATTCTGCGCCAGGAATCGCGCAGCGCGCTGAACGGCCTTCTGCAAGATCTCGTCGCCGAAAAAAAAGTCGAGTTCACGGCCCTCAGCCAGCCCCAGCCGAATCTGAATCCGGCTGAATATACGGACGACGCGGTCTTGTACCGGATGGGCGACCAGTCCTACACCTATGGCATGTTAAAAAAGGATCTTGAGGGAGCGCCCGCGAGCCTCGATCTCGCCGCGCAACTCCAGTTTATGAACACGTTACTGTTCCCCACGCGGCTCCTTGCCGACAACGAAGACTTCAAAAAAATCGACGGTTCGGACTTCTACGATTGGTTCAAACAATTGCGCGAAGACGACGCTCTCGCTGGACTCTACTACGATAAACAAATTCAGCCGCGACCCGTGACGGATAAGGAAGTCGGCGAGTGGTATGAACTGCGCCGCCAGACCCAGTATGCAAATAAGAGTCTGGGCCAGGTCCAGGCCGAAATTCGCGCGCAACTGGAGGCCAGCGAGCGGCAAAAAGCGCTGGAAGCCGTCAAGGCGCGCCTGTCAGAAGAACGCAAGCTGCAGATCCTGACCGATCGCCTCAAGGCGAACGAACTCTGAGCGCGCGGGTTTTGTTCCGGTGAACGCGGCGTCCGACCCTGATTCCGCCGTTCCAATCCGCGTTGTAAAAAATACGGATCGCTACTTGATTGTGCACAAAGCGCCCGGCGTTTCCTTCCACAGTCAGGAAGGCGACTCCGGCGCGCTGCAGCTCATTCGCCAGCTGGAAGAGAGCGGCGTCATACCGGCCGGTCCGCGACTATTCCCCGTCCATCGTCTGGACCGGGTCACATCCGGGCTGCTTGTGTTTGCACGCGGACGCAAACAGGCGACCCTGCTCGGCAACGAGTTTCGCCACGGGCGGGTCAAGAAGCTCTACATCGCCCTTTCCGATCGCACGCCGTCCAAAAAACAGGGCGGGGTCAGCGGCGATATGGAACGCGGCCGCAATGGCCAGTGGATCCTCTCCCGCACGCACCATAACCCCGCCGTAACGCGCTTTCTCAGCAAACCCATACCCGGCCGCCGCCCGGGCCTCCGCCTGTACGTGGTCGCGCCGCGCACCGGTCGTACCCATCAGATCCGCGTGGCCTTAAAGAGCCTGGGCGCTCCCATCCTGGGCGATCCGCTCTACGGCCGCTACGACCTCGCCCGCCTCGAAGACCGCACCTACCTGCACGCGGTCGCCCTGCGCTTCAACCTGGGCGAAGAAGCGGTCGAGGCCTACGACCCGCCCGCGCCCGGGCGCGAGTTTGAGGCGCCCGAGTTCCAGGCGGCGCTCGCGGCCCTGGGCCCGCTCTTTGATCTCAAAATCTGATTTCCGCCTCGGGGCGCCGGGGCTTCAGCTTCCCGCCCGATCGGCCGTCAAGTAAGGTAGTGCGCCGGTCTTTACTGCTCTTACTTGTAGGCTGCCTGGCGGCGGGGGCCTGGCGTGCGCCCTTCGCGCGGACCCTGCCGGCGCCCTACGATGCCGCCGGACAGGTCCAGCTGCTCGAGGAGATACTGCGCGAGTACCCGCTGCGTTACGAAATCCAGGCGATTGATCTTTTCGAAGAGGATCGCCCGTATGCGCCGCGCGCCAACTCGACCATGCTTTCCGACGTTCGCCGAATTTTTCGCGCGCCGGAAGGCGCCGCTTTTGAGCGCGAGGCGGCTCTGTTGCGCGCGCGTCTGGGCGAAAGCGTGCGATTCGAACGCGCTTTGTTTTTACACAGCTCCTTTGAATTGCCGGGACGGCAATCATACTGGCTGCAACCGGCCGAGCCGATTCTCGTGCGCGGGAAAGCGCTGCGCGCTTCGCTCTGGGTGCACAGCGACATGTATCGACATCGGCTCTGGCTCTTGTTTCGCACGGCAAGCGGGCGCGATGTGCGCGCCGATGCGGGACCGCTGCTCTGGCGCGGCTGGCGTCGACTGGACGTGGCCCTGCCGGCCGAGCTGCAGCGTCGCGGACGCCGCCAGGAACGGCCTTACGACCATCACTTCACCGGCTTTCTGATCGAATCCAGTCCGCACAGCGACGCCGGCGATTTCGCCCTCATGCTCGACGATGTCCTCGTGCTGACCGACCTTGAGGAGTTGCGTTATCCGGGAACTGAGCTGCTGGACGCGTGGGACTGAGCGCGATGCGCAGGTCGCGGCTGATTGCGGCGCGCCCGGCGCGGCGCTACCAACCCCTTCAGTCCAGCCGGTACACGTCGCCTTCGCGCGCCGTGTGTATCTTCAGGCTCGACTCGCCCGAACTGAACTCGGAGAGATATTCGTCCGCCTCCTGAAAAAGGCGCCAGATTGCGTCGTCGCCATGCGCCGGCTCGTGGTGGGTTAAGACCAGTTCTTTGACTTTCCAGTGCAGCGAACAATCCACCGCGATCGTCATCGCCGTGTGCCCCCAGCCGCGTTTTTGTTCGGCTTCTTCGAGCGAATACTGGGCGTCCATGATCAGCAAATCAGCATGGTGAAAAAACGCATAATAGTCGTCCATCTGCTGGTGCAGATCCGGCCCGTAAAATTCCGTGTCGGTCGCAAAGATCAGCGTGCGTCCGCCGCACTCGATCTTGTAGGCGATGGACCCGCCCGGATGGATCAGCGGCTTGCCCGTGATTGTAAACGGCCCGATGGCGAACTCGACGCCCGGTTCAACCGTATGAAAAATTCGCCGACCGGGCAACTCGTTAAAGCGCACCCGAAAGTGGTCCGCATGCTGCTGGCGCAGAAAGCGATCGTCCAGGTCCGCCAGGCACGAATAAAAATGCAGCGTGTTCTCCGGACGAAAGGCCGGCAGAAAATGCGGGAATCCCTGGATGTGGTCCCAGTGGGTGTGGGTCAGCAGGATATTGATTTCGCCCCGAAAGTCGCGCGCTTCCATGTCCAGGCCCAGGCGGCGGGCGCCAGCGCCCATATCGATGATCAGTTCCGCGTCGCCCGAACGAATTTCGAGGCAGGTTGTCTCGCCGCCAATGACCGATTTGAGTTCCGGCGGCAGCGCTGCGAGGATCTCTGCATCGCTGGCGGCCTCCGGTCGCGCCAGCATGGGCTGCGCCGCGCGCAGAGCCCGGAGGAGTTTGTCACGGTACTCTTCGCGGCCCATCGGCGTGGGCAGCGAGCCCCGAACTCCCCAGAGTCTGACTTCCATCATAGCCGCTCCGGCATCTGACATCCGACGCAAAACCCTTTCAAGCGTTTTCGGAGGGCGCTGGAGGGAACGGGCTCGGCAAAACTGGAAAAACGCTTGTTTCCCGCGGGCCGCGGCGCGTCCCTGATTTATGGCCGAACAATACGCCCCGCTCGCCATTTACGCTGTGATTGCTCTGGTTGTTGCGAGCGCGCCCCTCTTGCTTTCCGGCCGACTGGGTCCGCGGCGCTACAGCGAACACAAGCTTGATCCCTACGAATGCGGCATGGATCAGCTCGATTCCACGCACAAGCCCCTGCCGATAAAATTTTACGCCGTCGCCCTGCTCTTTATGTTATTTGACATCGAGACGATTCTGTTTCTGCCGTGGGCGAGCGCCTACGCCCAGAATAGTTTCGGCGAGTTTGGCCTGGGCGCACTGGGCGCCATCCTGTTCTTTACGGCGCTCGTCGTACTCGGACTGATTTACGAAATTCGCATGCGGGTGCTGGAATGGGACTGACGGGCGGCAAATCCTTCGACTTCTCCACCACAAAACTGGAGACAATTGTCAATTTTTGTCGTGGCAACAGCCTCTGGCCCATGCCTTTCGGCGTAGCCTGCTGCGCCATAGAAATGATGGCCTCCTACATGCCGAAGTACGACACGGCGCGCTTTGGCGCGGAGGTGCTCAAGTTCTCGCCGCGCCAGTCGGACCTCTTAATCGTCTCCGGGCGCATCTCGCTCAAAATGATGCCGGTGCTCACGCGCATCTGGGAGCAAATGCCGGAGCCGAAATGGTGCATCAGCATGGGCGCCTGCGCCTCCAGCGGCGGCGTCTTTGACACATACGCGCTGGTCCAGGGCGTGGATCAGTTTATTCCGGTCGACGCTTACATCCCGGGCTGCCCGCCGCGCCCGGAAGCCTTTATCGACGCTTTAATGATGATACAGGAAAAAGCGAAGCGCGGGATCGCCCGCAGTGAACAATACGTCGTGGAAGCCCGATGATTCTTTTTAAGCCTGAAAACACCGCCTTCGCTCTGGAGCGCGTCCGCGCGATCGTTGGCGACGCGCTGATCGACGCGGGCGAAACGCCGGAAGGATTGTTTCTCCAGATCGAACGGTCCGCGCTGCTGCGCGCCATTGAGGGCCTGCGCGACGATCCGGCGCTCGGCTTTTCCTATTTTCTCGACATTACGGCGGTCGATCGTCTGCAACTCAGCGAAAACGACGGCGAGCGCTTCCTGGTCGTATATCAACTGCTTTCGCCCGCCCTGGGCTTGCGCCTTGAACTGCGCGTGGAACTCCCGGAGAATGATGCAAGCATTGAAAGCCTTGCCGGTCGCTATACCGGCGCGAACTGGGGCGAACGCGAGGTCTTTGACATGTTCGGCATAATTTTTCAAAATCATCCGGACCTGCGCCGCATTCTGACGCCGGACGATTATCAGGGCTTTCCCCTGCGCAAAGACTATCCGCTGAAAGGCCATGGCGAACGCGCAGCCTTTCCTACCTACACGGCCGCCGCAAAACCGTCGCCCGGCGCGTGAACAAACAGCACGAATGTACACCTATCAATCCGAAGTCCTCGAACGCGAAGAAAACAGCATCGTCATGAACGTGGGGCCCTCCCACCCGGCGACGCACGGCACCCTGCGCCTGCGTCTTGAGATTCGCGGCGAAACGATTGTGAACTGCGATCAGGAAATTGGATTTCTGCACACGGGTTTTGAGAAGCTGGGCGAGGCGCGGTCGTATAATCAGTTTGTGACGATCACGGACCGGATGAACTACATCTCGCCGCTAAGCAACAACATCGGTTATGCGCTTGCGGTGGAATCCCTGCTGGGCATAGAGGTTCCCGAACGCGGCCGCCAGATTCGCATCATCCTCGCCGAACTTTCGCGCATTGCCGATCACCTGTTCAGCATGGGCGCGATGACCATGGACCTGGGCGCCTTTACTTCGATTCTGTGGGCATTCGTGGAACGCGAAAAGCTCTACGATATATTTGAAGCCGTAACCGGCACGCGTCTGACGACCAGCTACACGCGCGTCGGCGGGCTGGCCTTCGATCTGCCGGAGGGCTTTGAAGCGCGCACGCGGCGGATTCTCGACGAGTGCTACGAGACCATTCAGCGGCTGCGCGACAGCTTTCTTGAAAATCCAATCTTTGTGGAACGCACGGAAGGCGTCGGCGTCATAACGCGGGAAGACGCGCTGGCCTACGGCATCAGCGGACCCATCGCGCGCGCCGCCGGACTCGAATACGATCTGCGCAAGTTTAAACCCTACCTCGGATATGACCAGTATGAGTTTCGCGTTCCGGTCTACACGACCGGCGACAGTTATGCGCGTTACGTGATTCGGCTCGACGAAATGGAAGAAAGCATCCGGATTGTGCGGCAGGTTCTGGATCGCCTCGCGCCCGGTCCCATTAACTACGAAGACCAGAAACACGTGTTGCCGGACAAGAAGTCGGTCTACAACGACATGGAGTCTTTGATCCACCACTTCAAAGTGATTATGCCGGGCGGCAACCATGGCGTACAACCGCCAAAGACCGCGCTGTACTCGGCAACGGAAGCGCCCAACGGCGAACTAGGCTTCTACATCGTTTCGGACGGCGGCTCGGCGCCGTATCGGGTTCGGGTGCGACCGCCTTCTTTGTACAACTACCAGATCTATAGCAAGCTCCTGAAAGGGCGCATGGTGGCGGATCTGGTGACCATACTGGCCTCGTTAAACGTCATCGCTGGCGAACTGGATCGTTGATTTGCACCTCCCTGTAATCGGATCGTCTTTATGAAGTCATTTTCCCCGGAAGCAGAACGCGAAGTCCAGGAACTCCTGAACGAATATCCAAATCCCCGGTCGGCCCTGCTCATGGTCCTGCGCGTCGCAGAACGCGAGTACGGCTGCATCACGGACGAGGCCATGGAATTGGTCGCCAGTCGCTGCGGCGTGAGCCCGGCGCACGTGCTGGGCATGGTTACGTTTTATACGCACTTCAAACGTCCCTGGCATGGCAAACATCGTCTCATGGTTTGCGGCACGTTGATGTGCGACCTGGGCGGCGCAAAAGATGCGATCCAGGAAATTGCGGCCGTTCTGGGCATTCGACCGGGCGAACGTACGGCGGACGGACTATTTTCGCTGGAAAAAGTGGAGTGTCTGGCCGACTGCGATCGGCCGGTCGCCCTGCAGATCGATGATCGTCACCTTTCCCGCCAGAATGGCGAAACGCTGCGTCGCACCCTGGCGGAATATCTGGCCAGGGAAGGCAAGACTGCGGAGGATTATCGCGGCCAGCGCGGCGTGAAGATGAATCCGGAAGTCCCGTATATTCCAGTGAAGCGCGGCGTGTAAACCGCCGTCCGGACGCGTCGGAACGGCCGGGAAATCGGAGAGAAACGAGGCCTCTGCGACATAGTGTTTGACACGCGTTTCGAAGCTCATTTCCTTCGTATCTACCGGCCTGCAATGCGGCCGATCCAGGCGCCTGCCTCATGACCGCTTCGAACTTTTCACCGGTATTGCTGAAACACATCCACGAGCCGGGCAGCGCCGCCCTGGAACACTATCTTGCGCGCAGCGGTTACGAGACGGCGCGCAAGTTTCTCGCCGGCGCCCCCGAGATAATTCTGAAAACGGTTCTCGATTCCGGACTGCGCGGCCGCGGCGGCGCGGGCTTTCCCACCGGCAAGAAGTGGAGCTTTCTTGCAAAGAATACCGGCAAGCCGGTCTATCTGGTGTTAAACGGCGACGAGTCGGAGCCGGGCACCTTTAAAGATCGCTATCTCATCGAAAATGATCCGCATCAATTGCTGGAAGGCGTGATTCTGACGGCCTACGCAATCGGCTGCCATCACGCCTTCATCTATTTGCGCGGCGAGTTCACCAGCGGCTACCTCGCCCTCAAACAAGCGCTGGCGGAAATCAAAGCGAAAGGTTTTGTCGGACCTGATTGCTTTGGCGCAGGCTTTGATCTGAAGATCACTCTCGCGCGCGGCGCGGGCGCGTATATCTGCGGCGAAGAAACCGGACTGCTCACCTCGCTCGAAGGCAATCGCGGCTATCCCAAACTCAAGCCGCCCTTCCCGGCCGTCGAAGGTCTTTTTGGCGCGCCCACCATCGTCAATAATATTGAAACGATCTGCAACGTGCCGCACATCCTCAAAAACGGCGTGGAATGGTTTCGGCAGTGGGGCACTGCTGAAAGCCCGGGATTTAAGATCTTCTCCGTGTCCGGCCATGTAAACAAACCCGGCAACTACGAAGTTCCCCTCGGACTGCCCCTGCGCATCTTGATCGACGAGTACGCCGGCGGCGTGCGCGGCGGAAAAAAAATCAAGGCGGTCATCCCGGGCGGCTCCAGCACGCCTCTGCTTACCGGAGATAAAATCAACACCGCGACCATGGACTACGAGTCGCTCGCGAAACTGGGCACCTTTCTGGGCTCCGGCGGCGTCACAGTGTTGGACGAGGACACGGACGTGGTGCGCGCGCTGTGGAACCTGATGCGCTTTTACCATCATGAGTCCTGCGGACAGTGCACGCCATGTCGCGAAGGCACTGGCTGGTTGGAAAAAATCACCGCGCGCATAGCGGCCAACGGCGGCGCTCCGGAGGACTTGTCGCTCTTAAAAGACATTTGCGGCAACATGCGCGGGCGAACCATTTGCGCTCTGGCGGACGCAGCGGTAATGCCGATGATGAGTTTCCTGGGCGAATTCAAAGCGGAGTTCGAAGCGCGCACCGCGGGGCGCAGCTGAAATTTCCGCGATCGGGACGGGAGCAAAACCAGAGCATATGGCCGAAGGCAAACGCGTAAAACTCAAGATCAACGACGCGGAATACGAAGTTCCGGCGGATTGGAGTCTGATCAAGGCCTGTCACGAAAACGGCGTCGGCGTGCCGCACTATTGTTATCATCCTGATTTGTCCGTCGCCGGCAACTGCCGCATGTGCCTGGTCAAGGTAAAGGGCATGCCCAAGCCAGTGATAGCCTGCGGCACGCCGATCACCGACGGCATGGAAGTCGACACGATCAGCGAAGACGTCGAAGCGGCGCGCCGCTCGGTAATGGAGTTTTTGCTTATCAATCATCCGCTCGACTGCCCCGAGTGCGATCAGGCTGGCGAATGTCGCCTGCAGAATTACAGTTACGAATACGGTCGCGGATCACGGCCGTTTCCAGGAAGCCAAGGTTATCCGCAAAAAAGCGACCCTGGGCCCGCATGTGAAGTACTGGGGCTCGCGGTGCATCGTCTGCACGCGATGCGTGCGCTTCACCGACGAAGTCAGCGGCACGGGTGAGCTGGCGGTCATCAATCGCGGCGACCACAGCGAGATCTCCGTTTTCCCGGGCAAAGTCCTGGATAATCCGCTGTCGATGAATACGGTCGATGTTTGCCCGGTGGGCGCCCTCGTCTCTGCGGACTTTCTGTACCGCGAGCGCGTCTGGTATCTGAACACGCGCAAGTCCGTCTGCGCCGATTGCGCAGTCGGCTGCAACACGCACGTCGACTCCGACAAAAAAGGCGAAATTAAACGCGTGGCCCCGCGCCGCAACGATGCCGTCAATAAGGAATGGATGTGCGACGCGGGTCGGCTGAGCTTTCCCTACGTTTACGAATACCGTCTGGCGCATCCGTTGCGTCGCAATCGCCAGGCGACCTGGGACGAGGCCCTCGAAGGCGCGCTGGCCGCTTTGCGCCAGTCGCAAAACCTGCTGATACTCGTCAGCGCGTGGACCACTAACGCAGGCATGCGCGCCGCGCTCGAATTAGCGCGCGCCTTGCCCGGAGCGCGCCTCGCGAGCTTCGCCAATCCGCGCGGCCAGGATCAGGTCTTTCCCGGCTTTACAATAAGCGGCGACAAAAACCCCAATCGCGCGGGCGCGGCGGAAATACTCGGCATTGCCGATATCGAGGGGCGTCTCGCAGCGCAGACGCCCGCCGATGTTGTGTTCGCCATCGGCAACATTCCGCGCTTTCAACCGACGCCGGCGTTATTCGACTTGCTGGATCGCGCCCAGGCCGTCGTCGCCCTGGACTTTTATCGCAGCGCTTTTGTGGAGCACGATCGCACAGTCGTCGCCCTGCCGGGCCTCAGCCACTTTGAAAAGTCGGGCGAGTTTACCAATCGGCAGGGGCTCACGCAGAGTTTTGAAGCCGCCATTCAGGCCGCGGGCGAAGGGCGCGCCGAGGCCGAAATTCTGGACGCAATGATCGCTCAGCTCACACGGAGCGGCGCCATCGCCGGTTAATGCGCATGTCGTGGGATCTAACGTTTGTACTGCTCAAGTCCGGCGGCGCCCTGGGTCTCTTACTGACCACCGTGCCCTTCCTGGTCTGGATGGAGCGCAAGGTCAGTGCGCGTTTCCAACGGCGCGTGGGCCCCAATCGCGTGGGCCCATTCGGACTGTTGCAGACCTTTATCGACGGCGGCAAACTGCTTTTTAAAGAACAGTTCTCCCCGCGCGGCGCCGACAAGTTCATCTTTTTCATGGCGCCGGTTTTGACCTTTTTGCCCGCTGTGGTCGCCTTTGGCCTGATACCGCTCGGTGAAATCCGCCTGGGCGACTCGACCTTTTTGTTATCCGTCGCCGACGCCGACCTGGCGCTGGTCGCCATACTCGCGCTCAGTTCGCTGACCAGCTACGGCATCGCCTACGCGGGCTGGTCGTCGAACAATCAGTATTCCCTTTTGGGCGGCATTCGATCCTGCGCGCAGCTCGTGAGTTACGAAATTGTACTCGGGCTTGCTGTGATCGCGGTCATCTTGCAGACGGGCTCGCTGAACCTGGGCGAGATTATTCGCGGACAGGATCGCCTGCTCTTTGGCTTTTTGCCCGCCTGGAATATATTTCTGCAGCCGGTGACGTTCTTTTTGTTTCTGGTAGCGGCTTTCGCGGAAACCAATCGCGCGCCCTTTGACTTGCCGGAAGCCGAGCAAGAACTGGTCGGCGGCTACCACACCGAATACAGCGGTCTGCGCTGGGCCTGGTTTATGTTCGGCGAGTATGCGGCGCTTTTCAGCATGTGCTGTCTGATTACCGTGCTCTTCCTGGGCGGCTGGACTCTGCCTGGCGTGCTGGACCATTTGCCGATCGGCCTGGTACGCGGCGCCGCGGGCGCAGCGGTTTTTCTGCTAAAAGTATACGCGCTCATTTTCTTTTTTATGTGGGTGCGCTGGACCCTGCCGCGGCTGCGCTGGGATCAACTGATGCGCCTCGGCTGGATGCGCCTGATTCCGTTAGGCCTGGGCAATATCTTTTTGACCGTATTTCTGATTGAAGCCTTTCGATAAGCGGTTCATTCAAATGAGCGACATTTATAGTAGGAGAAAACCATGAGCGCCCCGCATACATCCCTGCGCGCCTACGGTCTGCGCTCATTTCTCCTGTACCTGCCGCGGATTGTACGCGGGCTCTTGATTTCCCTGGGGCAGTTTTTTCGCCGTCCGGTGACCATACAGTATCCTGAAACAAAAGCGCCCATCTCGCCGCGCTTCCGGGGCGAACATAAACTGACGTCCAACGAACGGGGCCAGATGAAGTGCGTGGCCTGCTTCATGTGCCAGGAAGCCTGCCCCGCCCGCTGCATCAGC
>JAVHPJ010000066.1:0-55836 GCA_036170535.1 Leptospirales bacterium | reverse complement strand
CGCCGGCGCGCGCCTTTTCCGCCAGCTCAAGCAGGCGGGCGGCCACCAGGCGATTCACCGAATCGAAGGGAAACTTACCGTCCGCTCCGCGTTCGCCGGCCAGTCGACCGGTGAGCAGGGCGAGGCCCTCGTCAATCGTTCGCACGGGATAGATATGAAACAGTTTCTCCGCGGCGGCGCGCCGCACGCGTTCATGCAACATCAGATGGCGCACGTTACTCGCCGGAATCAGCACGCCCTGGCTGCCATCGAGTCCGCGCGCCTGGCATAGATCAAAAAATCCCTCGATCTTTTCGTTCACCCCGCCGATGGCCTGGATTTCCCCCTGCTGATTGACGGAACCCGTAACCGCCAGGCTCTGCTTAAGCGGAACGCGACTGATGGCGGATAAGAGGGCGTAGAGCTCCGCTGAGCTGGCGCTGTCGCCGTCGATGCCGCCGTACGATTGTTCAAATACGATAGTCGCCCGCAGGGAATGCGGCGATTCCGGCGCATAGCGGCTGCTCAAATATCCCGATAGGATCAGCACACCCTTGCTGTGCAGCGGTCCGCCGAGCTGCACCTCGCGTTCGATGTCCACCAGCTCGCCGCCGCCTAAACGCACGCGCGCGGTGATCCGGCCCGGCCTGCCAAAGCTGAAGCCGCCGAGGGATAACACGCTCAGGCCGTTGATCTGCCCGACCGCCTCGCCTGCTGTGGAAAGCAGCAGCGTTCCGTGCAGCGTTTCTTCGTGCAATCGCTCGCGGATCCGGTCCACGCGCCGCGTAGCCGCCTCAATCGCTCGCGTAATATGCACTGCCTGGATATTTGCAGATTGATCGCGTTCCGCCTGAAAATTCGCTTCCTGCAGAAGGTCCGCAATGCGCTGCATGTCGCCGCTCAGCTTGCCCGCATCTTCGGCCATCCGCGCCGCCTGTTGGAGCGTGCGTGCGGTCGCATCGCGATCAAGCGGGCGTAATTGTTCGCGACGAATAATTGCAGCAAGCAAACGCGCGTACAGCAGCACTGCCTCCGGATCGCGATCAAATCGTTCGCTAAAATCCGCGGCCACTTTAAAGAGTCGTGAAAATTCCGGATCGTACGCGCTGAGCAGGTAGTAGATCATGCGATCGCCCGTAAGCGCGATTTTGACGCTGAGCGGAATCGGTTCGGGCTCCAGCGTCACTGTGCTCAAAAGGCCGAGCGCCTGAGCCGCCGACTCGATGCGCACGGCGCCGGACACCAGCGCGCGTTTGAGCCCTTCCCAGACCAGCGGCGCCATGAGGACCTTGCGCGCTTCAAGCAGGAGAAAGCCGCCGTTAGCCCGGTGCAGAGCGCCGGCGCGAATCAATTGCAGATCGGTAACCAGGGCGCCCATCTCCGCGCGGTAGTCGACCCGGCCGAACATGCGATCGTACGACGGATCGTCTTCGTAAATCACCGGGGCGCTCGCGCCGGCATCGTTGCGTACCAGTAGATTCACGCGATAACGCCGCAACAATGGATTGCCGTCCGCCAGGTCTTCAACCGGCGAATCGGTTTTTGCCGCGGCGACGATAACCATTTCTACGTTGTCCGCGATATCTTTGCGAACCTGATTGAGATATTCGCAGACCGCCTCCATATCGCGGTATCGGGCGAACAAGGCTTCCAACAAACGTCCCGCAACGAGCGTAGCTGTTTGACGATTCAGATCCCGAATCTTTTCGCGCGCCTGTTGCATCCAGATGGGCGCCCGCTCCAGCGATTCCTGCAGCTCGGCCTGCAATTCCTCAAGCGCCTTTTCGAATTCGACGCGTTCGTTCTCCGGCAGAGTCTGAAACTCATCCGGCGCCAGCGGCTTGCCGTTTCGCACGGGAGTGAACGCAAAGCCGACCGGAGTGCGCAACAAGGCCAGGCTTTTCTTTTCAGCGCGCTCTTCAATTGCGGCGAGCGCCGCTTCACGTTGTTCCTTGAATTCTTCCTCCGCCGCCTGTTGCCGCGTGCGATACTCGTCGCTCTCGAAGGCCGAGCGCAGCGACGCGCGCAGGTCGTCCACAAAACGCGCCATATCGTTCTGAAAGCCCGCGCCGCGTCCGGCCGGCAGCGCGAGGGCGCGCGGCTTGCGCGGTTCTTCAAAATTGTTTACGTAGCTCCAGTCCTGCGGCGGCGGCGCGGAGCGGGCGGCTTCGCCAAAAAAGCGTCGGATGGCGCTGCGCTTGCCAATGCCTTCGGGGCCCAGCGCGAATACGTTAAATCCGGCGCGGGGCATGCCGATGGCGAATTCAAGCGCTTCCACTGCGCGCGCCTGCCCCACGATTCCGTCCGGATCGCTGAGTTCGGCGGTGGATTCAAATGGCAATTCGGCCGGGTCGCAGGTCCAGGCAAGTTCGGCGGCGGTCAGCGGGGCGGGCGGCAGGTCCGGCATGAATTCTTAACTCCCTTGCGCTGCAATGCTTCAATGCAGCGCTTAATGTGTCTCAGCCCAGAAAATTCAAAGGGCGGCCCCGTCTGCGCAGCCACTTTTTTCCTTCTTCCAGGCCCAGCAGCAAAAATGCGCCGTGAAACGCAAACAGATACACTTCCCAACCGACGGGCGCAAAAAAGTAAATCTCGCTCAAAGGAGTGTAAAAGAAAGCGGCTGACAGCGCGAGCGAAAACGCCGCGCCGAGATTGATCAAGGGATTTGAGAAAAGATTCAAAAGCCACGGACGCGCGTCTAACAGGCGCACCAGGCCGGTTCGCAGGGGCCCGAGCACCGGGCGTTCGAGGCGCAACAGTAGGCGCGAAACCGAGAGGCGCAGGTACTTAATGGGCAACAGCAATAGCGCGCTCACGAGATGTGCGGGCGCCCGTGCGGCGTCCAGGCGCCCGATTTCGCCGATGTCGTAATCGACCTGCACGCGCGCGCGATGCAGACGCGGTCGCCAGGCGGCGATTGCATCGATCAGCTCCTTGCGCCGACGCTCCGTCAAAAATTCCCGACTGAAGAGCGACGCGGTGCGCGAGCGCCGGCACATCACATTTGCTATCTGGGTGGTCACGGTGGGGAAAAAGTAGGCCGTGAGACTCTGCAGATACAGGGGCGCGGCCTGCGCCATATTCAAAGCGGCGGGCGAAGCCGGCGCAGAGTAGAACGAAAATCCGGTTTGCATGAGGCCGTTGCGCCAGGCGAAGAAGTAGTAGGTGGCGTAGCAGGCGAAACTCAATATTGTACCTTGATAAAGGTAGTTTTGCAGAATAAACGGCAATGAAAGCAACGTCTCTTCCGGTCGTCGCGGCGGGCGCTCCATAACATCTTTTTCCGGAGGCTCAAGACCCAGGCCCATCGCGGGCAAAAGGTCGGTGCCCACGTCGACTGCGAGCACGCCCATTACGGTCATCGCGAGCGGCATGCCGGGAAACAACATCCAGACCACGTAGGGATACAATTCTTGCGGGTTTGAGCTGAAGATGTAGCCGCAGAATCGCTTGATGTTTTCGAAGATCGCTCGCCCTTCTTCGATTGCCGCAACGATCGAGGCGAAGTTGTCGTCGAGCAGAATGATCTGCGCCGCTTCGCGAGCCACGTCGGTGCCGCGCTTGCCCATAGCAATGCCCGCATCGGCTCGTTTGAGGGCGGGGCCGTCGTTGACGCCGTCGCCGGTGACAGCGACAATTTCGCCGGCTTCCTTGAGCAATGTGACGATCCGCAGCTTCTGTGCAGGATTCACGCGCGCAAATATCGGTTCGCCCCGGGCGAGCAGCGTTCTTAAGTCCGCATCGCTGAGCTCAGCCAATTCCGCTCCGGAAACGGCGGCCTGGCCCGCGCCGATGCCGATTTCGTGCGCGATGCTCTCTGCCGTAAGCGGATAGTCGCCGGTAATCATGATGACGCGAATGCCGGCGCCGTGACAGGCGCGCACCGCCTCCGGCACTCCGGGACGCACCGGATCGGACATCGCGGTCAGTCCCAGAAAAGTCAGTCGGCTTTCGACAGCATCGATGCTGTTGTCGGCGGCGTCCGCGAGCGGCCCGTCGGTTCGAGCGGCCAGCCCCAATACGCGCAGGCCCTGACGCGAAAAACCGTCGATCTGCGCCTGTATCTCCGCGCGTCCGGCGTCGTCCAGCGTGCGGAGTTCGTCGCCGATCTGGATTGCACTGCAGCGCTCCAGCAACTCCAGCGGCGCGCCTTTGCAGTAAACGACGCGCTGACTGCCGCCGTCGACGCCGCTCTGCACCACGACGCTCATGCGCTTGCGCACGGATTCGAAGGGGTTCAGGTGCACGCGTTGATGCATCGCATGAATGCCGGCGCGCACCGCCAGCGCCAGCAGCGCGCCTTCGGTCGGATCGCCAGCGATTCGCCACGTTCCATCCTGTTGTTCCAGGCGCGCGTTGTTGCAGGCGTGCGCGCAGAAAAGCAACTCTCTGAGCGCGCGGTTGTGCATGAGTTCCGCAGCCGGAACTTCAGCGCCATTGCGAAAAAAACTCCCCTCCGGCCGGTAGCCCTCGCCCTGAACTTCATAAACTGCCCGGTCCGCGTAGACTCGCGTTACCATCATCAGATTTTGCGTGAGCGTGCCGGTCTTGTCTGAACAAATTACGGACGTGCAGCCCAGGGTTTCCACCGCGGACAGGCTCTTCACGAGAGCATTGCGTTTTGCCATGCGCGAGACGCCCATGGCGAGCGACAGGGTCACGGTGGGCAACAGGCCTTCCGGCACATTCGCGACGAATATCCCTATAAAGAACACAAAAGCTTGCAAGAAGCTCAGACCGGCCACAAACCAACCGAGTAACAAAAGAGCGACGCCCAGGCTGAAGGCCAGCACGGCGATCAGGCGTACGGCGCCGCGCAGTTGTTTTTGCAGCGGACTTTCCTCGGCTTGAATGGAGTTGGTCAGGCTGGCGATTGCGCCGATTTCGGTCTGCATGCCGGTTCCAAAGACGACTGCGCGCCCCTGCCCCTTGATCAGGGTTGAACCGGCGAAGACGATGTTCGGCATCTCGATCCACAGAAAACGCCCGGCGATCACGACCGGCTGTTCCGTCTTGTAACGTCGAACGCTTGATGATTCTCCGGTCAGCGCGGAGTTGTCCACTTCCACGCCGGAGGCCTCGATCAGCCGGGCATCGGCGGGGGCCGCGTCGCCTTCTTCCAACAAAATGACGTCGCCCGGGACCAGCGAGCGCGCGTCGATTGTGCGCTCCTCGCCGTCGCGCAGCACGCGCACCGTGCGGTTCATCAAACGCTGCAGAGCGTCAACGGCGCGATCGCTCTTGCGCTCCTGTAAATACGAAAAGGCTCCGTTCAGAAATATGACGATGATGATGGCGTGACCCAGTTGGGGCATATCCACGCCCGGAGCATAGCAGAGCAATGCCGCCGCCCACAAAAGCGCGGCGAAAAAGCTTACAAAGTTACGCACTAACTTGCGGTACCAGGGCGCGCCGCCGCTTTTATGCAGTTCGTTTGCGCCGTAGCGTTGCAGGCGGAGTGCGGCTTCCGTTGAGCTGAGGCCCGCGGCGAGATCGGTCTGCAACTCAAAGGC
The DNA here is from genome assembly GCA_036170535.1 of Leptospirales bacterium. Lineage (GTDB taxonomy): Bacteria > Spirochaetota > Leptospiria > Leptospirales > Leptonemataceae > SSF53. The sequence continues at coordinate 50,344 of JAVHPJ010000066.1, read as the reverse complement.
TAACTGTGCGTGCGACAAATTGTAATACGAGGCGCGCGTGGTGCGGGCCTCTTCAGCGGCAAGAATCGCCAGAGCCGCGGCCGGATTGCGGCACGTCTGGAGTTGATCCGCGCTTGCGTGCAGGAGCGAAGTAAGACCGCCCAGCAGTTTCAGATGCACAGCCGGGTCGTCGTCGGGCGTCAAAAGCAACAGGATGACGCGCGCGCCGCCGACGCTCAGCGGACGATCGGCAAGCGCCAGCGCGGCGGCGCTCGACTTTAAGCCCGGCAGGCGCGCATGGGGAATCGCCAGCGAGGGCGCATCATACCCGCGCACTGGCGGCGCGTCTGCGGAAGTGAGCGCGAGTATTTCCTCCGAGCGCTCGCCCGCGCCCGCCCGGCGCGCCAATTCGCGAATAACAGTCTCTGGATCGCCTTCGGGATTGATGACGATCCGGTCGCCGGATAGCAGTTCCGCCAGTTGCATTGTCAGCCGCGGGCGCGCGCGCGCGCCTGTAGCACGGCCGCATTAAGTTCGCCGCCGGGGAGCGGTCGGAAGGCGCGGCCGCTGAGATGCAGGACCATGCCAAGCGTCGCAAGACTGGCCAGGGCGAAGTCGCTGGCGGCCTGCCAGCCCTGGGCCCGTCCGAGAATCATCAGGATCAAAAGCAGCGCCAGGTGTTTCGCGGCGCGCATGCAGAAGTTGGCCAGAAAGACCTGTACCGGTTGTTTCACGAGCATTTCTCCGTAGAACTGCGAGCGAAAGTCGCTTTGCTTGACGCGAAACTTCGCCCGTGATTATGGAGAGATCGGCGCCGGCTTGAAATGCAAACCATTTGCGTATATTGCGGATCAAATTTCGGCGATCGTCCCGAGTATCGCGCCGCCGCGAGCGAGTTGGGAACGGAACTCGGGCGCCGCGGACTCGGCCTGGTATACGGCGGCGGCGCCGTCGGGCTCATGGGCGCCGTTGCGGATGCAGCGCTCGCCGCGGGCGCCCGCGCAGTCGGCGTAATCCCGCGTGCGCTGGCTTCAAAAGAGATCGCACATCAGGGCCTGACGGAACTGCACGTAGTCGCGTCCATGCACGAACGAAAGCTGAAAATGGCGCAACTTGCGGATGCCTTCATTGCGCTGCCCGGCGGGTACGGCACCCTGGAGGAGTTCTTCGAGGCGATCACCTGGGCGCAACTGGGCTTTCATGCCAGACCGGTCGCAATTCTGAACGTGCTGGGCTACTACGAGGGACTGCTGCAATTTCTCGACCACGCAGTCCAGAGTCGATTTCTCAAGGCGGAGAATCGCGAACTATTTTTTGTGGAGACCCGCATCCCGCAATTGCTGGACCGCCTGGCGATCTTCCAGCCGCCGCAGGTCAAGAAGTGGATCGGGTCGGACGAAACCTGACCCGCGTCTCGCGCGACAGTTCCTCCGCCGGGTTCGCGCTTATTTGGTTTCCAGCCGATACACCCCGTCCCAATCGGCGGGCGGCAATAGCGTGAAGCGTTTTGCACGCTCGAGAAAATTATGGGCGGCGCGGTCCTTCGGAAACTGTTTCAGGTAATCGGAAAATCGCACTGCGGCTTCGTCAAAACGACCAGCGGTCCATTCCGCGCGCGCCGCTTCGAATTCCGCCAGCAGTTCGAGCTTGCGTTCGGCCAGATCCGGCGGATCGACGTCGAGGCATTCGTAAATCGAGGTGGGCGCGCTGCGGCCTTTTACCCGAACCGTATCGAGCTCGCGAAAGCGCAGCTCGCGCGAACATTCATCGAATACAACGCCGGTGACGAGCAAACGCGCGCCGTAGTCCTTGGTGAGCGCTTCCACGCGCGAGGCTGTATTGACCGCATCGCCGACAACAGTCGTATCCAGTCGTTCGGCGGAGCCAATTACGCCGATTGTCACTTCTCCCGAGTTGACGCCGATGCCCGCATCGAGTTGCGGCAATCCGGCTGCAAGGCGTTCCTGGTTCATTAGATCGAGCGCCTGGAACATCGCGACTGCTGCGCGAATCGCGGAGGCCGGCGCTGCGTCAAATAGAGCCATGATGGCGTCGCCGACAAACTTATCCACAAAACCGCCTTCCGCGCGAATCGCCGCCTCCATGCGCTCCAGATACTCATTGAGCAGACCGAAGGTCGCTTCCGGCGAAAGGGATTCGGAAAGCGCGGTAAAATCGCGCAGGTCTGAAAACAGGACCGTGATGCGCTCGCGCCGGGAGATTCCGCGCTCGAGGAGGTCAATGGCGCCGTCGGCGAAACGTTCCGTAAACTGGCGCGGAACAAAGCGAGCGAATGTGCGCAGAGTGGACTCGACCCGGGTGCGCGAGGCCTGCTCCGCTTCGAATAGCCGCGCATTGTTCATCGCAATTGCGGCCTGGATCGCGAAGTTTTCGGCGATCTCCTTATCCTTGAGAGTAAAAACCGAACTGGCCGAGTGGTTGTCCAGGTAAATCACGCCCAGCAGTTGTTCTTTGAGCTGGATCGGCGTGGAAAGGATGGAACGCATTTGCTTCAGGCGGACGCTGTCGGCGGCGTTCCAGCGGCTTTCGTTGCGCGCATCACGCGTGAGAATCGGCGATCGACCAAAAACCGTAGCCTCGACCACCGTCTCGCTGTAGGCGCGATCTGCGTCGGCAATCGCTTCGCCGGCCGCGTTCCGACTCAGACGCAAGACGGCTCGCGGTTGCCCGGGGGCCGCGGGGTCCGGCTCGGCAATAAACAGGTAACCTTCCTGGGCGCCGGTAATCGTCATCGCGCCGCGCAGGACTTCGCCGGTCAGCTCGTCCGCGTCGAGCGTCGAACTCAGCTTGCGGTTAATCTCCAACAATTGAAACAATTCGCGGTTTTCGCCCTGGGCGAGCAGCGTGTGCGAGGAACTATCGCCTCCGAGTTGGCGCCATTGCCGGAAGTCTTCGCGATAGGACTCGTAATAACCGGTCGCGCCCATTTCGAGGAACTGCGCCAGCGCGGCTTCCGCCTGTTCCAGATCGGCGTCCTGGCGCGTTTGCGCGAAGGACAGCCGCGCGCCAACAAACCGAACGTGTGCGTCGAGCAGCATGGCGTTGAGTCTGGCGCTCAGTTCCTCCGCCGCTTTGAAGTATTCGCGTGCGCGCGCAATCTGGCCCACATCGAGTTCGGCAATGGCGCCGGTCAGATGGAACATCGCCTCCATAAATCCGTCCGGGCGCCGGGCCAGGTGGCGCAAGCCCCGCTCTACATATTCAATGGCGCTTTCCGGATCTTCCATGCGCAGAGCGAGCAGCGCCCGTCCGTGCAGCGCAACGGCGAGTTCGCCGCGCTGGCGCGTGTCGGCTTCGTTAATGAGCAACTTTTCGTACAGGTGCAGCGCCTCGCGCAAACGGCCCGAAAGACCAAAAGCGCGCGCGGCATGGGCCATCAGAATTCGACGGCCCACCACGCCCAGGGGCGCTCGTTCAAAATCAATGGCCGCCAGCGTTTCCGCCTGACGCGTAAAGTCGCCGGCCTCGGCGTCGACGATGCCATGCGAAAAAGCCGCGAGCGCATCCAGAAAGATACGTTGGGACTGCGGCACATTGGCGGCGAAATCATCGATGGACTTGCGCGCGTCCGCGAAGCGACCCTGATACACCAGCATGGCCGCATGCACGGTCATCGCCGCCGGCGCCAGATCAAAGCGCCGGACGCGCAGCGCCATGGCGGCGCCGCGCGCCAGAATCTCCGCGCGTTCGGCGTAACTGCGATGAGACGGCGTGAGCCCGAGCTGCAAGAGGCTGGGCACAATGTACTGTTCGTACTCCGGACCGTCGCCCAGACGGAGAATTTCTTCGCTGATCGCAAGCATCTCCTCGCGACGGCCAAAATAAAAACAAATCTGCGTCTTTAATTGCAACGCGAGTATGCGGCCGACCGTATTATTCTCGCCGGCGAGCGTGAGCAGATGATCCGCCTCTTGCTCCAGATCTTCGCGCTGGGGATCGAGGGCGACGTCGAAGACGAGCGCACGATGACGCGCCTCGAACTCTTCTTGCGGCCCAAAGGCGCCCGGGGCGGCGTCCAGCAACCGGACAGCCGTGCGGTAATAACTCTGCGCCTGGCGATTTGCGTTGGTTCCGTCATCGGTCAGTTTTGCTGCGGCGATACAGGCTTCCGCCGCCAATCGAAATTCGCCGGCCTGCTCGTAGTGAAAGGCGATGTCGTAAATCGCTTCCGGCGCTTCGGGCAGCACCTGCGTTTCTATGAAGCTCGCGACAGTTCGGTGCGCCGCCCGGCGCGTTTCGGCGGGCAGTTCGTCCTTGAGCGCGCTGCGCAGGGCCGGGTCGCGAAATGCGTACAGCCGTCGCGAATCGACGGAGAGCACCGATGCGTGAATCGCTCTATCCAACGTCGTTAATAGATCAACTTTCCCCTGGAGCGCGTCCGCTTCGCCGGGGCCGCCAATTTGATCCAGATACTCCGGATGGAGCACGGCGTAGAGCGCCTCGAGTAAAAATGCGCGCTGGAAGATGGCGCTGCGGCGGAGGGTTTCGGTTTCACGCGCGGTGAACACGTCCGGCAGACGCGCGCCTTCGGTTTTTCGACGTTCGTCAATGAAAGCCAGCGCGCGCGAAAGATTCGCCTTCCAGCCGGTCGTTTCGTAGGTGAGTATCTGCTGATCGATCAGGGCTTGCAGGATCAAACGCAGGCGCGCGGGATTGCCGCCGGCGGCGGAGTACAAGGGACCGATCAGGGCGTTTTGATCGGCGAGCTTGCCGGAAAAAAGTCGGTGCAGCAGTTCTGTGACAATTGGCTGACTTAACGGCTCGACGTGCAGACGTTGCACCCGGGTCGATCTCAATTCGTCGATGATGCGACGCAGGCCTGGCGTGAGCTGCTCGCGGTTATACGAAAAGAAAAAGACGACCGGCGCATCCACGAGTTCGCGATCCGCCGCTTCCAGAAGCAGGCGCGCGGAAGCCAGATCCACGTTATGCAAATCATCCAGAAAAAGCGCAAGGCGGCCCATTTTGCGCGCGACTGATTGCATAAAACTGAACACAGCAAAGCGATAGTCCTCAGGGGTCCACGCCTGCGCGCGACTTGCAGCCTGGGGCTCGTACCAGGCGGCGAGTTCCGGCAACAATTGGAGCAAATATGCGAACCGCTCGCCCAGGCTGTCGCGAATTATCCCCAGCAGTTTTTGCTGCTTTTCTTCGTCCTGAAGTTTCAGGTGCGCGACCATCTTGCCCAGAATGCCGACGATCGTTTTGAAATGAATCTCGGTCTCTTCGCGGCGGGCGCGCAGAAACCAGGTTTCTCCCTTCTCCCGCTGTGCGCGATTAAAGGCCTCTTCCAGGAGCGCCGACTTGCCGTTGCCCTGGGGGCCTTCGATCAAGAGAACGGCGCCGCCCGTTTCGCTGGCCGCTTTCAGGCGAGTTTCTATTTCGTGAAGTTCTTCGCGGCGATTGAGAAACGGATTCTGCCGCGGAAAACTTTCCCAGTGGTCCTCTTCGCCCGGCGCAAAGTTGACGGCCGTAAGCGGCGCGCTTGCCCGCAGCCGATCCAGGCGTTCCACGTCGCGTATCAGGCCGGCCGCCGTGCGGTACCGATCGTCGGGATCTTTGTTCAGCAGTTTGAGAGTGATGCGTTCCAGCGCGGGCGGGCAATCGCTGCGCAGACGCGAAGGCGGTTCCGGCGCGCGCGCCACATGCTGGTGCATGAGCAGCGCCGGGTCTTCGCTTACAAACGGAAGGCGCCCGGTGATCGCTTCGTAGAGGATGCAGCCGAGGGCGTAGAGATCCGCGCGATGATCGATCAGCTTGTGCAACATGCCGGTTTGTTCCGGCGCCATATATCCCAGCGTGCCCGAGAAATCGGATTCATTGGCTCCGACGAGATGCGAAAGTCCAAAGTCAAGAATGCGCACGCCCTGTACGCCGTCCGCATCCATCAGCGCCAGAATATTCGCGCTCTTCAGGTCGTGATGAACAAGGCCTTGTTCATGCATGTAATGCAGCGCGCCGGCCAGGGAGCGCAGCGTGAGGAAGACGTCGCTCAAGGGCAGGGGGCCGCGCTCTGCGATCGCTTCGCGCAGCGTGGGCGCCGCGACGTATTCCATGACGATCGCGCTCAGCGAACCTTCCTGAACAAAGTCTTCGTAGCGTATGATGGCCGGGTGTTGCAGGCCGGCGAGCGTTTCGGCTTCCGCCCGAAAACGGAGCAGGGTTTCCATGGGCAAGCGGCGATTGCCCACATCGATCAGTTTTACCGCTTTGCGCTCTCGCGACTGGCGATCGTATGCGAGAAATACCTGGCCCATGCGGCCCTCGCCAAGGAATTCCTGGATCTGGTAGCGACCGCCGAGGGTGCGATCGAGATAAGCCGAGTGGACAGCGCCTTTCATGTACGGGAAGCTCTTGCTGCGGAAGATTTCGATGACCGCGCGAAAGTCGCGGAGCTGCATCGTATTTTATGAAGGAAGCGTTTGGTCGGCGTCCGGCAAGTCATTATTTGTCGCAGGCGCCGCACAGGCGCGGCGCCCGTGCGGCGGCAAAACGATTGGCTGCGATTATGCGCGTCGAAAAGTCGCCGCATGGGGCGATTTTTCGACGCACGCCTGTGCGTTTGCGTTTGCCTGCTTGCGGCGGCGTCAGTCGACCGGGCCTTTGCCAATCCTGCGGCCCTCGAGCCGGCGCAGCTGGACGCGGCGGAAAGCGAGCGCGCCCTCGCTGAGATTCATGCACGGGGGGTCGACCTGTATCGCCGCTACTCCGGCATTCAAAGCATGCGCCGCCTCGTGGCTGAAGAGCGTGATCCCGAAAGCGGCGCGCTCCTGCACACATCGCGCGTGTTAATGGAGCGCACGGATCATTTTTACGGACGGCCGGATGTGCGCGTGCTCGAGTATGAGAAAGACGGTCTGCCGCTGGCGCCGGAGTCGTTTCGCCTGGTGCGAATTGCGCCGCCCCTTCCGCCATTTGATGAACACGGCCCGGAAAACTACGAAACGCGCATCACCGGACTCCAGCGTGTCGATGGGCGCATCTGTTACCGCGTGGAAGTGACGCCCAAAAGAAATACCCTCTCTCACATGCGGGGGAGTTTCTATTTTGAGCGCGCGTCGCTGGATCTGGTCTACGTGGAGGGCGGCCTGGCGACGTTGCCGCCCGGCGTGCGCGAGGCGGGTTTTGCATTTCATTTCACCATGCAAAACGGCGCGCCTATGCCCCTGAAGGGCGTCATGCATTTACGCGTACGTATTCCGCTCATCCAGCCCGATCGGCGCTTTATTTCACGCATCGAGAACTACAACTTTCACCTGATGCCGCGCTGATTCAAGCGTGTCCGGCGCAATCGGCGGGGGCGTTTCACCGGAGTTTTATTTGACGCCCTGCGGCGGCGCGCGTACTTTACATAATCGGGCGAGGTTGCAGGCGTCCGGGCGGCCGCATGCCGGCCTGGACCCGGCGGCGATCGGGCGACATCGCCGGGGGTCGGCCCTGAGGCCGGCTTCAAGCCTGACCGCGGGCGGAGCGGATATTTGGGCGCGCGAAAACTTTTCTACGAAATCACCGAGTTCAGCGAAGGCATCGAATCGCTGGTCGCTCTGGGCGACCGTTCGCGTCGCGAGGGTCTTGCGTCGCTGGAAGAGTTCGCCTCGCAAAAGTCCGCCACGCAGAATCCCTTTGATCGTCTCGTGCGCATGGGTCTGGCATTGATCGTCGACGGCGTCGATCCGGAGCTCACCACGCGGGTGCTCGAACATTACGCGGAATCGTATCTCAGCAAGCTCCAGTATCGCTGGGATATCTGGGAGAACTTCATTCAATTGCTTGGCGATTCGCCGACGCCCGCCCCCGCCGTGGCTCGCGAATTCCTGGAAGCAAGCCTGCTGGCGGACCATCCCGAAAACCAACTGCTGCGCACAGCGCTCGGCGACTTTCTCAATGAACTCCTCGATGAGTCCGCGTCGGCCTTGCGCATCGGCGCCTGGCCGGCCGCCTACGCAGAACATCCGCTGGCCGGCTCGTCTTTGCGATTGATTTCGCTCAAGCGGAGCTTGCCGGAAGAGCGCATCAAAAAAGCGCTCGCCAATCATTTTCGGGCCTATAAAGACCTTTTCATCAAGATGACGAATATCGCCATCGAAGGCGTAATATCAATTCAGTCGGCCGATAATCCGCGACTGATGCGCAGTCTGCTGGCCACGCTCGAAGGCCACGACATACTGCAAATCCGCCCGGCCGCCGGCGATGCGGGATTTAATCTCACGCGCGAAGAACTCGATTCCCTGCTGCTTTCCGGCGACGAACACGCGCCGGAGCGTTTGTTGAATCTTTCCTTCGAGGACGTTTTTTTAAGTCTGGATTTTCGAGCGATTCAGCGGCTCTTCAAAGACGTGGACCTGGATGATCTTTCGCGCGCGATGGCGGCCGCCAGCATCGAGGTCCGCGAACTCATTCTCGCCAATCTTTCGGTTGGCGCTGTGCAAAAGCTGCAGGAGCGCACGGGCGCGGCCAGCCGGGATGAGATTCGTCGCGCCCAGCAGCGCATTCTGGATCTGGTGCATCAGCTCCGCGAAGCGGGCGAAATTGCGGTGCAGGACCCCGAAGAGTAGGTTCCGGTCTCGCTTTAGCTCCGAAAAAAGCTTGCTGACGCAGTTCCGCCCGGGGACATGAATTATCCGTCTCGCCTCCGCATCCGGCCGCGACCTTCGGTACTACCCACTCAGGATCTTCCCATGCAAATCTCCAAAAATAAAGTCGTAACTCTTAAATATCGTCTGACAGACGATGACGGCGATCTGATCGACGAGTCCACTGACGCCGAGCCGATGGCCTACATTCATGGCGTCGGCAATCTCATCCCAGGCCTCGAGGCGGCGCTCGAAGGCAAGCAGAAGGGCGACGCGCTCAAAGTAACCGTGAATCCCGACGAAGGATTCGGCGACCGAAACGACGAACTTACCCGCGTAGTTTCCCGCACGGTTTTTGATTTTGTCGAAGAGTTGGAAGTCGGCATGCAATTCCAGACCGACGGCGGCCAGGGCATGGAAGTTGTTACGATAGTCGGCATTGAAGGCGACCAGGTTACTGTGGATGGCAACCATCCGCTTGCCGGCGTCACGCTGAGTTTCGACGTCTCCGTGCTGGATGTACGGGACGCCACTCAGGAAGAACTCTCGCACGGTCACGTGCACGGTCCTGGCGGTCACCACCACTGAGCGCTGCGATTCCAGACTGCGCTCTTTCGCGGCGGCGGCAATCGCCGCGCAAGAGCGCCCCGCGCCGCTGTTACCTGACGCGCGTTTTTTCCCGGCGCATTGAAAAATAGTTTCTGTCTCCTTCGGGCGCCTGGAAATCGCGACATGGAGCGCGATTCGCTTCCCGCCGCGCCTGGCGCAAACAGTACGCTCGATGTAGATTGGGGCGCGCTTGAGGACCGTTTGTATGCGGAAACGTTGAAGACGATTCTCGATTTCAGCGTTCGTCAACCCGAGGAAGAAGTATCCTACTTCGCTTTTGACGCGGAACCCGGCTCGGGATACATACTGATCAGTATCGATACCACGGAGAACTCTCTGCGCACGGCGCGCAACGAAGAGGAATGGGCGCGTCGGAAACGCGAACGGCGCCTGCAGGGGCCGGAAGCCTGGCGCAATGCGCTGGAAGTCCTGCGCGAGCCGCGCATACTGCCCTTCAGCAACAACTACTGGGATTTTAAATTTCAGGCGTATCGTGAAATTCGCTACGACGGTTTTTCGCCAACGGACGAAACGCCTTTCTGGAACCACCAGGCCGATTTTGCACGCGACGGCGGACGTCCGGCGCTTGGCTCGGTCGAAGCTGAAATCAGCGGACGCCTGGCGCTCATCTTCTGGCGCGTGAGCGAACGATTGATTGCCGAACAGCAGTTTTCCTTTCTGCGACTTTCACGTCCGTGTTACATTGGCTTCAGCCTGGCGCACGAAGATCCGGTTATTCTGCGCGCCCTCGGTCGCAACTGAAGCGCGCCCGCCGCCGCTGCCGCCGCTCGTACAAGCCGTCGTTTAATGCGCGCGGATTCGCACAAAAAAAGCCGGACTGCATTTGCAGCCCGGCTTTGTCTCGCACGCAAACCTGCCTGCGACTCTTAGATTACTGTTGTTTGTCGCTTTCTTCGATCAGGAAGGTGTAGCTATCCTGAGCGTTAGAAACTTCGATGTCGAACTTGTACTGCACGTCGGATTCGTCCGCCGCCATTACATTGTAGGTTACGGCTTCGCCCGTTACCGGCACCAGGATTTTCATCGCTGCGCCAGCCGCGAGGACCGTGTTCTGGTCCAGATAATCCGCGCCCCAGTATTCGGAATCGCTCGGCGAAACGAATACCATGCGCATCGTTTTGGCGGTCGTGTTTTTGAATTCGAGCGTGGTGTACTCGTTTTCGGTTCCTTCCGACTTGGTTTGCGGAGTCAGTGTTGCGCGCTGATTGTTGCGGTTGTCGCACACTTCGAACGCGTCGATTACATAAGAAGCGCCGTTGGCGACGGATCCCATGAGATCGAATTTACCGCAGGCTTGCGGATAGTGGACAAAAAAGCCCACGCTGGCGCCGTTTGCGAAGGTTTGCTCGGTTCCCAGAATATCCGGTCCCCAATGCTGGCTGTCGTCCGGAGAAACGAAAAGATACGTTACCTCTTCACCGGTCCGATTGATAACAGTCAGAAGTTTAACTTCTTCGGAAATGCCGCGCGCGTAGGCGGAGCTGAAAGCGAGCGCCATGCCGACAAAGGCCAGGATCGCCGCACGTTTGAGTTTCATTATTGGATGTCTCCTGAAGAAAGAGATGCCCTTTCGGACGGTAAATGGGCCCCTGGAGTTCGCCTATTTGTCGAGTCCAAAAAAGGCCGGCCGGCCAAATTCGCCGAATCGGACTTGCTTTGGCGCCGCACCAGGGGGAAAGCGTACCGTGCTCGTCGACGCCCTGTACCAGCGGCTGATCCGCCCCTTGCTCTTCCGGTTGGACCCGGAGACGGCGCACGAGATCGCCGCCGGCCTGGGACGCCACGTCCTGACTGCGCCGGGCGCGGCGGCGGCGTTACGCCGCGCATTTGAATATTCCTCGCCGCGCCTTGAACAGACTCTGGGGGGCGTGAATTTCCCCAATCCGGTCGGTCTGGCCGCCGGTTTTGATAAAACCGGCGCTCTCTATGAATTCGTTTCGCAATTGGGTTTTGGCTTTGTCGAGAGCGGCACGTTCACGGCCCGCGCGCAGCCCGGCAATCCGCGTCCCCGGCTCTTTCGCTATCCGCAGTATCAGGCCCTGGTCAATCGCATGGGCTTTAACAATCCCGGCGCAGAACTTGCGCGCGAAATTCTGACCGGCGTCCGGCGCAGTATTCCGCTCGGAATAAACATCGGGAAAAGTAAAGTTACCGAACTGAAAGACGCGACGCAGGATTATCTCCTGAGCCTGGATCAACTTTACGAATTCGCCGACTACATCGCCGTCAATGTCAGTTCGCCCAATACTCCCGGTCTGCGTAATCTCCAAACGCGCGCCGCGCTGCGCGAGCTGGTCGGGCCGCTCTGCGATCGCATTCAAAATCTCGCGGCGACGCGCCGCGAAAAACCAAAGCCGTTGTTCTTAAAACTCGCGCCCGACCTGCAGGATGATGAGTTGGACGAAGCGGCGGCGGAAGCGCCGGCCTGCGGCGCGGCCGGTCTGATACTGTGCAACACCACGATCGATAGAACGCGTACGCCGGAGGCGACGGAAAGCGGCGGCCTTTCGGGCGCGCCATTGCGCGAGCGCTGCCTCGCAATACTGCGCCGCGTGCGCGCGCAGTGCGGACCGGATCTGACCCTGATCGGGGTGGGCGGGATTTTCAGCGGGACGGACGCTGTTGAGGCCATCGCTGCCGGCGCCGATCTCATCCAGGTCTATACAGGATTCATCTACGAAGGTCCGGGTCTGCCGCATCGGCTGAACGCCGCAATAGATGCGGAGCTGGAGCGGCGCGGCGTCACTCTATCAGAGTGGCGCGCGCAGCGCGACGCGCGAAAATGAAATTGACGGCCCTTGGCGGATCGGTCCGGGTTCAGTCATGGAACAGGAAAGCCGCATTCGCAACGTGCGCGTATGGACCACGGTCGACGCCGAAGAGGTAAAGAAGCGACTCTTGATAATCGAAGACCTCTACGGCGCCTGCGGCAATTGCAAGCAACTGGGACTGAATTTTGTAAAGGATCGTAAGTGCCCCGCCTGCGGCGCGGAGTTCAAGTATCTGGCGACCAAAGTGAAGGATCCGGGCGAGATCGCCAAAATTCTCAAACGCATCCAGAAGGAAAATCTCGCCGTACAACTGATCGACCGGGACGATTTTGAGCGGGCGGCGGCGCGCGACGCGATCAGCAATCTGTTTGGCGCCTCTGAAAAATCCTGAGGCGACGCCGACCGAATGCGGGCCAGTTTTCGCGCAATTGTGAACTTCTTGCGGGGCACGGTGCGCCGGAGCGTGCGCGGCAGTCGGCGTTTTGGACTGCGGCAGTATCGTAAGGCGCGGCGTTTGAGTTCGCGGCGCCTGGGCCTCGATTTCGCCCGCCGCGCCTATCTGGAGATCCTGATTGTACTGCGCTACGTCTATTTGACGTTGCTGGTCGTTTTCATTCCTTTCGCCGCCTGGGACGTTCGGGCCTTCTTGCGCGGCGATTCGCAGATTGCGATGTTGTATTTTAACGCCGCCTTTTACGCGGCGGCCCTGGTTGTGACCGCCGTGCTGCATTCGGGCCGTCTGCATCGCTGGCGTCTGGCGCGGCTCCGATTGATCTGCACCGTATGCGTCGTGTTACTTTCGCTTTCCGGATCGGTTGTTACTCTCATACTGTTCGAGAACACTCCGGACCTTTCGTTGTTTTCGGCGACGATACTGAGCGTGGCCATCATGTTTCGCTTTCCTGACGGTACGCGCTACTGGATCTACGCGCTGAACTACGGCCTGCTTTACGGCTGGTTCTTTTTTAAAGGAGTGGATAACCCGATCTTGATACAAAATCCGATGTTCGTACTGCTGTTGACAATGTTGTTTGATCGCGTCGGCTATTTGATTCTGGCGAATAATTATTTGAAGACGAGGCGCATTGAAGATTTGAACCGCAGATTGCTGCGCGAAGATCTCAACAAGAGCGACATGATATCTATTGCTGTGCACGACTTAAAAAGTCCGCTCAGCGGGATTATGAGCATGAGTCGTCTGTTGCGCTCGGATCTGGACGGCTTTCCCGATGCGGAGAAGCGGGAAATACTGGACGACGTCGAGCATAGCTCGCAACAGGCTATGGATCGCATCGATGATCTGGTCAACCTGCTTTCCTCGGAAATCGGACCCCTTCGAATGCGGGTCGAAACGCTCGATATGGTCGATCAACTGCATGCAGCGGTGCAGGCGCACAACTACCGCTCTTCGCAGAAAGGCGTGCGGGTTTACACGCGCATGGAACGGCCTCCGCTCGCCCTGCGATCGGATCGAACAGCGGTCGGCCGCATTCTGGATAATTTGATTTCGAATGCGATCAAGTTCTCGCCGCCGGGCGCCACCGTGTTTGTCAGCGGACGTCCGGGGCGCGATGCCGGAGAGGCTGTGCGCGTGGAGATTCGCGACGAGGGCCCGGGCTTCACTGCTGCGGATCGCGGGCGACTGTTCGCGCGCTACGCTCGCCTTTCCGCCAAGCCCACCGCCGGCGAATCTTCTACCGGAGTCGGCCTTTACAGCGTGTATCGTCTGGCGCGGCAACTCGGCGCGAAGGTTATGCTGGAAACGACGCCCGGTCGCGGCGCATGCTTTTCCGTGGCGTTTCCTGAAGCGCCGCCCGAGTCGGAGGAGGCCTGGAGCGCAGGGGCCGGGCGCTAGCCCGGATTGTTTGCGAAGTTCCCGCCATGCTCTGCGCCGCCGCCGCGCGCGCTTTATTCCGGGTCGAAGTTTATATATATAGACGCGCCTCGTTTTGCATGCTACTTCTTGAGCGAGGGCCAATCAATGAGCAAAGGCAATCGCGAGATCAAAAAACCCAAACAAATCAAGGAGAAGCCGCCTGCCGCGGGCGTCAACGTTCCGCTCGTTAAGAAATAATCGGCGCAGAATTCAGGCGCTTCGCCCGCCCTCTCGTCGGTTGCGACGAGAGCGGCCGACGAAGTCTCCGCTCTCACCGGAGCAATTCTTGAAGGGATCGGTCGTGGCGACAACGCTCGTGCGCCGTTCGGCCTTCGCGGTCTCTTAATGCCCGGTTTGCGCCGTGCGTCAGTAAAAGTCGCACCAGCGCTTCATCTTCCCGTCCGGCTGCAAGCATCAAAGCCGTGTCGCCCAGTCGGTCTTGTCGGTTTGGATTTGCGCCGCCTTCCAGCAGAAGCGCTGCGCTCCGCCGGGCCTGCGCGCTGGCCGCATGGTGAAGAGGGGTGCGTCCGCTTTTATCCGCTTCGTCAGGATTGGCGCCCCGGGAAAGCAGCGTCCGAACGATCAGCGCGTGATCTTTTTCGGCCGCCCAGCTGAGCGCAGTGCGCCCCTCATGATCGGGAACGTGTGCGTTCGCTCCTTGTTTCAACAAGTAGACGAAGAAGTCCGGATCCGCACTGAAACGCGCAGCCAGCGCCGCCGCGTTCGCGCCCAGGGGATCAACGGTCTGCGGATCTGCGCCGCGCTGCAACTGCTCCGCCGCGGCGAGTCGATCGTCGCGTCGTACGGCGTCCAGAAAGCGCTCGTTGGGCGTGATAGCGCGGGGCGCGGGTCGTTCGCCGCCGCCGCTGAGCGCATTGCGTTCCGGCGACCGCTTGCAAAAAGCCCCGCTCACTCCGACGATCAGAGCCGTCAAACAGAGAGCAGGGCGAAGCACGCGTTTCATGATGCGTTACTGAAGTTTTGCAGGCAGCCTGATTGCAGAGGCTCAGCCTTGCAGCGCCGAGTTAATAATCGGTCCCAACATCTGCATGCCGGGATCTTCAGCGTTGTATCCGTTGGCCGGTTCGTAGATGCGCACGCGCTGATTATCGTTGATAAAGCGATGCAGAAACGTTTCCATCGGAGTGAATTCCGAGTAACACTTGTAAGTCTGCCCCCAGGGCCATTCCAGATACTCCCACCAGTTGCGCTTTTTCTCCATGCGCTGGCAGGCGTGGCTGCCCACAAAGGTGATGATCGTGCTGCAGTGGCTTTCGTTAATTACGCGTTCGTACGGCAGGAAATAGCTGAAATTGTTGTAGCGACCCAGCTCGTTGACAAAAGCGTCCTGATCCTGCTTCCAGTAGTTAAGGATCGCTTCCTTGTTGTCTTGAAAACCCGGGTAAAATCGCTCGTAGGAGAAGCGTGAGTAGTTGTAGTCGCGCGTATAGGCGGTGTAGCTCAACTGATCGTTGGGAAACTCGGTCGCAATCATGCGGTTGATGCTGCCAAAATCGTTGCGGTCAAAGCTGGCCGGCAGTTCATTAAAGAGCGAATCAATCTGCCAGGAGGCCTTGATCTGGTCGTGCAGGCGACGCGAAAGCGAATTCATGTTCGGCGCCAGATAAATGGGCCCGGAATCGTTCACCATATAGCCGCGCG
The DNA here is from genome assembly GCA_036170535.1 of Leptospirales bacterium. GTDB lineage: Bacteria > Spirochaetota > Leptospiria > Leptospirales > Leptonemataceae > SSF53. The sequence goes on along the minus strand of JAVHPJ010000066.1, from coordinate 34,832 downwards.
CCGGAGAAAGTCCGCGCCGGATTTGATAATACGCAGCCGAGGTCGCCGTGCCGCCCGCGCTGAAGCCTGTCACCAGCAGCTTGTTGATCGCGGGAAACTGACTGCGCACGTAGTCGATGGCCTTTTTGGTATTACCATAGCCGGCATGGCTCCATTGCAGCGGCGGTTGTTGGCCGGTCGTGTCCTGGTACAGCTTGACGTTGTTGCCGACATGCACGTCGCCCGTGCAGTAAGGCATGAATACCACATTCCAGCCCTTAGTTATGAGATCCGTACGGCTGCGAAAGGGCACGCCGGGATCCGCGCCATTGACAATCGGCGAAACGTATTTCCCCTTGAACTGGGTCATGTAGTCGTCGGGAATTCCGTTCGGATTCGCGGCGCCCAGTACGCCGGCGCGTCCGCTGCAGGTGTCGTAGTCCCAACACGCGCCGCCGCCTTCGAAAAAGAAGAGCACGTTCTGCGAACCCGTGCGATGCACAAAGAACTTGTACTGGGAACCGTTGCCGCAGACGGCGCCGGGCAGTTCGACTTTTTGCCAGCTGTAGCTGTTGCCGCCGTCGACAATTACATTCAAGATGCTTTCCAGGATATCGGCGTGCGCCGCGCCCGGCAAAGCGAACAGAGCGAAGAGCCCTGCAGCCAGAAATCGTTTCATGAACATCCTCCGTAGTCTGGTCTGAGCGGCGCTTATGCTGCGCCGCGACCTCTATGCAGAGGTTGTAAACCGCCGGCCGCGGAGACGCAAGCGATGCGGGGCGAACGGTTGTAAGGCGTTGACGAACGGAGAAGAATTGTTAATTCAGGCGAGTATTTATTCAGGCCGGCGCGTTGGCGTCGCGTCCGCGGTTGCGACGCAATGATTTACGATTCAACGAAACCGGCATCCGATTCTGTACAGACGCGGTCGGGAGCGCCAATGACGGCGGGCGCTTCGCCACAGGGAGCGGCCCAGGTTCCGTTTTTGCAGATGCGGGTGGGCAACCAGGCGATGCAACGCCTGGTACAGAGCCGTTCCGCCCCGTCGCCGAGCGCCCCGGGCGCGCCGAACGGAGGGGAGCCGTCATCCGTTGCAGCGATCCATTCCACGGCCGCCCGGGGCGTCGCCTCACCGGCGGGCCCTCTGCCCTTTCTGGACGCCATCGCGGGCGCGTTCGGAGACCACGATCTTTCCGGCATCCGGGCGCATACGGGCGCCCATGCTGCAAGCGCAGCGGCGGATCTGCGCGCGGCGGCCTACACCAGCGGGGAACACATTGTTTTTGGTCAGTCGCCCGACCTGGCCACAGCGGCCCATGAAGCCGCCCATGTGTTGCAGCAACGGGCCGGTCTGAGTCCGCCGGGCGGCGTGGGCGCCCGGGGTGATATTTACGAGCGCCATGCGGACGCTGTCGCCGCGCGGGTTGCGGCCGGACAGTCGGCGGCGGATTTGTTGGATGCGCTGCCTCGCGAGTCGGTCGGCGCGGTCCGGAGCGTGATCCAGCGCCTGCCGGTCAACGGGGCCTTCCAGGAACTCACCGAACACGAGCCGCTCGTTTTGAACCGCGCGAACTATATGGGCTTTCTTGGAACGAGTATTGAAGAAAATCGCCCCATCGCCTACATCGTGAACGCAATTCTGCCGTACACGGAAGTTGAGCAAATTCCGCAGGTGATCGCGAGCGTACTGCGGGGTTTGCAAGGCGGACTCGCGGCGCGGGTCGGCTTTGTATTCGGCGTGAACGCCCGCGAGGACAGGTCGCACCAACTGGACGCAGCGCTCGTACGCGCCGCCGCGATCATTGAAGAACTTGATGTTCCCATCGCCATCGTACGGTCGACGTTCACCGGCGCCTTCCCGTTCGGCGTCATGCGCAACAACGTCATGCACAGCCAGGAAAACCGCGACCTGATCGCGGGCTTTGCCGCCCAGGGAATGCATCCTTATCTGTCCGTGCAGGATTTTGATACGGGCTCGAGGCTGACGGGCTCCGGCGAACATATATTCAACTATTTCGATAACCAGTTGAATTTTAACGCGGAAGACTTCGGCCCGGCGCTCGACGACGCGAGTCAACTTGCGGACGACGACGAAACCCTGCCGGCTTCGCGACCGCTGCTTATGACGGGCGGCTACCGACCCGGAGCCCAGGCGGATCTTGCGCGCGAAACGCAAGCCCGGCTCGAGAAATTAATGCAAAAGCCGGAGGAGGAACGCGATTTCAGCGATGAACAGGGACAGGGTTTTCTGGATACTCTGACAATGCCGGATAAACAATCGCAGTTTTTCATGGAATTCCAGCAGGAAGTCGACGACGACATGCGCAGTCGCGAGATTCTCTCGCGCGTGCATCCGCTGCTGCCGTACGCCCCGGAACCGAATCTGTTTCTGGACGCTTTGCCGATCCTCATGCAGGCGGACATCCGCTTTGGCGAAGGCGCGGCGGAGTTCACGAATCTCGGTAAAGACGTGAATCGGTTCCTGGCGTTCGAACTGGAACAGTACTATCAGAATCGGTATGAATCCGCTGCGCAGTCCCAGGACGCGCCGCGGATCAAACCCTACCGCTTTCAATTCTCGGAAGAACATCCGATTGACCTCGAAAGCGTCGATCTCGAAAGCAGTTTTTTTGAATCGCCGTCCGAAGATCTATCGCCTCCGGGCAAAGAGGAAATTCTCGAACAGTTAAAAATCGCGGCGCAGACCGGGCGTCATCCCTTGCGCGGCATCGCCTTTCTGACCGACTTTATGAGCGGTCAGATTGAAACGGATCTTTCGCGGCTCGCTCTCGGCAAACTTACTTCCGGCGGCAAGTTACAGAGCCATGCCCAGCTCACCCATGTTGTGGACCGATTCTTTGATTCCAAAAAAGCGAAAACCGGGGCGAGGTTTGCATCCTTCCGTGACAGCTTTCGGGATTTTTCATTCGAACGCCGGGAGCCGCTGCGGCCACTGGAATCGGCGCCGTATGAGGATTTTGAAGAAGAGATTCCCCCGGTCGACGATCCGCGGGGGCTCTTAAAAAAAGATCTCGACCTGTTCGGAAAAAACAAGAGCAACCTGATGAGTTCGGCGATTTCCACTCCGTTTTCGGGTCCGTTTGAAGGACTGTCGGTCGGGCTCCAGCCGAGCGAAAAAGGCTTCGCCGGATTTTCGGCATCGCTATCCAACCCGCGTGATCAGTTCTTCCGTCTGTTATCCTTCCTCAAGTTTTCCATGGGCGGCACTCCCCTGGATGGCAACTGTCTGTACCACGCGGTCAATCAGGCCCGCGGGTTTGGCGATTCCCTGGACGCCGCCCGCGGCCTGCGAGCAATCGTGGTCGAATGGGCTATGAGTCCCGATCATCTTGGCGCGGTTGTCGATTACGCCCACGGACACGGAGTTGATTTTGGCGTATTGATTAATACGCTGCAGCGCAACGGCAACTGGCAGGGCCCGGCTGGAGATCTCGCGCCGCGCATGGTCGCTTCCGCCCTTGGCCGCAACATCGAAATTCATCGGCAGTACCAGCTTCCGCTGATTGCGCAGCCGCTGGCGGGGCCGGCGGGCGGAGACCCGATAGTCGTGTACCTGCACAACAGTCACTACAGTATCGAGCAGCCCTGGTAGGGTAGGCCGGCGCCGGTCGTTCCGTTCATCCCGGAGCGGCGACAGTTCGTCCCGGAGCGCTTGCGGTTACGCGCGACCTGGCGCAAACTCGTCCCATGCAAAAAAAGAAACGCGTGTTCCTTGCGATTGGAGCGGGCCTCGCACTTGCGCTCCTCGCGCTGCTCGTAGTACTACAGACGACTTCGTCGGACGATGCGGGCGGCAGTGCGGGCGCGGGCCAGCCGTCGGCGCCCTTCGACGGATTTTCCACTCCCTGGGGCGATCCAGATTCCACGGATATGGCGGAAGGCGGCGCCGGAGACGAAGCGCGCCCGGGCGAGGCCTTCCCGGTGGACCTCGCCGATGTGAAGCTCGCCTTGCCGGACAACTCGTACTGGCGACTGTTTGCGCCGACGGACGATCCCGAGGTCGAAGCCGCCCGGGCAAAAGAACAGGCGGAGTGGAATCAGGTTTACGGGCGCACCCTGTCCGGCGAGGCGAGCGAAGCGGAGATTGACCGCTATATCGAGTATCGCCAGCGGCTTTCGGAGGATCAGCTGCAATTGCTTGCGCATATCTTAAACAAATATGGCGATCGTTTGCCGCCGCGCGATCGCGGACTGCTCGAACTGGGCGTGCAGATGCACCGGGCCCGGCTCAAGCAATTGCCGCGCGATCGGGAGCTGGCGATACAACGCAAGCTGGAACAGGATGAAAAACGCGCGGTCTGGCAGGCGCAACGTTAATCCGGGTTAAGCGCCTTTCAGTTTTCCGGACTGGAATCGCCAAAGAGATTGCGCAACATGTTGTAGCGCGTGCGCGAGACTGGCGCTTCCTCGTCGTTTTCCAGGATGACGCGGTAGGTGTTATTCGCGCCGCGCACAATCCGGCTGATCGCGGCCAGGTTTACAATATAGCTGCGATGCGAGCGGAAAAAGTCGGAGTTCAGCTCGTGTTGCATCGAATCCATGGTGCGGCGGACCCGTTCGGTGCGGCCGTCGCGCAAAACGATGTCCGTAAAATTTCCCACTGCCTGCAGATACAGGATGTCTTGGTAGCGCACCAGATCGATTGCGCCGTCTCGCTTGAGCGAAAGGCAATTTTTATAAGCCGCTCCCGTTTGCCCGCTGCGTTGCATGCGCGCGATCGCCGCGAGGAAGCGCTCTTCCGTAAACGGCTTGGGGATAAAGTCGAGCACCCCGTACTCGAACGCATTTACGGCGTTCTCCGCTGCGGACGAGATGACAATCGTATAGAAGGACTCTTTTTCCGGAAATTTGAGAATCTCAAAGCCCGATTCGCCTTTCAGGCTGATATCCAGGAGCAGCAGATCAATTGGATTTTCGCGAATATAATAAAGCGCCGGAGTCAGCGTATCAAATGTCTTGATCGAAAGCGCGGCTTCGCCAAAAGCTTTCTGGCACAGGACGGCCAGGCTGCGCGCCATCAACCGATCGTCTTCCGCTATGACGATGCGTATCACCGGGTTCAAGATGTTCCCGTCGTGGAATGTTTGTCAAGCCGGGTTGTTGTGCCTGGCGTTTAACGCCCTTCGATGCCCAGCAGATTCATTATGCCGCGCACGGGGCCCGGCCGTCCGGCGTATTCGAGCGTAATAAAGGTCGTGTCGTCGGTTTGCACGTCCGAGCCGCGAAATTCGCGCAGGCCCAGTTCCAGAAGATTCGCGATCTCCTGGACGGGCATCTCGCGCGTGCCCTGTAACAAGCGCAGCAGGCGCGCCTCGCCGTAGGCCTCGTCTTTCAGGTTAAAAGTTTCCGTTACACCGTCGGAATACACGTGCAGTCGATCGCCCGCGTCCAGTCGCAGCCAATTCGAAAAATATGGCGTGGGCAGAATGCCGACCAGGCGTTGATTACTCTTCAGCAATTGCTCTTCGCCGCTGGCGCGCATCAACACCGGCGCCGGATGAGCCGCATTGATGTATTCCATGTCGCCGCTGTCGAGCTTCAGAATGCAGGCGAAGAGCGTAATGAATTCGTTGCCCTGGTAGCGTTCCATCAAAAACAAGTTAAGCGTCTGAATGGTTTCGACCAGGCTTGCGCCCGCTTCCAGGTGCGACCTGACGATTGACTGAATGCTTGAGACCAGATACCCGGTGCCCAGTCCGTGTCCGGTTACGTCGCCCACAAACACCGCGAGGCGCCGGCCGGGCAGGGGGAACATGTCCAGGTAGTCGCCGGTGACGGTCACCGCCGGTCGACTGAAGCGACCGATGCGCACGTCCGTCGTCTCAAACTCGACCGGTTTGAAGTGCTGCCGCTGCATTTGTCCCGCCAGCGTCAGGTTGCGAATGCGCCTGCGCTTGCCGATTTCCTGAAGCAAAAGCGCGTAGTTGTAAATCAGCATGCCGGCGAGTCGCGCGGCGTCCTGCAGATAGCGAATTTCCTTGAGTTCGAGCTTCTTGCCGTCCCGTCGGTAGCCGACGAGCAAGGCCGCCTTAACGCTGTCGCCGGGCTGAAACTCTTCGCGGAGTTCCGCGTCGATCAGCGAAAGCTGTTCTTCCGTTAAATAGCCGGCGCCTGCAAAAGGTCCGCTGCGTCCGCCGAGTACGCCCAGCGCCAGCATAATGCGGTGTTTATATAGAAAATTGAATAGTTCCGCCCGCCCGCCGCCCGCGTACGTCAGGTAGCTGGTGACGACCAGTCGGTCCGGGTCCAGGAAACGCCAGACGCCGTTGTGCGGGGATATGCGCATGGCGACGTCGCTGCGCAGATTCAGCGCGGGAATTGGCGGCGTGGAAAACAAGAACAGCGCGCGTTCCAGGCCCAGAGTTTCGCGCAGTTCGTTCAAAAAAGCCTGTGTGGTCGGCTGGATGCGACTGTGCGAAGAAACCAATGCCGCAATGCGTTTTAAGGATTCGCTGAGCGCGGGGTCCAGACGCAGTATGTTGCGCTCCACCCAGCTCTGAATGCGCCGGCGCATGGGATCAAGAAAGAATACGAGTATCAAAATAAAGGTCAGATTCACGATCCACTGGAAACGCGTTTCCTGCTCCGGCAGAAGTAAACTGTGCAGAAGCAGCGCCAGTCCGTAGATCACTACGAGAAAGATCGTCACCAGCGCGGCGACAATCGAACGCGTCAGAACGAACTGGAAAGGGATAATGTGCAGTCGATAGGTGCTGTAAATGAGAGCCGGCGGAAAAAGCAGTCCGGCCAGCATCAATGCATCCAGCGGAATTCCCAGGTCGCGCCAGAGCAGGCTCATCTGCACAAGAATCATCGGGATGGTGAGCCCCGCCACGAATCCGGCGAATAAAGCCCAACGCTTGAAGCGTTCGATGCGGTCGTCGGCGCGCTTGAGCGCATTATCCAATTGCAGGGCGAGCGTGACAAAAAGCGCCGTAAAGAACAAATAAACGCCGAGAATTTCCAGGTTGCGCAGGGTCTCCGCGCTGTCGCGGCCCACGTAGGCGACAAGCGCGAGGAAGGCCGCCAGTATCAACTCGCCGACCAGCAAATAGCCGGTCACCTCCTTGCCCGTCGTGCGCAGTCCGGCGTTTAAGAGGAAGGCGGGCAGGGTAATGCCGGAAAGAAACCAGAGATACTCAAACCGGTGATAGGCAAGCGTCATAATCAACGAGTAGTTGAAAACGGCAAGGCACAAACACAGCGCCGACAGATGGATGTCGTTGCCGCTCTGCAGGAAATAAACGCCCATCAAAAGGTAGATGAGCGAGAATAGTATAATAAACTTAAAATGTTGCGCCGTTTCCATGCGGTCGTTCGGCGTGAGTTCCATCAGGCCGGCGCCGCGATTGGTACGCACCATGACTGCGCCGGGTTCCGGGAATATTGCGCGAATGGCGCTGGGATCCTGGCCGGCTATTTCCAGAAAGCGCGCGGATTCTCCAGCATAACCGATTGGAATAATATCTCCGTCCGGCATGTAATAGCGCGGCAATCGGTGCCCGCCGGATTCAAACGAGGCCAGATACAGGACGGCGAGCCCGACCAGACAGGCCGCATAGGTCCAGCGCGTGTATCTCATGGCGCGCCCTTCCGAACGCCGCCGGCCGAATGACGGGCCGCATCCTCGGTTTCCTCAGGGGGCGGGCCGTCGCGACGAATATCCAGCAGCGGGCGTTCGCGGTAATAGATGCGAATTGCAGCGCCGGGTTTCAGTTCGATAAAATTGCGCCAGCCCGGCGAGGCGATGGGCCGCGACGGATTGGCTACATCGCGAATCGCATAGGTTGCGCCTTCGATCAGCGCAACGAGCGTGAAGTCGCGCGGCAGAATTTCCGCGGCGAATACCTCCACGCGGTATTCCTCAGTGCGCATGGCAAGGTGTTTCTTTAAATGCGCCAGCACGCGATGCAACGTAATATTCGTTTCGCGGTGGATAAAAGAATACAGGTGGCCCACGATGCCGTACAACACGACGCCGGCCGCGCCGGTGAAGCGCTCGCTGGACATGACCACAATAAAACAACGGCCGTCAAGCGTCTGAAAAAACTCGATGACGCTGGTGAAATCGCGCAGTTGCGGCTGCCGGCGAATTTCGATGCCTGGAATGCGCGGCGGCGCCGCATTATGCAAAATATTTTGCACCTTATGCGCCTGCGAAAGTTCCAAATCGTAGAGTCGGCTGTCAATGACCCTGTACGAATAAATGTGATTCTGTATGCTCACGCCGGCTTTGTCGCCGAAAAATTCCAACGCGCGGTCGGCGTGTTTGTTGCGCGGCGGTTCGTGTAATACGAGAAACCCGAGCAGCCGCATTCTGAACAAGAACGGATGCACGGCGATTGCGCCCAGATCCTCCATGCGCTGGCGCAAGGCGGGGGACAGCGCGGGGTCCGTAACATACACTGTTGCGCGCCGGGATTTCAGAGCGCGGGTCAGCTCCTCGTTTACCCGATCGTACAAAAAGCGACTTTTAAGCAGGCGGCCGTTGCGATATACGTGAAAGCGATAGGAACGTCGGCCCGGGTCCAGCACCGCCATGCGCGCATGACGCACGCCGAGCCAGTCCATAAAAGTCGGAAAAATTTCCTCCACCAGATCCTCAACGCTGAATTGACGCGCAATAAAGTCGAGATGATGAAAGTCTTTTCCAAAAAATCGAAAGTACTCGCCGCGCCGCAGCACGCGCGCCATGATGCGCTCCCGGGCGGGAAACAGAATCAGCGCGGAAACCACGATGAACAACAAGGTCACGGCCTGATCGTACAAGGCGAGCGTCTCCGGCACCAGCGCGCGAATTGCATAGTAGACGCCGACTACAAAAATGCCGAAGATAAGCGACGAGAACCAGCTCTGCAAGCGATGCCGCGGCATCGCCGCCGCGACGCGAATTCGTATTGCATCTAACCGGGTCATTGACGCTTGTGAGCGGGCGTCGGCTGCGGGGCCGCGCAGGGCGGACGTAAGACGACCGTTGTGCAGTTCAGCCCCCGGTACGTGGCGGGCAACTGTTTTTGCCGCCCCGCCCCAGGTCGAATCGACGAGTCGGCAAGGTTTTCATGAGATTTGTAATTGAAGCCATACCCGGGGCCTGGTCGGCGGAGAGCCTGGAGGCGCTGGCCGCAGCGCCCGCCCTGCGGGTGGAATTCGCGCCCGGAGCGCGTGCGCGGGTCGCGCAAAGCGCCGTACAACTTCAACAAGCGGCGGACGCGGGCGCCGGAATCTACGGCCTGACTACCGGGTTTGGCCCGCTGGCCGCGCACGCCGCCCATGCCGACCGGGTCCAGCAGGGCGCAGCTTTGCTCGCGCATTTGGGAGTCGGCGCCGGGCCGCCCGCGCCGGCCATTGTCGTGCGCGCCACGCTGCTCTTGCGCATTGCGGCGCTGGCCCAGGGACGTTCCGGCGTTTCACTGGAGGCTCTGGAAGCCTGTGCGCGTCTCCTCGCGGCTGCGGGCGCCCCCGCGATTCCGGAAGTCGGCTCTTTGGGCGCGAGCGGAGATTTGATACCGCTGGCGCAGATTGCGCGACGACTTGCCGGCGAAGGCGACTGGCTGCGCTCAGAGGGTCTCGTTCCGGCGCGCGACATTCTGACGGAACTCGGACTGGCGCCGCCGCAGTTGAGCGCCCGCGACGCCCTCGCGCTCGTGAACGGAGTCTCGTTCAGCGCGGCCCGCGCTGCGTTGAGCCTGGCGCGCACCGGACGATTGCTGGCGCGTGCAGAGCAACTGAGCGGACTTCTGTATCGCGTTCTGGGCGCGCGGCCGGAGGCGCTCGATGAACGTTTACATGCGGCGCGCGGGTATCCGGGCAATGTCCAGAGCGCGGGCGCCATTCGCGCCGGCGCCGGCATGTTTACGCCGCTGGCGCGCCCCTTCCAGGAAATTTATTCGATTCGCTGCGCGCCGCAAATTCTGGGCGCCTGTCGGGATCAACTCGCGGGAGCGCGCGTCATGCTGGAAGGCGGGCTTGGCGGCGCGGATGACAATCCGCTCTGTTTCGTTTCGGACGCGGGGGGCGCGCCTGCGATTCTGCACGGCGGTAACTTCTACGGTCAGCACATCGCCTTTGTTGCGGATGCGCTGAACGCGATACTTGCGCAAATCGCGCTGCTCGCGGATCGACAGCTGGACGCGCTGCTGAATCCTGCGCAGAGCGGCGCGCCGCCGATGCTTGCGCGCTCGCCCGGCGGCGAAAGCGGCCTCGCCGGTCTGCAACTGACGGCGACAGCCCTGGCCGCGGAAGCGCGCAGTCGGGCTATGTTTCACTCGCTGCAGAGCATTCCGACCAATGGCGGCAACCAGGATATTGTGCCGATGGCGGCGTTGGCCGCGCGCACGGCGTATGAACAAACGGAGCGCGCCGCGGGAGCGCTGGGCGCCCTCGCGATTGCGCTGTTGCAACTCGACGATCTGAAGCTCGCCGGTCTGGCCGGCCCGGCGCCGCCGGAGAATCGGATTTATGCAAAAGCGGAAGGCTTGCCGGAATTCGCGCCGCTGGCCGGCGATCGACCGCTCGATAGCGATCTGGCGCGCTTTACCGCCGGCATGCTTGCGCCCGATCCGCGCAAAACTCAGGTCGTATATTCGGCGTTGAGTTTCACGTAATCTTCGGTAAGATCGCAGCCCCAGACGGTTTCCGCCGCTTCGCCCTGGCCCAGGGAAACGCGAATAATCACGTCCTGGTTTTTAAGATAGTTGGAAAGCACGGAAAGCATTTCCGGGTCGGCGTCGTTTAAGAGGCGTTCGCCAAAATAGATCCGCAACTTTTCCATTTCGACCGGCTCGTCGAACACTTTGCCCACGGCCATTACCAGACGACCCCAGTTGGGATCGGCGCCGTACACGGCGGTTTTTACGAGCGGGCTGTTAACAATTGATCGGGCGATCTTAAGCGCCTGCATGCGATCGCGCGCTTCCGTCACGCGCACTTCGATCGTTTTGGTCGCGCCTTCGCCGTCGGCCACAATCAGGCGCGCCAGCGACTGGCATAATTGCAGAAGGGCGCTCACGAATTCGCGGCTCTGTCCGTCCAGGCCGGGCAGGCGCGCGATGTCTTCGTCGCGGATCGGATGTTGCAGTCGCTCAAAAGCGCTGGCCGCCTCGGCCGTGAAGCTCACGGACACTCCGGCGCCGCCGTTAGCGAGCAACAGCGCCGTGTCGCTGGTGGACGTGTCGCTATCTACGGAAATCCGATTAAAGCTGCGATTCACCACGGCGCGCCAGAGTCGATCCGCATCAGCCGATTCGAGCGCCGCGTCGGTGAAAACATATGCGAGCATGGTCGCCATGTTGGGCTCGATCATCCCGGCGCCTTTGCAGACGCCCGTGATGCGCGCTCCGGACATGAGTTCCACGTTCTGAATTTTGCGATAGGCATCCGTGGTCCGAATCGCTTCCGCAAAGGTGTCAAAATCGCGTTCACTGAGTTTATCTTTGAGTTTCGCGCAGCCGGCGAGCAGTGCGTCGCGCGGCATGGGCCGACCGATCACGCCCGTGCTCGAAGGCAGAATGAGGTTTTCGTCAATGCCCAGACTTTTCGCCGCTACCGCGCAGTATTCGTGCACCAGGTCCAAACCGGCGGGGCCGGTCGCGACATTCGAATTGCCGGAGTTTACGAGCAAGGCCTGCAGGCGCCCGCCGCGCACGCGTTCGCGACCCACGACGACCGGATGCCCGGGAAAATTATTGCGCGTGAAAACGGCGGCGGCCGTCGCCGGGCGGAGACTGAAGACCGCCCCGAAATCCAGGGCGGGCGCCGCTTTAACGCCGATGTGCCAGCCGGCGGCCAGAAAGTCGCGAGGATGATTTTGAATCATAGCAGGGAAGCGCCTGTCAGGAAAGGTCCCTGCAAGCGCCAATTCTGTCAATACAGGAACGCGGCGGGGCGAAGGCTATTTAAGAATTGCCAGAGTCGGCCGCCGGCTATCCGTTGGAGCGCTGGCGTAGTTCATGCTGTTTAATTCCCTGGAGTTCCTTGTCTTTTTACCGACGGTTGTCGGTCTGCATTTCGCAACGCCCGCGCGCTGGCGCTGGATCGGGCTCCTGGCGGCCTCGTGTTTGTTCTACATGTGGTTTGTGCCGGAGTATATCCTGATTCTGGCCGTGACCATCGCCCTGGACTACGTCGTTGCGATACGCATGGATCGCCGGGACGGCGCCGCGCGTCGCGTTTGGTTAATCGCCGGCATAGTCGCGAACGTCGCATTCTTGTTTTTCTTTAAATATTTCGCCTTTTTTGACGCGAATCTTTCGACGATCTTCGGCTGGTTTGGCGCAACCTACGAGCGCTCCGCCTGGAAAATCCTGCTGCCCATCGGGCTTTCCTTTCATACCTTTCAGTCGCTCAGCTATCTGATCGAAGTTTATCGGCGCGATCAGCCGGTGGAGCGCCACGCGGGATATCTTTCGTTATACGTAATGTTTTTTCCGCAGCTCGTGGCCGGGCCCATCGAACGCCCGCAGAATCTGCTGCACCAGTTGCGCACTGCGCATCGTTTTGATCTGGAGCGCACCCTGTCCGGCGCGCAGCTGATGATCTGGGGCTTTTTTAAGAAGCTCGTCGTCGCCGATCGCCTGGCAGTTTACGTGAATCAGGTTTACAACGACCCGCATACCTACGCGGGACTGCCCCTGCTCATCGCCACGGTTTTTTTCGCCTTCCAATTGTACTGCGATTTTTCAGGATACTCGGATATTGCGATTGGCACAGCGCGCATCTTCGGCGTGAATTTGATGGAGAACTTTCGGCGGCCCTATTTCTCCGCGAGTTTTGCCGAATTCTGGCGCCGCTGGCACATTTCCCTCTCCACCTGGTTTCGCGATTATCTCTATATTCCCCTCGGCGGCAACCGGGTCGCGGGCTGGCGCGTGTATTTTAATCTGATGCTCGTGTTTACAGTGAGCGGACTCTGGCACGGCGCAAACTGGACCTTTGTCATCTGGGGCGCCTTACATGGCGCGTATCTGTGCGTGGAACGTTTTCTGGGTTCGATTGTTGCGCGGGTTAAGGGCGCGCGCGCCGGCGCGCTTACCGCCGCCTGGAGCACGGCCGGGACGTCGCGGGCGCCTGAGACTCCGAGCAGCGCCGCTCAGATCTGGCTCGGGGGCGGCGTCAAAGCGGTGCGCATCGCCTTTATCTTTTGCTGCGTGTGTTTTACGTATATATTCTTTCGCGCGAATCATGTCGAAGATGCGTTTTATATCGCGCGGCATATGTTCGCCGAGACGCGCAGCAACCTGTTCGTGTTTCCGCTGGAAGAGCTGCTGCGCAAAACCGGCCTGTTGGTCATCGGCCTTCTGGTCGCGCTCGAGCTCTTACACTCCAGCGCGCGAGTGCAACGTCGCGTGGAGCGCTGGCGGGCGTACGGCGGCGCCTATCTCTACTATGCGGCCTTGTTGGTGATCATCGCACTGGCGGGAGTATTTTATGGATCCAGTTTCATATACTTCCAATTCTGAATCGCGATTGTCCGCCTGGTTCGCGCGGGTGAGCCCCGCGCGCATTGCAGACCCGGGCCTGCGTTTTCTCGTGCGCGCTGCGATCTTTTTAATTCTGCTGGTCGCCTTTGATCGTCTGGCATATCGCTTGTTGTTCGCCAACTTTGATCGCAGCAATCGCATCGCGGAGATTCGCGAGACGCAGGACATAGTTTTCGTCGGATCCAGTCATGTGTTGTGGGACTTTGATCGCGATTGGATCGAAGCCAATTCGCCGTATCAGGTCGGCATGTTGTCTGCGCCGGGCGCAAATATTGAACTGCGTCGCGCATTTGCCGAGGATCATCTGCGCCTCGCGCCGAGTGCGTCGCGCCTGTTAGTGGTCGAGGCGGATAAATACGTTTTTAACAAGGATCGGTATCAGGCGGACGCCTGGCGACCGCTCGTCGGTTATTATCCTTCCGGGATTCTGCGCGAATTTCTGGGCGCAAAGCTGCGCAGTCTGCCGCAGCGCGGCGCGCCGTATTTTATTTCGCACGTGCACTGTTATAACTCGGAGTTTCACTACATCGGCTTTCGGCTGATGGAAAAGCTATCGGGGCCCCTGGCCGGTCTTGGCCCCCTGCGCGGCGGACTGGTTTCGTTTGATGCAAGCGGCGCGCCTATTCTTGCCCCGCCGCCCGGTGGAGAAGCTCCGGCCGCACCGCAGACTTTCGCGACTCCCGGTACGCCTTCTGGCGACGCTGCCGATCCGCAGACGGCGCGTTCGCTCGCGGAAATGCGCGCGCTTCTGGGCGACGATCCGCGGCTGGACGCGTGGCGCGAAAGTTATGCGCGCTACGACGCCAGCGTGGACCCCGCGCTGTACACGGAATTGCGCACACTGGTGGAAGGCATGCAACGTTATCCGCAAACGACTCTGGTATTGCTTGAAACGCCGAACCTGCCCCTGGCTCCCGAACGCGAAGCGGAGTTTGATCAAATTCGTGTGCAGCTCGCAGAATTAGCCGCAGGCCAGCCGAATGTGCGGTATCTGCGAATTGAGCCCGAGCGCTTTGAACGCGACGTGACGCTTTTTCTCGACGCCTCGCATATGGGGCCGCGCGGACGGATTGAATATTCGGCTGCGTTTCTCAAGGCTGTGCGCGAATTCTTCCCGGCGCAGTGAGGGCGGGGGCCGGTCGTAAGCGGTTTTACGAGGAGATGATCCGCCTTGCTGAGCGAATCTATGAAGAATATCTGGAGGATACAAAAAATGACGGCTAAATCGAAGCAAAAATACACGTCTTTTATTCAATATGCAGAAGCCGGACTGTCCAGAGCGGCCGTAAGGCAGGCGCGGAAACAAGCCGAGGAAGAAATCCTGGGGTTGAAGCTGGCCCGGCTGCGCAAAGAATTCGGCATCAAGCAGGTTGATATTGAAAATTTTTCCCAGTCCGGCGTTTCGAAAATCGAGGCGCGCAAGGATATGAAAGTTTCAACGCTGATTGACTATGTTCGTAGCCTTGGTCTCGAACTGGAAATAAAAGTGCGCACTAAGAGAACCGCGAAGAATCCGCGGAAGAAAGAACTTACGTTGATTAAGTCGGCTTGAGGGGACGAGTTGCGTCGCCGACGCCGTCTTCTGCGTAGCAAAGATTAAAAATCCCGAGTGTTTTGTAAATGATTGGTAAAGCAATCTCAGCTGTCCAGGAATCAGATATCGAGCGTTTGCTCGATCTCAGAATTCCAGAAAGCAAAACGATCGAGTATAAGAAAGAACTTGGCGACCTGCAGCAGGGAAAGGTAAAAAAGGAATTTCTCGCTGACATTTCCTCGTTTGCGAATTGTCTTGGAGGCGATCTGATTTTCGGGGTCGAGGAAGATGGAGGAGCCCCAATCGCGATTCCCGGGATTCAGGTCGTCGATGAGGACGCTCTGCGCCTTCAAATAGAGGAAATCTGTCAGCATGGGATCGCGCCGCGGATCGCGGGATTCGAAATGAAGTTCCTCCCGATTGGCGAGGGCACTTTCGTTTTGGTGGTTAGAGTGTCGCGTAGCTGGCTTGCGCCCCACATGGTATGGTTTGAAAAGAATTCCAAATTCTACTCAAGAAATTCTGCGGGGAAATACCAATTGGACCATCATGAAATTAAGTCAGCCTTCGAGAATAGTGGAAGCGGGCGTCGCCATCTTGATCGCTTCAGGGAAGAGCGTATATCGTACGTCTTAGAACGCAAGAATGGAATATTGGACAAAGGAAACATAGGTCTGGTGGTTCATCTGGTTCCTTTGGCTTCTATAGTCAGTTCTTTTGCGGTAGATTTGCAGAAAATTGAGCGCCACGCTCAACTATGCAAGCCGTTGGGCGACGGCGGTGCCTGGGACAACAGCTTTAATTTTGAAGGCTTTTTGAGTTTCCGAGGGGCGCCAGCACCGGAATCACGCTCATCTTTGCAGGTGTTTCGCAATGGTTGTTTAGAATACTTCGACGCCATCGCGACAAAAGGGGTCCCATTGGAATTCCTCGAGAGTCTCCTCGTGAACGATTTAGGAAAAATTCGCGACCTGATCATGTTGATGGAGGTTTCTTTTCCGGTTTTCCTTTGTATCACGGTTCTAAATGTAGGCGGAAGAAGGGCTTCTGTCCCTGCCGGGGAATTCGCGCGGATGGCTTGTGAAAAATCTGATCTGCTATTGCCCGAAGTAGGTATTGAGAGTATTCAGGAATTCGATATTACTCTACTGCGTTACCCCTGCGATGTACTCTGGAACGCCTTTGGCTATCCTCGATCACAGAGTTTTGATGAATCTGGCCACTATCGGAAGAAATGAATGGGCGGGTGAGCATCTGAAGCAAGTTGACATGCAGTTTCAGTTTAAGATTCATCAAGGTCGCGACGGGTTCTGGGCGGACTGCATCGAACTTAAAGGGTGTCGGACGCAGGCTGACACGCGCGAAAACTGGCGGCCAACGCAAAAGAAGCGCTGGATTTGTTTCTAAACGAGTCCGACGACTCCGGAATTCTATATCCCGGTCCGCGCAAGCGAGTTTCCGGCCGTAATATTCTGGCGGTATCCGTGGACCCTGAAATCGCCTTAGCCCAAAAATTTCGAATCTAATGAATAGTCCGGGCTAGTTCCCTTCCGCCCGCCGTCCCGACTCCATGCGCCGCAGCGACGCCGCCAGCAGCGGTAAAAACAAACCGGCCGCAATCGTCTGGGCGAGCGTGAGCCGCGCCACCAATAGTTGAATATCGATGTCTTCCTGATCATATCCCAGCAGCAGGCCGTAGCTGACGAGCGTGGCGCCGGAAACGCCGGCCCAGCAGATCCCGAGGAACAGGAGCGCCAACGGCGCGCGGCGGGCGTAATAAAAAGCGCGCGTGAGCATCAGCACAAAGGGCAGGGCGTTCAGCAAAGGCATCCAGAGCGTAAGACCGTACAGCCAGCTGATGCGATGGAAGCGGCGCAGAAAATAAAACGCCAGATGCATCCACAAAGTGATATAAATCGGCGAGGCCACGGCGGCGGCTGCCATAAGAGCGAGCGGCGTTTCCGCGCCCAGTCCCAGTTGAAACGACAGGTGCGCCACATAGGCCTGGGCGGCTTCCGTAGACGCGTAGAGTGCGGTAAAAATCCCGGCGAAGCTCGCCACAAACGCTGGCGGCCAGGCGAGACGTTGGCAGAGACGCGCGACGCGCTCGGAGCCGGGCGGCAGAAAGGCCAGGTTCGGAGCAAAGGCCGCGGGCGGCGCCGCGTAGGGATTGGGCTGAAAGCCGGAATTCATGTTGTGCAGAGCCGGGCCGATGACGGAATCTAGAACCAGGATCGAACCATGCAGCCAGAAAATCCATCCGAAGTCGCGCCGGACTCCAGTTTTGGCGAACGTTTGCTGCGCGAGTCCCTGCGCGCGCTGAGCCTTGGCGCCGGCTACGGCGCCGCCCTGGTGTTTCTGATCGGCTTGTTTGTGGCTTTTATCGGATGGAAAACCGGCGTGCCCTTCGCCTACTTCTGGCCGCTGCTCGCGTTTGTTTTTTCCTGCGCCCTGCTGGTGTTTTTGCTCCATCTTGTTGCGCGCCGGGGCGTGACGCGGCCGGTCTGGATTTACATGATTTTTGCGGCGCTGGCCACGGCGCCTTCGGTTTTCTTTTTGCTCTGCGAGATCTCCCTGCCGGCCGGCGCTGCGACCTACCTCCAGAGTCCGGCGAACGTGGCGTATTTTCCCTTTATCGCGCTGACCGCGCTCGCCTTTGATCTGCGTCTGTCAATTTTTACCGGCGCCTGCGCCAGTGCGTCCTTTCTGGTTGCGTATCTGTTCGCGGAGCCGGAGTTGCTCGCCGTAATTGCGCCGGACCCGAGCATGCAGCGCGTGATCGCTTCGCCCGCGCCCTTTTATGTGCGCGTCTTCGCCCTGCTGGTGTTTGGCGTGTTAATCGGCGTGGTCTCATCGTATACCAAAGCCTTGTTTGGCCGTCTGCTGCAAGAAGAGGATCGCCGCACTCATATGCGGCGTGTGATGGGCGCGCTGGTCAGCGACGAAGTCGTGGATCGTACGCTGCGCGACGCCGGCGTTTCGAGCGGCGAGCAGGTGCGCGTGGCGATTCTATTCGCCGACATTCGCGGTTTTACCAGCCTCAGCGAAACTCTCGAGCCGGAAGATCTGGTCGCCCAGTTAAATGAGTACTTCGATGCAATTACCGCGCCGATTGTGCAGGCCGGCGGCGTCATCGATAAGTTTATTGGCGACGCGGTTATGGCCGTGTTTGGCGGACTGGTGCCCCTCGCAGATCCGGCGCCGGCGGCGGTCGCGGCGGCCTTTGAGATGCAGGTCGCGCTGGATCGTTTGAACGCCGCGCGCGCTGCGCGAAACTTGCCGCCGCTGCGCATGGGCGTCGGCGTACATCTGGCGGAGGTGTTGCAGGGCGCCATCGGCAGTGCGAGCCGTAAGGACTACACGGTGATTGGCGATGGCGTAAACACCGCGGCGCGCGTCCAGGCGGCCACCAAAAAGCTCGCCTGCACGATCGCTGTAACCGAGGACGCTTGCGCCGATTTGCCGGACGCCTTGCGCGAGCGCCTCATGCCGGCCGGGCGGGTGCGCCTGCGCGGCAAGGCCGAGCCCGTCGGCCTTCTAAAAAGCGGTTTCTGATCTGCGCTGCCGGCTGGGCTTTGTGGCTTACCAGATTGTTTTTGGTTGACAGATTTTGAACGCAGTCGGCTAATTTTTACGGAATTCTCCGGTGAAACCAACGTGCATCGAGCAAGTATGGATGGCTAATGCGCGCTTTCTGTATGGTGCAGCAGTAAGCTGGTATTGCCGCGAGGTTGGGGCGCATGGTGATGGGATATTTTTGGAGCGCCGTACGTAACCTTCTTATGCCTTTCACTAACCAAAGGCCAAGCTGCGATGCCATTCCTATGCGAAGAGGAGATCGTGCTTGATTCGCAGTAGACGGCTGTCTCTATCGTTATTGAATGCGTGGTTGGTTAGCTGCGAGATTCCGCATAGCCATCCGCATAGCCATCCGCGATATCGCCTCAGAGTTTGGCGGGAAAATAGGCTTGAACTGGCCGCAATCCGTGATGAATTGATAGCCTACATTGACGAGGCCCACGAGGACGCGCGGCGGCGAATTCGCCTTGGTTTCGAAGACGATCTCTCTCCATTCAACGATTCTGCAGCGGATCCGGCCGCCAATTACCCCGGGTTGCTGCATCAGGTTGCATTGAAAGGTTATCTCGGAGAAACGCTTGCGACCCTTGCGGTTGAGCATTGGGGTGCTCACGGCCACACGGATTGGGTTATTCCGGCGATGCTCTTTCGATTTCACGATGTTGAGTTTCAACACATAGATGCAATCGCCGATCGTCTGCTTGCCGGGGAAAACTATAATCCAGATGATAGGAAGGAGCTTCGACCGGGCCGCACCGGTGATGATGGCATAGCGTTCCGCATTAACGAAGAAAATACGATAACGGATTTTCTAATGCTTGAGGCCAAGTGCCTCGATGCGAACGATCAACGCGAAATCAAAGATGCGCACGCTAAGCTTTCCAAGGCGGGAGCAAAACCATCCGGTATCCGCGAACTCATCAATCTCCTCGAAGATTACGAGACGCCTGTAGCCCATGCGTGGCAGGAAGCGCTGTTAAGGCTCTGGAGGGGCGGCTATCGTGTCGCAGGTCGGCATGATGGCGTTGGGTATGCGTGTGGGCGGATACCCTCCAAGGGCAGACGCGTAGCTTGGATGCCCGCTACCGCGCCCCATCCCGCATATACCGCGGCTCGGAAACTGGAAGGTATGGAGTTCCAGTTCGAAGAACTGGCCACCTTGATCAACACACTCTACCGCGGCACTTGAGATGGCGAACGCGGCCACCATCGAGATTGCGCGCGAGATCCGCCAAACATTGGCGGGCAGTGCGCTTACCGCGCGACAAGCGAAACTTTACAGTCAGCGTCTGCGGCTCGACATGGGTCGTCAAGGGCTGGCGACGTTTTCCAGCGGCGACGTCGACAATTATCTGGACGAAGCCATGCTGCTGCTCCAGTGCGGTTTGATTGAAGAGCGCGCTGATCCGGCGAGTGGCTGGCGCATTGGAATCAAGAGGGCAGCGGAGATTCTGGAGTGGTTGTCTCAATCGAGTCTAAAGCCGCCCGGAGCGCCGTTGCATTTCTTAGCGGCAGCCGCCTATCAACTTGCAGGCTATCCAGCGATGGCGCTAGGGCATCTACGTCATGCGGAAAACAATCAATCAGGATCGGTCCTGTTGAGTACATTTCTACGTGCAAATTTCCCGGACACGCTCGAAGCGATCCGCAGATTCTGGCGAAATCACCGCACGTCTCAAGTTAAAAGCCGCAGTGATTCGGCTGATCTTATGACCTACACGTTTCAGCACGTGGTCATGTGTTTAGGAACAGTTTGCACCTACCTGCGGACGGGTAGTGATGCGAAGCCTGAACGTGCACTTGCAAAACTCGATGGCCTTGCAGCGACCTTTTTACATAGTCGGGATCCATACTCATATTTACTTGCACAGCTCACAGCCGCCAGCTGCCGTCGCTTCGTTGAGGCCTGTCTTTGGCCGAGAATTGACCGGCTTCGAGAGGTCTCCAGCGATGCTGCGAGCGCGGCATTGGCACAGTTCGCGCGCTCCGCATTCGCCAACCGTCGCGCGCTAGTTTGGCCCGCCCAAGAGGCCGGGATGGAACGCTTACTTACCAACTCCTCGTTCGTACTCTGTACGCCGACCGGCTCAGGAAAAACTACGGTAGCGACCCTCGGCGTTATACAGGGCCTTTTTAGTGAGCCGCCCGGGGGTCGTTTTGGCGCCGCCGTGCTTCCAACGGATAACATGGTCCTTTACCTTGTGCCGTCACGCGCTCTTGCGGCTGAGGTCGAAGGTCGCCTCGGACAAGATCTAAAGGGGATCGCAGCCCAACCGGTCGTTGTAACTGGTCTTTATGGCGGCGTCGATTGGGGCCCGACGGACGCCTGGATCCAAACCGATCGGGCTACGATCGTCATTTGTACGTTCGAGAAGGCCGACGCGCTCTTGCGCTATCTCGGCGTCCATTTCCTGCGCCGCGTCCGCCTGGTCATCGTTGACGAAGCGCACATGGTCGAGCAAGATCACGCTCGCTTGGGCGGACTCGAAGATGGTTCATCGCGCCCGTTCCGTCTTGAACAGTTGGGTGCCCGACTGCTTCGGGCGCAAGATGACCACGGCTTCCGAGTGGTCGCGCTATCTGCGGTG
The DNA here is from genome assembly GCA_036170535.1 of Leptospirales bacterium. GTDB lineage: Bacteria > Spirochaetota > Leptospiria > Leptospirales > Leptonemataceae > SSF53. The sequence continues at coordinate 13,653 of JAVHPJ010000066.1, read as the reverse complement.
GCTGCACGTGCGGCTCCAGCCCTCGCACGATGGATCAGTGGGGCGCCTGACGCCTCACCTGTAACTTCGTCCTATCGCAGCACCCGGCAGATGCTTGGTCACTTGGAAGTCGGCATGGCTGGCAATTACACCATTTGGTACGACTTAATGGATGGTCGATCCATGAAGTTCGACGACGAGCAAGGAGCGGACACGCCATTTGTGCCAAGCCCGTTCCCAGCGTTACCAGGTGGCATCAATGGCGCTGACGGTCCGGACGTGCGTATGCGAGGACCGACATTGTGGGCCGCCTTGCAACTTGCCGCTGAGCGCCCCGATGGTTCAAAACCTTCTGTCCTAATTTCGGTAACCCAGAATATTGAGGGGTTCTCGGCAACATGCGTCGAACTCATCGAGAGCTGGCCTGTAAACACGCTGCCCAACTATCAGGCTGTTGACGAGAACGACGACCTATGGGTCCGCTGCCTAGCCAGCGCGGCGGATTACTTCACCGAGCAATCAGTGGAGTACCGGCTACTTTGCCGAGGTATCGCCGTTCATCACGGAAAGATGCCGGGATTGCTTGCCAGACGACTCAAGACCGCTATCGATCGCGGCTTTGTGCGAGTCATCATCGCGACTTCGACGCTTTCCGAAGGCGTCAACATTCCCGTCAATTACCTGCTGATTCCCAGTGTCTACCGCGGGAAGGACCTAATGAGTTTGCACGAGTTCAACAACCTGATTGGGAGGGCGGGCCGGCCCGGGGTTGCCACAGAGGGAAGCGCCCTGGTCGTGCTTCCGGAGCGGGCTGGGCGCGATAGGAAATTAAGCCGGCAATGGAACGGCTACAAGCAATTAGTCGCTCAAATCGAGGATACAATCGCCGCCGCTGGCAAAGACACGCCTGCGGATGAAGCTTCAAGCCCGCTTGCGCACTTGCTCCGCGCACTTGAGTCTGCGTGGAAGGATCTGGCAGGTGGCGGCGCTCCCGCGGAGTTCGACACATGGCTTGAACAAACGGCTATTCGCCTGACGGCCCAAGAACTTGCCCCGGCGTATAAATACTTGGATTCGCTCGACGCCTTCCTGATCGCGGCGCTGCAAGAGGTCGAAGAGTTGCGGCAGGTGGAGTTAGATCCCGTTCAAGTTGAAGCGGAACTCTCCGCCATATGGCGCCGCACGTATGCTTTCGCCGCACACCAAGACGAAACCCGCATGGCAGGAATATGGTTGGCACGCGGTCGTGCAATCAAGGCAGTGTATCCGGATGCAGCGCAACGCCGTCGCATATACAGGACGAGCTTGTCGCCATATTCTGCGATCCGTCTCATAGAGCTAGCCGCAGAAGTTCGTGCGGCGCTTCAGGGCGGCGCTGATTATGCACACTGGACAGTAGAACAGCGCTTTAACTTCATTTGTAGCGTTTTTGATCTTCTCTCTCAAGTACCATCCTTCCAGATTGCAACCCAGCTCGGACGCCGCAAGAAATTTCAGGACTGGCCGCAGTTGCTTCGCTGGTGGCTGGCCAAGCCCACGTTGCCGGACCAACCAGAATCAAAAGATATCACGAGCTGGTACGATTTCGTTGCAAAAAACTTCGTTTACCGCGGGGCTTGGGGGCTTGGAAGCGTCATCAGTCTACTGCTTGACTCCGTAGAGGGCGAGCAGCCAATTCGCGCGTTGGAGATCGCAGACTGGCCCCGCAGCGGATTACCGTGGATAGCCTTCTGGATTAAGGAACTGGTTACTTGGGGTACACTTGATCCCGTCGCGGCCTTTCTGCTTGCGCGCGGGGACGCGAAAGATCGTCCTCAAGCAGAAAAAAAAGCCTTAACTTACTATGAAAATTTACCGGCCGACACTGATGCGAATGATGCACTTGATCCTCGCCAAATTCGAGATTGGGTTGAGGCCTTCGATATGCAACCCGCTGTAACTGCGGGTAACCCCAATTTTGAAGTTAGCGTAATGCTTTCGCGACCTTCAGGCGAACACCGCGCTCCGCACGTGGCGGTACTTCCGCTTGAAACAGACGATGGACTCAGTTGGTTGGATCCAGCTGGTTACGAAGTCGCACGCTGCGCGAAGCCTCGCGAGTGGACCGAGCAGCCCTTGTCCTATGTGTACGATCTCGATGTAGCCAATGCACGCATTATGGCAACGCCGTATCAAAAACACATCAAGTAGTAAAAATGTCACACGCAGCCTCCGGCGCCCTTAAGTAAGTGCGGGAATAGCCGACGATCATACCATGATTCGTCGCCCTTCCTTCGCTTTCGCCCGCCGCCGCGCGCTGGTTGCCTGTCTTTTGCTTGCGCCCCTGGCCGGCGCCCAGGCCCAGCAAACGCCGATGTCGACCCCGGCGCCGACTCCCGCGCCCGGCCTGCAAAACCTGGGCGCGCCGGTTAACACGGAGGCCGATGAATTTGGTCCTTCGCTCACGGCCGACGGGAAGACGATGGTCTTTAATTCGCGGCGCGGCGGCGAGCAGTACCAGAATCTCTATATCGCGCAATTTGCCGATGGCCGCTGGAGCGAGCCCGCGCCGCTGGCCGCCCTGAACTCGCCGTTTAACGATGAGACGCCCTTCATTACGCCGGACGGCGCGATGATCTTTTTCGCCAGCGATCGGGACGGCAGTCTCGAAATGCCGGCCGATGCACAGGGCCGCATTCGCGTGAGTTTTGATATTTACTGGTCGCGCCGCACGCCCGCCGGTTGGAGCGCGCCCGCGCCTCTGCCGGGCGGAGTCAACACGGCCGCGCATGAACGCGCGCCGGCGCTGGATCTGCGCAACGGTCGCTTCTTTTTTTCGCGCTGGCCCTTTGGCGACATGGGTCAGTCAACCGTGCACCAGGCGACGTACTCCGGCGGCAGTTTTGGCGCCATCGCGCGTCTGCCCGCGGAAATTAATTCCGGTCACCAGGACACTGCGCTGACCCCGGCCTTTGACCGACCAGGGTACTACTTCGCCTCGCGGCGTCCGGGCGGCGCCGGCGGCTGGGATGTGTATTACACCGAAGAGCGTAACGGAGCATTTACGGCGCCGGAAAACCTGGGCCCGGAGATTAACACCGATCAAAACGACATTTATTACGTAAGCGTCGGCGGACACGTGGTGCTGGCTTCCAATCGGCCGGGCGGCGGCGGCAAATACGATCTCTACGCGAAACTGGCGCCGCTGACGCCGCGCTATGAGTTTTTGGTGCGCGACTCTAAATCCGGCGCGCCGCTCGCTGCGCGAGCGACTGTAATTTTCGACGGCGCGCCGGGCGTGCGCGCGGAGAGCGGAGCGAACGGAACCTTTGCGGCGGAACCTCCGGCAGGCAGTCGCCGCTTGCGTCTGCAAGTGGAGCGTCCCGGATATTTGCCCTACGAAACGGAATTCGACATCGCCGCCGTGCAAAACGCGCTGGAAAAACCGGCCGCCGACGGCATCCCCTTTAACGCGCTGGCGCTTCGCGATCGCGAAACGCTGCAACGCACGATCGATCTGGTTCCGATCGAACGCGGCGCTTCGTTTGAAACTCGCGCCATCTACTTTGATTTTGATCAGGCCGTGCTCAAGCCGGAATCGGCGCCCGCGCTCGAAGAACTACTCAAATTCCTGCGCGAAAACGCAAGCGCCAGAATTGAAATCATCGGCCACACGGATTTACATGGCGGCGCGGAGCACAATCAACGCCTGAGCGAGAGTCGGGCGCGCGCTGTGCGCGATTTTCTTGTAGAGCGCGGCGTTAGCGCCGGGCGATTAAGCGTGCGCGGCGCCGGTGCGTCGCGTCCCTCCGTCAATTCGACCGGAGCGGGAGCGGACGAACGCAATCGCCGCACTGAATTTGTGATTCAATAGCGTTTCGCCGCAGGTCGGAATCCCAAAGAAACCGGCTGGCGGTTGTTTTTTCCTTGCCGCAGCCGATTCTTCGGGATAAGCTCTGCGTATGCTGCCACAACCCATGCCGGCGGATCTCGGGACGCGCGAGAAACTGCTCTACGCCGCCGAGGAGTGCCTGCTTACGCTCGGCCACGCCGCCACGACGGTGAAAGAGGTCGCGCGCGTCGCAGGCGTAAACCACGGGTTAGTGCATCACTACTTTGGCTCTAAAGAACAGCTCTTTGTCGAACTCTTGCGCTATGTATGCAAGCTCGACAAGGAGCGCATGAAGTACATTGTAACGCGCGATCAACTGCTCGATATGCTCGAAAAGGAGCTCCTGGAAGACGCGCGTATGATGGTTGAAATTCACGCCATGGCCAACCAGATGCCGGAACTGCGCGCGGCTCTCGCGGATATGTTTCGCGATCACGTGGTCGACTTGTGGCGGCCTTATCCCGTCCCCTACGATACGGTCTGGCTTTTGATCAGCGGCATCAGCGGCCTGGCCATGCTGTCCAGCGTGGTCCCGGATCTGCCCTTGCGGCGCATGCTGGATGAGCTTTTCACCAAGCTCGGCGGGCCGGAACTGGACCAGGCCTTCGCCCGCGAACCCCTTTCGATCTCCCCCTCGGTAAAGTAAAATTTTCGCCCGTTCCCGCCCCTTTGGTGCGCTTTGGACTTGCCGTTAGTTAGTCGGCTAACTTTTTTGCCTCGGAAGGGTTAGTTCTGAGACTAATCCGGCAGGTATGCCATGAAGCTACAGGACCTGAGGCAATTTTATGAATATTGGGCGATTCTCGATCCGGCGACCGGTGCTGCTCCTGAGCCTGGTCGCGCTCCTCACGGGGACAGGAGCTTTTGCGCTGAGTCGGATGGGCGTGGACCTGTATCCGGAGGTGAACTTTCCGAGCATTTCGATTACGACGCAGTATCCCGGCGCCGGGCCGCAAGAAATCGAAGAACTCATATCGCGCCCTCTGGAAGATGAACTCGGCTCGCTGTCCGGCTTAAAGACGATTCGCTCGCAGAACCTGGACGGCGTGTCCGTGGTCCTGCTCGAGTTCACGCTTGAGACGGACGTGAAGGACGCCGAGCAGCAGGCGCGCGATCGTGTGGCGCGGGTGCGCGTGCGTTTCCCGGAAGACGCCGAAGAGTCGCAGATCATGCGCTTCGATTTGTCCGACATGCCGATTGCGCGCATTGCGCTCTCCGCCGATCTGCCGCCGGCTAAACTTTACGACATTGCGAAAGAACGCGTCAAACCGCGTCTCGATCAGGTTCCGGATGTGGGCGTGGTGAACATCGTCGGCGGGCGTCGGCGCGAAATCCAGGTGGAGCTGGATCGAGACCGTTTGCGCGCCTATGATCTTTCCGCAACGACGATCGCCGCCAGTCTGCGCGACAGCGGTCGCAATGCGCCGCTGGGAACCATACCGGTCGGCGAGCGCGAAATCGCTTACCGCAACGTTGCGCAGTTTTCTACAATCGAACAAATCAAAGACGTCGTTGTCGCCTTTGGCGACATCGGCCAGTCGGTTACGCTGGATCAGGTGGCGCGAGTGTACGACGGCCTGGAAGACGAACAGACGCGCGGCTATCTGTATCGCGCGCCGGCGCCGGAATCGCGCTCGTTCTTCGCGGGTTGGTTCGATCTGCGTGCGGCGGATCAATTAGCCGCACAGTCGCCGCCCGCCTCGCAGCCCGCGCTGTTCCTGGAGGTTTATCGAAAGTCCGGCGCCAACACCGTGGCAGTGGCGGACGCGGTGCAGAAGCGCATGCTCGCGTTGAATGAGGATCTGGCGAAACTGCCCGGGAAACCGCAGCTTGAACTGGTCTACGACGGCGCGCATGATGTGCGCATCAACATCGCCGACGTGCGCGGACACATCCTGCTCGGCATCGCGCTGACCGTTGTCGTGGTGTATTTATTCCTGGGGAATCTGCGCTCTACAATTATCACCGGACTCGCTCTGCCCAACAGTTTACTCGGCGCATTCATATTAATGTACGTTGCGGGATTTACCGTCAATATCATGACCCTGCTTGCGCTTACGCTGGCGGTCGGCCTTCTGGTGGACGATGCGATCGTGGTGCGCGAGAACATTTTTCGCAAACTCGAAGACGGACTGCCTCCGCATATCGCGTCCGAACAAGGCGTAAACGAAGTCGCCATGGCCGTAGTCGCGACGACGCTCACCGTGATCGCCGTGTTCTTGCCGGTTTCCTTTCTGGGCGGAATGGTCGGTCAGTTTTTTCGTCAGTTCGGTCTTACCGTCGTTTTTGCGCTCGTGATCAGCTTGTTCGACGGGCTGTTTATTGCGCCAATGCTCTCCGCATATTATTCCGGTAAAACGCGCGACGCTCCAAATCGACTGGTGCGCGCCTTTGACGCGTTTCAAACGAAGTTGGAGCGACTGTACGGAGCGGCGTTAAATTGGGCGTTGCGTTTCCCGCGGACGACGGCGCTCGGCGCGCTTGGCGTGTTTATAATCAGCCTGGGATCGCTCGCCTTTGTAAAACTCGACTTCTTTCCCGACGCCGACGCGGGTGAATTTACGATCGGACTGGAACTGCCGCCCGGCGCCGCGCTCGAAGCGACCGGCGCTGCGGCTTTGAAGCTGGAAGAACGCATCAAGTCGCTGAATGACGTTCGTCTGATGACGGTGACGGCGGGCGGACAGAACTTCGAAAAGAACAAGGCGCAGATTTACGTGCGCCTTGCGCCCTACAACGAACGCGAGCGCAGCACCACGGAAGTCAAAAATGAAATTCGCGGCTGGTTTGGCGAATTTGCTCACTTGCGTCCGCGTTTTGAGGAACAAGGCGGGGGCGGCGGCGCGCCGTTTCAATTGAACCTGCGCGGCGACGATCTGGCGGCCGTAGAACGCTATTCGCAACAGTTGGCGACGCGACTGCGCGAGTCGCCAGATCTTCTGGACGTGGATGTCGACTATCGCGAAGGCAAGCCGGAGTTTCAAATTCAATTTATGCCGCAGCGGATGCAACTGGCCGGGGTGAGTTCCGGCGCGGCCGCACAGGAGCTGCGTTATCAGGCCGCGGGCGACGTTGTGGCGCAGTTGAACCAGGGCGGCATCGAATACGATGTGCGCCTGCGCGCAGCGCCCGACGCGCGGCGGCTGGATCGCGACTTTCAGGAAATTCGCGTGCCTAACGTGCAGGGTCGACTTGTCCCGCTTTCCGCGCTCGCGGAAGGCGCCCGTGTCGCCGGCCCGGCCGCAATTAATCGCGAGGACCGTTCGCGTGTAGTGCAAATTGAAGCCAATCTTGCCCCGGACGGCGCGCTTGGATCTGCGATGCAATATGCCGAACGCATAGTTGAACGGGAACTGCCGCCGCCGGACGGCATTGAATATCAGTTTGTAGGCTCGGCCGAAGACCTCGCCGACCTGATGTCCAACATACTGATCGCTTTCGCGTTCGCGATACTCATGATCTATCTGACGCTCGCGGCGCTCTACGAATCCTTTCTGACGCCCTTTACTATTCTCGCGGCGATACCGCCGGCGGTTTCCGGCGCCTTTCTCGCGCTCGCCATCACCGGACAGCAAATGAATATTTTCAGCATGATTGGCGTAATCATGCTGCTGGGGCTCGTAGTAAAAAATTCCATTCTGCTGGTCGATCATGCGCTGCAAAGGGTGCGCGCTGGAGAAGATCGCGACGCCGCCATTCGCCACGCGGGAACGCATCGCTTGCGCCCGATTTTGATGACTACTTTTGCCATGATCGCCGGTACGCTTCCGATGGCCCTGGGCCTTGGCGAGGTGGGCCGCCTGCGGATGTCGATGGGAATTGTAATCATCGGCGGATTGATCATTTCAACTCTGGTGACGCTGTTGGTGGCGCCAGCGCTTTTCGGCTGGATTGATCGGATGCGCGTGCGGCGCGAGCAGCGCTTTATTCAGGTCGGGGAGACGCTGGCGCTGGAAGATGCGCGCGCCGCCGCGTCGCTCGCAGGCCGGGGGAGCCGTACATGACCGTTGAACAAACGAAACGCGTGCGGCGCGTTGCGGCGACGCTGCTGCTGGCGATCGCCGCGCTGGCGCCGGCGGCGAATTTCGCGGATGGCGAGACGCTCAACATCGAAGCGGCGCTGCAGCGTCTGGTCGCAAACGGTCCGGACTGGCGCATTCGTATGATCGAACTGCGCACGGCGGATACAGCTTATGCGCTCAATCAATCGCAGTACGCGCCAACGATCGGACTTTCGTATTCCGGCGAAGTGCGCCGCGATCCGACGAGTGCAAACACGACGTTCAGCGGCGATCGCACTTACAACGACGTTTACACCGCGAGCCTTTCGCGCCGGTTTTCAACAGGGACGTATTTTGAAATTGCCGCAAGCGACGCTCGCAATGATACTAACGCCGGAGAAACCGCCGATGCAGCGAGTAGCGATCTGCTGGCCAGCCTGGCCCAGCCGCCGCTGCACACCGCGGCTGTAGCGTTTACGTTGCGGCAGGAGTTGTTGCGGAACGCCTTTGGATACAGCGAGCGGCGATTGGACGAGATCGCCCGCAATCAATCGCGGGTCGCCGTCAATGCGGCCGAACTGGCGTTGAGCGAACTGGCGGCGGCCACGCTGACGGATTTCTGGAACTACGCGCTGGCTCAGGACAATCTTGATACGGCGCAAACCCTTTTACAGAATGCCGAACTTCTACGGCGCATTACGGTGCAAAAGACGGCGCTGGGTCTCGCCGATCCCTGGGAACTCAATCAGTGGACAGCGCTTGCGGAGCAAAGCCGCGCACGGGTTAACAACCAGATCGCCGAAAGCAGCGCGGCCCGGCGCGCTTTGCTTGCGCGTCTGGATTATCCGGCCGACCACCCGCTGAAAATCGACGCCGGACTTATTGAAACGGCAATGCGCGCCAATCCTCTTGAGGAGGACCTGCAACAAGCTCTGGAACATAGAGCGGACTTGAAAATTGCGCGAATGGAGCTCGAAAATGCCCGCTTGCAAGCGGAGATCTCCGAAAATGATCGCTGGCCCTCGCTCACGGCGTCCGGCACGTACAGTACGCGCGATCAGGATCGTCACGCGCGCGAGGCCTTCTCCTCCGAGTTGGGCCGCGGGCGGTTTCCCGAATCACGCGTGGAGCTGGCGCTGACGGCGCCGCTCTGGGACGAGGGACGCAGCGTGGCGGCGCGCAACGCGCGCCTGGAGATTGAGCGTCTGGAAATTCAGATGCAGACGCTGCGACGCAACATCGAGGATGAACTGAGCGCGGCGCGCGAACGCGTCGAACTGGGTCATGACTCGCTCGAGCGCACGCGTGCGGCAATGCGACAGACGGAACGCTTCTACGCCGCAGTGCTGGATCGCTATCGGCGCGGACGTTACGATGCGGTATCGCTGAAGAACGCTCTCGATTCGCTGGCCGGCGCCCGTAACGAGTTCTTCCAGGCGAAGGTGAACTATAATATCTCCATTGTGCGCTACGAAATCGCGCGCAACTCCCTGCTCGAGCGATATGGTCTTGCCGACCTGGCGAGGCCCTGAACAACCGCCGCCGGCCGGTTCGGCGCCGGCGAAACTCTGACCGGTGCGCAGTATTCCGCCGGCGAAACTTTGACCGCTTGCGTTGATCAGGTTCGGCAGCCCGGGCGGCGGCTCTTGTTTTTGCGCGAAATCCTTTGTGTTTTTTATAGATTTACCTGAATTTTGATGCGGCTGCGCCCCCGGTTTCCTCCGGCGTGCGCGGCCGGCTCTCCGGCACGGTCGTTGCAATAGGGCTCCCCAAACAGCATCGTCCGGCGCAAGCGACGCCGGGCTGCAAGGAGAGCGTCATGTCGTCGATCAGTGTTCGGATCAGCCTGGAGCGTTTTGCGAGGAAGCCGTCAGCCGGCTGGCGTTGGACCAGGCGAATTGCGGCCGCGGGCCTGTGTGCAGTTGCGTTGTTCTACGGCGCCGGGTTGAGCGCACAGGGCGCCTACACGAATACTCTTTCGATTGAGGCGCCGCCTGGCGCGGCCGGCATGCGGCCGGACATCGCTCTCCGCTACAGCTCCGATGCGGGCAACGGGCAGGCTGGCGTCGGCTGGAGCCTGTCGGGTTTTCCGGTTATCTCGCGAACGGCATTCGGGCGTCCGGTAAGCTTCGACGCGCACGACACGTATTCGGGCCCCGGCGGGCGACTGGTCGATGTCAGCGGAACGGCGGCTTATTATCATTCGGTCGCAACCGACTGGGCGCGCTATGAACCGTCAGGAAATTGCGGCAACGGCCCGTGCATGTGGACCGTTCGCAACGCGGATGGATCCACGCATTATTACGGCGTCTCTTCGAACTCGCGGATTGAAGCCAACGCGTCGACCGGCGCCGTGCTGACCTGGGCGCTCTCGCGAGTGGAAGATGCGCGGGGCAACGCCTACGTCATTGAATATGATGCGCAGGCGAATCCGGGCATGCTCAGTCCGGCGCTCATCCGCTACAATGTTGTTCCGGGCGTGGTCGCGTATCGCACGATCGAGTTTGACTGGGAAAGTCGTCCCGACGTGCGCGCCGGGGCGTCGCACGGCGTCGCGTGGAGCAGTGTCAAACGACTGCGCGCTGTGAGCGTGCGTTCGGGCGGCTCGCTGGTGCGCCGCTACGCGTTGACGTATGCGCAGTCGGCGGGTTCGGGACGGAGTTTGCTGGCGGCCGTCCAGGAATACGGATCGGACGGGAGCGCTGTGAAATCGACGGCGACCTTCGGCTGGAGCGCAAGCGCCGCTCTTCCGGAATTTATAGAAACCGCCGGCGACTCCTCGGGGTCGCCGGGCGCGGATTTGCGTTCGTTCCGATTCACCCTCGCAGACGTAAACGGCGACGGCGCGTCCGACATACTCGGGTGGTATGATGGTTGGAAAACCGCCGACTCGAGCTGGCCCAATGCGCCCTTGCGGAGAGTCGTGTATCTATCGAACGGGGACGGCAGTTTTCGTCTGGGCGCGTATGATCAGGGCGGCAGCGCATTAAAGCCCAATGAGTGTCCGCATATTTTCCCCGGCGAGTTTAACGGCGATGGCATGACCGATCTGGTCGTCATGTGCAAAACGTTGATCGATGTCGGTTGGGAATCGCGCAACGCGCGCGTCAGACGTTATACATATTTGAGCAACGGCGACGGAACGTTTCGCGAGGCGGCCAGCGCGGACGGCGCGGATATCGACTGGCTGCGCGGCGAGTACTATCGCAATCCGCAGACCGCCGACATTAACGGCGACGGTCTTACCGACCTGATTGCGCCCAACACCAGTCGCGACCTCGACGCAGAGGCGCCGCTGTATACGCTCTCTACGAAAGTCTGGATCGCCAGACCCAACGGAACTTTTGGTCTCCAGTTGAACCGTCCGCAGCCGACCCTGCAAGGCGTCTGGGCGAAAATGCAGGTGCAGTTCCTGGACATGAACGGCGACAACTTCGCGGATATTCTGGCCGTCGGCTATATCGACGGCACGGAAAACGCGCTTGCGCGCGCAGTAATGTTCGGCGACGGCACAGGCGCGTTCAGCGACGGGCCGTCCGTGCGCAGCGTAACGCGAAAGTGGTCCGACTACCGCATCAGCTTTGTTGATGTAAACTCTGATGGGGCTCCGGACGTCCTGGCCCTCGCGCGCGATGAGCAAATTGTTCTCTTTAACAACGGGCGCGGCGTGCTGGGCAGTCCGATCGTACGCACAAATGATCTGGGCGCCCAATGGGGCGAGTCCGTGCGCAGTTTTGCGGACTTAAACGGCGACGGCCTGCTGGACATGCTCGGCTACCGGCGCAAGGGAACGGATGTTTTTATGAGCGCGACGGCCTATTTTGGCACGGGCGACGGCGGCTTCCAGGCGACGGAGCTGGCGCCGGGTTCCACGCGACTGGACTTTCAAAAAAAGGCCGAACACGCGGGAGATGTAAACGGCGATGGGCGTCTGGACATCGTCTATCTCGAACCGCTCAATAACGGACTCGTGCGCAATGTCTATCTTGCCGCCGACCGCGGACAGGATCTGGTCACATCCGTGGATAACGGAGTCGGATCAATTTCAACGATTACGTATCAGCGCGCCAATCTGACGCCGGGCGTCGTCGCCAGAAACGTCGACAGTTGCGGCGGCGCCAGCGGCGTCGGTTACGGCCAACCCTGCGGCGTGCCCAACGTCTCCGGCAGAATGCTCGTAACCGGCCAGAGCGTCAGCGACGGTCGCGGGGCCAACTACACGATGAGCTTTGGGTACTACAATGCGCGCGTTTATCCTGGCGACTATCGCACGTCGACGGATCTCGGCTTTGAACGAGTCACGGCGACGACCATGGCCGGCGAAGTCAACGCGACGTATTTTTATCAGAGTCGCACCCACGCGCGTCAGGCGCGCCTCTCCGAAAGTTACACGGCTTCCGGCCAACTGCGCACGCGCACCGTAAGTGGCGCGCCGCAGCCGTATAAATGCAACGAGGCGGGCTGTCAGGCGGGTTATTCCGACGCGGATCAGCTGGCGTTTTCGCTGCAATTGCGTCCGGGCGTGGTGGAAACAGTCGCGTATGACGGCGGCGTCGCCGTTTCGACCACGCGCTCGACGCCCGAATCGCAAGACGCATACGGCAATGCGCTGCGCACAATACAGACGGTGGCGAACCGCAGCGGGCAAATTGTTAAGGCGAGCTGCAAAGTAAATGACGCCGCCAACCAGCTGAGTTCGCCGCGAGCGATCGGCTTTGTATATCAGGAGTCCATTTATGGAGACTCCGGTTGCACCCGGCTGGTGAGCGCAAAACGCACGTACTTTGATCACCAGCCACTGGGGAGCCTCGGCGCGCGTCTCCTGAATACGCGCACGGAACAGTATGCGGGCAGCGCCTCGGATTCGGGCTGGGCGCCCACGCAGTTTCAACATGATTCTTTTGGAAACATCACGAAGGAAACGGGGCCCAACGGCCTCTCGAAGACCATCGCCTACGATCCGATGTACGCCGCATTTGGAGTAAGCATTCGCGACGCAATGGACCGCGTTACCGTCAGCGTGACCGATCATCGCTACAACGTTCCCGTCGAAATCATCGATCCGGACGGAGTAACCACGCGCGTCAGCCTCGACTTGTTTGGCCGCGTTACGGAGACCGTGCTCACGGACAACACGGGTCGGCGGCTGCGAAAGTCGACCAATGAATATTCGAACAGCGGCGCAAGCGACGGCAATTGGCTGCGCGCCTGCGTTCACCATGGGGTCGGCTGGATTAAGGAAACTTGCGCCGTTGAGTTCCGCGACGGACTGAATCGCATTTACAAACGGGTTACGCTCGCGGGCGATGTGCGGACCGAGACCGTGACGGAATACGACGCGGCCGGGCGGCCGTATCGCAGCTCAAAACCGTACACTGCAGGCGGAGCGCCCGCCTACTGGAACACGACGGAGTTCGATGAACTGGGGCGCCCCGTGCGCCAGACAATGCCCGACGGTCAATCCATGGCCATCGCGTATGACGACGCGGCGCCCGTAAGCGGCGCCTTGCGCACTGTAACCGCGCAATTTCCCAATGGCGTACGCAAACGCACGCACTACAATGCGGACGAGAAGCCTCTTCAAATAACGGACGGCATTGGAGCGGGCGCGGGTTCGACCGTGTCCTTTGAATACGATGCGCAAGGCCGCATGACGGCTTCCATCGCACCGAACGGCCAACGCGTTACAGTTGAATACGACGGCGGCGGCAATCGCACTCGCGTAACAGATCCCAATGCCGGCGTCACCAGTTGGACCTACAACACGACGCCCGGCAAAGCAAGTTTTGGTCAGGTGGCGAC
>JAVHPJ010000065.1:0-16601 GCA_036170535.1 Leptospirales bacterium | reverse complement strand
AGCAGTAGAGGCGCATGCGCGCCGCAGGCCGGGGCGCCGGACAAATTGTCCAAAGATCCGGATCGATGTCGCTCACATGCGCTCCGGCCTGGCCCCGGACGCCGTGTGAAGTCCGATTTTGCGCCTTTGAGCCGCCCTGGACTCCGCCCGGGCCCAACCGCCGCCGCCAAAAGTACGGGCCCGAGCGCCTGAAACGACCGATACTGTACTCAGCCGGCGCCGTGACGGGCGATGAGCGCGCCGCGCGCCCGGATGGCGCGGCGCAAAGCGTTTGACCCGGGGCCCCTCGCTCCGGACTATGGATGTATGCTCGCTTCGCCCTGACTGGAGCTTCCAGTCGCCTCAGCATAACCACAGGCGCTGATCGTATCCTCGGACCGGGTCGCAAATAGCGACGGAACCGGCGAGGTCAAGGCTTACCCGGGCGAAACAGGAATTTTCCGAGGGGTATATCAAAATGTCCCAGATGGTATCAGAAACTGAAGTCAGAGACCCGTTAACCGGCAAGCTGATCGCGCAGATCAACGAGGAAAAACTCGTTAAAGATCTGAGCCTCATCCAGTTAACGAAGTTTAAGACTCTCGATGAACTTGTGCAGGAAATCGCCGGTTCCTCGAATCGAGAGGAATTGGTTAAGCTGCTTCAGGAAAACCTGAAGGAGACGCCCTCCTCGCTCGTATCGCGCTACGCGCTCGCGTCGCTCGAATATGAGCGCGATGAAGTCGGCTCAAGCATACACTTCAAAGAACTCCTCGACGGCTTCAGCAAAAGCGCCAAGTGGACCATCGTCGATCATATCGCCGACCGGATCCTCGAACGCGACGAAAAAAGCCGCGTCGCGCTGCGCGCAAAAGTCGAAGCTACCGAGCGCCTCAAAGGCAAAAAGGAGCTCAAGCCCTACCTTGAGCGCCTGGCCCAGATTGACCGGAAAAACCCGGACGTCGTCAAGAAGTATGCGTTGTCGATCCTGGATGAGGATCCGTCTCAGGCCCTCAATTATCTGAAACAGGCCGCCGAGACCTACGCCCGCCTGAAGGACTATCGCAATCTTGAAGAGATCTGGAATATCGTTGTTCAGCACGACTACAAAGACCTGAACTTCTTTGAGCGCCTTGAGCGCATCATGGTCGGCAACCGCGAAAAGACTCGCGTCGCCGCCTATCTTGTCAACCTGGTCGAGCCCCATCGCACGGAAGAAAACTGGCCGGCGGTTATTTCCCTTCTGAAAAAGATACTGGATTACGAGCCGGGCTCTTCGCGCGCTCGTTCCGACCTGGCCCGCGCATATCGTTCGCTCTACGAAACGCATTCCCTGCTCAACGAGTTCCTCAAAATGAGCGAACTGACCAACCACAAAAAGCCGGTTGGCGCCTGTATCGCAAGTTTCGAACGCAACATCGTCTTCGACAAAGGCAACTACGTTTATCATCGCACCCGCGGCGTCGGTAAGATTACGGAAATCGACAAAGATCAGGTGATCGTCGACTTTCGCGACAATCCGGGGCAACGCATGTCGATCCAGATGGCGATCAGTTCGCTGCAACCGCTGAAGGCCGATCATATCTGGGTCAAGCTCTACGAAAATCCGGCGGAAATCGAAGAGATATTCGCGAAGGATCTCGCACTTTTCTTTGAGATGTTATTGAGCTCCTTCAACAATCGCATGACGCTCGGTGAAATCAAGAACGAGATCGCACCGCGCTTCATTCCGGCAAGCGAATGGTCCAAATGGTGGGGCCGCGCGCGCACGCAACTCAAGAAGGAGCCCAAGTTCGGCTTCAACCCGCGCAAGAAGGACGAACTCCTGCTGCGCGAAACCCCGATGACGCTGTCGGAAGAGCTCTCCATGCGCTTTCAGGGCGCCTCCGACTGGAATCAGAAGTTGGACCTCGCGCTGGAGTCTCTCAAAAGTTCCGAAGCCGAAGGCGCAGCGGAGATGTGCATTCAGTTTTATCGCGAAAACGAAACGAACAAGGACGCGCTCAAGCAACTGCACAGCTTTCTCTTTCTCGAGCTCGCCGGACAGACGCTGGGCGAAGACATCAGCGATCGCAAACTCAAGCGCGAGCAAGTTCGTGAATTGATCAAAAAAACCCAGGCGAAAGACCTGGTGCGCTGGTGTCGCGAAACTACGGCCGTCGACCTCAAACGCGAGATCGTCAGCCTGGTCGTGAAAAATCGCGAAGACTACCCGGCGATCCTGTCCGAGGTGCTTTTTGAGGTTCCGATTAAGATCAACCGCTTTGCGTTGACGGAGCTGAATCGTCTTGAACAGTTCGATACCCTTTCGGCCTTTGTAAACCGCGTGTTCAAAACCTACCGCGAACATCCGGAGACCTTTCTCTGGATCGCGAAGGGCGTGCTGTCCGGCCAATGGAACTATCCCTGGATCACTGCGAGCCGGGAAGAGGTGCTTTTGCTGGTATTCCGTATTCTCAAGCCGCTTTTCAACATCGAAAAGAAGGGCACGCGAATGAAAAATACGGCCCTCGAGGCGATCTTCGGAACCACGAACATTACCGTGGACGCGCTGATGAAAAACGAGTCCCTCTCGGAACAGGTGCGCACCGCCAGTCTGGACACCCTGCGTCGCATGTATGCGCTGTTTCGCGAAGTGCCCTATGCCGCTGACGCGCACAAGGACAACTTCCTTGAATACCTGAAAACCGCTCGCACCGACTTCTCGCCGGAACTCGTTTCGGACGGCGTCGACGACGAGGAAGAAGAAGAAAGCATTGAGAATCTCTATCCGACGGAAGGCGTTATCATGGTTTCCGCAGACGCCCTCGGCAAGCGCCGGGCGCATCTCGATCACTTAATTTCCATCGAAATGCCGGCCAACTCTCGCGATATTGGCGAGGCGATCGAAAAAGGCGACTTGCGCGAAAATGCGGAATACAAGGCGGCCATGGAACGCCAATCGACGCTGCAGGCGGAGATTTCCGCAGTCAGCGAAGAAGTGAAGCGCGCTCGCATTATCACGCCGGACTCCGTGCGCACCGATCTGGTGAACATCGGCGCCCTGGTCGAACTGAAAACTGGAAGCGGCGAGTCGGTTTCTTACACGATCCTCGGCCCATGGGACGCGGACACTGCCAAAAATATAATCAGTTATGAGTCGCCGCTGGCGCGCGCACTCATGGGCAAAAAGCCGGGGGAAAGCGCAGCCCTCGACGGCCGCCAGACTTTTGTAGTCGAACGGATTTCAAACGCCCTGCGCTGAACGCGCCTGACGGCCGCAGCGCAAAGGCGCGATAGCCCGAACGTAAAAAGGCCGGCCCGCTTTCGCGGCGCCGGCTTTTTTTACGGTATGAGTCGCCGACGGCGACCCGCCGTCAGGGCGAAACTTGACCCGGTTAGAATTTGCCTTTCTTCACCACAAAGAAATAGACTACCGCTGTCACGATGCTGAAGAAAAACGCCGCGACAATCCACAAAACTTTGTGAAGAGTCGGCATGCCTTTTTGCTTCGTAAAGATATCCACAATAATCCAGATCGCGGCGATCAGGCCCGCAATCCATACAAGATTCGAAATCATTCCTGGAGCTCCCCGCCCGCCGGAGTCCGGCCGGCTGCTTTAAGTTCGCTCTTCTTCGATGCACAACCCCGAACGCGCAAGTTCTTTTGCCTGCTCAAGAGAGTTTGCCGAAACCGGCCTCAAGTGTTCGGCTTGAATTCGAGCGATTCGGAGTTAATGCAATAACGCAATCCGGTCGGCTGCGGACCGTCGGGAAAGACGTGGCCCAGGTGTCCGTCGCAAGCTGCGCACAAGACCTCGGTGCGCAACATGCCGTGGCTGCGATCTTCGACGGTGCGCACCTTATTTCCGTGCGCCGGCTGCCAGAAGCTGGGCCAGCCGCTGCCCGATTCGTATTTCTCAGTAGATGCGAAGAGCTCCGCTCCGCAGGCGATACAGTAGTATGCGCCCGGGCGCTTCTCTTTGTAGTATTTTCCGGTAAAGGCGCGCTCGGTCCCTTTTTCCCGGACTATGTGGTATTGCTCAGGCGATAGCCGTTTGCGCCATTCTTCTTCGCTCAATTCAACGCGCTCGTTGGACATACAGAAGCAAGATAACGCTTCCGCCTGTATTTCAGCGATCGATTTTGCGAATACTTTCGCGAACGGCTGTGAGCTTTGCGGAGTTTCCAGTGCGCTCGTAGAGGCCTTCCAGCTGCTTGAGCAGGGTCAGCTTTTCGGCATCCGTCCGGGCCCGACTCAGCTTCTCTTCCAGAATCCGGATTTGCACTTCAGCTGCGTCATTGCCAGGCTGATCAAGTTGACGGTCCTGGTTTTGCGAGTATTCCGGCGGCGCCATGACCTCGCCGGCAATATCGCCTTCGGATTGGATCGCGCCTGGCGCGACAGGCGCCGATTTTAACGCCAGATCGCCGGCGCTCGATGCTACATCTGCGTAGCCGGGCGATCCGCCCAAATAGCGCAGCCACACGGGACTCAGCAGGGCGGCGACCAGCACAGCCGCGACTCCGTAGCGCACATAGCGCAACTCGCTGTACACAAAGGCCTCACGGAGCCGATCTTTGACTTCGCGCCGACGCACTTCGCTCAAATAGACGACCTCGCCGCGATCGGGCGCCTGAATTGCGTCGCGCAGGCGACGGTCAAAGGCCGCGGCGTCCAGAGGACGCTCCGCAGCCGAGCGCAGCTCGCCAAAGGCGCGCTTCAGATCCCGATCCAGCTGCCGGGAGCGGCGCGCCGTCTCAAGGTCCTGGGGCCCGAGCGAAGACTCCGCTTCCGCAAGCGGGAGTTCCGGGTCTTCGACGTAATCCGTCGGTTTATATTTCTTGTTTTCCTGGCTCATGGTTTGCGCCTACAGGGCGCTGAAGTAGTCTTCGCCGCGACCGTTCCGCACGATGGATCGTTTTAACAGCTCACGCGCTTTAAACAAACGGCTCTTTACCGTTCCTATGTTTACGCGCAGGAGGTTGGCGATCTCTTCGTAGGAAAAATCCTCGTAATACCGGTATAATAGAATTTGCCGATACTTGCGTTCCAGCCCGTTCACTTTTTCGATTAGATAGCCGGCATCGTCCGATAGTTCGACATTTTTTTCCACAGCTACCCGATCGTCGGAAAGCAGGGGTTGATAAAGCTCCAGCGACTCCTCTGAGCCGCTTTTACGCGACCGGAGATGGTCCCGGCACTTATTTACTACGATTCGGTAAAGCCACGTGTATATGCCGCTCTCCCCGCGAAAACGCGGCAGGGCGCGGTACGCCGTCAGGAGCGCCTCCTGGAGCGCGTCCTCGGCGTCCTCGGCGTCATTCAGGATGGAACAGGCCTTACGGAACAGCCGGGTGCGATACGCGCCGACGAGATCCATATAGGCGTCTGCGTCGCCGCCTTTGATCCGCTCGATGAGATCGCGCTCCCGATTCCGCTGTTCCTGTACGTCCATTTTCAGAGCGCCTGTCAGTCGGTCCGAGCGTTGACGGGATTTTCGGCCGCCTCGGGTTCGCGCATGGTAAAGAGCAAAAGTGCGATGCCGACCACGATCAGGCTGTCCGCCACGTTGAAGGTGGGCCAGCGTTCGAGGGACAGCATATTCAGAATCGGGATGTCCTGTACCGCCTGCCAGTTAAACCAGATGCAATCGATGAAATCGACGACGCCGGAGACCGTCCCGGCCTGGGGAATCAGGCCCAAACTCCACTCCCGGGTGGCAAGGGATTTGAGAAACATTTTGTCGATGAGGTTGCCGGCCGCCCCGGAAAAAACAAAGAGCCAGGCCAGACCATGACCCAGCTCCGGATTATGCCAGCGATACAGCAATAGAAAGACCGCCGCTGTGAGCGTCGCGAGAAAACCAAGGATGGGCGCAGAAGGGCCCAGCCCAAAAATGAAGCGATCGTTGAAGTGCAGCTGAAAGCGGATAAGCCGACCGTTCTCGCCCCAGATGTTCACCTGGGGCACGCCCGAAAAGACCGCCGTCGTGTGTTCGCGTTCCAGTACGCGCTCCGCCTGCAGGCGCGTCAGGTTAAAGCTCAAATGGTCCGTTGCAATTTTCTTCGTGGCCAGATCCACGACGACCAGCGCGATAAATACGCCCAGCCAGACCGGCGAGAACACAGCGAGGAACGGCCGGGGAAAAGCGAACAAGCGTCGGAAAAATGCGGTCACTGCCTGCATAAACCCGACCAGAAAGGCGGTATTGGCGCAGACTGTCAAGCGGTCGCACTGCGGGCCGACGGGGGCCGACCGGACCGCGCCCCCGCCGGCCCCCGGACATCCGCGCCGTATACGCCGCGCGCCCGGCGCCGCCCGCTTGCGACCGCGCACCGCCGGTCGCGGCGTCGGGAAAAAGACTGGCTCGGGCCGACTTGCGCTCGTTTTCTGGAAACGATGACGAGCCCCCTCAAGGTCACGCCCACCACGCTCGACGAATTGGAAGCCTTTGAGCGGCGTTACCGCTCCATACCCGTCGAAGCCATTATCAAGCAGGATGCGCTCCGACTCGGCTTGAACTTTGACAGCGCAGCCCTGCGCGGCGCCGACTTCAAGCAGAAGGACTACTTCATTTTTACCTTTGATCATGTTGCGCTCGCCGATCAGGGCGAGGAGATTCGCTTTCGCGTGCCCGAAGAAATCCGACTGAGCGGCGGTCACTTTAATCTGGCGCCCACGGTGATTTCCGTACGCGTGAATCCCAACAGTCCCTACCGCGTCGCTCCCGGGCCCAACGGGCCGGCGCTTTTCCTCGGCGATACGACGCTGGGCGACATCGCTTTGCCGCCGATTCCGGAATGGTACCGTCACCGGACCGCCAGCGGCAAAACGCCCGGAGAAATTGCCCCGGTGATCGAGTGGGGTTACCTGATCTATCTGACGGCGTTTCGCAACTGCCAGTACTTTGGCAAGGACGAGGAATGCGCGTTTTGCGACATCAATCATAACTATCGCCAGCAGAAACAGCAAGGTCGGCCGTACACCGGCGTGAAGTCGATGGAGGAGATTCTGGAAGTCCTGAGCTGGATTGATCAGGAAGATTCCACGGCGAAGGTTTATACAATCACCGGCGGCTCGGTGACGGACAAACTGCGCGGAAAAAATGAAACCGATTTTTATTTCCAGTACGCCGAAGCGATCGAAGCGCGCTTCCCGGGCCGCTGGATGGGCAAAATTGTCACCCAGGCCTGGGAAAAAGAAGATCTTCAAAGGTTTCGCGACGTCGGCATTCAGGTGTATCATCCCAACTACGAAGTCTGGGATCCGCAGCTCTTTGATAAATTGTGTCCCGGCAAAACGCGCTTTATTGGCCGCGATGTCTGGATCCGGCGGATTGTGGAGAGCGCCGAGGTTTTTGGTCCGTCCGGCGTGATTCCGAATTTTGTCGGCGGCGTCGAGTTATCCAGACCGTGGGGCTTCGCCACTGTGGCGGAAGCGGTTGCATCCACCGGCGCCGGTCTCGATTTTTTTATGAGCCACGGAGTCGTGCCGCGTTTCACCACTTGGTGCCCCGAACCATTTACAACCCTCACATCCATCGCGGAGCAGGAGTTCCCGCCGCTTGAGTATTTTCTGGAATTGCTCTGCGTATGGAAAGCGACGTTTGAAAAGTACAAACTGCCGACGCCGCCCGGCTACGGCGAGCCCGGCCCCGGCAAGGCGGTCTTCAGCGTCAGCGCCTTCATGGACGTAATCGGCTACGCCGGTCGCGCCTGAAGGTCGACGTTCAAAGTCCGCGCTTTACCCGCGCGACGATTTCCGCACGTTTCGCCTGGCCGCCCGCGCGCTCCGCGCGAACCGCGCTCAGAACGCCGGCCGGCGCCAATTCGGGCGAACCGCAGTCGAAGGGCGGCGCCGGATTGTATTCGACCATGAGTTGAATCTTTTCGGCCGCCTCGCGCCCGGCGACTTCCGCCGCAATCGCCAGAGCGAAATCTACGCCGGAGGTTACGCCGCCGGCGGTGAACAGATTTCCATCGCGCACCACCCGCTCACGCACAGGAATGGCGCCGAACTCTGTCAGCAAATCGTGCGAGAGCCAGTGCGTGGTGGCGCGTTTGCCCTTGAGTAATCCGGCTGCGCCAAGCAACAACGCGCCGGTGCAAACCGAGGTCACGTAGCGCGCCGACGCAGCTGCGCGCCGAACAAATTCCAGGGTCTGTACATCTTCAAGCAGCGCATTCACGCCGGCGCCGCCGGGAATGCAAAGCAGGTCCAGCGGCGTGGAGTCCGCGAAGGTGCAGGTCGGCAAAAGTTCCATGCCGTGTTCGGAGCGCACGGGCTCGCGGGATTTCCAGATCAGCTCGACTTGCGCGCCGGGGATGCGCGCCAGAATCTCATAGGGTCCGGTAAGATCGAGCTGCGTCAGTCCGGGAAACAGAAGCAGGCCGGCGCGAAATTGATTCATCCGAACAGGCCGGGCCAATCCAGCGCGCTTGTAAATGCGCTTTCTGGCGGCCAACCTGAACCAACTCTGGCAATTGATCGATGGGCGGACATGGACGGCCAGCCCCTTTCCAGGGGAGCTTTCGTCGTTTGCTTTCGCAAGTCGGAGAACTCTGGCCCCGCAGGCGCAACCGGCAAGGTGCGCGCGCTCGCCGGCTACTGAGCTGGCCCGGATTTATGCGACGAATTTGCGCTAACCCGGACTATTCATGAAAACGGGCGCTTCATGAATAATCCGGACTATCCGCGCATATGATAGCCGCCGTCCACATGGCGAATTTCGCCGGTGACGCGCAGGTTCCCCCGCAGCAGGTAGGCGACTTCCTGCGCCAGATCCTCGGGACGCGCGTTGCCCAGTGCGCTGTCGGCGTTCTGCATTTCCACCGCGCGGGCCAGTCCTTCAATGGCGCCGCCGGCTTTGCTTTCCGTATACGGCGAGAATCGCAGCGCGTTGACGCGTATTTCATGCGACTTGCCGAGTTCATACGCGAGTTCCAGAACGATTCGCTCCAACGCGGCCTTGGCTATGCCAATATTGCGATAGGGATGATGCATAACGCGGCCCGCGCCCAGATAACTCAGGGCGACCATCGATGCGCCTCGCGCCAGCGCGCCGCAATTCAAGAGTTCGCGCGTCAACGCAAGCAGCGAATAGGCCGACACGTCCATAGCGCTCATGAATTCTTCCCGCGTGGTTTCAAGAAACGGCTTCGCGGAGCCGCCGCGAATGGTCTTGTCCATCGCGATCGAATGCAGGACGCCATCGAGCGCGCCGGCCTGCTCGCGAATAAGACGGGCTGCATCGCCGATGCTCGCATCCACGGTCGCATCCAGCGGCGCGGTAAAAACGTTCGCGCCCAACTTCTCGCGCACGGCAGCCTGGAAATCGGCGTAGGTGCGGTCCAGGTAAGCCGCGCCCTTTTCCGATAGTTCCCCATGAAAAGCGGTTCGACCCAGACCCGTGCAATAAAGCTCCGCGCCCTCCGCCTGCACGCGACGCGCAATGTGCATGGCCAACGAGGCCCCGTCCGTAATCCCGGTAATCAGAATCTTTTTTCCGCGCAAAGCCCCTTCCACTGCCCGACCTTCCTTACGCCCGCCTCCCGTCGAAGCGACGGCCGGCGGCAAGTTGCCACAAGATACAGTACCTCGCATAAATCGGACAGGCTGGGGATTATTTTTTCGAACGGTCAGGCTGCGACAATGCGCTCCGGCGCCCGATAAAGCGGCGTCGACAGGCGATAAATGCGTTCGAGCATGCCTCCGGTTCGAACCGCGTCGTTTTGTTCCGGGACGCGCCCAAAGGCGAAGCGCAGCCGCACGCCGGGCGCAGCGTCGAACAAACGCCCCAGGCGCAGTTCCAGTTCGCGCAGGCGCGCAGCCGGCGTGTACTCCCGCGAATAAAGACAGAGCAGATAAAAGCTCCGGAAGGGACGCCTGGGTTCCGGGGCCTTACGGCGCCAGCTTGCCCGGGAATAACTGAGCGGCGTTTCGGGTCCCTCGCCTGACGCGGTCGCCTTCCGATACAAAAGCACCTTGCTCAAGCAGGCGCAGTGAATTTCCGGAAAGGCGGACGCGGCCGCCGTGATGATCTCTTTCCATTCCGGGGCGCCGCGCGTTCCGATTAACACCGCCACGCGCTCCGCCGCCGGGTCGGTTTGAAAGTCGCGCAACTCCGGAATATCCTGAATTTGTAACATAAGTTTGCTCTCCTGTATTGCGACGCCGGGGCGCCGTTTGCAGGGAGGGGTCTTGTCCGGGCCGATCGTGCCGCATTTTTTTCAGCGGAAAAAGGGCTTCCATGCGGCGCTGCGCCAGGGCAGGCAGGGCCGTGGAACGTCTTCGCTTTACCAAGATTATTGCAACAGTCGGCCCCGCCTCCGCGTCCCTCGAAATGCTGCGGCGCCTGATTCGAACCGGCGCCGATTGCTTCCGGTTAAATTTTTCGCATGGCGACGGCGCCCGACTGGCGCCGTGGGTCGAACTGGTGCGCGAAGCCGCGCGCCTGGAAGAGCGCTTCATTCCGATACTCGCCGATATCCAGGGTCCGAAAATGCGCATTGGCTCGCTCCCCGCCGAAGGCGTGATCCTGGAGCCCGGCGCGCCATTTACAGTGACGCAACGTCCGGTCGCAGGCGATGCGCGCACGGTGCACTCGCCATACGAATTCCTTGCACAGGACGCGCAACCGGGCGGCCGCATTCTGCTGGCCGATGGCGCCATTGAATTGCGCGTGGAAAAGATCGAAGGTCAGGACGTACAGTGCGTGGTAGTGCATGGCGGGAAGTTAAGCTCCAACAAAGGCATCAACCTGCCCGGCGCGCACCTCTCTGTCGAAACCCTCACGGAAAAGGATAAACGCGATCTGGAATTCGTGGCCGGCTCGGACATCGACGTCGTCGCCATTTCCTTCGTGCGACGCGCCCAGGACATTCGCGACGCGCGCGCCCTCCTCGGGAACGTGAAGACGACGATCCTTGCAAAGCTCGAGCGACCGGAGGCGCTCCAGAATCTTTCTGAAATTCTGGAGGTCGCAGACGGCGTGATGGTGGCGCGCGGCGATCTGGGCGTGGAGCTGCCCTTTGAACGCGTGCCGTTTATTCAAAAGCAAATTTTGCAACGCGCGGCGGCGCGCGGCAAGTGGGCGGTCGTCGCCACGGAGATGCTGCGTTCCATGGTGGAGGCGACGCGCCCGACGCGCGCGGAGGCGACCGACGTTTCCAATGCGGTGCTCGACGGCGCCGACGCGGTGATGCTCAGCGAAGAAACGGCCGTAGGCGCTCATCCTGATCTCGTGGTCGACGCCATGACGCGCATTGTCCGCGAGGCCGACGGCGCACTGCGCCTGTCCGCGCCGCGATTTGAACAAGACATAACTTCGTTCTCGGCGGGGGCCGCCGGCGCGGCCGTGAGCGCAGCGGAACGACTCAACGCGCGTGCAATCGTCGCGCTGGCCGGATCGAATGTGACCGCCCTTTTACTTTCCAAGTGGCGTTCGCCGCGACCGATTATCGCCCTGTCCGCCAGCGAGCCGACTTTGCGGCGTTTAAATGCGCTGCGCGGCGTAATCCCGGCGGCGGTGGGCGAACGCGCGGATATGGACCGACAAATCGCCGCCGCCGATCGCTACTTAATTGAACGCGGCCTGGCGGAAAGCGGCGATACCATCGTCGTCGTCGGCGCGATTCCCCTCGGGGAGGGCCGCGAAACCAATTCGATCCGCTTCCACAAGGTGCTCGATGACGCGCGCTTTTCCGGTCAGATTTAGCCCGGATGATACATGCAGCTCCGGCCATGCTGCCGCGACGCATTGCTCACAAGCGGATTACGCGCGGGCAAATCCGCGCCGGACTTGATTTTCCCGGGCGGCTGTTCGGAGAATGACGCGAGGCTCCCATGACCACGGACAAGCGGAAAGCGGTAATACTCGGCGCAAGCGGCATGACCGGTCGACAGCTGCTGGACCGGCTGCTGGCGGACCCTTTGTATGCGGAAGTGCGCGTCGCCATCCGCAACCCCCTGCCGACCGAGAGCCGCAAACTGGTCCAGAAGCGCGCCGACTTTGAGCATCTCGACGCGGAGACCGACTTCTTTGCAGTAGATGACGTCTTCTGCTGCCTGGGCACGACCATGAAAAAGGCCGGCAGCGAAGCGGCCTTTGAAAAGGTGGATCGCCTTTATCCTCTGGCGGCCGCACGCGCAGCGCAACGCGCCGGCGCGCAGCGGTTCCTGGTTATCAGTGCGCTTGGCGCCGATGTGAACTCGAGCATCTTCTACAATCGTGTTAAGGGACAGTTAGAAGAAGACCTGAAAGCGCTGCAATTGTCGCAATTGTCGATACTGCGCCCTTCGCTATTAACCGGGCGACGACTCGAATCGCGTCCCGGCGAAGAGTTCGCCAATCTCGCCGGTTCCGTGCTGAAATACGCGCTGATCGGGCCCTTGAAAAAACTGCGGCCGATCGACGGCGGCGATGTGGCCAGCGCCATGCTGTACCTGGCCCGTGAAGGCGCGCCTGGCGTGAATACTTACGAGTCAGATCAGATTCAGGAAATTGCTGACGCGCTGCGGCGAAGAAACGAGGCGCGTTGATATTTTGATGGACCGTTCGGAATTCGACGTTTATGAAGGCATCGGCGCGACGAACTCATGAACTTCGAGCAGGAACATCGGGACCAGGCCGCCGTTTTTCACCTGCTTTCGCCGCTGGATTTTGTGAATGCGCCGGGCTTTGAGAAGCAAATCGAGACTCAGACGGAAATCTACAGCCTCCGAATCATTCTTAATTTCGCCCGCTGCGACTACGTGGATTCAAGCGGCTTTTCGATGCTGGTAAAACTACACCGGCGGTGCGAAGCGAAAGGCGGCGCAGTCGTAATCGCCGCGCCTCCGCGACACGCGCTGCTCGCGTTAAAAATGAGCCGTCTGGATCGCCTGTTCCCCGTATTTGATACAGTGGACGAGGCTCTGCTCGGCGCGCATCAATAATTCGTAACGACCAACTTCACGCCTGGCTCCAGCCAGGCGTCGCGCGCGTCGTCAAAGGCGGCGGTCGCTGTAACCACCGGACCGGGATCGTAGCGACCGGACTCAATCAGCTCAAGCATGGGCGGAATTGTTTCGCGCGAGTCCACGCGGCCAATGTGCAGCTCCGCGCCGTTATTGTAGAGTTCGAGATACGGCATTTCCAGTTTGTTGGTCCAGAAGATCGAAGCCGACGAGGCGAAACCGCCCGGCGCCAGCGAACGCAAGGCGCAGCGCCAGCCGCTTTCCGCTGCGCTGCAATCCGCAACGACATCAAACGTTCCGGCGCTTTTGGGAAACTCCTGCGCGTCCATGATTTCAATGCCGAGTTCAGCCGCCAGATCCAGATTCTCGCGCATTGTATCAAGATAGACCACGCGACTTGCGCCGAGGCTTTTCGCCAGCAACGCTGAATACAACCCGATGCTGCGCGCGAGACCGCCGACCACGAGCACGCTGCCGCCCGGCCGGCGCGTTAATCCGCGCCCGACCATTTTCCACGATTCAACGATATTGTCGCTGAGACTCGCGATCGCAACCGGATCGATCTTTTCCGAAAATGGAACCAGCATCTGCGCGGCGAAAGGGATAAACACGCGCTCGGCGAGCGCGCCGCCGTACTCCTTTGCGCCCGGCGGCATGCCGTAGGCGGCGGTCGGCGTTACGCTGGAACAGCTCTTGGACAGGCCGGACGCGCACAGCGGACAAACGCCGCACGAAGCCTGAAACGTAACGACCACGCGCGCGCCGACCGGCAGGCGCGCGGCCTGGTCCGCAGAAATCGCCGTGACCTCGCCCACGAACTCGTGCCCGATGGGAAAAGGCGGTCGAAAGAGGGTCTGACCGGCCAGAATCGGGATATCGAGATCGCAGCGAGCAATGGCGATGGGCCGCACAATCGCTTGATTTACGCCGCTTAGAGTCGGCTCCGGCGCCTCCTCCCAAACGAGCTGATGACGTTTTTGAAATAGCAGTCGGCGCACAGGCGTGTCCCCCGACCCGGCATTTCAGGAATAGACAACTTTGTCTACTTTTTTTCGCCGGCCCCGAATGAGCCGGGCTGGCGGCCCAGTCGCGCGCGTACGGCGCGCAGGGCGGAGCGCGTCGCGGCGTGGCCGGGCTTCAGCGCCAGGGCTTCGCTGAGATACGTCTCGGCTTCCTCCAGGCGACCGAGTTCCGAATAGACCTTTCCCAGCAAGAGGAACATGGCCGCTTGTTCCTGGTCATAGCGTCGCGCCTGCTCGAGCACGCGAGCCGCTTCGGCATGCCGCCCCAGGCGCGACAGACAGAATCCGCGATAATACAGCGCCAGGAAGCCCTCTTCTTCGGGAGGCAAAGTCTCAAGCGAGGCGAGCGCGCCCGCATAGTCTTTGGCGCGCACCTGTTCTACGATCCGCCCCAGATCCACGCGTCGCTCCGGTTGCAGGTTCGCATTGGGTCCGTAATAGCCGATGCGGATCATCGATAAATCATCCGTGATTTCGCCCATCTCATTGAGCATTGATCGAATGCGCTCCATATCGCCCTCGCCCCGCTCCACTGCAGTCAAAAACAAACCCTCGTCTTCGTTCATCACTCGTACGGCGTCCGTGCCGCCAATGCGCAGGTCGTCTTTTCCGTCCGATCCCACAAGAATCAGATCGCCCGGTTGCAAATGGAACTCATGACAATTAAACGCCGCCTCGAAGGGCATGCCGATTTTGCGAAAATTCACCGTTTCTTCGATATAACTCGCCTTTCCGTCGCGATACAGCACGGAGAAGGGGTGCTCTGCATTAAAGTAGATCATGCGGCCGGTATCGTCTTCGATCAGGCCCAGAATGCAGGAAACGAACATGCTGCCGTCGAAGGTCTGGAAAACTTGCTGCAGCTCCGTGTAGGCGAGTTCCAACCACTCTTGCGGCGGAATCGTGAGCACCCGCTTGTTCGCAGCGGACCGATTCATGATCGAGTTTATGACCGTGCCCATGACAAGCGCGCCGCCTGCGCCCTGCATGGATTTGCCCATCGCGTCGGCATTCAAGAACATGGTCCAGCGCGTCCCGCTGAAATTCAGATTCCCGCTCACGCACAAATCGCCGCCCAGGGCGCCGCGCACATGTTTGAACTGGAATTGCTTGATCTGCTCAATGTGAAAATCGGTAACAACGGACGAACTTTTGTTCCAGTTCTTAAAAAGCGGACTGGTCAGCAACGTCGTCAGAAAATAGTCCGCGTCTTGCTGAGATTTTAGCCGTTGCACCTTTTCCAGGGCTTCCTGCAATTCGCGCGTCCGCTGCTCGACTATTTGTTCCAGGTTCTGCGAGTAGTCGCGAATATCGCGCACCATCATATTAAATGTATTCGCCAGTCGACCGATCTCGTCGCGCGACTGCACATTCACCTCGACGCTAAAATCGCGGCGCGCCACGCGTTCCGCCGCATCCGTGATGCGCGTCAGCGGGTCCGCCAGCCAGCGGGTGATGGCGTACCCCGCCAGAAGCGAGACAAGCGTTGCAGCGCCCACCAGCAAAAAGCTGATCTGCTTGATTCGATTCAGGGCGCTGGCCGGGCCGTAAGCGTTCAAATCGATTCCGAGCACTGCAATAACTCGTTCGCCGCTGGCATCGTATACCGGCGTATATGACGAATACCATACGCCCCACTGATCCGGCTCAAAGCCGCGCGACGTGGAGACAACGCCGTCAAAAGCCCGTTTCAGATTTTCCTGGGATGAAATATTGTACACCTGGCCGATTTGCGTGGGTTCCTCGTCGTCGGAAATTTCTCCGTCGCGATTCATATCCAGGCGCTCGTTATCGCCGTCCGCAATGAAGCGGACATAGTTGCGCTCCGGCGATTCCGGAATTTCCACGACGATATAGGCGTAACGTATTTGCGGAACATCGCTGAGATCCAGGTGCTCCTGCGGCAGACGCTGCGGCACGAGGACCTTTTCGCGCGTGGATTTCTTGATCGCGCGCAGCACTTGAATCAGGCGCTGGAAGTCCGGGCGCGCTTCGAATCGTCGGACCTGCTCTTCCGAAAGCGCCTGCTCCGCGTCGCCGTCCTCAATCGAACTCAGAAAATCCGACTGCATGGGCCCGCCGTCGGCGACAACGTCGCGCGCCAGGGTTTCGATCGCAGCGCGGTCCTCGGCGGAAAGCATGTACTGACCCAGCCGGCCCAGATCTTTGAGCCGGTTGTCCATCTGCTCCATCACCTTGCCCACAACCTGGCCGTAAAAGAAAAGCGTGCTGGCGGCGGCGCCGCCGGCCGAAAGGGTGAAAATCGCGATCAACAACTTGATTCGAAAGGAGATGCGCATGGTCGAACTCCAACGACTGTCCGCCAGGACTGTCGGACTGAGCGGCCAATTTTTGCGCGCGCGCGATTCGCGAGTCAAACAGTTCTCAAAAACCAGGCCTTTTCGACCGGTGAAAGCTTGCGGTAATCGGCGACTTTTTGATGAAATCCCGCGCTGCGCGGCGACGGGCGCGAGGGTCCGCGTGAGACGCCGCAATATAAACTGTTAATAATTCCAGCCCGGATTATTCATGAAGCTCCCGCCATGCTGCGGGGACGCGCGGCGCACCAGCGCAACTTCAAACGCGAATCGTCAGACCGTCGGCGAGGGCGTTGCGATAGGCGCGAATCGCGGGCAAGAGGCCCATGCTCAGCCCCGCCA
>JAVHPJ010000064.1:0-55866 GCA_036170535.1 Leptospirales bacterium | reverse complement strand
ATCGCCAGGCGCGGCGCAACGCCGTCCGGCCCGGCGCTTCAGAACTACTATTCGATTCGCAACGGCTACGCCGGACGAACGGTTAAGAAACTTTACCTTTTTAGCCCGCCCGCCTCCGTCCGCCGTCTTTTCATCGCGCCTTCGTCTTCCGGTTTCCTGACACTGCTTGATTTCACTACAGCGCATGCATATGCGCCGGAGTTTCCCGTATGAACCTCTCCATCGCGACCGTAAAACAAACGGCGGCCGATTCTATCGCCCTGTCCCTCGAGCGTGTGCGCAATTTACGCGAATCTGCGCGCGACCTGAACGCCGGCGGCGCGGGCGGGTCGGGCGGAGACGGCGATCGCGGCGGGCCCGGGGATCGCGACGCTTTTGGTTTTGCCGCGACGCCGGAGTTTGCGCGGCGGGCGAAAGTCGTGCGATTCTTTCAGCATGCGCCGCGTCGACGCGTGATTGCGGCGATCACCGCCGTGTCGATGTTTTATTCCATCTTTGTTCCCCAGGGCGAAGCGATTGCGCAGACCTTCCGTCAGTTTGGCGAGTCGGATCGCCAGGAGCTGGAGCAGTACGTCGATCGCGCCGAGCGGCTGAGCGACGTGGATTCCTGGAACAACTACGTGCAACTTGGCTACGCGACCGAGCGCGTGGAATGGGAAGAAGAAGCGATCGATGAGCTGCGCAAGCGCCAGCTCGAAATTGGGTCCGGCGATTACACGGAGGCCGAGCGCGAAACTCTCAACCAACAGGCGGCGGAGAGCTTTATCAATGCGCGCGCGGCGTGGGAATCCGACGCGGAAGAGTTCTTAATTTCCGAACGCGGGCGCTATCGCGCGGAGCAGGCCGCCATCGACGTAACCGAGGCGACGCTGGCCGAGTTTGAAGCGATCGTTGCGGCGGCGGACGCGGCGGTGGAAAGCGAGCTGGATCTCGCGCTGAATCTCTGGGACGCCGCGGCCGCGGTGGGTCGCGACGCGTTGAACACGCGACTGGAAGACGAACTGGATGCGGCGCTCGATACGGCGCGCGCGGCGAATGCGGGGCTGAGCGCGGAAGAGGCTGCGACTTTCGAAGCCGAACTGGATCGACGGGCGCAGGAGCTTCGCTCCGAGTTTTTGCTTCGCGACAATTTTTACGTTAAACGCGCGCGCAACAATTACATTGCGACGCTGCGCGCGGACGATCTTTCGGCGCGTCTCGCGGCGGACGCGGCGAGCGCGGGCGCGAGCGTGGAACAAATTCTGGGCGAAACCGCCGAGCAGGCCGACGCGGAAGTCGACGAAATGCTCGCGCTGGCCGAGCAATCTTTACAGGAGTTGGGCGAAGGTCCGTCTTTTGATCCGGCGGCGCTCGATGAGCTCAACGGCACGTGGGAAGAAAAGATGGAGCTGGTCATCGACGCGGGGCTGCGGCGTTGGGAGCTGGCGGAAGAACGCCTGTATGCGGAGCGCCTGACCTGGCTGAACGAAACGCGTCAGACGCGCGAGAACGCGGACCGGGTCTGGAAAGCCGGCCACGATCAGTTAAAAGAACGTCGGGATGCGTGGCTCCAGGATCTGCAGGAAAAGATTTCGGAAGGTCGCACCCAGTGGGAGGCGAAGTTCGCGGAGTTTCGCGAATCGCGTCTGCGCGCGGAGCAGGAGCTTCAGCAGTATGTAAACGAAGAGCGCGCGCGGCGCGACGCTTCGCTGTCTCAGCTGGGCGACATGGTGCGCGGCGGCGGCGCGGCGCTGGCGGAGGCGAAAGAAGCCTACAAATACTATTCAAACATTCTGCGCACGAAGTCCTACACGTGCCCGGCCGCTACGGACAACGACTATGTGTATTGTTTTTATGAGCGCGAACGCGATCGCATGGGCGCCACCATTGCGCGTTTTCGCGGCATACTGGCGGACGCAAGCGGCGTGGAAGCGGCGCTCGACGACAACATGCACGGCGGCGGCGGTTCCACCGGCTTTTTACGCGATGTGCGCAGTTTCGCCGGCGACCTGCCGGCGGATGTGGCGGCGCTCGCCGAGTCCGACTTTGAAAACGAGCTGCGCGCCGAAATCGCTTCGCGGCCGGAAGAGTACCTGCTCTATCGCCGCGATCTGGAAAGCTTAATCGAACGCAACGCGGTCTTCACGGCGCGTGCGACGGAGCTGGCCGGCGCGGGTTTCGACTACGGCTCTGCAACAACGCTCGATCAATTGCGAGCGCGCGTCGAGCAGCTGGATCCCAAATACCAGGATCACCAGCGCGAGATTTACGAAATCATCATCAAGGATCGCGGAGCTCTGGACGATGCGGCGAAACTGGCGGCCATTAAAACCGAGATCGCCGCGTGGCTGCCGGCCGCCGGTCAACGCAACGCGCGTTTGAAAAAACTGGCCAACGCTTATTTTACCGACGATCTGTCGGGTTATTACATCACGGGCGACGAAAACGATCCGTACCTGATGACCCACGCGGAATACGAGTGGGAACTGCTGCGGCGCGAACGCAACTACATGGCCAAGCGCCTCGAGCGCGCGGAGGCGGTGAAGCGCTACGCGGAACTCGCCGCAAAATACGACGCGGGCCTTGAGATGGCGCAGGTGACGGAGGAGCGCACGCAGGTGGCCGATCTGCGTCAACAGGTGCGCGAGCTGCATTACCTGATTCTCAAGGGCGACATTGACCTGGGTCCGGGCGTGCAAACCGACACGACCATTCGCGACGCGCGGTATGCGGCGCTGCTGACGGAGCGCGGCATCGACGTGGCGTTCCTGAACACGCGCGAAGATCAGTTAAACCGCGAACTGGCGATTTTAAACGACACGGCGGCGCTGGCGAATCCGAGCGCGGGCGACCTGCAGACGCTGATTGCGCGCATCGAGGCGTATCTGGCCGGCGACGTGGCGGAAGCGGAACGCGCCAATCACCGCCTCGGGATTCTGCGCACCAAACTGATCGATCAACGTTCGCGCATGGAAGCGGGCGCGGAGGCGGCGACGCTTACGAATCGCTGGACGAGCCTGCGCGGCGGCGCGGAGGCCCTGCGCGACGAAGTGACGGCGCTGGTCGGCGACTACGACTTTACGGATCTGCGCGCGGATCTGAACGCGGTGCGCCTGGCGGTCGGCGAGCAAACGATTCCGGATTATGTGAACGATCTGGAAGAACTGCGCACGCGCATGGAAGCGAACGCAACGGCGCTCCGGACTGCACGCGAGGCGTTTGAACTGGAGCGCGAGCGCTATCGCAACGCGTTCACGGACATGTTTATCCTGTCCGCGTCCAATTCGGAAGAACTCATCGAAATCGAAGTCACCAACGCCAGTCGCGAACTGGCGGGCGTGTTAAATCGCATGACGGAAATCACGACCTTCGCCGGCGACGCGGTTGTGGACGTGGTTGCGGCCGAGCGGAAGGAGTATGTGGATCTGCAAACGCGTCGGGCGCGCGCGGATCACGAGGTGCGTCTGGCGGACAACACCCTGCGGTATCTTAACGGCCTGGAAGGCGCAAAAACGCGCAAAAAGGAGCTGAACGATCTGTTGGCGGCGAATCCGAATCTGGAAACGCTCGAACCCGAGGCGCGCGCGCAGATATTCATCGATAAACGCAGCGTCTTGCTCAACACGACCGCCAGCGACGAGGCGCTTAAAAGCTCGGGCCTTGCGGTGCAGGCGCTGGACGCGCTCACGTCGGCGCGCAGCGACTATCTCACAAAAAAAACGCTGCTGGCGACCGCGATCAGCGAAAGCAAGCCGCTGGCGGAAATTGAACTCGCGCGCGCGGCGATGGACGAAGCGATCGAGCGCATCAACGATAATATCGAATCGCTTGTGCTGGCGATTCGCGGCGAGGAGCGCGCGCGTCAGGACGGCGTGCAGGCGCTGGTGGGCACATTTTTGCCGATGAACGAAGACGCGCTGCGGCAGCGTCTGGCGAACGAAGAACGCGCGGTGAACGAAGCCGTGTACAATTCGGGCCGGACCACCGCAGCCGCAATCCGTCAGTTCCTCGCGACAAACCGGGAAGCGAGCTTTGGCGCGCTCTTGCAACTGGCGAATCAGGCGATCGCTGCGGAAGCCCGCGTCATTCGTACGAGCGACGACGGCTTTGGCGTTCCGCCGGGAAGTTTTGGCGCGCGCGAAACAGCGGAAGCGCTGCGTCGCTGGCTGATCGCCAATCGGGCGAACATTGACTACGCCAACCAGATTCCGGCGGACGGCGACTACGATCGTCGCCAGCCCGCGGAAAAATGGAACAGCCTGCTGAAGTCGGCCGAACAACTGGAAACGGACGCCGACTACGCGGCGGAGTTCGCCAACGGTTTGCCGACAAGCGCGAGCGACAGTCGTATTCAGGACTACAAAGACGCGCGCGAGGACTTGATCGGCGCAACGGACGCACTGCTCGCGCTCCCCGACGGCGCGCTGGTCGCCGGCTACGCCGCGCTGAGCGCAGGCGAGCGCGACATCCTCCTGAGCTACGCGTCGATCGACGCGGCGAGCCCCGCGCGCCTGCGCGCGAGTCTCGAGGACGCGAAGCGCGCGATCAGTCGCGATATCGCCGGCCTCGAGTACACCTACGCGGGCGTGTATTTACGCGAAACAAAGCTGGAAGCCGAACGCTGGCTGCGCGATAATCAAGCGTCCTTGAGCGCGACCAACCGCGATCTGGTGGAAGCGCAGGGCGAACGCTCCGAACTGCAACGCACGCGCGACGCGCTGCAGGTTAAAATCGACGCGGAGACGAATCCGGCGAAAAAAGCCGCGCTGGAAGACCAGCGGGATGATGTGATTGCGCGGATTGCGATTCTCGATGCGCGCATCGCCGCGCTGGAAGGCGCAAGCGACGCGCTGGCCAGCGATGCGCGCCTGCGCATGAACCGCCTGCGCGAAATCGAGCGGAGCGGTTCCACGGCCCCGCTCCTGCAGCATGTCTCGCCGGAACATACGTATTACATGACCGGCGTGCAGATGCTGCGCTTCTCCACGGAAAACATCGATCGCTCGCGCATCGATGCGCCGAAAGATGAACGCGGCAAGTCGATGGATCAAATCAAAGCGATCCTCGGGTTTTACCGGACGGACGCGCGCGGAAACATCCTGCGCGACGCGAGCGGAACGGCGCTGATCAGCGCGGAGTTTGAGGCGCTGGGCGTAATCGATCCGAACGCAAACCTGATGAACATCATCGGCGGGGATCGCACCGGACCGGAACTGGAGCGCTGGTCGAATCGTCTGATCGATTTTCTGGGAGATGAACGCAAAGCGCAGACTCTGGATCGCGAAACTGCGGCGGCGATACAGGAGCTGGATGCGGCCCTGATCGGCCTCTTGCTCGCGCGTCGTTTTATTGAGGAGCGCAACACTTCGAGCGCGGACCTGCGCGCGGAAGCGACGGCGGATCTTGCGCGTTACGGAGCGCTGGCGACCAAGATCGGTTTTGCGCTGCAACTCGAAGGCGGTCTGGCGAGCGCGATGGAACAGGCGCGCGGGAACAACCAGGATCCGGTGGAAGCCGCGCTGGCGTTCATCGAACGCGAGGACAACGCAAAACTCTTTAAATTGTTTCAAGGCTACAACATCGAAGGCGCGGTCGACAATCAGGCCGACGCGGCCGCGCAGAAACGCATCGACGACATCCTGCGACTGGCCGAGCGCCTGCGCGAAGCGCGTCTGGAGCGCGAGATCTATTTTATCGCGGATCGCTACGGCCAACTGCTGGAACAGGAACTCGACTTTGCCGACGAAGACGCCAACGCGCCGAACCGCGAGACTTTGCTGGCGGGCTATCCGCAGTTAAAGGTCGACCCGATCCGCACGGCGATTAATGGAATTGCGGACGACGCCAGCTTCCGGGCGAACGTCTGGCAGTATCTGCGCGACAATCCGACGATCTCGCGCATCTACAAAAGCGAGGTCGTCGCCGCGTTAAACGAAAGCGTCAGCGAAGGCGCGGCTCTCAAAGCGGAACTGCTCGCCCGGCTCGATTCGCAGGCGACTGAGATCAATCAGAGTCTTGCGGCGCTGATGGACGAAGACCTGGGCGGTTTTACGCAGGAGCGCGACGTGGTTGTAGAAACCAACGTGGCGGACCTGATCGCGGCCTATGCGAACCGCGGCGCGACGGCTGCGGCCGAATACGGCCCGTCCATTGCGGCTCTTGCAGACGGAACCGATCTGGCGACGGCAAAAGCGACGCTGCGCACCGAACTCAATACAAAACTCGGCGCGCGTATTTATGGAGAAATCCGCCGCGGCCTGGATCAGATCATCACGCAGTCCAGCGCGGATACAGCCACGCTCAAAGCCGCGTTGCAGGCTTATCTCGCCGGCCTGCCCGTGCCGGGCGCGGGCGAACTGGCGGAGATTACAAAAACCCTGCATGATCGCACGCTCCTCACAGCGCTCGCGCGCGCGGAGACGGCGGACAAATACACGGCGGCCGATTATCCGGCCGATCTGCGGCAGTTGGTTCTGCTGCGCAATCACCAGATTGCGCGCGAACGGCATGCAAAATATCTCGAAGACCGCGACTCCGACGTCCCGAACGTCCGCGACGGCGCAACGCTGAATTTAAGCGGCATCGGCGGCGAAAACGCGCGCTGGCTGCTTATGCAGGAGCTCGAAGCGCGCCTCGTGGACAAACCGATCGACGCGTACATGAGCGCCGCCGAAGGCCGACGCACGCTCAGCGACTACGCAAGCGAGTTTTTGAACGATCGCAAGATCGTCGGCGCGGACGGCGCCACGCTTGTCGAGTGGCTCACGCACCGCGAATATCTGCGCCTGACGGCGGATGCAACGACGGCCGGCGGCCTGCATCTTGTGGACGAACGCGGTTACGGCGCCGATCTGCATGCTTACATCTACGCCGCAGTGTTTTCGCACTATCACACGGCGAACACAGTCGCACTGACCGGCGCGAACGAAACCGAACGCCGCGCGAACTACCGTGTCGTGTTCGAACAACTGCTCGATGCTGCGGCTTACAGCCAGAGCGGCGCGACCTTGCGGCAGCGTTTGCTGGCGCAGAGCGCAATCGACGCGCTGTTTGAACAAGCGTACGCGCAATTAAAGTTCGGCACGCCCGGCCTGGCGTATCTGCCGGAAGCGCTTGATGATCGCCGTTTCGCGGGCGAACTGGACGACCCGGCCGAAACCGCGCTTGCCCAATTAAATCCCGCACTGCTTGCAATCTCGGGCTACGCCGCCGCGAACTACCGCGACGCCGCGGTCGCGGCCGGCGCCGACTGGCAGGCCGCGCTGGCCAAATACGAAACCCACGTGCAGGCGCAGAGCGTCGCCGGACTCGCGCTCGGCGACGACGAGGTGGACGAAATCCTGGCCGACGCCGGCCACTCGGCGGTCGCGGGCGACCTGCGCACGGCGCTCGTTGCACTGATTCGCAAAAACGCGGAAGCGAACTATTTCGCGAGCGAAGGCGATGCGCTCGCCACCCTGCGCCAGGATCGCGCGGCCGATGCGCAACTGCCGACGGAAGCCGAACAGGAAGAACTCGGCGATTTTTACGCCGCCGAAGGCCTGCGTTTTACGGTCGTACAGGAGAAGTTTTTTGCAAAGTTAGCCAGCCGGCACAGCGAACTGCGGCGTCTCGCAAAAGAAAACCGCGGCGATTTTTATCGGGCCGTAATCGATCGCTCGCAAGGGCAGCCGAACGCGTATTACAGCGCGCTGAGCGCCGGGATGCAAACCGAGTTCGACGCGCTGGTCGACGCGCTTTACGGCGCCGGCGGCGAATACAGTCCGGACGAACGCGGCGCCACGCAAGCCAACGCCGAGCTATACCAGAAGGCCTTCGCGCTGCGGAGCGCCCAGGAACTGCTCACGTCCGGTTTGATCGAGACGATCGAAGCGCGCATGCTCGCGTTTTTCGAACGCGCGGCCGACGCAGGCGCGATCGCAAGCGCGAAGGCGAATCGCAATGCGCTCCTGCAAGTTTATATTGAGAAGCTCCAGATCAAAGCTGGAACACGCGCAAGCCACACTGCCGCGGCGCTCGCCACGCTCGGCAGTCAGCCGGACGCGGATGCGCAACTGACGCAAGCCGCGGAAGAAGCCACCAGCGAACTCGTGGAACTCGCCGCCGACGAGGCCGTGCTGCTGGATCGATTCTTCAGCACGTATGTGGAAACGGACGCCCGCCGCGCAGAAATCGAGGCGCTCTTCGCCGACGAAACGCTGACCAACCCGTACGCCGCCGTTGGCTGGCGCGGCGACACGCAGCGCGGACTCGCGCTGGCGGATGCGCGCGCCCTGGAACTCGCCGCGGCGATCGACATGACGGTGGAAGAACACGAAGGCTTCTTCCGACAGCTGGATCGCGACTACCAGCGCCAGAAAGAAATCGCGCAGCGCCTCAAGCAGTACGCCAATCAACTGGGCGAAAACATCCGTGAAAACACCTTCACGAATTACCGAACCTACGTCGGAGTTGAGCGGCAGTATTTCAACAAATCGTACGCGGACTATCAGGCCGGCGGCGGGACCGAGTCGTACACGCAGTTCAACGAAGGGCTGGTGATCAACACCGAATGGGTGGATATCGACGTCAACACGCTGTTCGACGGCGACTGGCAGTCGACGTTGATGAGCGATACGCTCGGCGCCGTAGGCAACACGTGGGATGCGAATCGCGACAACGCGGACCCGCTCGACGACATTACCGGCAGCACGCGCATGATCCGGACGGTCGGCGATGCGACGGCGCGTTCCGCTTACACGGGCGATGCGCAACTCGCCTTCACGTTTAAAGAGCATCTGGCCAACAACTATCTGGAAGCGCTGTCGCGTTTGAATCAGGCGTTGAACGACGTCGTCGACGCGGCCGACGCCGCCGATCGTCGGCGCGCGACCACGGATGAACAGACCCTGCAGGGCTGGCTCGTCAACTACGCCATCACCGTCGACGCTGGCGTAAACGATCTTACGCCGATCACAAACGCGCGCAATGCGGCCGTCGCACAGCAGGCCGCGGCCAGCGACAACGAACTGCAATCCCAGCAACAGGCCATCCGCAACATTCAGGGCGGCTTTGATCAGGCGGCGAAAAAATACTCCGAAGCGGCGCGCCGTCAGCAACTGAAAAGTCAGAATCTGCAGAATTATATTCAGACGGTATTTAACGCAATCGCCGAGGACTTCAACACCGCAAAAAGCGCCGTCGATACGCTGGCGGCCGAAGAAGAGAGCCTGCGCCAGGAATACTCCGCGCTGAACGGCCAGTATGTGAATGCGCTCAACGAGCTCGGCGACCGTTACACGCGGTTCCAGTTCGCCAACGACGAATTTGAAAAGCGGCTCGCGATTGAAGAATACGCCACGACGCCCTATTTGTTCGCCGTTGGCGACTCCACCGGAACGGATCTGAGCGATTGGGCGGAAAACGCAAGCGACGAATACGAGCGCGCGTTCCAACTACTGCAACTCGCCAATGAAAATCTGAAAAACGCCGGCGCGCAGGTCCTGATGCAGGACAACCTGGCGGACTTCAACGCGATCGTCACGGGTCTCGAAGGCGGAACAACCTATCCCCCGCTCGACGACGCCGGCCGCGATCGTCTGGCGGAACTGCGCCAGAAGAAGTTCTTCGATAACGAAACGCTTTCCGCTGCGGAAGAAAGCGAACTCACGCAGCTGGTGCATCGCGAGCTGTACGAACGTTACGGCGATCTGATCACGGCGCGCGCCGAATACATCAAGCACACCATGCGCATGGTGCGCATCCGCAAGGCCGACCAGATTGTTCAAACGGAAATCGCCAAGAAACGCGCGGAAGTAGAGGAGAAACGCCGCGCCTTTGACGATGCAGTGGCCGGAAAGTTCGGCGGCAGCGACAAAGCTGCGCGCAACGCGGTCTATCAACGGATCGCGCAACAGTGGCAAGGCGGCCAGCGCAATTTTTCCGGCGAGTTCACCGGCTGGTTCTGGGGCGGCGGCGCCTGGGCGTCCACTTACGGCAACGCCGCGCTTTCCGCCGCGATGGGCACGGGCGCTTTCGCCATTACGCCGAGCCAGCAACTGCAGGCTGCGATTGGAGTCGGACTCGCAGCCAGCATACCCGAGCCCGATCGCGCTGCGGTCATCGCGTGGATGGGTTCCGGCGGCTCGCTCGCAGAGTACTCAACCTATAACGCTGCATACAGCGGCTTTCTACTGGCGTTGATGAATCAAGACCTGATGCTGATTCAGATGATCATCACAACGATCACGCAAACCGCCATCATGGTCGCTTCCATGGCGGCGGCTGCCGCGGCTTATGCGATTGGTTCCATTAATATTGCAGGCATATTTACAATCCCGCTGGCGCCGCCCTGGTTTGTAACGGCGATCGGCCTGACCGGCACGGCAATCTCGGCAATCGCACAGATCGTCGCCGCTCAATTGCAGTATGCGATGGCGGTGATCACATCCGCCGTGATGCTCGCGCTTTCGTTGATCGCCGGGAACATGGGCGGGATGGATTCGATTATTGCGAAACAAAAGGAATATGAAAACGCGCAAGCGGAGCTGAATTTCTTTACGCGCAATCCGGACGTAGATACGATGAAAGGCCGCATGAAGGCGTACGGTCTGATGCGCCCGGACGACGGCGCCCAGGTGGGCGAGCCGGATACGGCAAGTCAGCTCTATCTGCTGACAGACGACGATCTCAAGTACATCATTGAGAATGGAAATACCAGCGGTTTGACGGCCGATGAGGCCGGCGAGGTTCTTGATCTCACGGCTCACAAAGACAGCGTACAATATCGCGACGGCTTTGGCCGACGCTACGATCCTGCGACCATCGTCTACTCGCAACCCGGTCCGCTTTCGGGCGGAACGTATCGCGCGCCTGACGCAAGCCAGCCCGACGGCTTTCGCAAATACACGCAAATCCGCGTGCTGCAAAACAACGGCGCCATCAGCGTAGCGTGGGCGGTGATTATCGATGAAGGCGCCCCGGAGCACCTCGTCTACAACATGGGCAAAGCGCTGCAGTTGACCGTCACGCATGGCGATAGTCTGCGCGAGCAGCGCGCCTTGCGCTATCAGGCGGAGGGTCAGAACGTAGCGGACGCAGGCGGCGACGCCGGATTTATTCTGCGCGAGCGGGACCAAACCTACAATTCTGTTTTTGACCGTGCGACTGCGCGCACGGACGGCGGCCGAGAATACAGCGGCTACGCCTTGACCGGCGACGACTACATCCGCAATCAATCCGACGTTTACGAAGCGGAACTGCAACAGCGCGTCGCCGTCCAAACGAAAGAATGGGATCTGCGCGAGCAAGAGCTGAACGATCGCTATCAGTCCTGGGAAAAGAAAATGCAAACGGTTCTCGCGCGCGGTCAAAAGGCCTGGGCGCATTCAGAAAACCGGTATCTGGATCGCTGGCGGCAGTGGGAGCGCGGGTACGACGCGGACCAGCGCGGCATTGAAAGCGAGTGGAACGAACGCATTCGCGATCACTTCACGAAAAAAGAGCAATGGGAGCTGGATCTTCGAAACAAAGCCAATTCCGGACAAATCGAAGAAGTGTTGGGCGCCGCGGTCGACAGCCTGAACAGTCAGATCCTGCAACTGCAGTCGAGCGGCATCCAGATGGAGCAGCAAAACCGTCTGCAGGCCGTGAATGAAGCTCTGGCCGAACTGCGTCTGCAGGAGCCTTCGAATACCGAGCGGTTCCAGAGCATCAACAAGAGTATTGAGTCTTTCAACACCTCCGTAGCCATTTCGAAAATCTCGCGCACTGACTTCAGCAACGTTGAAACGCTCTCTGCGGAATTCCGCGAAACCATGCGCGAACACGAGCGCAATATGCGCGTTCAGCGCAACGTTGCGCTTTACGAACAATTCCAGAAGTTGATCGATGACTTCAAGCGTCAGATTGACCAGCAAAATCAGGCGGTTGAAAACGCTACGCGCATATCCGCCGTACAGGCCGGCATGTTCGAAGTGGGCGACCAGTTTGTGAAGCGCGGAACGATTTCCAATTACGTTGGCGTCGTAAACAAATACAAATACTTCGACGCACAGGCCGCGCTCGATCTTGCAATGAGCTCCAGCACGGGCGGTCTGGATTTCAAGAAGGGCCCGGACCTTGTGAAGTTCCTCGAAGAAAAAGACGAGGTCGAAGTGGAAGCCTACTTCCATGTGCAGACGCTCGCGCTGCAGGCGATTTTCACCAAAATCGCCGGCAAAGGTTCCGCCGAAGAACGCAAGGGCAGCCGCGATGAGCGCGTAATCGGTCAGCTTGGCATGTGGATTGGCGCCCCGCCCGGCGAAAACGAAAGCTTCCAGCAGGCCCAGCAGGTCGCCGGCGAGATGCAGCCGGAGTTGCTGGATAAGTTTTCAGCGGGCGTAGATCTGGCAAAATACGGTTCGTTCGGCGGTTTTGGCGAGCTTGGATCGTTCGGTCAACGGCCGGGCGGCGCGCCCTTCGGCTTCTACGTGCAGCTTGACTTCATCTCAAAAGCGGCCGGCCAGGCCGACGCGGCCGAGTTTAAGGGCGTGGAAACCCTGGCTATGATTGGCGCGGGCATGTCCGCCGTCGCCGGTTTCCTGGGCGGCGGCGCCGGCAGCGCGATGATGGGCATTCTCGGCGGCGTGCAGTCGCTGGGCAATGGCATCCAGGGCGGCCTCATCGCGGAGTCGCGCGGCGAAGACGGCAGCGATCATTACAAGAACGGCATTCTCGGCGCCTTTAAGAGCGTCGCCTCCGGTTTTGCCGGCGGCTTGACGACGGTGAAGGGCGCGTCTTCCGCGCAGAAGATGTATGC
The DNA here is from genome assembly GCA_036170535.1 of Leptospirales bacterium. Taxonomy (GTDB): domain Bacteria; phylum Spirochaetota; class Leptospiria; order Leptospirales; family Leptonemataceae; genus SSF53. The sequence continues at coordinate 43,109 of JAVHPJ010000064.1, read as the reverse complement.
GACCCTCGCATCTTCCGCGATCGAGATCGGCCTTGCGCCGCTGGCTCCTAATGCGGACGGCAACTACGAGTATCGTCTGACCGATATGGCGGGCATGCAGATCGCCCTTTCTTCGCTGAAAGGCCTCGGCGCCGTCGCCGGCAACAGCGCGCAGAATGCGGCCGTCGCGGCGAAGCAAGCGCAGATCGGCGGAAAGTCGGCGGACATCGTCAACGGACTCGTTTCAGAAGCGAAGACTGCGCAAATCCTCGCGCAAACCATTAACACTACGCGACTCGCGCTTACAGCGGCCAACTCAGCGATGGCCTACGGTCCGGATGGCAGCGCGCGCGGCATTTCCACCGACGCGTGGATTGAAAACAACTTTGGCGATCCGATCAAGCTGCTTACGGGCGGCCTCGCGCTGGGACAGAGCTTTATTGGCGGATTGTCTGACGCGGCGCCGACGCAGGACGCAAGCGACCCCGGAACGCTGTTTGATCTCGGCACGCAAGGCACGTTCTGGAACATGATGGGCGGCGCCGTGAAGTGGGGGCTTGAGACGATCGCTTCACCGTTCGAGGCGGCGGGAGCCCTGTTGAGCCTCGGCGGTCGTATTCCGAATTTTTTCAGGGAAGACTTCGAAGGCGAGCGCTGGAATTGGGAAACGACCGAGGCGCGTCAGAATCGAACTCGCGAGGCGGGACTCGATAAACTAAACCAGGGCGACTATGCCGAAGCGCGTCGCATACTGCGTGAAGCCGGCATTGATTCTGAAACGATCGAAGCCAATATCGCTAAACGAGAAGCCGTCCGCTTAGACTACGCGCAAAAAAAATCCAGGTATCTGGATGAAGCCGCCTATCTTGTTATGGGGGACAAAGTTGGCGATGGGACGGGCCTCTCGACAAATGCTCAGTTCACGAAGGCGCGCGATCGCATTGCCACTCTCGCTGGAGACATGCCGCCGACGCAGGCGATGATCGAGCAGGTCGCGCTGGAAATGCATGGCCGCGCGATGGATTGGGATCGTGCAACGCGCGGGAAAACCATGCTCACAACGATTGATCGCGCAAAATTTGGTCCGGGCGGTAACGTGCTGAAAGACTTTACCAGCGGAAAAATTGACGCTCTTCCGCCCGGTATCTTGCCGCCGAATACTTCGCTTATTGTGGATGGGGTTAGAATCAGGACCGACGGAACGGGAAGGGCGGTTAAAGAGTCGACCTACATATTCCCAGGCGAAGGTCCTAACGCAACGCACGTTAGCGGAAGCACTGTGAGGTTCGATCGAAATAACAATGTTGTTCAAGTATATGATCAGGTCGCTTATGATCGGTGGCAAGCCGAGCAGCGCAGGCGTTCGGCGGAACTCGAACGACTTATGCGGCCAGAGGCCCGCAGGGGCACGTTAGACAGCGTGACTGTATTCTTGGGCGGAGCCGGCTACGAAGATGAAACGTCTGTATACGCCCAGGATATAACGCGGAAGCTCGCTGAGGCAGGCGTCGCAAATGCCTCGTATTTGCCAATTAGCTCGTATGGCCAAGTCGGAAATATCCTGAGGACGCTGAACAACCGCGACGAATCATCCACGTCGATGAGAATCCCTGCGTATGGCATGCCAGGTGCGTACACAACCTGGGATAATGAACCAAGCGACACAGTCCGGGCAATTATGAACAAAGCTCTGGAAAGCAGGGGTGAGCGAAACCTTATCGGCTATTCGTATGGTTCAGTCATGGCGTCTCAAGCGGCATTGCATCTGGCAAAGGAAGGTCATTACGTTGACAATCTGGTTCTGATTGCCACGCCGATCGATCCAGGCTCTCCTCTGTACAGAGACCTTACGAATAACAAAAATATTGGCAGAGTAACGCTAATGCCGATTGAAAATGATCCGTTCAGCAATGGCATCCATCTCTCAAAGATTGGGGATATGAATAATCACTTCCACTATATAGAAAATGATCAGGGGCAACAGGACGCGCTCGCGCGCGAGATATCGCGAGTATTGAGAAGGCCTACACGTTAGCAATGAGAACGATTGTTTCCCTGAGCGGTCTTGGCGCAGATTATCGTTTGCTGCAGAAGCTGGAAGTCAGGCGCTGTAAGTTTCAGGTCCTTGCGTGGGAAATGCCAGGGGACGAGGAGACGATACGCGCTTATGCGCATAGAATGGCTTCAAGGATTGACCATGAAGGGTGTACCCTTCTGGGAGTTTCTTTCGGGGGGGTAGTCGCGCTTGAAATTGCAAGTATTTGTCACGCGAAGCATGTTATTCTGCTTTCATCAATGCGCTCACCCGCTGGCATCTCGCCTTGCCAGCGCTTTTTAATGCGCCACATGCCGGCTTCATTCTATACCGTTCTTCGATTCGGGGGCATTGGCCCCCTGGCCGACTTTTTTTTCGGGATAGAAAAACCTGAGGAATCCTATTTGTTGCGGTCGATGGTCGCAAATACGGACCCCAAATTTGCAGCGTGGGCGCTTCGAGGGCTTGCAACATGGGAGGGCGTAGACATTCAGACTCCAATTGACCAAATCCATGGGACAGCGGATCGAATCTTACTACCAACGTTCTCCAGTCCCGACTGGTGGATTCTTGGGGGCGGGCATTTTATGGTTTACAATCGGTCTAAACAAATAAGTGCATTGCTTGAGAGCATACTGCATCGCAGTAATGATCGTATGCGATTCACTTGAAATGAAACCTGTAATTAGAGCAAGCGCCGCAACGGCAGTATTCGCGACTCTCCTTGTTTTTTCGGCTGGAGTTGCACTCGTCTACTCCGGCTTAGGCATGGCGCCAAGAAATGCCGCATTTCTTCTCTTTTCGGCGACACAGTTGCTCTTGCCGGGGTTAGCATGGGAGTTTCCTCCGTATGCGCTTGCAACCGTTCAGCTGAGTGCGATAAGCTCGATATTTCTCTGGAGCTTGCTGAAGCGGCAATCAATTTTGTTCCAGACATGCGTTACGGCGTACGCTTTGTTTTCCATGTCAGTTTACTTCTTTTCTGCGATTGGTCTGATTTTGCGCGTTGCTCCTCAAGGTCTTATTGTCTGGTGGGTTCTCTGCCTGATTGTTGCAGCAGCTATTCAAGCGGTTTGGAAAGTTTGGCGCGGCCAACAGAAGATTACAATGCCCTGCAGATGGGCTTTCTTGCTCTATGGTTTGATACTGGCTGTGGCTGCAATACCTCTGCGACTAATTATAGCACCCTGATTCTGGTTGCCCCGCCCATGCCCAAGATCCGTGAAATATGCGCAGGCAGCTGAGTTATTCAGAAAAACACCGTGAAAACGCTGTCTGAATAGGCTCCGGTACGGCACGCCCGGTGAAGCTAAGCGGCGTTACTGCGATCGGTCCATCCTGTTGACATCGATTGTCGATGTTATGAGCGACCCTGGCCGCTATCGCGCGCTGCAGGCGGTAAAGTGCTGAAATCCTGTGGAGCGACGGCTGAGACTCGTTCCGCCGCAGCCTCCTTTCACGCGCTTCCCCCGTTCCAGATTCGCGCCTCCGGTCGCCTGTCGCGCGTCGCCCCTGTCCGCCCGCGGGCCGGCCGGTCTCATTCCCCGCGCTCGCTTCCCGCGCTCCAGAAACTCGCCGCAAACCTTGCGCCGCCGCCAAACCCTCCCTGTCCGCCCGCCCGTCGCCGCTCGTTAGTATGGAAGAAGGTCGCGCGCGGCCCCGGCGATTTTGGTTGACCCGACGCCCTTCCGCCGCGGACCTGAAAACGCGCAAAATCGCCTATGATCCAGATAAACGGCTTAACCAAATACTATGGAAGTTTTCCCGCCCTGCGCGACGTCAGCTTCTCCATCAAATCCGGCGAAGTCGTGGGCCTCTTGGGCCTGAACGGCGCCGGCAAATCGACTACCTTGCGCATCCTGACCGGCTACCTGATGCCGTCCGCGGGTGATTGCGCGATCGACGGGGTGGACGTGTTCAGCCATCCGCTCGAGGTCAAAGGCAAAATCGGCTATTTGCCCGAGACGCCGCCGCTGTATCCCGAGCTCACCGTCGAAGACTACCTGCGCTTTGTGGGTCGTTTGCGCGGATTGCCGGAGGCGGACTTCAGCGACGAGTTTCGCCGCGTGACGGAACTGACGCGCCTTGAACCGGCGCGGCGCGCGCTGATTCGCACCCTGTCTTTGGGCTATCGCAAGCGCGTGGGCATTGCGCAGGCGCTGATTGGCAATCCGCCCGTTTTAATTTTTGACGAGCCGATCTCCGGACTCGATCCCATTCAAATCGTAGAAATTCGCAAATTGATTCGCGCGCTCGCCGGCAAACACACGGTGCTGATTTCCAGCCACATCCTGGCCGAAGTCAGCCGCACCTGTGATCGCGTGGTCGTTATTCATAAGGGCCGACTGGCTGGCGAACTGGCCGGCGACGAAATGCACACCGGCCTCGAGGAAAAATTCATGCAAATGACGTCCGCGCTGGAGGGACAACCGCGATGAAAAATCCCCTTGCCGCTCTCGCCGAACTGCGCGCCCTGAAAAACGCGCGCTGGGTATTTTTAAAAGAACTGAGTTCCTTTTTGGGCTCAAACCTGCCCATCGTCGCAATGGGCGTCGTCGCCGTACTCTCCGGAGCGGTCAGCGTGATGCTGGCGCTGGCGCCGGGCGTAACCTACGAAGCGGTTTCGCGCGGCTTGTTTCATGCGTTTTATATAATCGTGCTGGTCGCAGCAGTGATTTTATCCATGTCCTCGTTCGTCAATGAACGGCGTCAGGGCACGCTGGAACTGATTTACACTTTGCCGGTCAGCGATCTCGAACTGACGCTTGGCAAATACTTTATGGGCATACTCAGCGTGACTGCGCTTGTGCTGGTCATGACGATCGTCTACATAGTCGGCGTTGCGGAAACGCCGTATTACATGACGCTCACGGGTTTTATCGGCCTGTTGCTTGCGGGCTATTACGCCTACAGCGTCGGCGTCTTTGCGTCCAGCGTTTCGGACAACTACCTGACGTCGCTCTTAATCGGTTTGGGACTGATCTCTATTGTCGATATTGGCGCGTATATGTCGGGCCTCCTGCCCGATCCGGCCAAAGCGATCTTCGCTTACATGCACGGTCTTAATCAGTTCTTTCCGTTCACGCGCGGGGTAATTCCGCTCAAAGGCGTGATCTTTTTTGGCAGCCTGATTTTTCTCTATCTGTTTCTCACCGTCAAGGTGCTCGAGTCGCGTCGCTGGCGCGGCCGCAGCAACTGAACTTTGAGATAGAAGAATCGTTTCGCGTTACAGGTCATCATGGAAAAAATCGCTCAGTTTACCCAACGTTACGGCGTCTGGATCTTCTTTACGGGCGCCCTCACGCTCCTGCTTGCCAGTTATTTTCTGGATAGCGTCTGGGGCGTGGTCTTTTTCGTCGCCGGCCTGCTCATTGTCTTAATCGATCCGGCTGTGCATGTGCTCGGCGTGCGCCAGGGCGCTCTTGAAAAGATCGATCGCGGTCTTCTGATCGCCTGGGCTCTGGCGGCGGCTGCATTCGCCTTCTTCTTTATCCGTTTTTTCCTGGAAGCCCCGGCGGCAAAACTCGCCGAAGAAGGCGCGCTGTTGCCGCGTCTGCGGCTTGCGCTGCTCTTTCTCTTTTTGCTCTGCTTTTTTGGGGCGATACTCTATCGCTTGATGCTGGGCCTGAGTTTCAGCGTCGAAGCGCATGCGAATCTCACACTGGAGCAGCAGCGACGCGGCTACCTTGTCGGCTCGCTGTATTCCATGCTGGCCCTGGTTCCCGCGCTCGCGCTCATTAACTACGCGGCGACCCTGCGAAACCCTTCGCTCGACTTGAGCCCCGGATATTTCAGTTTCAGCGAAAACGGACGCAGCGTGATTCGGTCCATCGAGCGCGACGTCCAGGTATACGCCTTCCTGCCGGACAAGCAACTGGTCCGGCGTCGCTTGGATGCGCAAACTCAGCCGGAACTTTTTCGCATCGAAGACGACATTCGCACCATGGTCGACCAGTTGCCGGTCGCCAATCCGCGCATAAAAGTCAGCTATCTGAACGCCGATCTTGAGACCTTTAACACCACGGAGTTCGGCAATGTCTCAAACGGCACGGTTGTATTTCGCGTCCTCAAGCAAACTATGACCGGTTCGACCGATGACAAACCCTACGTTGAGCGGCGCGTCTACATTACCACCGAAAAAGATCTGGCGCGGTTCGAACGCGAGGTTGTGCGCGCGCTTGTATTCGTCGCTTCACCGCAACGCACGGTATATTTTACGGCGGCGAATGGCGAGCGCTACGGGCTGCCGACAACGCAACGATCGCTTGCATCGGTCGAGGCGTTCAAAGAGCAACTGCGCTTTTTTAACGCGAATCTGCGCCAGCTTGATACGAGTAACAATTGGCCGGGACCGATTCCCGCCGACGCCGACGCACTCTATATCCTTGGCCCCACGCTGCCCTTCGCCGAGCCGGCGCGCCAGGCGACGCTTGACTATCTCAAGGCGGGCGGGCGCGTGTTTGTCGCTGTGGATCCGGAAGGCCGCGAAAATCTCGACTGGTTGTTTAAAGAACTGGGCGGACCGGCCTACGCTTACAAACGCGCAAACCTTACCAATACGACCGTCAGCGGCGTACTCGTAACGGACGGCCTCGGCGCGCATCCAATTGCCGAAGATATCGGCGGCGGAGGCCTGCGTCGCTATATCATTGCTCCGCTCATGGGATACTTCGAGGAGCGGCCCGCGAGCAACACGCCCGCGCCCGCGCCCGAGCCTGCCGCGCCCAACGCCCCGGCGCAGCAAGAATCGTCCGAACAAGCCGGAGCGGAAGAGCAAAAACCGGACACAACCGGGACGCCCGCGCCGCGCACCGCAGTGGGAACCTTGCGCGATTTGCTTCCTACGACCCTGCTCAGTTCCACCTACAACAGCTGGGATGACGTGAATCGCAATGCACGGCGCGATAACTCCGAGCCTGCCGCTCGCTATGCGCTCGGCGTAGCGTACGAAAAATCCAACTTAAGCGGCGGGCCGCGCTTGGTGGTTTTTTCCGGCGTCGACTGGCTGTCAGAGCGCTATTTGCAGTTCCCGGTGGAAAACGTGAATATGCCGCTCGCGACGCAGGCCCTGTTCTGGATGACGGAAAATCCGCTTGCGGCCGGTCTTGCGCCCGAGGAGCGCGAGTCGCGCAGCGTGCAGGTGACGGACGCGCTGAAGTTTCGCCTGATCCTTCTGGGTCTGGTGATTTTCCCGCTGGGTCTCACCGGCGGTCTGGCGCTGGCAGTCGCCATGTACCGGCGTAAACGAAAGTTCGTTGAAGAAGCGGCATGAAACGCGAACAACTCTATCTTTTCGGCGCGCTCGGCGCGGCCGCGCTTGTAGTCGGTCTGATTTTATTCGGCCCTGGCCAGGAGCCGGAGAATCCTTCGGCTGTCCTGTGGAAGGAAAGCTGGGAAGTGGTTGAGTATTACGAAGCTCCGGATCGACTGAAGTATCGCTTTGTGCGGGAGAGCGGGCTTTTTCAGGATCGCTACTTTTTTGAGGGCGCGCCGTTGGCCGGCGCAGCGGCCGCTCCTGACGCTCCGCTGGTGCGGTTCCGCGGAAACTATAACGTGAAGAATCTCTTCACTGACTGGCAAAAGCCCCAGCTGCGCGCGCTGTATAACGCCAATCCAGATTTACTCAAGCAGTCCGACCTGGAAGGCGCACGGCCGCAGTTGCGCTTTTATTCGCGCGCCGGCGCGGATCCGATAATCGTAAACATTGGCAAGACGAACGCCGCTAATGCAACCTACATCATCACCGATTATTCGGAACACCGCGGCGCGCTGGCGCTCTTGCCGTCCTACCTCTTTGAAAAAGTAAAGTACGACGCCGTGCAATACCGCGAGCGGCGTTTGATTGATATCAGCGGCGAAGCCTTCATCGAAACAGTCGAGGCGAGCTTTCTTTCTCAAAACAAAAACCAGCGTCTGGTCCTGCGCCAGGAACGCCGCAGGGTCGAAAGCGAAGGTGAAAATCCTGCGCCGGTTTCGCCCGCGTCCATCGAAGCGGTCTGGTTTCGGCAGGACTCGAGCGGCGCGGCGGAATTGCCGAAAAACCTTGTGAACCAGTTTGACGGCGCGCTGCGGCAATTGCAGCGGGATCGTTTCGCCGATGAACCGGCGCCGCCGCGCCCGGAGGCGCCGCGGGATCTCTGGACGCGCGCTGGATCGGATCTGCTCGAACTCAAAGTTACGTTGAGCGAGGGCGAGTCCCCGGCGACGATCCGGGTGCGGCGTCCGCCGGCTACGGACGCGTCGGCGGCGATTGCGCCGGCGGCCGCCGGTGCGCCAGAGGCGGCGGAGTTCTACCTCATCCAGAGCGCCGACGACGAAGCGGTGCACTGGGTCAATGCTTCAGTGATCGATAATTTGCTGACCCAGGCTGGCGTGATCATCGCATTTCGCGTCGTTCCCGCAGGCGCCCGCGGATCGAGCGGCGCGCCGGCCGGTTCGGGCGGCGGACCTTGAGGCGAGTCCCTGCGGCATTCCGGCGTGCGCTCGGTCGGATCACTCTGGGGATCGCGACCTCGTACCTTTGCGGATGCGCCGCCTTCCAGGCGGCCGACCTCTCCGCTTATGCAGCGGATTTGCGGACAGTATATCTGCACAATTTCAGTAATACTTCCTTCCAGCCGGACGTCCACTTTGAACTGACGGAGGCGGTCCGTCAGGAACTGCATCGGCGCGGGAATTTCACGCTGCAGCGCGAGCGCGATACTGCGCGCTTGTGGGTGTACGGGGAAGTGGTGGTTTATCGCAAAGAAGGTCGCATGTTTGACAATTTTCGCAACCCGACCCGGGTGGAACTGATTGTCGCCTGTCGAATGCGACTGCGCGAAAACCCGGCTGCGGGCGGCGGCGAACCCTTCGATCGCGAACTCAGCGCGCGAACAGAATTCTCACAATCGGAGGGGTTTCTGGAATCCGAACTGGCCGCTCGCGACCGGCTTCTGCGGCAGCTTGCAGGGCGTATGAATGCGGCGCTCGAAACTGAATTTGTAAATCGCTTTGCAGCCGGGACCGGTCGCTGAAAATCCGCAAAGTTCCGGAGCGGTCTCGTCCATTCTGGAAATCGTTCATTGACGAAATAGCGCGCCGTCTCAAAACAGTCGGCGGCCTGCTGGAATGCAGGTAGAAGTACGCAGCCAATTCGTACACAGGTAGGGTATCCGCAGATGAGCGCCGAGCGAATTCGAGTCGAAATCGATCACGATCTGGAAGATCTCATTCCGGGTTACCTTAACAACGTGCACGCGAATCTTCAGAAGATTGCGGAGGCGGCCGATCGCGGCGATCTTGATGAGTGTCGTAAGATCGGACACAATCTGAAAGGCTCCGGGGGCGGCTACGGCTTCGCCGAAATCACGCGGTACGGCAAGCTGATCGAAGAAGGCGGCAAGAGCGGCGATCCCAACGCGATTCGCACGGCTGTCAAAGATCTGGAAGCCTACCTGGCGCGCGTCGACGTCGCTTTTGTTTAAGTCCAGTCGCAGCTTTCGCATCGCCGATGCAGCCGGCCGCACGCCTCGCCTTCGCGCGGGTGCGACGCCGCCCGAATTCACCGTCCAAACAGCAATAAGCGCCCCGCAGGTCCGTCCGGCCGCTGGTACTCATACGCGCTGATCAGGCGCAGATTTGCGCGCGCCCAGCGCTCCAGTTCCGCAAGCATTTCCCGAGAGTAAAACGGCGGCATAGCGTCGCTCGGCTCCAGCAGCAAATAATAGCGTTCGCAAAGTCCCGGTTCAAATTTGAATTCCGCAAGGCGTCCCGGCGATGGAAGGCGCGCTTGCCACGGATTCGACGCGGGTATGGCGATGGGAAATACACTCAGATCGATAGGCGCATGGGCGGTGAACGACGCCTGCGTTTGCAGGCACGCGCCGTGCGGCAGACCGCGCAGCAGGGTCTCAAGATACGCGTAGCGCGGGTCGGTCTTCAACGCGGGCGGCGGCATGTAGGGATCGCGGGCGGCGGCCAGCCACAGGCAAGCGAGCGCCGTCGCTGCCAGGGCCGGGAATCGTGCGTTTTGAAAAATCGCAAACCAGCGTTCGGCGCGCGAAAAACCAAGCAACCATCCGTAGCACAAAAAGGGCAGCAAGGCATAGCCGTAATGTCCTAACAATGCCTGATGCCAGGGTTGGTAGGAAAGTGCGTGCGCCAGAAAAAGCGGCGCCAGCACAATTGCACTGAAACGCAGGTTGAGCAAAGGTAGTAAGGCGAAGGCCAGCAGGGCATGGAAAAGCGGACGCAGATCGCGCGTCGTCCGCCAGTGATCGGCGTCCCAGTAGTGCGCCCAATCGACTCCGCTTGCGCCCGCAAAGTGCGGCATCAGCGCGTAGCGTACGAGCAGGAACCACGCGATCGAACTGACGGCGATCAGCGCGCCGTACCAGCGTCGCCCGGCGATATCGGGACGAGCGCTCAGAAAGACGCCGAAGGCGGCCGCGTATACTGCGAAGTCTTCCTTTACGCTGAGCCACAACAGCAGTGCAAGGCAAAGCGGCAGGATTTTCCGTTCACCGGCCGCTCGAAATAAAATCGCGGATAGCGGCAGCGCGAGAATTTCAAAATGATACGATGCGAACAAACGCCACGTAAGAAAGGCGCCGGCAATCACGCTCATTGCGAGGGCCGCCTGCCAGGTTTTTCTCAGCAAGCGTAAGGCGAGACCGGACCAGAGCCACAATCCTGCGGCGGCCGTCATCCACAGAGCGACCGCGTAGAGATAATGCGTCGGGCGCCAGGCGGGGGCCAGCGTGTTCGGGTCTGCCGCAAACCAGGCGAGCGCTCGATACGCTGCATAGATCGGCGCATAAAACAGGGCGAGTCCGGGTGCAAAATGGTGGCCCAGATAGCTCGCGGAGTCGCCGGTTGCAAGGAAGGGCGTGGCCAGGAATCCCCGTCCGTACGCCGTGTTAGCGAACGCAGCGGACATATTAGTAAAGTCATGATCACTGAGAAATAAACTTTGATACGCGTCCTGATTGAAGAGGGCCATGTACGCCAGCGCTGGCGTTGCGGGCAGAAAGGCCCAGAAGTGCGCCGCCAGTCCGGAATCTTCCCCGTGCGCTCCATGCGCTTCCAGCGGGCCGGTTGCGGCGCCGCGCGGGCTTGCTGAGCTGCGAACCGGTCGCAGCGCGACGTAGAGCGCTGTAAGCGCGGCGCCAGCGCAGAGTAAGTATTCAACCTTACGCAGAAGTTCAAGGGTTTGCGCGTGGTCTGCGAAGGCGGGCGCCAGGCCGGCGACCAGTACGGGAGCGACTGCGGCGAGCGTCAATCCGAGGGACAGGCGCGCGGCGGTCCAGGCGGGGGCGGGTTGGGGCATAAAAAAACGAACTCCGGCGCGACTTGCGGCCCCAATAGTATTGCGACCGGTTAAATTCTTGACGGCAAGGCGCGCCTCGGGCGATCTCTGTGAGGTCCCGAACGCGGGCTTTCCGTTACTCTCCGGGAAGCAAAAGCGAGGTGCGCTCCGCCAGCAAGCGGTTCGCATTTCGAAGCGGGAATTTCCGCAAGCCCGACTTTGGGCGACTTTACAGGAGCTATATATGAAGAAGATTTGGTTCGCACCGGCGTTGCTTGTACTGCTCGCTGCTGTATCTTGCGGCTCGGGCGATTCGCGCCGCGACGCTACCACCGTAGGTAGCGAGGGCTGGGTATTCGAAGGTTGGGCGTGCGCGCCGGACGCTTCAAAAGCGCTGCAGGGCCTGAGCCCCGCCAACTATTGCGGAGACGACGACAACAAAGATTATCTGTATCTGAAGTTCTCCGCGCGCGCTTCCGAACGCGCTATTCGCGCTGGCAGCATCGCGATGAAACAGACCACCTGCCGTCGCGCCGCTCGCGACCTGGTCGCCGGCGACGGACTTTCCAAAGTGCTGGGCGACTATCTGGAACAAGCGTCCGGCGTATCCGACGGTCAGTCGACCGGTCAGGCGATTATCGCCCAGAGCCAGGGCCGTGTAAGCGGCATTGGTCTGTATGACTGCTGCTCGCTGAACGCGGAAGGCCGTTGCGCAAAAGAAGGCGAGCCGGAAACCTGGGAAGACTGCCAGTGCGTGGGCTACTTCAAATATCCGGGCGGACAGCGCGCCTTTGAAGCCGTTGTAAAAGAAACGACCGCTCAACAATAATCGAAATCAGTCGGCGCGTTAAATACGACGCGCTGGTTTTCGGAAGAGGCCGCGGCGGAAACGTCGCGGCTTTTTTTCACGCTGAGCGAGATCGGCTGATTCGTTCGCAATGACGAATCCCGCCAGATTACAACATCTGCCCTTTTTTCCGAATCCACTCTTCATAATACTGCATACGGACCAGACCGCGTTCCACATAGTCGTCGCGATGCGGGCGCCCGTTGGGTCGGCCGGTATTGTGGATGCGAAAGCAGCTGGTCCAGTCGCGGCGTTTGGCCCGTCGTCCGTAGGTGAACTGCATAAAGGCCGCGGCCCATTGAAGATGGTATTCGCCCTTGAGTTCTTCGATCGTACAGCCCAGGGACAGGCAGTGATAGCCCATGATCTGCGTGAGGCCGTAGCTGGTGGCGAAGCGGCGCAGCTCCTCGTCGGAAATGCGACGAATCCGTTCGCGCCGCAGGCCGCCCCAGGCCTCGCCGCCATGTTTTAAATCGAGCAGGTTCTCGTAGACTTTGGGTTCAAAGCGCTCGCTTTCGCGATTGCCCGGCGGCCAGGATTCGAGACTGATCAACGCCGCCAGATACGCCGGGCTGATGTCCGTGCCGTAGGCGGCGCGCTCGATCTCTTCGTGCAGCTGCAGATAGAGCTGCAACATCAAGGCGTCCTCGGAGTTTTTGGGGCAGGCGGCGGCAAGGCCGCCCAAAAGGATCAGCAAGATGCGCGCCGCCCACCGCCGGCCGTGCGCGCGTACGGATCTATGCGACTCAGGAACCGGGGTCATTGAGCGTTCGTCGTATGCGTCGCACATAGTCCTGCGTCTCGCGATAAGGCGGCACGCCGCCAAAGCGTTGCACGGCGCCGGGGCCCGCGTTGTATGCGGCCAGCGCCTGGTCCAGGTTGCCAAAGCGCGCCGCCATTTCCTTCAAATACCGCACGCCGCCCGCCAGGTTTTGCGCGGGATCGTGCGGATTGACGCCGAGTTCGCGCGCCGTCCCCGGCATCAGCTGCATCAGACCAATCGCACCGGCCGAGGAAACGGCGTCGGGTCGACCGCCGCTTTCCTGGCGCACAACCGCGCGCACCAGGTCCGGGTTCACGCCCTGCCGCACCGCTTCGGCGCGAATCATCGCATCCAATTCTGCGCCAAAAGCGCGCGGCGGTCGACTCCCTTCCGGCGCCCCTTCGGCAAAATTGCTCGCGGAGCTGGCCGGGCCGGAGCGTTCCGGGAGCGGAGTCCGGGGAGGCGGAAGAAACCGCGCCGCCCCGGAGGGCGGGGCCTGCATTCTCTGCATTATGTCGCTTATCCGACTTTCGATTCGACCCGCGTCAAAACCTGCCATATCAGAAGTACATATCGGCCGATCCAGGCGCCCGGCGGCGAAAAAAACAGGCCGCGGCGCTTCCTGATCCGGGGCGGACTCCGCTCCGCCGTACGCTGCGTTCAGAGGCCCCGCCCGGCGTACAGCCGGATCCGGGCCTCGCCCTGGATGCGCTTCAAAAACTCGCGCCAGATGCGGTCCACAATCAGCCGCGTCTTGCGCGGCTCGGTCAGATGGCGCAGGGATAGAACAATCGCTCCGTCCCGGAACTCTACAAACACCGAAGGCGACAGCGCGTTGTAGTGAATGGCATACTCCGACTCGGAGGCGCGAATCCGGCCGTCCTTTTCATTCACCTCGTCGATGCTCTGAGCGGCGATCTCCTGCAGCAACGCGACGGCGCGCTCCCAGTCCGACCCGGGCTCCAGCGGAACGCGCACCTCATTCCAATTAAACGAAAATTCCTTGCTGGCGTTCGCCAGGGGCTGGGTGAACAACAGCGCGTTGGGTATATGAATTACGCGGCCGGTGCTCTGCCCGCCGTGGTCGGGCGACAGTACTTCGATCATAGTAAATGCGAGGAGCCGAATGTCCAGCACGTCGCCCGTGTTGTCGCCGACGCGCACGCGATTGCCTATGACAAAGGGGCGTCGGACCATGATATAAAACCAGCCCGCAACGTTCAGAATCACTTCCTTCAACACCAGCAATACGCCGGCGCCAAAGAGACCCAGCACGGCCAGAAGGCCGCTGAGCGAGGCCAGCCATGCGGGGGCCAGCGCCAGAATGCAGACGAACAGGGTGACGTAGAAGCTGGTCGTCCGCCAGCGCAGAATCTCCGCGTGGTTTTCGCGGCGATGCCGCATGAAAAGTCGCAGGATGCCATAGCGCAGCGCCATCGCCACGCCGACGAATACGGAACTGAAGATGATTAACGACGCAAGCTGCGGCGCTTCAGAGAACAGCGTCTCCAGATATTTGGAAAGGTACTCGATGCCTGGCTTCATGCTATCGTCATCATGGCAGCTCCGGGGAGCGGGCGGCCGGCCAAATCGCTGAAATTTGATTGACCCGAGCCTGGCGTGCGCGCTCTTTTATGGCGCGGGGCCTTCAAAAGGCGGATTGGACCGTCCCGTTTCACAGAGTCTCGCGCCCATAATCTGGAGTAAAGAATGAAACTCAAGCGTATTGCACTACTTTTTCTGTCGGCGGGCCTTGCGCTCGCTTTCCTGCCGTCTTGCGGCTACAACGACATCCAACGCAACGATGAAGCGGTTAAGGCCTCCTGGGCGGAGGTGCTCAACCAGTATCAGCGTCGCTTTGATTTGATTCCCAATCTGGTTCGCACAGTCGAGGCCTACGCGAAACAAGAACGGGATATCTTTATCCAGGTCGCCGAAGCTCGTTCGCGAGTGGGTTCGATCCAGGCCACGCCGGAGGTCTTGAACGATCCCAATGCCTTCGCGCGCTTTCAGCAGTCCCAATCCGCTCTGGGCGGCGCCCTGTCGCGCCTGCTGGTGGTGGCGGAGAATTATCCGCAACTCAAGTCCGATCAGAACTTTCGCGACTTGCAGGCCCAGCTCGAAGGCACGGAGAATCGCATCACGGTGGCGCGCAATCGCTACATCAAAGCCGTGCAGGACTACAATGTCGGCATTCGAACCTTCCCGAACGTGATCACTGCGCGTATTTTCGGCTACACGGAGAAGCCGACCTTCCAGCCGGAAAACACGGACGCCATTTCTAAACCGCCGGAAGTAAACTTCGGCGAATAATCGTCGCGGAGCGCAAACGTAATGAAAGCCCGGCAAGCGTTTCAAGTCTGCTTCGCATCCTGTGCGCTTATCGGGCTGCTGGCGGCGAAGCCCGCCCATGCGCAGGAAGGCGAGCCGGTCGCCGTCCCGCCGCTTGAGACGCGCGTCACGGATCTTACCGCAAGTCTCTCGGCGACCGCCAGAACCGAGATCGAAACTCTGATTGCTGAGTTTGAGGCTCGCAAAGGTTCGCAGGTCGCCGTTCTGATTTTGCCCACCACCGGTCCGGAAGACATCGCCCAGTATTCGATTCGGGTCGCGGAAACGTGGAAGCTCGGTCGCGAAGGCGTGGACGACGGAGTTCTCTTCATAGTTGCGGTGCAGGATCGCACCATGCGCATCGAGGTCGGCTATGGTCTCGAAGGCGCGCTCACGGATATCCAGTCGAAGCAAATCATCAGCGATCAGGTGGCGCCATACTTTCGCGCTGGTGATTTCGACGGCGGAGTGCGCATTGGCGTACAGTCCATCATTGCCAGCATCGAAAACGAACCGCTGCCGGAACCCGCGCCCGGCGGAGCTCTCGGCTCCGTATTCGGGCAAATACCGGAGGAAGCCGGTTTTTACTTTGGCGCTATCGCAGTGCTGTTCGGCTTTATCGCCTCGTCCTGGATGGCGAGTTCGAGCTTTTTCAGTCGGACGGCCTGGGGCCTGGGGTTCGCCGCAGTCACCTTTACGCTCGGATTGATTTTTGTTTCGCCGCTGGTTTCGGGCATTCTCGCCGGCGTTGAGCTGTTCATGATTTTGTTCTTTCCCATTCTTATGTCCGGGTCCAGTTCGGGTTCAAGTTCCGGGTCGGGCTATTCCTCATCCAGCAGTTGGTCCGGCGGGTCTTCGTCATCAAGTTGGTCGTCTTCCTCTTCCTCGTCGAGTTCATCCGGCGGCGGCTGGTCCGGCGGGGGCGGCGGTAGTTTTGGCGGCGGCGGCGCCTCGGGAAGTTGGTAATCACCTGGTAGTCGCCATGCTTTGGACTCATCGTATTTCCCTGCGACGCCTGCGGTGTGCGGCGCCTTTGAGCGCGCTGGCGCCGGCCGTATTCGCATTTCTAATTCCGGTTGGTCTGTTCGCCGAGGTTCCCGTCCCGACCCTGCGTTCGCCGGTGATGGATCTCGTCGGCAAACTCAGCTTTGACGAACAAAAGCGGCTGGAAGAAAGTCTGCTCGCTTTTGAACGCGAAAAGGGCGCACAGATCGCCGTTTTGATTTTGCCGACCACGGCGCCCGAGACGATTGAGCAGTATTCCATACGCGTGGCGGAGGATTGGAAACTCGGCCGCAAGGGCGTTGACGACGGCATACTATTGGTTGTGGCGCTCGAAGATCGCGCGGTGCGAATCGAAGTCGGTTACGGCCTGGAAGGCGCTGTGACCGACCTGCATGCGAAACGGATCATCGACGGGTTGGTTACGCCGCGTTTCCGTGAAGGCGATTTTGACGGCGGCATTACCGAAGGCGTGAATGCTTTAATGCAACTCATTCGCGGTGAAGAATTGCCGCCGGCTGTCGAAGAGTCTTCCAGTCAGGGCGGCCAGGCGGAATCGGGCATTCGCGGCGGCGCGCTCATTTTTGCCGTCATCCTGGGCGCGATCGCTCGGATGTTCTCCATGCAAATGCGTCTGGCCGTGTCCCTCGGCGCTGCCGTCATCGTGCTGCTGTTCTTGTGGATTACGGCCACCTTTCTGTCAGGCCTGATTACCGGAGCGATCACCTTTGTAATCGTGCTCATCGGACCGCAGGCTATGTTGCGCGGCGGCGGGTCCAGCGGCGGATCCGGCGGCGGCGGCTGGAGCGGGGGCGGCGGCAGTTTTGGCGGCGGCGGCGCCTCCGGTCGCTGGTGAGTTCCGTCCAGCGCCTGCACAGCCATTACGGTCGCGATCCTGCCAGCAAGCGGTGGTCAGCGGCGCGCGAAACGCCTAACTTAAGGCGATGGGCCTGAAGAGACTTACCTACATCAGTCGTGCGGCCGACGGTCTGAGCCGCAGTGAAATTGAATCGATCGGCGAAATCTCCCGGCGTAACAATCGCCAGGTCGGCCTGACGGGCGCGCTCTTCGCCGTGCAAAATCTCTTTTATCAGACTCTGGAAGGGGAAGCGCGCGAGGTCGACCGGTGTTACGAGCGTATACTCAAAGATCCGCGCCACAATCGCATCTTCTGCTTGAAAATGGAAGATCCGGCGTCGGAACGTTGGTTCCCCGACTGGGACATGAAGACAGTTTTGTTAGACGCCGAAACGCAACCGTTGGCGGTCGCTCTGCGCGGCGTACTTGATACGCTGGTCTATAACCATAACATTTTTGAGGTGTACGCGCCGCACAGGATTGTCGACGCGATGCGTTCGGGCGTGGATCCGGGCAGTCTGGAGCCAATCGCCTCCGACCGCACGGTGCTGTTTTCAGATGTGTTGTCCTTTACCACTTTCACGGAAACGCTGAGCCCCGCGTCGGTGATGGACATACTGGATCATTATTATTATGCATTTACTGCGCGCTTGATGAGCGCGGGCGGAGAGATTATGAGATTAAACGGCGACGGTATCGCCGCATCGTTTCCAGCCGATGCGACCGATGCCGCCGTCGAAGCGTGTCTTGCGGCCCTGCGCGACCTGGAGACGACCCGCGCCTTTGCTCCGCGCGACAGTTGCGTCGGACTGCTTTACGCCGGCGTGGGCATGGCGACGGGACGCGTGCTTGAGACCAACATCGGCTCGGATGCGCGGCGCGATTTTACGCTCCTGGGCGACGTGGTCAACACTGCATCGCGACTACAGGACGCTACCCGCAAAGCCGGCCGGGCGATGCTGCTCAGCGGCCCGGCAGCCAGCCGGCTGCAACGAATTCGCGCGAAAAAAATCGGCCGCATGCGCCCGCGCGGCAAGACCGAAGAGGTAGAGTTGTATTCGCCGGATGACCCGATCGCCGGCCCCCTTCCGGACAAGGCCGATTTGAACCAGCGGATTCGCACCCTTGCACCGGCGATCCGACTCTGACTCCGTGCCGACGCCCGGCAGGCGGCCGCGCGAACCGCGCATGGCGCCGCGCGCCGTTTGAAAACGGCGCTTACATCCGGTAAACGCCGAACTGCGGTTCGCCGATCGGAGCATTGTCGCAAGCGGACAGCGAAAGCGCCAGCGCCTCGCGCGTGCTGGCCGGATCAATGACGCCGTCGTCCCACAGACGCCCGCTGGAGTAGAGTACGTTCGATTTTTTGCCGTATTCTTCAAGGATGGGGCGCTCAAACTCGGCGCGCTCCGCCGCGCTGAAGGTTTTGCCCTCGCGCGCGTATTGGTCGGCCTTAACCGTCGAAAGTACGGTCGCCGCTTGCTCCGCGCCCATTACGCCAATGCGCGCGTTGGGCCACATCCACAGAAAGCGCGGTCCAAACGCGCGGCCGCACATTCCGTAGTTGCCGGCGCCGTAGCTGCCGCCGATTACCACTGTGATCTTGGGCACGTTGGCGTTCGAGACTGCGTGCACCATTTTTGCGCCGTCTTTGGCAATGCCGCCGGCTTCGTATTTTTTCCCGACCATGAAGCCGGTGATGTTCTGCAGGAAAATCAGCGGGACGCCGCGTTCGCAGCACAGTTCAATGAAGTGCGTCGCCTTTAATGCGCTCTCGGAGAACAGCACGCCGTTATTAGCGATCAAACCGACCTGGTAGCCGTGAACGCGCGCGAAGCCGGTGACGACCGTGGTAGCATAACGCGCCTTAAACTCGTCCAACTCGGATCCGTCCGTCAGGCGCGCGATGATTTCACGCACCTCGTAGGGTTTGCGCAAATCGCGATTGATAACTCCGTACAGCTCCGCCGGGTCGTACAGCGGCGCCGCGCTCGCTCCACGCGGCAATTGGCCGGCGCGTCGATGATTCAGATTTTTTATGATTGTGCGCGTGATTTGCAGCGCGTGTTCGTCATCGTGCGCGTAATGGTCGGCGACGCCGCTCTGCTCGGTATGCACTTCCGCGCCGCCCAGTTCCTCCGGCGTCACTTCGACGCCCGTGGCGGCTTTAACCAGCGGCGGACCGCCCAAAAAAATCGTGCCGTATTTGCGCACAATAATGGTCTCTTCCGACATCGCCGGAATATACGCGCCGCCGGCCGTGCAGGAACCCATTACAACCGCGAGTTGCGGGATCTTGAGCGCGGACATGCGCGCTTGATTGTAGAAGATGCGTCCAAAATGCTCCCGATCGGGAAACACCTCGTCCTGCATGGGCAGAAAAGCCCCGCCGGAATCCACCAGGTAAATGCAGGGCAGGCGATTCTCACACGCGATTTCCTGCGCCCGTAAGTGCTTCTTTACCGTGAGTGGAACGTAAGCGCCGCCCTTTACCGTCGCATCGTTGGCGACGATCATGCATTCAACTCCGGACACTCGCCCCACGCCGCAGACGACGCCGGCGGCCGGCGTTTCAAAGGCGTAGGTTTCATAGCCGGCGAAAAGTCCGATCTCCAGAAACGGAGAATCAGCGTCCAGCAAGAGGCGGATTCGATCGCGCACAAAGAGCTTCCCGCGCGACTCGTGCAGTCGCCGCTGTTGCTCGCCGCCGCCCTCGGCGATTTTTTCGGCGAGCGCGCGCATTTCGGCAACGCGTCCTTCTAATTCAGCGCGGTTCTCCTGAAACTCCGGGTCGCTGGTCTTCAGGCGCGAAACGATTCGATTCATGACGCAGCAATTCACGCAGGCCGCAGGGCGGCAAGTTTTCTCCCGGGTCGCCGCCCCCGCAGATGCGGCGCCGCCCGAAGCGCGATTTTTTGGGCGCGCTGCAAGATTTTCTCGATAGGGTTTTTCAGCCGCCCTGTGAAGATCGTCCAGATGGCGCCTTTCAGCAGTGCACCGCACGGCGACGTGTTCCACCTGCTTCTGCAGATGGGTGCGCTGCTCTTAACGGCGCGGCTGCTGGGCGATCTTGTACAGCGCCTGGGGCAGCCGGCCGTCATTGGCGAGCTGGCCGCGGGTATTCTGTTGGGCCCCTCGCTCCTGTCGGGCTTTTTTCCCGAGGTCGCCAGCCTCATGACGCCCCAGACGACGACGCAGGGCTATCTGCTGGAGTTGATCGGACTGCTGGGCGCCATGTTTCTCATGGTGATCACGGGATTGGAACTGGACCTGCCCTTGATTCGGCGCCACGCGCGCACCGCGCTCGGCGTTTCTTTGTGCGGCGTGAGCGTGACGTTCGCCTGCGGGTACGCGCTCGGCGAAACCCTGCCGGATCGGTTTCTCGTCGATCCCGATCAGCGCCACGTGTTTGCGATGTTTCTGGCGACTGCCATGTCGATCTCGGCGATTCCCGTGCTCGCGCGCGTGCTCTTTGATCTGAATTTGATGCGGCGCGACGTGGGTCAAACGATGATCGCGGCGGGCATGAGTGACGACGCCATCGGCTGGACCCTGCTATCGATTGCGGTGGCAATGTCCAGCGCGGGCGTCGCCCAGCCGCTGGAAGCCGGCGGCATCGTCTTGAAGACGGCGCTTTTTCTCGTCGTCAGTTTTACTCTGGGACGGTGGCTGGTTCGACGTCTTACCAATTGGGTGCAGGATCGCCTCTCAGCTTCCGATCGTGCGCTGACGCTGGTCATGGTCGTTGTGTTTTTTTTCGCGGCGCTGGCTCAGGGTCTGGGCTTTGAGGCGATACTGGGCGCGTTTGTGGCGGGCGTGTTGTTCGGACAGGTGCGCCGACTTCCGGTGAGCGTGCATCATCAGCTGCACAGCGTGTCCTCTGCAGTGTTTTCGCCGATCTTCTTCGGCATCGCCGGCCTCAAGGTGGATCTGCGCGCGCTGGGCGATCCGGAAATTTTATCCGGCGCCGCGTTGATCGTGCTGGTTGCAACTGTCGGAAAATTTGCGGGAACATTTATCGGCGCGCGCTTTATCGGGCGGCGCGGTTTCTGGTATTCACTCTGCTTTGGCGCCGGCCTGAACGCGCGCGGAGCAATGGAAATTCTGGTCGCTACAATCGGACTCAAGGCGGGCATCATTTCCGGACAGATGTTCTCGATCATCGTCGTGCTGGCGATCGCCACTTCGATGCTTTCGCCGCCGCTCTTGCGCTATCTGGTTCGTAAGGTGAAGCCCGAGGAAGACGAGTTGCGCCGTCTGGAGCAGGAGGAGTTTCGCGCGGAGAGTTTAATCGCGGGCGTGCAACGCGTGCTGCTGCCGGTGCGCGTGCGCCCGGAAGGCGCCGGATCGGCGAATTTCATCGAGTCGATTCTGCTGCGCCGCCTTGCGGACGATCAGGCGATCGCGCTGACGCTGCTCAATGTACAGTCGCCAGAAACTGCGAACCGCTCGGAGGCGCAGCAGTTCTTAAAGGAACTCGCACCCTTGTTCGCTCCGGCGCAGGTGACCCAGCGCTACGTGGAGGACAAACAGGCGGCCGAGACGATTCTCGAAGAAGCGCGGCGCGACTATGACCTGATGGTTCTGGGCGCTCCCGAGCGCAACGACGCGAGCAGCGTCATCTTTGCGCCGCTTGTGGACTATCTCGTGCGTTTTTCGCCGCGGCCGACCCTGGTTGTGCGCGGCGCCAGCGTGCCTTCGAATTGGGAACCGCGGCGGATCCTCGCCCCGACCAACGGCGCGGCGCCGGCTCGCCATGCGGCTGAGCTTGCCTTTCATATCGCGAGTCAGGGCGACTGCGTGTATGTCATGCATGTGATTCAGAGTCGCTCGCCGCTGCGCCCGCCCGCGCACATTTATGCGGCCGACGAACGCCTGCGCATCGGCGAAGACATTACAAACTCTCTGGCGGAGATCGGCGCGAAGCTTGGCGTGGTCGCCGAGACGATTGTCGAAAGCGCGCCGGCGCCGGAGACGGCGATTGTGGAGTTTGCGCGTCGTGAGCGCATCGACCTGATTGTGCTCGGCACGGATCTGCGGCCCGCATCAAATCGATTGTATTTAGGTCAGCGCGTGGAGTACATTCTCGCGAACGCCCCCTGTCCGGTCGTCGTGTTTAATGCGCGCTGAACTCGCGCTGCCAACTGTGAAGCCGCGGCGCAGTGCGAGGTGCATGCGTAATCCGGACTACCAACCGCCGCTTGCTCCGCCGCCGCCAAAACTTCCCCCGCGGCTGCTGGAACTTGAGGAGCTGCTGGAACTTGACGACCAACCGCCGGATGAACTCGAGCTGCTGGACCACGAGCCGCTGGAACTCGACGACCAGTTGCCGCTTGAGCTCGAGTAAGATCGCGGCGGAGGGTCGGGCTTGAATTTTTCCTGGGGGTTCTTCTTCACTTCCTGTACATTTGTGCGCCAGAAGTTGTTAATTTTTTTGCGCGCTTCGGACGCGGTCGGATCAAGCGTTTTGAACTCGCCCGCGCGTTTTTCGATCAGAGCAAAATGCGCGTCAACTTTCTTCGCATCGTACTTCTTCCGCCACGCCTCCCAGCATTGCGCGTCCTCCAACCAGACGGACATTTCTTCGACAAGCGGCGCAGCGGGTCGGTCAATGTTTTTGGCCGGCGCGTCCAGGCAGGCGTTGATCTCATCGAGCAGGTAATCCGCCTTTTCGGCGTTGCGTGCGGCGAGCGCCGCCGTCCAGCGCTTTTGAAACTTTTCCAACAACTCGCCTACATGCGCCGGATCATACTCCAGGCTATACTTCTCCCAGCGCGGCGAGGCGAGCAAATCGGGAATGCGTTTTTCAGAAAATGCGAAATTCGCGACGAAGTGTTGGGCGGGATTGGCGAATAGCGTCTGGACTCGCCCGTGCAACGCCTGAAGCTCGCCAGCGAAGAGGGCCGCCGGTCGCAGGCTTGCGGCGAGGCGGCGCAGGCGGGCGATTTCGTGCTCGACGCTGTCCGGATCAAAACGATCCCGCCACCCGCGAATCCTCGCGTCGTCGTTTAATTGCCGACGAATTTCGCGCGCCTCTGTCGCGCCCCGACGAAAGACGTAGATCGCCGCGCCCAAAGCCACGGCCGCCAGGGCGCCGCCCAGGGAAACAATCGTCAACATAGCGACCTGGCCCTGGCTCAGATCATCCTGGCCGCTGAAGAGCAGCCAGCCCAGTCCGCCCAGGAAGGCGAAGGCGGCGCCCGCCACTGCGCCGAGAATTCCGCCAATGACCAGATACGCGAGAAAGCTCGAGAAAAACTCCGTGAAGTCCAGGCGGCGGGTGAGCTTCGCCCGGGCCACTTCTGCAGCTCGCGTCGTTTCTGCGAGACGAACCGTAAACGCATCTTTGTCGCTGATGGCTGCAAGCAGCAAGAAAAACATCGCCAGGCCCAACGGCGGCAGTAGAACGTGATAATACTCTTTGATCATGGCGTCCGAGGATTGCGGCAGCGGCTGATACTCGCCGCGCGCCGCCTGCATCAGCGCGTTCGCGGCGGCGTTCAGCGCAGCGTGCGTATCGCCCGCACGTAGGGCCGGCGCCATTTCTTCGTCAATGATGCGTTTCGCAGTCGCATCCGGTATCGCGCCCTCGAGGCCGTAACCGACTTCGATGCGCAGTTTGCGGTCGTCAAGATACAAGGCGGTTAACACGCCATTGTCGCGGCCGGCGACGCCGGGTTTCCAGCGTTCGGCGATCTCAAAAGTGACATCAAAGACATCGCGCCCGCCCAGGCTGCGCGCCACGAGAAAGTAGAACTGATTGGAGGTTTCGCGTTCGTACGCCGCCAGCTTCGCGTTTAATTCCGCCAGTTGAGCTGCAGAAAGCGAGCCGGTCAGATCGGTCACATAGTCGGCGGGCTGGTCGGGAATCGGTTGAGACGGAGCGCCAGAGCCCGGTTTCGCCGGCTGTCCGCCCCCGGGCGTTTCAGAGGGGGCGCTCAGCTCCGGCTGAGGAATTTCGCGAACGGGTATTTTTTGCGCATGAAGATGGGTCAACGGCGCCGTAAACGCTGCGAAAATGAGGCTTACGAAAGCGTAACGCGCCCGTGCAAAGAAGGCTTTCATCGAGGCGAAATTCTGGCAGAGCGCGTATTTGCGTCAACGCAAGAATCCGTCCCGGGGCGCCTATTCGATCGTTGAAAGCTTCGCTTCGGCGCGAATGCGCGCGGCGCCCCGCACCGCTTCCAGGGTCACTCTGTCGCCCGCGCGCTTATTCTGTACGTAGCGCAGCAGATCCTCCGCTTCGCGAATGTCGGTGGAGTCGATCTTTACGATGATGTCGCCGGGGCGAATGCCCGCTCGCTGGGCGCCGCTGTTGGCCAGCACCTGCACGACCACGGCGCCGCCGTTCGGGCTCGGGTCCACGCGCACGCCTAAGACTGCACGCGAGTTTGCGCTTGCGGCCGGTCCGCCGCCGCTGGTTGCACCGCCGCGCATGGCTTGCTCCATCAGCGGCCGCACGGCGTTAATCGGAATTGCGAGGCCGATGCCAATCGAGCCGCCGCTCTGGGAAATAATCTGCTGATTGATGCCAATCACCTCGCCGCGCAGATTTAAGAGCGGTCCGCCGGAGTTGCCCTGATTGATCGCCGCGTCAGTTTGAATCAAGGGCAGGCGACTTTCATCCAATCGTCGGCCCACGGCGGAGATGACGCCGGTTGTAAATGTGCTCGGGAGCCCGTACGGACTGCCCAGTGCGATGGCGATGTCGCCTACTTGCACGCGATCCGAATCGCCGATCACGGCCGGCTTAAGTCCGCTTACGCCATTGATCTTGATGACGGCAATGTCCATTGCGCGATTCAAGCCGAGCACCGTTCCTGGAACGCGGCGATTATCATAGAAGATCACCTGGACGTTGCGCGCGCCGCCGACCACATGCAGGTTTGTTACGATCAATCCGTTTGCATCGATGACAAACCCGGTGCCAACCGACGCCTGGCCGCGCGCGCCCGGCGCCATGACGCTTACCACCGAAGGCCGCACAGCCTCGTAAATTGACCGAAACACGAGCTGGAGATTCGCGCCGTCGTTGTAAATTCGCTGGAACTCGGCGGCGCTCACGCCGGCCGGCGGTCGCAGATGCGGGGGCGGATTCTCAGCGGATGCGCGGCTTGCCGGCAGTATCGCCAGGCTGCCGAATAAAAGCAGAGTCAGTAGTCGGAACCGGAAGCGCTGAATCATAAGAAGCGTCATAATAGTATATCGTTTCAGACGGGCCAAGTCTGACCGCCGCCGGCAAAAAAGAATTTTTTTGGCCGGCCGCGCCGCTTGCGGGCCGCATGGCCCGAGTCCGGCCAGCTGCCAGTCCGGCCGCGACCCTGCCATTTCGGCAGTCCGTCCGGCGCCGGGCGCCTGGAAGGGCGGCCACGGATCGCCCGGTGCTGGCATAATTACTGCATCCATCGGGTTTTGCCAGCCTTTGCGCCCCGGAATGCCGGCGCACAGGCGGCGACGCCTGGTCCGCAATGCTGCGGTTCGCGGTCGTCAAAAACTTCGGGCGCCTTAATTTGGACAGGAAGCGTTCGAGAATCGGCAAACAAGGACTTAAACCATGAGCTCTGTAATTCGCTACGCAGATCAGAACATCACGGAAATCGCGCTCAAAGACGTGCCGCGCGAGGTACCGATAATCCCGCTGCGCAACGCCGTTGTGCTGCCGGGCGTGCTTTTGCCGATTTTTGTCGGGCGAAACGACTCCGTCACGCTGGTGGAAAAAATTGGAAAACCGGGGGCGCTCGCCGGACTTTTCACGCAGATAACGCCGAGCGACGAGGAAGTGGATGAGCAGGGGCTGCACAGCACCGGCGTTCTGGCGGAGATTCATCGCATTATTCCGATGGGCGAGGGCGGCTACCAGGTCTTGCTGCAGGGCGTTCAAAAGATTGAACTGCTTGGCTTAAAAGAAACCAAGCCCTACCTTGTCGGCAAAATTGCGCCAATGGGAGAAATCCAGGATTGTCCCGAGACCGAATACCGGGAATTCCAGGAACACGTTGTGCGTTATATCAAGCATCACCCCGGCATTCCGGATGAAATTATCGGCTTTGTGAAACGTCTGACTAATCCCGGCGCGCTTGCGAATCAGATTGTCTTTTTCTCCCAGCGTGAGATCCCGGAAAAAATCCAGTTCTTGCGCATGGCAAGCGTGGCGGAAAAGGTCCGCTTTCTGCAGGCGCAATTAATCGAAGAAACCAACCAGCTCAAAATGGAGCGGGAGGTGCGCGAGAAAGTGGAAGAAGACGCACAACGCATGCAGCGCGAGTTTTATCTGCGCAAGCAGATGGACACCATTCGCAAGGAGCTGGGCGAGTCCGACGACGATGAAACGGACGAACTGGAAAAGCAGCTCGCCGACAAGTGGCTGCCGCCCGAAATACGCAAAGCTGTCGACAAGGAACTCAAGCGTCTGCGGCGCCTGCAAGACGGCCCCCAGGGCGGCGGCATGGAAGCAGCGCAGATTCGCAACTGGCTGGAACTGCTGGTAGAACTTCCCTGGCAGCACGGCGACGCGCGCGACATTTCGCTTTCACGCGCCGAAAAAGTTCTGAACGAAGACCACGAGGGTCTGGAAGAAGTCAAAAAGCGCATCCTTGAGTTTATGGCCGTCGAGAAACAAACCGGCGGCTCCAAAGCGCCGATTCTGTTGCTGGTGGGGCCGCCGGGCGTCGGCAAAACTTCGCTCGCGCGATCCATCGCGCGCGCGGTGGATCGTCCGTTAGTGCGCGCGTCCCTGGGCGGGGTGCGCGACGAGGCCGAAATTCGCGGACATCGGCGCACGTACGTCGGCGCGCTGCCGGGAAAAATCCTGTCCGCCATGAAAAAAGCGGAAAAGACCGATCCGGTCTTTTTGCTCGATGAAATCGACAAAACCGGCGCAAGTTATCAGGGCGATCCGGCCGCAGCTCTGCTGGAAGTATTGGACCCGGAACAAAATCACAACTTCGAAGATCACTATCTGGGACTCCCTTACGATCTTTCGCGCGTGCTCTTTATAGCCACGGCGAATAATCTCGATTCGATACCGCTGCCGCTTCTGGATCGCATGGAGGTCGTGCAGATTTCCGGTTACACGACGGCGGAAAAACTCGCCATCGCGTCCAATCATTTGATTCCGAAAATTCTCACTGATCTCAAGATCCCCGACGACCGTGTGCGCTTTACTGATGCGGCGATTGATAAGGTCATCAACGCCCATACGCGCGAGGCCGGCGTGCGCTCGCTCAAGCGCAAGCTGGAGGCGTTGCTGCGCAAGGCGGTGCGCGAATTGATCGAGCGTCAGGAACGCGCCACGGCGGAAGAATCCATCACATCGACCAGCGGCGTAGAATCCATCCCGGCAGCGCCGGTGACGGACGGCGGCGCGGCGGACCTCGCCGGGTCTCTACAGACAGCGGCTGCGGCCGTGAAGCTCGAAGCGGATGAGACCGGGCCCGCGCTCAAAGACTTTGAGCCGATTGTTTACGATGCGGAAGACGTAACGCGAATGCTCGGTCGTGATCGTTTTTATCGCGATCTCAAGGAAGAGGCCGGCATGCCCGGCGTCGCGATCGGTCTCGCGTGGACGCCGGTTGGCGGAGATATACTGTACATCGAAGCGACCAGTTTCCCAGGCAAAGGGGAGCTCAAACTCTCCGGGCAGCTGGGCGATGTAATGAAAGAGTCCGCCCATGCGGCGCTGTCATTTCTGAAGTCGCACGCGAAGGAGCTGGGCGTAAAGGCCGAAGACCTGGCCAAAAAAGACGTTCACATACACATTCCGAGCGGCGCAATTCCCAAGGACGGTCCTTCGGCGGGCGTTACCCTGCTATCAGCGCTGGCGAGCTTGTTCACCGGGGCGCCGGTAGCGAGCGACATCGCCATGACCGGCGAAATCTCCCTGCGCGGGCGAATTCTCCCGGTGGGCGGCATCAAGGAAAAGGTCCTGGCGGCGCGCACGGCGGGCATCAAGACCGTACTTTTGCCGGAGAAAAATCGCGCGGAATACGAAGAGATACCGGATCACGTGAAAGAAGGCCTTACGGTCGAGTATAACTCGGACATGATGGCGCTTTTGCGCCGCACGACGCCTGAGGCCTTCCGGCGCGCCGCCACAAGTGCAGGCTCCACGGAGGGCAGCTATCCGCTGCGGCCGAGCGTGAGCGCGGCCGGCGCGAACGGCGGCGGAACGGCGCCCGTACGCGAGGGCTGGTAAACCAGTCGCCCGTCGCCGCTTATTGCGGCGGCGGGCTCCTTCGAGCGATTTCCTGCAGCACGCGCACGTCCCACTGATCGATTTCGCGTTCGCAGCAATCGGTGATAGCTTCTGAGAAAGGAACCGACCAGGCGCTTGTGCTCACATCCAATTCAATATCGTCGGCGATTTTCAGCACCGTATGCTCGAGAATATCTGCGACGGTAAAGGGTTCTGGAAAATCGGGAAACAGGTCTTGCAAAGCGCCGACGGTTCGCTCGAGGTTTTCCGGAGTCGCGTCTATCAGGATGTCAATATCCTCGGTCGCACGAATATGGCCGTGCAGTGCGCACGCCTGCGCGGTTAAAAATCGCGCAAACCTCAGCCATGCCGGGTCGCCCGCGCCCCGCGTTCAACGAACGCCGGTGAGTAATCGCTTGGTGCAGCCGGCGCCCAGGATGCGCGGCCGGAGGCACATTCGAAACCACGGGTTGCGATCGGCCATATCGTGTAAGAACTGCACGCTGTGTTCGCGGGCGTACTGCGCCGCAAGTTCATGATACGTGAGCCCGCCGCCCGCCGGATGAAAGCGGCCGCCGCGCAGGGTGCGGCCTCCATCCTTATTGATGCATGCGTGAGTGGCGCCATAGATGTATTGGCCCCAGCGTTCCTCCGGCTGCAGATAGCAGAGCAACTGCGCATTGATGTCGGGAAATATGTCCGGATAATAGCCGGTTTGCAATTCGGTCGGCATGAGCGAGTCTTTATAGCGTTCGAGCGGCGCCGGAATCACGAGCGGTCCGTGATACTCGACATAGTTACTGTGCGCGTAGAAGTCCTGGATGATGTGCAGAGCGTGCCCCATCCAGCGGATGGAATTCTCGACTCCCGCTGCGTGCTCCGCCTGGTTCTTCAAGATGTCCAGGCGCAGCGAACATACCGCGATCTCGCTGTTGTCGCAGTGCAGGGCGTAGTCCAGGCCGTTCTGCGGTTGATCCGGAAACACGGAGGCCTGGTTCAGCCATTCGGCGCAGTAAGGATCGACTTCCCAGCCCGCCTCATAGCCGAATCGGTCAATTGCGTCCAGGGTAATGGTGATATGGGTGTTCGGCCCCTGCGGGCCAAAGGCGAACACGGGATTCAGGTCGATCTGACTGAACAAGCCCAGTGCGAGAGCGAGCATTCGTATTCCGTGCCGTCGCGCCATTGAATTCTTCTGTAAGTAAGCGATCACTCACTTGTTGCGACGATCGGTTTTCGAGATCGTTACGTTTTTTCCGCCGCGCCGCCAGTCGCTGCAAGGCCGCTTGACTGCGGGGTCCGGGTCCGGCCTGCTCGGCGCCATGCGTCCATTGTTGCCTGCATATCTCGTCGGCGTCGGATTGGGTCTTGCGTACGGCGTCGCCGCTCAGCTGAGCGGCCGCGCCGGTTCGGAAGGCGGGCACAACGATGCGTTTATTGTGATGACC
This sequence comes from Leptospirales bacterium, assembly GCA_036170535.1. Classification (GTDB taxonomy): domain Bacteria; phylum Spirochaetota; class Leptospiria; order Leptospirales; family Leptonemataceae; genus SSF53. The sequence continues at coordinate 13,363 of JAVHPJ010000064.1, read as the reverse complement.
TTCGGCTACATCTTTGCGCTCCCGCTGACGATGGGCGTGCTCACCGTCTATTTTGCCGAACGCGGCGCGGGCCGGCGGTCCTGGGCGTTTCGAATTTTCAGCCCCTGGCTGACTACAGCCCTCTCTCTGGCGATCGCCTTCATCGTCGGTTGGGAGGGTTCGATCTGTCTGGCAATGGGGCTGCCGGTTTATCTGTTCATGTCAACCGTCGGTGGCATTATTACAGGCCTGGTCCGCGATCTGCGGCCGCCCGGAGGCGTACAGGCGGCGCTCCTGGCCGTGTGCATTGTTGCGCCCTACCTCGGCGGTCAGGCGGAAGGCGCCTGGATCACGCCGGAGAGGCGCGTCATCGAAGTCCAAACCGCGATCGAAATCGCCGCTCCCGTGGAACGCGTTTGGGCGAACGTTGTCAACGTTCCGGAGATTCGCGAAGAACAAGACGGTTTCTTTCTGACGCTGGGATTTCCGCGACCGATCGATGCGCACCTTGCCGACCAGCGCGTGGGCGGCGTGCGCACGGCTCGTTTCGAAGGCGGTCTTTTGTTTACCGAAGTCGTCACACAGATTGCTGCGCCGCATTTATTGGAGTTCACGATCCACGCCGATCCGAACTCCACTCCGCTGACGACGCTTGATCCGCACGTTTCACCGGGCGGAGACTACTTTGACGTGCTGGTCGGTCGCTTTGAAATCGAACCGACGGCGAGCGGGTCGCGCATTGTGCTGACCAGTCAACATCGCCTTTCGACGCGCTTCAATTGGTACGCAGCGCTGTGGAGCCGCGAGTTAATGCGCGAGATACAGGTCAATATTTTGAATGTTATCCGAGCGCGGGCGGAAGCGCCGGCCTTGTTAAGCGAGCGTGGCGGAACGAGCCGGTAAACGCGCGGTGCGGACGGCTCACTCGCCGCTTTTCAGAATGTACACCTGACTGGTCGCTGTCGCCACGAGTTTCTGCTTTTCATCGTGGACTTCGGCTTCGATCAATATCGTGTTAAAGCCGCGTCCGACGATGCGCGCGACAATCGTCAGTCGTTCGTCGGGATACGCGCCGCGCAGATAGTTTATATGCAGATCAAGCGTGGTGGTAGCGCGACCGGAGCTCAAATACGAAAGCGAGCCCATCGCGGCGTCGATTCCCGCCGCAAGAAATCCGCCCTGCAGACGCCCGGCCGGATTTAAGTGTTTTTCCTGCACGGGAAAGCTCACCTCAAGCTCCTTGCGCAACTCGTAGCGTTCGTAGCGCGCCTGTAATTCGATGAACGCTGGCGGCGGCAAGCGCAGCTGGACGCCTGGCGGGGCCTGGATCTTGCCTGCGAGTTGACGGAGGATCGTTTCGTGCCCTAACATGGATTCGTTGTTCGCAGAAATGGCCGTTCACGTCGAGGAATATGCACTTTGTCCCGTGAACCGGGGCTGGAAATTTTCTTGCCATGTTCCGCCTGGAGACATAAGCTTGCGCGATCCATGCTGGAGCTGGAATGTCATACTATACAAAACGTATAAACTATTTTGCGGTTCTGACGACGGTAATTGCGACGTCCGCCGCTTGCTCCGGCGAACCGCGCTCTTTGTTTCGTAGCGCAAATCCAGCTGCGGACGCTGCGGACGGGACCATCGTTTATGCGGTCGGCCGCCTGGAGGCCGCGCCCCTGCATGATCGCTTCTTTTTGCAGCCGGGATCGTACTTTCGCTTTGAGCGGCGCGTGGAGATGTTCGCGTACTACGAAGACGTCAAAAAAGAAACCCGCGTTGTAGAAGGCAAGACCGTGGAGATCGCCACAAGCTCCTGTTTGATGCAGTGGACCGCTGAACCGGATTTGCAGGCGCATACGCGGCCGGGCTGCGCGGGAAAACGCAATCGTCAGAGCTACGTGCGTAATGAGAGCGGGCGCGCCGCTCTGAGCATTCGCGTGGGCGATCGGATCTTTCCCATCGACGACGCCTGGACGTTGCGTGGAGTGGAACCCTACGCCATTCAGAAAGCGGACATTGTGGCAAATCAAGTGCTCTACAGTGATCAGAAGTACTTCTACTTTGATCAATATTGCCGCGATGCGCCGACCGGCGATTGCGAGCGCATTGAACTGCGGGCCTGGCGGCTGAATCCGGCATTGACCTATACTGTGCTCGGTCGACTGTCCGGCGGGCGCATCACAGCCGTCCAGGGCGAAGCCGGGTCGTATCTCTGGATTTTGCCGGGCGATTTTGAACACGCGCTGGAGCAACTCTAGCGCCGAACATTCATCGGCCGGACGTAAATTCATCCAGTACTGTTTCCTGTCCGTGCGGGTAAGCGCTTGACTGCCGCGAGGTCGCGGCTCGTTTTCATGAACCCGGTCGCGTTCGCGACTTTGCTGGAGTAGCACTGTGCAAATTCTTAAGAAAATTGGAATCGGCCTGGCTGCGCTTATCGCAGCCTTGATTCTCGTCAGTTTCTTGTTTCCACGCAAATTCGGCGTGTCGCGTTCCATCGTGATTCAAGCGCCGGTCGAGATTGTTTTTGATCAGGTAAACGATTTGCGTAAATGGAATGAGTTTTCTCCCTGGCTTGCGGATGATCCGAACATGGAGCTGAGTTACGGCGCAATCACAGTTGGCGAGGGCGCAAGTTACAGCTGGAAAAGCGAAAGCGCCGGCTCGGGAACCATGACCTCCGTCGAAGTCGCGCCCAATCAGTTGGTGCGTTACAAACTGGATTTCGATAGCGAAGGCGGCGGCGAGGCCGTGTGGAAGTTCGCGCCGGCGGCGGATGGCGTTACGGCGACCTGGGAGTTTTCCGGCGACGCCGGGTATAATCCCATCAATCGCTGGTTCGGTCTGTTCATCGATACCCTGCTGGGTCCGTACTACGAGAAAGGCCTGGCTGCGCTCAAAGACCGTGCGGAAAAAATCGCCGCTGATTCCGCACGCTGAGACGCGCAGAAAGTTCGTATAAAGTCTTCCGGACGATTAACACAAGGCGGCGTACAATGGATGCAGAGTTCTGGAATCGCGTGTACGCTGACGGGGAATACGTCTATGGCGAGGCGCCCAATGAGCTGGTCAGCGAAGCGCTCGCCTGGTGCGGGCTCGCGCCCGGCGCGTCGGCCATTGAGTTGGCCGCCGGGGAGGGGCGCAATGCAGTGTTTCTTGCCGAGCAGGGCCTGCGCGTCACGGCTGTGGACCAGTCCGCAACGGGTCTGAAAAAACTCCAGGAACTCGCCGCGCGTCGCAAAGTCCAGGTCGAGACGCTCTGTACCGACGCCCTGAGTTTTACTGAGAAACGCGAGTTTGATCTGGCGGTCGTAACTTTTTTTCACGCTCCGGAGGCGGATCGCCCGCGTCTGTATCGTAAGGCCTCCGCCTTGCTGGCGCCGCGCGGCTGGCTGATCGCCGAGTGGTTTCACCCGGATCAACGATTAAAAGGTTATGCCAGCGGCGGGCCGCCGGACGCAACGTGGATGCCGACCGTTCCGGAACTGGAGCGCGCCTTTTACGGCTGGCGCGTATTGCGTTTGTTGGAAAGTGAACGCGAGCTGAACGAGAGCGCGCGCCACCGGGGGCCGGCGGCGCTAATTCAACTCTGTGCGCAAAAGCCCGGTTAGCGCCGCGTATTCAGCACGCTTCCGCGGGCTTCCGCATTGCGCATGACTTGACGCGTGCGACCGGCTGCGCAGACTTTCGTGCATGGGCGGCGCCGGCGAAGATGCAAAAGACGTCGCTGGCGAGTTCTGCCAGTGCCTGTTTTACTCGGCGACCGCGCTCGCCCGCACCCTGAATCGCTTTGCCGAAGAGGAGTTTGCGCCGCTCGGTCTTGCGCCTACCTACGGTTTTCTCTTGATGACGGTCAATGCGCACGCGGGCGTGCAACCCACGCGGATTGCCGCCATTATGCAGCTCACGCCCAGCACCATCACGCGCCTTATCGAAAAAATGGAAGCGGCCGGCTACTTGCGACGCAAAACCGCCGGGCGCACGACCGGCGTTTATGCCACCGCCAGAGCGAAGCGTCTGGATGCGAAACTGCGCGCCGCCTGGCGTCGGCTGTACGAACGCTACGCCCGCGCGCTCACGCCCGAATTCAGCCAAACGCTCACGCGCGAAATATATGCCGCCAGTGAGACGTTGCAAAAACGCGGCGCCAGACCGGATTATTCGTAAAGCTCCCGCCATGTTGCGGCGCCGCGCTGCGCCGAAGCCCCCAAGCTCATGAATCATCCGTGCCAGGGTTGATCTTGATTTAGGTGCGCAACAGCTTGAAAGCGTGATTCCAGCCCTTGCCGCTCATGCCGGGAATGCACCACAGCATGCACAGCGGCTCAATCGCGCGCGCGGCTTCTACAGCGCCCATGTCCTCGGTTTCCCAGCCGAACTGGTCCAGAATGGCGCGCACTTCGTCTTTGGCGGCAGCGTTGTTGCCGCAGATGAACATGCTGGGTTTGCCGCCGGGAAATTGCGGATTTACCATAAACGCGTTGCCGACGCAACTGAAGGCCTTAACAAAGTTCGCCGTCGGAACTTTCTTCTGCAGGCGTTCCATAAGCGATTCGTTCGGACCGGTGAAGTACTGCAGCACGCCGTTAACCGGCGGCGCTTCCGCGATCGGATTGTTGACGTCGATCACCGTTTTGCCGGCGAGACTGGCCGCCCCGGCCGCATCCAGCGCCGCTTCCGCCTGGGTTCCTTTTACGGAGAGCACTATAATCTCTCCGAAGCTCGCCGCCTCGCTCATCGAGCCCACCGCGCCGCCGCTCCGCGCTTTCCAATCCGCAAGCTTTGCCGGGTCGCGTGTGCCCAACGTTACCGCATGTCCATGTTTTAAGAATCCGTCCGCCAGAACCGTAGCTACCTGACCGGAACCGATAATGCCGATTTTTTTACCCATACGAGATCCGTTATTTGCATATACAAATATGCAAGTCAAAAACGAACAAAAAAACCGCGGCCGTTCCTGGCGCGCGGTTTTAAAGTTCGGACGAAGGCGAGTCAGATCTTGTCCAGGGCCTGCTTCAGATCGGCTTCGATATCCTCGTAAGCCTCGATGCCTACGGACAGGCGCACGTAATCCGGGCTCACCCCGGTGGAAACCTGCTCCGCCTCGCTCAACTGGGAGTGCGTCGTGGAGGCCGGGTGAATCGCCAGGCTCTTCGCATCGCCAATGTTCGCCAGGTGCGAGAACAACTGGAGATTGTTGATGAACTTGCGGCCCGCATCCAATCCGCCCTTCACGCCAAAACCCAACAGCGCGCCAAAATACGGCCGGTGGAAATATTTCTTGAACGAGCTGTGCGCACGATGATCCGGAAAGCCCGGGTAGTTGACCCAACTTACTTTCGGGTGGCTTTTCAAAAACTGCGCCGTTTTCCAGGTATTTTCGCAGTGGCGTTCCATGCGCACATGCAGGGTTTCCAGCCCCTGTAAGAACATCCACGCATTAAAGGGCGACATCGCTGCGCCAATATCGCGCAGGCCCTGGACGCGCGCTTTGATGATGTATGCGATGTTTACGCCGCCAAAGGGCGCAAAATTTCCAAACACGTCCCAGAACTTCAGGCCGTGATAGCTGGGGTCCGGATCAGTGAACATTTTGTGGCGGCCCTGATTCCAGGCGAATTTGCCGCTGTCGACGATCATGCCGCCGATCGAAGTGCCGTGGCCGCCGATAAATTTCGTAGTCGAGTGAATGACGATATCGACGCCAAAGTCAAAAGGCCTGCACAGAAACGGCGTCGCCGCCGTGTTGTCGGCGATTACCGGTACGCCCTCCGCGTGCGCGAGTTTGGTGATCGCTTCGAAGTCGGGCACTTCCAGCGCCGGGTTGGGCAGAGTTTCAATGAAAATCGCGCGGGTCTTTGCCGTGATCGCTTTTTTGAAGCTGTCCGGATCGCGCTGATCTACAAACTTCACGTCAATGCCGAGCTTGGGCAGAGTGTAGTGAAAAAGATTGTAGGTTCCGCCGTAAAGTTGCGAAGACGAAATGATCTCGTCGCCGGCTTCCGCAAGATTGAGTATTGCGAGCGTTTCCGCCGACTGTCCCGAAGACGTGGCCACTCCGGCGACGCCGCCTTCCAGCGCAGCAATGCGCTTTTCCAGCACATCGGTCGTGGGATTCATGATGCGCGTGTAAATATTGCCGAACTCTTTTAATCCGAACAAATTTGCGGCATGGTCCGTATCGTTAAACACGTAGGACGTGGTCTGGTAAATCGGCAGAGCCCGCGCATTGGTTGTGGGATCGGGCGTCTGGCCGCCGTGCAGGGCGATGGTCTCTTGTTTCATAGGGTCTCCTGTAGTTGACTCGCGCCAGAAAAGCCGCGCGAGCCTGGCCGTCCACTCGCTCGAAGCGCGGTCAACGGCATACTTGACTGATTTGATAGGGATTGGTCGGCGGCGTCGCGCGTCAAGTCTTCGCCGGTTTTTTCCGCAGGGCGTCCCGGCGAATAAACGCCTTTGGGGGCCGAGCTTCCGGAAGGCCTGGCTTGTCGGCCCGGGGCGGCTCGCGACGACTGGTTCCACATGCAGATCTCTCCGCTGTGGTTTGTTTCGGGCGCGGTCTTTGTGCAATTGGGCCTGTATCTGTCCCGATCGGCGGAGCTGGCCTTTGGCCCGACCCCGCCCGCCGGGCTCTTCTTTCTCGCGGGCCTCGCCCTCGCGCTCATCGCGCCCCTGTGGCGGCGTCTGGGCCCGCGGCACGTGCTTGTTCTGGTTCCCATATTGTTTGCCGCGGAATGGGCGTTGTATCTGGCCTTTGGCGAACTCCGGCTCGGCGGCCTGGCGCTTCAGCGCGAGACGGCCCGCGACGCGATCTGGTCCAATCTGCTGACGCAGGGATTTTTTTCGGCGCTGGTCGGCGCAGGCTTATGGATGCGCGCGCGCTATTCGCCCTTCGAAGTGCGGCTGGCCGGCCGCGAGCGGTCCGAGCAGGAAACGCTCTACGATATAAAACAGCGTTTTGGCGATGAAGAGAACTTCAGTTACATGAAGTACTTTAACCTGGGCGCGATCGGCATCACATTGATCGGCAGTTATCAAAACGAGATCGCTTACGTGCTGCACTGCGTGCGCCGGCCCGGTTTTTTGTTCCTCTATGATTTTTTGCAGACTCCGGAAGCGGCGAAACGCGCCGGCCCGGCCGGCTATACTGCGCGCGTGATGTTCCGGGGCGCCTTGCGTCGTCCCGAACTGCGCGCGCCCAACGAAGAGATCGTGTTTCTTGCAACGGCCGCCGAGACGACGGAACTCGGGGCGCTGCTCGAATCCCTGGGATTTGTCATGGCGCCCGCGGCCGATGCGGACTTCGCCCTGGCTGTGCGACATGCTCTGGCGAGCATTCTTCCCGCCGAGTTCGAAGGTTGGCGGCCTTTTCAGAAAGTTCAGCGCTTCTATCGACTCACGCCGTCAACGTCCGCAGCGCCGCCCAACCGATGAGCGCCTGACCCAGGTAGTAGTTGCATAGGATGGCAAAAGGCGCGCTTGCCAGAGGGCGTACGAAGCGGTTCCAGGACCAGAAGCCGTCCGAAATTGCAAAGAGCAGGGCGCCGACGGTCATCCACGGCGCCGCCCCCAGGCTCAGGTCGCGGTACGCCGCGCCGACGGTCATGGCGGATAAGAGCGCGCTGTAGCTCCAGACGATCGCGCGCGCGCTGGCCTTCTCGGTGCGCCGACTCAATACGACGGAGAAGATGAGGCCGGGAATCAGAAACAAGGGGCCGGCCCACAAGGGCGGGAGCCCGGCGGCCGCCAGAAAGGCGGCCAGATACGCCGCATGACCCGCCAGAAAACAAACGAACCCGGCCGGGAAGAGCGGTTTTGCCGCGAGGAATAGATCGCCGTAGACGCCCAGCACGAGACCCGCCAGGATCAGAGTGCGCTCCGCGTTCGGCTGCGCAAATGGATCGTAGGTCAGTACGTAGCAAGCGATGATCCAGAAAAGCGGGAACGCCTTCAGATAATAATACGCGTTGCTGTTTCGCGCGCGGGCGTAAATCGACGCCGCGGAAAGTGCGAGGAAAGGACCAAAATAGAGCAGTGGGTGCATGGCGCGTCCGCTATACTACGGAGTTTTATACGAAGTGGCGCCGTGTCCGCGCCGGTCAAAGCAAATCGACCCTCCCGTCGCGCTTTTGCCGCCCCCGGTGCGTACGCTTGACAGCCTGCCTGGGTCTCCTAGCCTGTCGGCGAACGCTCGCAGCGTACGCTCAATTCAGGCTCAGGGGGAAGCGCGCCATGAAACGTTTTATTAAGAAGATTCTCGCGCCGGTGGACGGATCGGAAAGTTCAAAAAAAGCCCTGGAAGTCGCCCTCTCGATCGCGGAGGCCGCCGGCGCCGAGTTGACTGTGCTGGAAGTGGTGGAAGAGTTCGGGCCGCTGCCCGGGTACTACGAGGCTGCGCCTCCCGGCCTGGACCGCGTGAAGTGGGTTTCCGAACAACGCTTTGAGAAGATTCATACCCCGCTGGAATCCACGAAAGTAAAATGGGTGCGTCAGGTGGAAGAAGGATATCCCGCCGACAAAATCTGCGAGGTCGCGGAAAAAGGCGGCTACGACATGATCGTCATCGGCAGCCGCGGCCTGTCGACCTTTGGCCGCTTCCTGCTCGGTTCCGTTTCGAATCGCGTGGTCTTGCACGCGCCGTGCAGCGTTACGGTGGTGCGTTGAGCGGCGCTCGCGCCGCTGCGGTTCGCGTATTGACACCGGGCGCAGTTTCGGACTTATTAAGCATCGAGGAGATTGAGAATGGCAGTTAAGGTGGGAATTAACGGCTTTGGCCGCATTGGCCGGCTGGTGTTTCGCGCGGCGGTCGCGCGTCCCGACGTGGAAATCGTCGGCATCAATGATCTGATCGACGTCGACTACATGGCGTACATGCTGCGCTACGACTCCACGCATGGCGTCTTTAAGGGCGACGTTACCGTAAAAGACGGCAAGCTCGTCGTTAACGGCAAGGCGATTCGCGTAACGGCGGAAAAAGATCCGACCAATCTCAAATGGAACGAGGTCGGCGCGGATTATGTGGTCGAATCGACCGGCCTGTTCACAGACATGGACAAGGCGGCGGCGCACATCAAGGCCGGCGCAAAACACGTGGTGATTTCGGCGCCGTCAAAAGACGCTCCCATGTTCGTTATGGGCGTAAATCACGCGAGCTATAAGTCTGACATGCAGGTCGTATCCAACGCAAGCTGCACGACGAACTGTCTTGCGCCGCTGGCAAAGGTCATCCATGACAACTTCGGCATACTCGAAGGTCTGATGACTACGGTCCATGCAGTTACGGCGACGCAGAAAACTGTGGACGGCCCGTCGCATAAAGACTGGCGCGGCGGCCGCGGCGCCTATCAGAGCATTATTCCGTCGTCCACCGGCGCCGCCAAAGCGGTGGGCAAGGTGATTCCGGACTTGAACGGCAAGCTGACCGGCATGTCGTTCCGGGTGCCGGTTGCGGACGTGAGCGTGGTGGATCTCACCTGCCGTCTGTCAAAACCGACCACCTACGAAGAAATCAAAAAAGCGATCAAAGCCGCTTCGGAAGGCCCCTTAAAAGGCATTCTGGGCTACACAGAAGACGCGGTGGTGTCGGCGGACTTTGTCGGCGATGCGCGCACTTCCATCTTTGATGCGGAAGCGGGCATTATGCTGAATGATACCTTCGTTAAGCTCGTGAGCTGGTACGACAACGAATGGGGTTATTCCAATAAAACGGTCGACCTCATCCAGCACATGGCCTCTGTAAAGTAGGCCCTGAATCCGCGGCGCTCCGCCGCTTTCCAGTAGAATTCCGGGAAAGCTTCGCAGCAGTGCGAAGCTTTCCTGCGTACAGGAGAACTATGAGCTACGATAAACTCTTCATTGAAGATCTGGATCTGAAAGACAAACTGGTCGCAGTCCGCGTCGACTTTAACGTCCCCGTCAAGGACGGACGCGTTACCGACGATCAACGCATCGTCGCCGCGCTGCCCACGATTCGTCACTTGCAGGCGAAAGGCGCAAAGACCTTTCTGATGTCCCATTTTGGCCGTCCCAAGGGCGGTCCGGAAGATAAGTATCGCATGACGCCAATCGGCAAACGTCTCGGCGAATTGCTGGGCGCGCCGATCGAGTGTCTGAATGATTGCATCGGGCCGGCCGTAGATGCGCGCATTGCGGCGCTCAAACCCGGCGAAGTCATCTTGCTTGAAAACGTGCGCTTTCATCCGGAAGAAGAGAAAAACGATCCGACTTTTGCAAAACAGCTCGCCCACGGCGCGAACTATTTTGTGAACGACGCCTTTGGCACGGCCCACCGCGCCCACGCGTCGACCGAGGGCGTTTCGCGTTTCGTTGAAAAATCGGCCTGCGGGTTTTTGATTCGCGACGAACTCAAGTATCTGGGCCAGGCCCTCGCACAACCGGTGCGGCCGTATGTGGCGATCTCCGGCGGTGCAAAAATCTCCGGTAAAATCGATCTGATGCAGAACCTGCTGCCCAACGTCGACACGCTGCTCGTCGGCGGCGGCATGACCTTCACCTTTCTGAAGGCGCAGGGCAAGGAAATCGGCAAGTCGCTCTGCGAAGCCGATAAGATTGAACTGGCGCGCGAGACGCTTGCGAAATCCGACGGCAAGCTGGAACTGCCGGTGGATTTCCAAACTTCCACCGAGTTTGACTTTGAGGCTGGAAAAACCGGCGTGTTAAAAACCGTAAACGCGGACGGGATCGCTGCGGACGCCTACGGACTCGACATTGGCCCGGCCAGCATTCAGAAGTTTCGCGACATTCTCCTGAAAGCGAAGACGATCGTCTGGAATGGTCCCATGGGCGTTTTTGAAATCGAGGCCACGGCCAGAGGAACCTTTGCCGTCGCCGACGCACTGGCCGAAGCGACTGCCGCCGGCGCTACCACGATTATCGGCGGCGGCGATTCGGCGGCCGCGATTCACAAAGCCGGACTCTCTGATAAAGTCTCGTTCGTTTCCACTGGCGGCGGCGCGACACTCGAGTTTCTTGAAGGGCGCACCTTGCCCGGCGTCGCTTGCTTGAGCGACCGTTGAGGGGATCGACGGACGCGCTGTGCGCTTGCTGATGCCGCCCGTCTAGAGCAGTTTCAGCGCAATCTCGTCTTTTTTTGAATCCCAGCGGCCGGTGGCGACGGCCGCGCCGGACCTTTCGATTGTGACTTCGAGTTCCGCCAGGTCCGGCGTGCGCACCAGGGCCTGGCGTTGGTAATGTCCGCAGACCATCTGCATCAGGTAATATTCCAGATCCTCTGCAATTTCCACGCGGGCAACCAGGCGCTTGCCGGGTTCCGGACCGACCGCCTCGCCAGGCGTCTCCTCCAGAATTTTATATTCCGGAATCCGCACCTTTTCGTAGACCTCCAGCGAGGCGCCCGCGGGTAAAAGCGGCTTGAGTTCCGCGAGCAGCGGCGCGCCGCGAATCAGATACGCGTTCATATAAAGTTCGCGCGTCGCCTTTTCCATGCTGAGCCGTTGCGCGGTGGCGGACATCAGCAATGAGGCGCGCGCGGCCAGCGCATCTTTCTGACGCAGATCCTCAGGATGAACGTATTCGCCTTCGTGCAGGACCGGCGAAAGATCCTGGAGCAGTTTGATAAAGCGGCCTCGCGTTTCCGGCGTAGCTTCCACAGCGCGCAGAGTTTCGTAAGTTTCCGCTCCGCCTTCGAGGATCACTTCCATCGGACCCTTTTCGCGGCACGCGATCAGAAACAAGAGCGAGACCAGACAGAGCGGCGTTGCCAGGCGGCGGGCGGAATTCATGGGCGACATAGCTTTTGCGGACATCTCCTCGGTTGTGCAATCAGACAACACGAAGGCCCGGGAAAATTAACGAACTTTTTAGGCGCGCAGTCGGGAAGGCTGCGAACTCGCCCCTTGCGGGATGGATCGAATCAGCCGAACTGCTGAAAATCCAGAAACTATCATGCGATTGGATCGGGACAGATCCGGCGCAAGCGACACGCGGCGCAGCGGGCGCCCATGAATACGGAATCGAATTGCTCCATGGCCTCGCGCACCAGGCGCGGTTCGTCCGTAAGAATACCTGATTCGAAGTTGCGCTTATCCCTGTGTTTTGCGCCCAGTCCGGCCCCGGTCAGATTCGCCGAACCGATAAAGGCCAGCTTCCCGTCCACGATCAGGATTTTGAAATGCACGCGCGGACAGAGCGCTCGTTCGAATCGTTCGCTTTCGATGAGCGCCGGATAGCGGTCAAAATCGCGCCGGAAGCGGGGGCCGGGCTCCTTTGCGTGTAAAAGTCGGACTTCAACGCCGCGTTTTACCAGATCCGAAAGCACGGCCAGAAACGGGGCGAAGCGCTTTCCACGCTGGACATACAGATCCTTGATGTCGGCGGTGCCGACCCAGAGATACTTTTCGCTTTTCGCGATTTCGTTCTGCACAAACTTCTGATATATCGCCTCATTATTCAAAAGTTCAATCATTATGGTTGCCCGGGGGCTGCAGCGCCAGAATGCGCTCAGTCTGGACGTCGTTGCCGCCAGCGTTTCGGGCGCCGTCCTTGCTGCATGCGTCTGCCGCGCGCGATTGCCTGTCGGGTGGCTTATCGCTCTGGCCTGCGCCGTCTACGCAATTTACGCCGCCGACCGGCTGCTTGACGGCCGTCGGCTCGGCCAGGCGGCAAAGAGTTTTCGTCACCGTTTTCATCAACGCCGTTACGCGCCGCTTGCAGTTGGAGCGGCGATAGCGGCGCTTACCGGTTTTGTCGCCGCAATTTTGAACTTTACGCCCCGTCTCTGGTTCGGCGCGCTCGTGGTGGCCGCGCTCACGGTCGCGCACCTGGCGCTCGCTCAATGGAGCGCATTTGAAGAATTCCCGCGCGAGATTTCCGTCGCAGTTCTTTACACTGCGGGCGTCTGGCACGCCGCTTTGCTTGAAGGCGATTTTTCGCGCGGGGTCCTGGAAGCCGGCTTTTGCATCCTGCTGTTTGTGATGGCGGCGTTGAGCAATCTGCTTTGCTTTTCGTTGTATGACTTTAAGCGAGACGAAGGCGCTACGCCCAATTCATTTGTCATTCGCGCAGGGCGGCGACGTTCAAGCGAGCTGCTGTTCGGGTTGGCGCTCGCGGGCGCGTTGATCGCGTGCGTCTGGTTCGTTCTCGCCCTGGGCGGCTCGCTGCCGGCGCGTCTCCCGCTTTGGACTCCGGCGCTTATGGCGGCCCTGGTCGCAGCGCCGGCATTCGTGTGGAAGCATCGGAAGCGTTTTCGCAAGCGTGATCTATATCGCGCGGTTTGCGACGGAGCGCTGTTATTGTTCGCGGCGCCGGCTCTGGCAACGTCGCTCTGAATAGTACTTTCGGCTGAGACCCGCGCGCGCTTGAAACGCACAGGCCGGGTCGCCCCCGCCTGTAGAGTTCGAAATCGGCC
>JAVHPJ010000063.1:0-16847 GCA_036170535.1 Leptospirales bacterium | reverse complement strand
CGACCGCCCATGCATCGCAGATTGCGCGCTTTACAACGGCGTCTGGTTTATTCGCTCCAACCCGACGGCGCGCCCGCTGCTCGACGCATATCCCGCCCTCGCCGCCTGGGCCGATCGCATCGCGGCGCTCGGCCACGGACGCCATGCCGACCTCTCGCGCGAAGATGCGTTAAAGGTCGCGCGCAGCGCCGCGCCGGTTCCCCCGGAGTCGCGTTCGGACCATCCGGATTTTCCGCTCGGCGCGCCCGTCGAAATCCTGCCGACCGACTATGGACGCGATCCGGTCGCCGGCGAACTCGCGCATTATTCGCGCCGCTTTGTCGCAATCCGCCGTCGCGACGAGCAGGCCGGCGAGGTATTTGTGCATTTTCCAATTGCGGGCTATCGCCTGCGACGCCCGGGCGAGGAAAGCGAATGACTCCGTGCGCGGGCCGGCTCGGATGATGCAGGAATAATCCGGGCCAGAGGCGCGCACATGTCCCTGCGAATTACCCTGAATGAAAACCCCGCAGACGGACGCTTTCATATATTTCCATCGCGTCGCCAGCGCAGCGCAGCGGGCGCGCGCTGTCGGGTGGAACTGATGTCGCTGTGCGGCGTCATGGAGTATCGTTCAGCCGCGCGAACGCTGCCCGCATGTATGCGCAAGTCGGAGGCCGCTTACGTAATGCTCGCGATCGGCGCTCGAATGTGCACGGCTTGCCTTGACGTCCTCGCCCGCTCGAAACACTTCTGAAATTATGGGATTTGATATGGGCGCAGCGGTCTTTGTCGGCGGCGGTTTGGGATCGCTCCTGCGCTACGCCGTCTCGCGCCTGTGCTTGCTGTATTATCCCGGCTTTCCGGCCGGCACGCTGATCGCCAATTTGCTGGGCTGCTTTCTGATCGGAGTGGCCAGCGTATACTTCATCGACCGGGCCGCCGCGGGCTCGCCCCAACGCGAGTTCATCCTGGTCGGTTTTCTGGGCGGGCTGACGACCTTCAGTTCTTTCGGCTTTGAATCTTATGCGCTGATCGTGCAGAAACGCTGGCTCGATCTGGCTTTATACCTCGCGGGGAACCTGGGACTGGGCATGGGTCTGTTGCTTCTCGGACGCCAGGTTCTGAATCGCTGAAGCGACCGCGGCGCGCCATGCGCAGCCACCGCTTCTTTCGCTTTACAATTCCCCGGTCCGGACGCAAGCCGACCGTGCAACGCGACCGGCGACGCACGGCGTCTGAATCCTTATGATATCTAAACGTTTTTCAAACTTTCTTATCGCAACGCTTCTGCTCCAGGCCGCTCTCGCCTGCACTTCTCGTGAACATGCCTCTGCGCCGCCCGCGGCGCAGAACGGCGAACTGGATCTCACTCAAATAAACTTTACGCAAAGCGAGCCGATCGAATTGCGCGGCGAGTGGCGCTTTGTGAGCGGAAGTCTGCTTTCGCCCGCCGAATTCGATGCGCGCGAGGGCGCTGCAACTCTGACGGTCCCCGATTCCTGGGACAAAACAGTCGTAAACGGCCGCCCCTTGCCCCTGACCGGCGTCGCCACCTATCGACTGAAATTGCGCTTTGACGACTCGGCCCCGGAAGAATTGATGCTGCGCATTCCGGCCATCGACTCCGTGTTCCGAATTTACGCAAATGGTCGCAAAATCGCGGAGAACGGCGATCCCGCCGCCGGCAAAAGCGCAGAACCCGGCTTTTATGCGCCGCAGCAGGCCCGTATTTCAACGCGCACCGGCGCCGTGGATGTGCTGGTTGAGCTTGCCAACTATCAGTATCCGCGCGGCGGCATTCGCAACGCAATATTACTTGGAACGGAAACGCAAATCAGCGCCATCGCCAGCGAATACTACGCCTACGACCTATTCTTGTTGGGCGCGATCCTCATAATGGGCATCTATCACGTGACGCTTTATCTTTTGAATCGCGACGATCTGGCGCCGCTGGCCTTCGCCGCGCTGTGCCTCCTGGTTTCCGTGCGCATGGCCGCAACCGGCGAAGGCCTGTTGTACCGCATCGGCTGGGTGGAGTGGCGCGCCGGTACGCTCCTGGAATACCTCACGTTTTACATGGCGCTGCCGGCTTTCGCCGCATTTGTGCACTTCCTGTACCCGCAGGAATCGCGACGGCGCTGGCTTTGGATCTTCGGCGGTTTGTCAGTCGCGTTTACTCTGCTGGTAATCGCCGCGCCGCTCATGCTTTACACGCGCACGCTCATCTTTTTTCACGTGATCACGCTCGTGTACATTATTCACTTCTTGTACGCAATTACTCGCGCTTCGATTCGCGGACGCGAAGGGGCGCGGGTATTCTTGTTCGGCGGACTGGTATTGATGATTACCGTGGTAAACGATATGCTGTATACGTTGCGTATCGTCGACACCGCTTACGTCGCGCCGACGGGTTTGTTTACGTTTTTTTTCTCCCAGGCGTTCCTGCTTTCGAAACGTT
This sequence comes from Leptospirales bacterium, assembly GCA_036170535.1. GTDB lineage: Bacteria > Spirochaetota > Leptospiria > Leptospirales > Leptonemataceae > SSF53. Next base: position 14,407 of record JAVHPJ010000063.1, on the reverse strand, counting down.
TCTCGCGCGCTTTCGCAACCGTACGCCAGCTTACCGCCGAACTCGAAAATCGCGTTATCCAGCGGACGCGCGAACTGGAACGTGAAAAGAATAAATCGGACGAGCTTCTGCGCAACATCCTGCCGGATCAAATCGCCCAGGAGCTGAAGGAAGGCGGCGCGGTGCTGCCGCGCAAGTACGCGTCGGTCAGCGTGATGTTTGCGGACTTCGTCGACTTCACGCGTCTGTCGGAACAAATGAGCGCCGAGTCCCTGGTGCGCGAACTCGACCTGATCTACTCCGGCTTTGATGACATTGTCGCCCGGCGCGGGTTGGAAAAACTCAAAACCATGGGCGACAGTTACATGTGCGCAGGCGGCGCGCCGGCCGAGAACGCCACACATGCGGTCGACCTTTGCCTGGCCGCGCTGGAATTCCAGGCCCTCATCGATGCGCGCAATCAGGAGACCGCCGGCGAGCGTCCCGCGTGGGAGCTGCGCATCGGCATTCATTGCGGGCCGATTGCGGCCGGCGTGGTAGGCAAGCGCAAGTTCGCTTACGACATCTGGGGCGACACGGTAAACACGGCCGCGCGCATGGAGAGCGGCGGCGCGGCCAGTCGAATAAACATTTCCAGCGCAATTCGCGATCGGGTCAGCGATTATTTTCTCTGCGAACCGCGCGGCCGCCTGGAAGTAAAAGGCAAAGGCGCCGTGGACATGTACTTTTTGCTCGGCCTCCGTCCGGAGTATGCGACGGACGCGGACGCACGCAGGCCCAACGAAACCTTCCGGCGCCTGCTCGCCGAACTCTCCACGCACGCCGCATAAGCGGCGGACGCCGGAACTCGCGGGCCTTGCGGTGCGCCGCACCAGAACGGCGCCGTAACAGCGCCATAGCGGCCACGGAGGGGCGCGACTGCACGGCGGCGCACGATTTTTCAGAACGCAGCAGAAAGATTCAAGCGGCGCGGTCCAAAATCGGATAGCTTGCAGGTGTAAATGCGCCTTATCTGGAAGCGCAGGCGACTTGCGGGTCGCGGAGGAGAACTATGAGATTCGCTCAAAACATGGCCTTTTATTCGGCCTATCATCAAGAACGTCGCAACATTCTCATTCATGTGCTGGGAGTGCCGACCATCAGCTTCACAATCATGCTGGTGCTCAGCTGGGTTTCCCTGTTTCAGATTCAGGGCTTCACCATCACGCTCGCTATGGTGTTCACAATTGCGGTGCTGGCGTACTACTTTTACCTCGACGTCGTTTTTGCGCTGGCGTCCACGGTTCTCTTTGGCGGGCTGTTTGCGATCGCGCATTATCTCTCGCTGACCATGGATCACACGACCGGCTGGCTGATTTTCGCCGGCGCGCAGATTGTCGGCTGGGGCGCCCAATTCTACGGGCACTTTGTTTTTGAGAAAGACCGGCCGGCTCTGTTCGACAATTTGTTTCAGGCCCTTGTGTCCGCGCCCCTCTTCGTCGTGGCGGACGTTTTTTTCGAGTTCGGCCTGCGCCGCGATCTGCAGGAGCAGGTTCGTCAGACGCTCATTGAACGCGGCAAACTCAAGACTTTTGGCGAGGCGGCTGCGCACTGAGTCCCTCTCCCGACTGGTTTGAACGCCTGGAGGCGATCGAAGCCTGGCGCGAACAAGCGCTGCAATTTCTCCAGGCGACGATCTTCTACGACCTGCAGAACCTGGGCGGGCCGCCGGACGAGGACAGTCCGGAGGCCGGCGCAGGTTGGTCGTTTTCCGCCGCTGAGTTTGCGCTGGTCCTGGATCGCTGCGAACAGGCCGCAGTGCGCATTCTCTACGTGGGCCACGAAGGCGCCGATGAATCGGAATTCCGCTATCGCCCGCGGCGCGGACCGGATTGGGACGCCCGCGCGGAGTATGCACGGCTGCGCGCAGAAGACTTAAACGGACGCTACTCGGCCGGCTACGCCCTGCCGGAAGACGCAGCCCTGGCTCAGCTCCTGCCGAACAACTGATGCGCAACGGATTTGCGCGTCTCGCCCCAGAGTATGTGCGCGACTGCGCGGGCGGCGCTGATATCCAGCGCCGGATCCAGTCCCGCCGCAAGACGCGCAATCTGGAAGTCGTAAAAGCCGCCCTCCGCCATGAGCCCGAAGGTTCGACCGGCGCTGAGCCCCGGCAGTTCGGCGACTTTAATCTCTCCTGAAAGAAACTTACGGCCAAAGTCTCGCGAGGTAAGAAAGGGACGCGCCAGTCCGACCAAATCGGCCTCGCCTTTTTTTAAGGCCGCTTCCGCAAATTCGCGACTGCGAAACCCGCCGGTAATCAAGAGCGGCGTCTTTGAAACCGCACGCACGCGGCGTGCAAATTCCAGGAAGTACGCTTCACGCCGCTTTGTGCTTTCCCGCACGCCGGCCGCCGCTTCGCCTTCGAGTAAAAAAGACGGCTTCTCGTAGTTGCCCCCGGAGATTTCCAGAAGATCGATCTTTTCCTTGCTCAGCCAGCGGACGACTTCGAGCGATTCGTCTTCGTCAAAACCGCCTTTCTGAAAGTCGGAAGAATTCAGTTTCACGCCTACAGGAAAGCGAGGCCCGACCGCCGAACGCACGGCCCGCACCGCTTCGAGAAGAAAACGAGCGCGATTTTCCAGAGCGCCGCCCCATTCGTCCGTGCGCCGATTGGTCAGCGGCGAAAGAAACTGGCTCAGCAGATATCCGTGGGCGGCATGCACCTGAACGCCGCCAAAACCCGCCGACTTGAGAATTGCAGCCGTGCGCGCAAAACGTTCGATGAGACCGCGAATCTCGGCCGCCGCCAGTGCGCGCGGACGTCCATACAGCCCTTTTTCCTTGAGCTGAACTTCGGAAGCCGACACCGGACGCAGATTGACCAGCCGCGAGGTTTGCCGTCCGGAACTGCCGATCTGCGCCCACAGGGCCGAACCGGCGACGGAGCTCACGCGCGCCCACTCCCTTAACGCGTCGAGAGCGCGATCGTCTTCCACGCAAACGTTGCCCGCCGATTCCAGACACTGCCGGTCGATCATAATGTTGCCGGTCAAGAGGATGGCAGCGCCGGATTGGCCCCAGAGGGAATACAGAGCGAGATGACGCTCGTTGGGATTGTGATCGCTGCGCGCAAGGCGCTCCGTCATGGCCGCCTTGACCAGTCGATTGGGCAGCGTCACGCCGCAGGGAAGCTTCAGAGTTTTTTCAAGCATGGCAGGTTTAAAGGAGGATGTTCAGATTCGATCGAGCGGAGCGCGGCGCACGCCCCTAATCCAGGCGCCGCGAGAGGAGTTCGCGCACGCGCCGAACAAAGGCCGGTATCAACGCCAGCAGCTTGACGCCGATTTGCAGCGACAACGTAAAAAACAGGACGCCAAATGCAATCAGCGTTCCCCAGCCGGCCGTCCAGACCACGCTGTCGACAAGATGATTCAGAACTGATCCGCCGGGCGCTCCGCCGCTCTCCGCCAGACTGAACTGCACCGTGCAGAATTCGTTCTCCGCGTCAAACTCGCCCAGGTTTACGCCCAGCGTCTGGATCTCGGATTCGATTTTCAGGATGCGGTCTTCGAGCTCCACATACTCCTCGATTTTTCCAGGACGCGCCTTTAATAACAAGAGCGCGGCGCGCATCTTTTCGAGCGACTCGCGTTTGGCGCGAAGTTCCCGGTATTCGTTGGTTTTGTCGGTCTTGACGATTTCAAAACTCAGCAGGGACCCGACCGAGCGCACGGCTTCGACTGTTTCGTCGAATTTTTCCGGCGGCGCGCCAATCGTCAGATAGAGACAACGCGCGCCAGGCATGCCGGTGCGCCGCTCCGTTTGAATGAGAGCGCCGGCGGATTTCACAATCGCCCGAACACGCGCCTCATCCGCGTCAAAGTCGGATGCAACCGAGCCGACGCTGGCGACGCGTTCGTATTTCTGATCCGTAACCAGCGGAGCGGCGCCCTGTCCGGCCGGCGCTACTCGCTCGAGGCGAACGCTCGCGTAATTCTTGACCTCGGCTTGCTCTGTGCCAATGGAACAGAGCGCGCCGGCGTTGAGATCCTCGGGACTTGCGGGCGCCGCGAACGAGTAAACCAGTCGCAAGAGAAACAGCGCAAACATCAGGCCTGCGCCGCCAGCGAGAATCCAACGAAACGAATAATTCATAAGCGCACCTGTAGCCGGAGGATTCTGACTGTCAATGGTTCGCCGGCGCGACGCGCCTTGCAAGATGCAGAAAAACGCCTTGCTCTTTCGGCCCGACCGCCGCCAGTCAGGTATAACACGATCGGCGTCGGTGCGAGCGGTCACGCTGCGCGGCGCAAGCCTCGATTTCGGAGAAACGCATGCCCCCTGCTTCCAATCCCCAATCCGATTCCGGCATCACCCGGTCCGACTTCCTGCGCCGCAGCGCCGGGGCCGCCGTCGCACTCAGCGTCCTGGCCGCGCCGGGCGAGCCGCTGGCCGCCGAAGATTTTCCGGTAGTGCGCGAAGTGCGGCTGGCCAGCCTGGAAGAGGCGGCGGCCGAACTCAACCGCGTCGCGGCGGCAAGCGAGGTGCGCGCCCCCGGCGCCTGGACTCCGGCGCATATTTTTCGCCACTGCGCCCAGAGCATCGAATTCGCCATCCAGGGTTTTCCGGAAATGCGCGGCTGGGTTTTTCGCAACACTGCGGGACGAATCGCGAAGAATGTATTCTTGAGTCGCGGATACATGAGCCATAATTTGAACGATCCGATCCCCGGCGCGCCGGCCTTGAGCGACTCCGACGACACGGCGGCCGCCATTCAAGAATTGATCGCAAGCATTCGCCGCTTTCAGGCGCACGATCCGGCGGTGAACGCTCTGGCCCCGCATTTCGCGTACGGCGCGGTGGATAAGCCCGACTATGATCGGCTGCAGGCGATGCATATCGCCAATCATCTGTCCGTCATGACGTATTGAGCGCGACGCGCATGCCCGAATCCGTGACCCTGGAAGACGTGCGCGCCGCCGCAGATCGGCTGCGCGGCGCGATCGTCGCCACGCCCTTTCTGCATTCGCATACGCTGTCCCGAATTGCGGGCGCGGAACTCTGGCTCAAATTCGAGAATCTCCAGTTTACCTCTTCCTTTAAAGAACGCGGCGCGCTCAACAAGCTGCTCAGGCTCAGCGCGGCGGAACGTCAGCGCGGCGTAATCGCCATGTCGGCCGGCAACCACGCCCAGAGCGTGGCCTATCATGCCGGCCGCCTGGGCGTGCCGGCGCTGATCGTCATGCCGCGCTTCACGCCGTTTGTGAAGGTGACGCACACCCAGAGCTACGGAGCGGAGGTCGTGTTATACGGCGACACTGTGGACGAGGCCGCCGGCCGCGCGCGCGAAATTGAAGCCGAGCGTAATCTGGTCTTTGTGCATCCTTATGACGACGCCGACGTGATCGCCGGTCAGGGAACTCTGGCGCTGGAGATGCTGGAAGGCGGGCCCGCGCTGGATGCGCTCGTTGCGCCCATTGGCGGCGGCGGCCTGTTGGCGGGCGTGGCCATAGCGGCGAAAGCGCTGCGACCCGAACTTGCGCTGTACGGCGTCCAATCCGAGGGCTATCCGTCCGCGTACGCCGCGCTGCACGGCGTTCCGCTGCCCGCGCCCGCCCCCACAATCGCCGAAGGCATCGCCGTGCAAACTCCGGGTCGCTTGACCCTGCCGATTTTGCGCGCGCTCATTGAAGACGTACTGCTCGTCAATGAAGACGCGCTCGAGCGAGCCGTGAGTTTGCTCGCGAACATCGAAAAGACCATCGTCGAAGGCGCCGGCGGCGCAGGCCTCGCGGCGACGCTCGCTCATCCGGAGATATTTCGCGGCAAACGCGTGGGTTTAATTCTCTGCGGAGGGAACATTGACTCGCGTCTGCTCGCCTCCGTCCTGATGCGCGATCTGGTGCGCGAAGGCCGGCTCGCGCGCCTGCGCATTGAGATCCGCGATTCGCCGGGCGCACTGGCGGACGCGGCGCGCATTGCGGCGGAGAACGGCGGCAACATCGTAGACGTGGAACACCACCGCGTATTCGCGCATGTGAACATTAAAAGCGCCAATCTCGATCTGGCGGTGGAGACCCGCGACGCCGCGCACATGCAGGCGATCTTGCGCGCCTTCGAAAGCGCCGGTTATGCGGCGCGTCTGCTGGACGGCGATCATGCCTGAAGCCCTGCCCGCCCATTGTCCCTGGAGTCCCTTCCGCGCGGTCTACGGCGCCCCGAACCTCAACTGGTGCGAGGCCGCTGACTGCGCCTGGATTGAAGAGCCGGCCAATACCTGGAGCAATCTTGCGTACCTCGCCGTCGCCGCCTGGCTCGCTCTGTTTGCGCGCGGCGATCGCAACACGCTGAGCCTTGCCTGGATCGTGGGCTTTATGGGCCTGGCGTCTTTGCTGTACCATGCATCGAACAACGGCCTGAGCCAGTTTTTTGATTTTCTGGGAATGTTCGTGTATGTGAGTCGATTGCTGAGCTGGAACCTCCGGCGTTTGGGAGACTGGTCGGCCGATCGCACGGACTACGCTCTGGCCGCCCTGATACTGGCCAATACCGCGTTGTTTTTTGTCGTGTTTCCGGCGCTGGATCTGCCCGTGCAGTTGATTATTCTGGCGAACTCCGTCGCGATTTTTGGACTGGAAGCTCTGATTTATATGCGCGGGCGCGGCGCTGCGCTGGATCGCCGCAATCGCGGCGCGGAGTATCGCAGCTATGGCGCGGGCATGGGCTTGCTGCTCTGCGCGGCGGTCTTTTCCGCGCTGGATCTGTCGCGCGTGTATTGCCAGCCCGAAAACGACTGGCTGCATGGACACGCGCTCTGGCATTTGTTGAGCGCCGCGTCGATCGGATGCTTCGCGCGCTTTTATCGAAGCGCGCTGTCCGGCGCGACGGGCGCAGCGTCGCGCACAATCGCCGGACGCACTTAACTTTCTACGTTCCCTCGCATATGCGCGATTCGATTATGCAAAGCTCCCGACCGCTGCGGCCGCAATCGCAGTGGCTGCGGCTTTTCGCCCTGGTCTGCCTCGCCGCGGCCGCTGCCGCCTGCAGCCCGCAGTTTCCCGCGGAAATCCAGGAGTTGCACAGCGATTGGGTCTACGCGTATCAGCGCCCCGCGGCGCCCCGCGACGCGCCGCCGCGCGACCTGACCTGGCTTCCGGCGCAGGGTCTCGAAAACCCGCCCGATCGCCGGGGCGATATCCTCTGGCTGCGACGCAGCATCGTAAGCGCGGCCGGCGATCGTTTGTGGCTGCCGAATGTCATCGAAGGCGCGGAGGTCTACGTGGATGGCCGGCGAATCTACCAGCCGCCGCACTATGATTCCACGATTTACGGCTGGACCATGATTGCGCTGCCGGCGACGGCGACGCGCGCAACTCTGCATTTGCGAATTTATGCAAAGAACGAACATCGTATTGGCATGAATCGCGCCCCGCTGATCGGGCGACCGGATTCGGTATTCCGATTTTTGCTGCACGCCGAGACGCCGGCCTTGTTGGTGGCGTTCCTGATGTTGATGGTCGGAACGGCGACGCCGGCCTTCGCAGTGAATTCCCGGAATCGAGCAAACCTGCTCTACTTCGCGCTATTTTCCCTCTCATTTGGAGCGTATCTGCTGAATCTATCTAACCTGACGCAGTTTTACATTGGCGCACCCGGGCCCGGTCGGCGCGTCGCCTGGGTAATTCTCGTGCAGATTATGGCCTCCAGCTTTAACCTTTTTGTGCATGCGCTGTTGGGGCGAACGCAGTGGCGCATACTGCCGTCTTTCGCGGCCGGACACGCGCTGCTTTTAGCGGCGAACATTTTCACCGGCGATTATCGGATTACGTCCATCCACACATTTGCGGCGAACTATCTGATCGCCGCAAACCTGCTGGCGATCGTCGCGTTGTTGCTGGCCGCGCTCATCCGTCGACGGGATGTGAACGCCCTCTTCCTGCTGGCCGGCGCAGCGTTTATGACCTTGTTTATCGCCCTGGATCTGCTGCTCTATACCGGCCTGCTGCCCGCCGCCAACATTTCAAGCCATTGGGGCGCGCTGGCCTTTTACCTGGCCGCCGGCGGCGCCACGCTTCGGGAAACTCTGCGCATGAATCATCGCGCGCTGCGCTTGCGCCTGAAATACGTGCAGACCCGCAAGGCCCTGCTTGAGGCGCGTCTGAATTCCCTTTCGCAGCGTATGAGTCCGCATTTTTTCTTTAATACTCTTACCATGATTCAGGCTTCGGTGCTTAAGAATCCGACGCAGGCGCGGGCGGCAATGACCAGTCTCGCCGAACACTATCGTTACCTCCTGATGGAATCCGGCCGGGCGCTGGCGCCGCTGGCGGCGGATTGGGATTTTGCGCGCAATTACCTGCAACTGATGTCCTTGCGGATGCCGGACCGCGTGCGGTTTAAAATGGACGCCGACGCGGATCTGGAGGGCCTGCACATTCCCCCGTTTACCCTGCAACCGCTCGTGGAAAATGCGCTCAAACATAACCCGGGCGCAAAGATCCGCATCGTCGCGCATGTTGAGAGAAACGACCGCGAGGTTCTAATAGTGATCGACGATAACGGGGCCGGATTTCCGAATGCACTGGTTCGCGGGCGCACCCTGACTGCGATCGAGGAGCGTCTGCGGTTTCATTTTCGGGGCGCAAGCCTCGCAATCATGAACTTGAACTCAGGCGGAGCGCGTGTCACCATCCGAATCCCGTCGCCCCAACTCCCGATCGAAGCTCGCCACGCTCGTCGTGGAAGATGAGCCGCCGGCCGCGGAGATGCTTGCGGAATTCATCGCCGGCCGTGCGGAGTTGGGCGCGCCGACGCTCGCCGGTTCCATCGCAGAAGCCCGGCGCGCGTTCGCCGCCGGCGGCTTCGACCTGGTATTCCTCGACATCAATTTGCCCGACGGCGAATCGCTCGCGGCGCTTGCAGAGCATTGCAAAGACGCCAGCGTGATACTTACTACCGGACGACCCGATATGGCCCTCGAAGCCTTCGACGCGGGAGCCGTTGACTATTTGCTCAAGCCCATTACGCTGGAACGCTTTGATCGCGCCGTGAATCGCGCCCTGCGATACATCGGCGCCCGCGAATCCAGACCGGTCGTTTTCAGCAGCGAGACGCGCGCGACTGTCCGCCTGCCTCCGGAGGATGTCGTGTACATCGAGGCCTGCGGCAACTACTGCGTGGTCCACGCACGGTCGGGGCGGTTTACGACGCGCACCGGCCTGTCCGCCTTCGCAGAAAACCTGCCGCCGGGCTTCTCGCAGATCCATCGTAGCTACATCGCGAACCTGGATTGCGTCGAGAGCCTCAAGCGCGAAGACAGCGGCGCGTATTCGGTCGGTTTGCGCGGCGAAACTCCGCTCCAACTGCCGGTCGGTCGCAAGTACGCCGCAGGTCTGCGACGCCGCATAGGCAAAACGCGCAGCGCGCCCTGAAGACTACAGTTCGAAATCCGGCGGCGCGGCGGCGGGAAAGGCGCGAAAGCGCTCATTGGATATTTGCCGCAGTCGCGAACAGGCCGGATGGATATAGGCCATGAGCCCCAGCTGATTGCAGGGCGCGGAAACCATTGCTTCGTAGCAGACGATCGAGTATTGAATCATCTCCGGCGTGTGCACCGCCAGTTTGCGTTCGAGATCGGCAGTGGCGGCGGCGACGCAGCCTTCGACGCCGATGCGGTTCTGCAAACCCGGCGAAAGCGTGCGTACGATTTTCGCTGTGCAATAATTCAAGCGCTGACACAGGGCGTCGGCGCTCGCCCGAACGTACGCAGGATAATTCAAAGGCGACGGCAGCTCCGGCTCGGGTTCGCCGCAGGCCGCCAGCGACAGGACCGAGAGCGCCAGGCAGCCGCGCGCCATTAGCCGGATTACATTCCGCTGAACAGGCTGCATCCGTCTCCTCCGGCGCGCGAAGCGATAATCTTCTGCAGGGCGAGCAGGGCGTCGTCTTCCGCAGCGGCCGTGGCCGACTCGGTATAATACCCCTTGAGATTCGGCATCAGATCCAGAATGGATTGTTTTACAAAGTAGTGGTACACCATGTCCTCCCAGCTGCGACGATAGTTGCGACCAATCCAGACTTGATAACGCTTCACCACGACGCCATCGACCACCACGCTCCGCTCAGGCAGCTCTTCCACCGATTCAAACATAAAGCCCAGCGTCGGCGTGACAAAAATTTGCGAGCGCTCGCAGGTTTTTTCGTGAATGTAGAAGATCACATAGTCTCGTCCGCGTTCGAGTTGCGGCCAGTAGTTGTATTGATTGCGCTGCATAATATTGACCGACGAAATAAAGGGCTGCCCGCGCGCATACCAACTGGCGATCGCCGCATCCTGATAGCGATTCGCGGCCGCCAGGCCCGCCCCGGGCGCGACTCGATCGCGCAGGGCCTCAATTTCCCGCACCGCCTCGGCAAAACCGAGCGTGCGATAACCCGGAACAAAATACGCAGGGACATTCAGGTTCAGCGCGCGCGTGATCGGAACGGAAGCGAAGGCGAAGATATTGAGCGCAAGAACCGGAATCCAGCCGAAGTAGAATGCGCCGCGCAACAGTCGCGCGCTGAGATCCGTACGCCTGGCCAGCGTGGCGGCAGGCGCGACGGCGTGCGCCAGAAGCAGGCCCATCGCAAGATACGAAGGAAAGGTCCAGTTCGCCTGTATCTGCCTTGAAAAAGAAAAAACAAAAAAGAAGGCCGGCAGCATAATCGCGTTCAGCCACAAAAAGCGCCATTCCGGCGCCAGCGGCGCGTTATCGGCGCGGCCGGGGCGCGACGCCCAGGCCTGCGCAAACGCCAGAACGACAAACAGCGCCAGCCAGATCGGCGAAAACGCGAGCAGCTGGCCCGCGATATACGGCGCCACGCCGCTGGAAGCGGCCACTCCGCCGGAAGAGCGCAAATGAATAATCGCGCTCACGCCGTCCCAATTATGCTGCGCATTCCAGATGAACATGGGCGAAACCAGTGCAAAGGCCAGGGCGACGCCGCCCCAGAAGACCGGCCGGGCAAGCAGGCCGAGTTCCCGGCGATCCGTAAAGATCCACAGCGCAAAGCCGGCTGCGAAGAACAGCATCGTGTGTTTGGCCAGGGCGCCCAGGGCGACGCAGACAAAAATCGCCAGCAGGGCGCCGGTCCGACTGCGATCCTGAATCCAGCGCACGCTAAAATAGAGCCCCGCCGACCACGCAATCATCAGCGGCGAATCATGCATGATCAGCATTGAGCCGCCGAATAAGCCCGGCGCAAATACGACGATCGCCAGGGCAAGCAGGCGCCCGGTCGGCGAAAGATCGAGACGCCGCAAAGTCAAATAATAGAAGCAGAGTGCAATCAGTGAGGCCGCAAGCGCGGCCGTCTTCAAGGCGAGCTGCGTGTCGCCAAAGATTGTTGTGAACGCGCGCAGGTACCAGGCGACGCCGGGCCCCTGGTCGTAATAAGCCAGATCCAGGCGGCGCGACCATTCCCAGTAATACGCCTCGTCGGCGGCGATGGGCGCGCCCATTGCATACAGCCAACGCGCCCCCGTTGCAAAAAGCAACAAACCCAAAGCCAACCCATCCGAACGTTCCAACCGCACGCTGCATCCGCGCGGCGCCGACGGGGACGCCGCTGTACTGGAGTTAGTGAACGCTTACTCGATAGACGCCGGACGCGTCAACCGTTGCAGGAAGCCGGCGCGCAGCTCCGGACGGCCGGCGCAGGGGCGCGCCGGCCCACGCCAGCCGGGTCGACTGCAGGTCGCAATGGCGCCGCCGGGCCCCGTTACCCGGGCCGGCGGCATTTTTTCTTTTTCGCTCTTGACCGGGTCCGCAGAAACGCTTCTCTGAACTGCGCGGCGCTTTTTTGCGCCCTGGAGCTCTGCCATGATTCAGGGAAACTACTTTCGCGACGACGCCGACATTCAGGCCTACATGGAGCGCCTGATCGATTGGAATGAGATCGTCACGGCTACGGAAGGCGACTTCGCTGATGCGAAAAAATACAGCGCAAGCCAGGATGAACGTTTTGCCTTCGCGCCGGCCAGCGTCGACGACGCCCGGGAGTATTACCGCTCCGTGCTCGATTCGATCGGCGAGATCATGGGCGACTTTGTCGCCCCGCGCAGCCAGGAAATGGACCGGATCGGTCTCAAATATGAGAACGGCAAGGTCACGTTCCCCAAAGCCCAGGACGAGTGTTACGCCACCCTGCGCGACGCCGGCCTCATGCCGGTCGCCATCAGCCGTAAATACGGCGGGCTCGGCCTGCCGGTGACGGTGCAGTCGATTGTGTGCGAACTGTCCGCGCGCGCTGACGCATCGTTTTGTCTGGCCTTCGGCAATATCAACATTGTAGAAATCATGGAGCGTTATGCGTCGGAAGAGATGTGCGCGAAGTGGCTGCCGGACATCGCTGCGGGAAAATACAGCGCAGCCATGGCCCTCACGGAGCCGAATTACGGATCGGACCTGCCCAACGTGCAAACCAAAGCGATCCAGGCGGCGGACGGAACCTGGCGATTAAGCGGCGCAAAGCGGTTCATCACGCACGCCTGCGGCTACAAGGACGCGCCGTCGGTCATCCTGACGCTCGCCCGCACCGGGTCTCCAGAAAGCGGCGCCCGCGGCCTGTCGTTCTTTCTGGTGGAAGGCAAAGACGTCTTTATCGCCGGAGTCGAGCACAAGATGGGCCTGCATTGCTCGCCCACCTGCGAAGTGGTTTTTGACAACGCACCTGGACATCTGATCGGGAAAACGGGCTACGGCCTGGTGAAATACTCGATGGGCATGATGAATGCAGCGCGACTCACCATCGCCGCGCAGTCGCTCGGCGTGGCCAACGCCGCTTATAAAGAAGCGCAGAAATACGCTTCGGAACGAGTGCAGTTTGGCAAGGCGATTGAGAACATACCGGCGGTGCGTAAGATGCTGGATCGCATGGAACGCGAAATTATCGCCACCCGCGCGCTGGTGGCGGAAACGGGCCGCGCAATCGATCTGTATCACTGGCGCAAAGAACGTCTGCTCAAGGAAGACGGCAAAACCGAACGCGAAGCGAACCAGGACGAAACCGTCCGGCGCTGGGAAAAACTCGCCGATCTTTTTACGCCCATGAGCAAATATTATGCGTCGGAGGGCTGCATTTCGATCGCCTACGACGCGTTGCAAATACACGGCGGTTCCGGCTACACGGAAGACTACGATGTCGCGCGCATATATCGGGACAGTCGCATTACCACGATTTACGAAGGCACCACCCAGCTGCAGATCGTCGCCGCAATCGGCGGCGTCGTGTCCGGAATGGCGGCCGCCGGCCATCTGCGTCAGTATGCGGAAGCCGAGCTCAAGCGCTTTGCGCCCAGCGAGGATCTGAAGCGGCTCTGGGGCGAAGTGGAGCGCGCCGTCGCCACGTTCAAAAGCATCGAGAATGCGCGCACAAAAGACGCCCTCGCCTTCGAGACGGTGGAACTCGCAACACGCTTCCTCTGCGGTTTGCTGCTCGAGCGCGGCCTCACGGCCTTTGACGGCGAAACGCGCAGTCGCCGCCTGGCGCTGATTGAAGCGTATCATGTAGACAGTCTCGCTATCGCCGCGGCCAATCAGGTGCGCCTGGAGCGCGCGGCGCGCACGGCCGTAGTGGCCTGATACCGGAATCTTTTCGCCCCGCACGCCGGCGCGGCGGGGCGGCTATTCTTGCAGCACCGTACGGCGACGGCCTGTGACGCTAATTTTCAAAACGCCCAGAGGAGTCTCAATGGCCGGACCCGGTAGACAATCGCAGGACAAACGTTTCCGCGAGAGAAAGAAGAAAGAGAAACGCGACGAAAAGCTCGCCAAACGCGCGGAACGCAAAGCCGACAAGGAATCCGGCGCGCCGGACTCCGACATTATTGATGTAAGCAGCATGCTGCCTGCGATGGCGCCGATTGAAGAGGTCGCATCCGACGAAGACACGGAGGCGGGCGCGAGTGAAGCGAACGCAGACGCGACTGAAGCGGGCGCGTCGGACAATAGCCAGAGCTGAACTCAGGTTTCAAGCAGGGCGGCGCGGCTGATGCGGCCGCCCCGTGCGTGGCCGCCGGGGAAAGGAATTACAATTTCTGACGATGGGTGATGAGGCCGTGCGAAAGATCGTAAGGCGAAACGCCCACGGTGACCCGGTCGCCGACAATAACGCGAATCTTGAACTTTTTCATACGTCCGGAAAGACGGCCGCGAATGGTGGTTCCGTTCTCCAGTTCAATGAAGTAGTTGCCGCCGCCGGAATGGTCGGTCACTTTCCCTTCGAGTTTGATTAAATCGTCTCTGGCCACAAGCTTCCTCCCCGCCGCTTCGGCGGAGCGTCGCAGGCTGATGGGAGGGGTCCACAACGAGTCGACTGCGAGCTGTGGTCAGCTTTCGATTCCAGCCCGCCCCTGTCGATGAAGAAGCGGCCCCCCCCCACCCCGTTTTTTAAACCCGCCCCC
>JAVHPJ010000062.1:0-16847 GCA_036170535.1 Leptospirales bacterium | reverse complement strand
CGGGAATTCCCTGGACGCCCGGATCGCTTCGGGCGAGCTGTCCAGATCATCGGGGCGCTCCGCTCCGGGGCCCGGCCGCGGATGCGGGCGGGGAAATCGGGAAGGCATCATGGCATTACGCTGCGGCATCGTCGGTCTGCCGAACGTCGGAAAATCGACCATTTTCAACGCGATTACGCGCGCGGGCGCGCAGTCGGCGAACTATCCGTTCTGCACGATCGAGCCGAACGTGGGGCGCGTGGATGTGCCCGACGAACGCCTGGGACGCATCGCGGAAATTGTCAAGCCGCGGCGAATCGTGCCCACCTACACGGAGTTTGTAGACATCGCCGGCCTGGTGGAAGGCGCAAGCAAGGGCGAGGGGCTCGGCAATAAGTTTCTTTCGCACATTCGCGAGACCCAGGCGATTGCGCACGTTGTCCGTTGTTTTGAGGACGAGAACATCATACACGTGCGCGGCGGAGTAAATCCGATCGACGATATTCGCATTATTAATCTGGAGCTGATCCTCGCCGACCTGGAATCGGTGGAAAAGCAGATTGAGCGCCTGGCGAAAAAGGCGCGCGGAACGGATAAAGAGGCGAAAGAGACGCTCGAAGTCGCCGAGCAGATCAAGGCGAAACTCGAAAACGAAGGGCCGGCGCGCGCCCTGGGTCTCAGCGGCGATGCGCTCGCGATTGCGAATCGTTTGCAAATGGTTACCTTGCGGCCTGCGTTGTATGTGACCAACGTGGACGAGGCGAGCGCCGCCGGCGGCAACGATTTCACGCGTCAGGTGGAAGAGTTCGCGGCGAAAGAGAACGCGCCGACCGTGCGCATCTGCGGACGCATCGAAGAAGAAGTTTCCGTGCTCGACGAGGCGGAAGCGCGCGAATATTTGAGCGGCCTGGGTCTGGATGAGCCCGGCCTCAACAAAATGATTCGCACGTCGTATTCGCTGCTTGATCTGATTACTTATTTTACGGCCGGCGAGGAAGAGGTGCGCGCGTGGACCGTGCAGCGCGGCTCGACGGCGCCGGAGGCGGCGGCCGAAATTCACAGCGACATTCAGCGCGGTTTTATCCGCGCGGAAGTCACGGCTTATGCGGATTTTCTGGCGGCGGGTTCGTTGAGCGCAGCGCGCGATGCGGGCAAAATGCGGCTGGAAGGCAAGGAATACGTCGTCCAGGACGGAGACATCGTTTATTTTCGGTTTAACGTGTAATCGCGCCCGCCGCCAGCGCCCGGGCGCCGGCTCGCTTGCGCAGGAGGCCGAACATGATTCATCAACTGGGAGATCTGAGTCCGCGCCTTGCGTCGGACGTATTCGTTGCGCCGGACGCGCAGGTGATCGGCGATGTGCGCATTGGCGCAGGTTCGGGCGTCTGGTTCGGCTCAGTGCTGCGCGGGGACGTGCACTACATTGAAATCGGCGAAAACTGCAACATCCAGGACATGTCGATGCTGCATGTCACTGGCGGCAAATACCCGCTGATTCTCGGCAATAACGTCACCCTGGGACACCGCGTGACGGTGCACGGCTGCACCCTGCGCGACTATGCCTTTGTGGGCATTGGCGCAATCGCGCTCGATAACAGCGAGATCGGCGAGTTTGGCTTTCTCGCCGCCGGCAGCCTCTTGCCGCCTGGCAAAAAAATTCCGCCGCGCATGGTGGCGATGGGTTCGCCAGCGAAGGTGGTGCGCGAAATTACTCCGGAAGAAGAAGAGATGATCCGCACAATACCGGTGAGATATCGCGAGCTGCGCGAGCGCTATCGGTCCGGCGGCGGTTTCGCGCCCTTTAAATTGACCCCATGAACTGGAATTGGAAAACGTGGCCGCTGTTCGCCGGCGACACGCGCGGCGAATTGCGCACCTTTCAGATACTTGCATTGGCCGGCATCGCCTTCGCCTTTGCGGTTCCGCAGAATATCGATGCGATTTCGCTATGCTACTTTTACAATATTACCGGATTGCCCTGTCCGGGTTGCGGCCTGACTCGGTCCGTTACGCGCACGCTGCATCTGGATCCGGCAAGCGCGTTTTTCTTGAATCCCTTCGGCTCGCCGATTGCGTTCGGCATGTTATTTTTCGCGGCTTCGGCGTTTGTGAGGCCGCTGGCGACCTGGTTTGACGCCCGACGCCGACTCATTTCATATGCGCTATTGTGGGGCGGCCTGATGCTGCTGATTTTTGGACTGGCGCGATTCGTTACGCTGGTATGGTTTCCAGAATACGCATTCGGATTTGACGCCGTGCTGCACGAACGGCGGCTCTTCGAATAACCCCCTCATGCCGACGTTGCGCGTCGCCGCAGCATCGCGGGAGCTTCCTGAATAATCCGGACTATTTGTTTTCGAGGTCCTTGCCCAGCTGGCACTTGTGATAGTTGCCCGCCGGCAAATCGACGCCGATCCATCCGTACGCTTCCGCCGGGGCGATGACGTGAATATCCCAACCCTGAATTAAGAGCGGGCAGTCATACTCGTGATTGCGGCACAGCACCTGCCCGGAAAGCGGCTTGGGATACGCCCAGGCGGACGGCGGATAGGTGCAGCGGCGCTCCAGTTCCGCGACTTTCATGAGTTTGCGCGCGCCGATTTCAAAATCCTTAAAGACCTTAAGTATCGGCTTGATGAAGTCGCGGTGAAAATAGCCGCGCGAAGCGTTGTAGGTCGTCATGTAGACGAGTTCTTCGGCGAAGGTTGCGCCTTCGGCGATACGGCCGGCGATATCGCCGACGTAGTGCGCGATACGCAGTACTTCCGTGAGTATCAGCGCGCTTTCATCGTCGACGGCGCCGCTGCGGGGCGGCGGCGCGTCTTCCGTCGGCGTGTTCAGATCGTCGAAAAACTTCGTGTCAATTTCGGTTTCGGGATTTTCCGGCAACTCGACAACGGAATCCGCAGCCATCGGTTGCTGCATGTTGACTGGATACTCGCAGATCGCCGCCTCCGCGTCCGCACTGAGGCCGAAGGCTGCGCCCAGAGACGCGCTCTGACGCGCAGCTTTGCGCCGCTCGGCATAGTCTTCCGGCGGGTCGCGCCATCGATTGCCGTCCACCAGGGCGAGATCCGCGCAGAGGCCGGCCTGGAATGCATTGATGTGAATCATGCGCCGGCGCACATTCGTATGCATCAGAGCGCCCAAAGTCAGCAGGCCCAGGTTCGCGCTGTGGCGGAAAAATTCCGGGTTTTCCCGACTCATACGAAAAAAGGCGAGGGCCAGCTTTTGTTCGCGAAATGCAGTCGCGATATATTTGCGATAATTGTGCCCGGTGGCGTCAAACAGCGCGCGCACAAAGGCGCTGCGTGCGCCCCTGAGCGCCTGCAAAACCGCCTGCACCAACGCTGCGCGCACGCCGATCAGAAGCGGCTGCGTAATGCGAACGCGAAACTCCGAACGATATTGACCGGGCATCGCTTCAAGGCGCGCCAGCGCCGCCGGCTTCACGACAATGCCTTCGCGGAGCAATACGTTCCCCGAATTGTCCAACACGGGTTCGGTGAGTTCCAACTGGGATTCCAGCTTGAGATCCTGAATCAGCGTCGTCAGTTCTGCGAGCGAATCGAAAAGTATTGCGTCTGCGCCGACCTTCATTCCCCCGCCTCAGCCCGATCTGCGCCGCGCCGCGCCCGGAGACCGAGAGGCCTTGCATTTGCAGCGGCGCGTCCGCCCCGGGTTTCTATTTGACGTCCCGCCGCGGCCGGGTGATCCGCTCTTATATGGAAAAAACCCTGATTATGATCAAGCCGGACGCGGTCCGCAACAAACACATCGGTCATATTGTTAGTCGCATTGAAGAAGAGGGCTTTAAAATTCTCGGCCTGAAACTGGTGCATATGTCCAAAAAGGACGCAAAAAAATTCTACGAAGTGCATAAGGAACGTCCCTTTTACGACAGTCTCTGCGAGTCGATGTCCGCCGGTCCCGTCGTCGTCGCCGCGCTGGAAGCGCCGGGCGCCATCGAAAAGTGGCGCAAACTGATCGGCGCCACCGATCCCGCCCAGGCGGAACCCGGCACCATTCGCAAACTGTACGCGGAAAGCAAGGAAGCGAACGCCGTACATGGCTCGGATTCGGTCGATAACGCGAAACAGGAAATCAAATTCTGGTTCGAAAAATCGGAACTCGTCGACTGATGTCTCAGCTTCCCCTGGACGCGGTTCTGGCGGAATATACCGGCGCATTTAACGCTTTCCTGACAGAACACGCGCTCCCGTGGCTGCAAAATCGGAGCGTCCCCGCGCTCGCCGGGCCCATGGCGTACAGCCTGGATGCACCCGGCAAGCGCCTGCGGCCGACCCTGTGCCTGCTGGCCGCCGGAGCGGATCCAGCGGCGCGACCCTTCGCTCCGGTCTATTATGCGGCCGCGGCCCTTGAGTGCATTCATACGTATTCCTTAATCCACGACGATTTACCGGCCATGGACGACGATGATTTACGTCGCGGCCGGCCCGCCTGTCACCGCGCCTACAGCGAATGGGCCGCGATTCTGGCGGGCGACGCCTTGAACACCTTTGCTTTTGAGTTGCTGGCCCGACCCTACGCTCACGGGGTCGGCGCCCCTGCGCACGATCTGCCGAATCTCGCGGATCTGGTGCGCATCCTGGCCGAGGCCGCCGGCCCCTCCGGCATGGTTGGCGGTCAGGCGCTGGATGTGGAAAATGAAAAGACCGGCGTCGGCGCGCGGCTCGGAGAGGGCGAGCGCCGCAAGCTGCTGGAGACGATTCATCTCTGGAAGACCGCGGCGCTGATTCGGGCCGCCTGCGAATTGGGCGCCTGTTTTGCCGGTCTGAGCGATCGTTTGTCCATGCGCGCCTGGGGCGAGCGCCTGGGTTTGCTCTTTCAGATGGCGGACGATTGGATCGACGCCACCGGCGATGAACGCCTCGCGGGGAAAGCCGTCGGCAAGGATGCGGCTCTGGGCAAGCTGACCTATCCCGGCGTCTACGGCCTGAGCGCGGCGCGCGAACTGGCGGAGCAGTGTTGCCGGACGCTCGAGGCGGAGGCCGATGCGCTCTCGCCCGGGCCACTGGCCGCCGTCGATGCGCGCAGCGTGTGGAAGCGTTTGCCGCGTTATGTGCTGGAACGTCAGAGTTAAGCGCGACTACGCCCGGGGAGAATGCGCGCGTGAGTAAAACATCGCTTTACGATCGGATTCTCGAGCTGGGCTTTCCGCCGGGCGAGGCGCGGGCGCTGATTCTTGCCGGACGCGTCCTGGTAAATGGCGCCGTTGAAGCGCGCGCGGGCGTGATGGTGACGCCATCGAGTCGCATTGAAGTCGAAGCGCCGCGTAAATACGCCAGTCGCGCCGCGCACAAGCTGGCTGGCGCCCTGGGCGCGCTCGCGATTCCGGTCGCCGGGCGCGTCGCCATTGATCTGGGCGCATCGCACGGGGGCTTTACGCAGGTCCTGCTCGAAGCCGGCGCGCGGCGCGTATATGCCGTCGATGTGGCCTACGGCATACTCGATTACGGTCTGCGGCGCGATGCGCGCGTGGTTGTGCTGGAGAAAAAAAACGCGCGCGAGCTTGCGCCCGCCTGGTTTGACTCCGCCGATTTGCTGGACCCGATGGGACTGCTGTTCACCTGCGATCTTGCGTTTATTTCATTGAAGACGATCCTGTCGGCGTTGCTTGAGTTTCGCACGGCGACGCTTTTAACCGCCCCGGCCGCGGCGGCTCCAATGTGGGAGGGACTGTTTCTGGTAAAGCCGCAGTTTGAAGCGTCGGAAAAAACCGTGCAGGGCGTCATTCGCGACGCAAATGTGCGCGAAGCCATTGTCGACGAAGTCGCGGCGTTTGCTGCGAGTCTGGGCTTCCGGCTGCTCGGTCGCGTGGAAAGCGGCACGCCCGGCGCAAAGGGCAATCGCGAGGTGTTTTTGCGCCTGGTCTTTCCGTGACGTCCGGGCGCCCGGCCTGCGTTCGCCGCGCTCAGGCGACGATGGTATCGTCGCGGCCCGGGCCCACGGAAATAAATTTCATGGGCACTTCGCACAGTTCCACCAGGCGGTCGATGTAAGCGCGACATTCGCGCGGCAGGTCGGCGAGTTTCCGCGCCGCCGAAATGTCCGTCTTCCATCCGGGCAATGTTTCGTATTCGGGAACCACGTCTTCAAAGCGACCGTCCGTGGGAAAAGCGGCGAGCAATTCGCCTTTGCGGCGATACGCAGTTGCGACCTTGATCTCGCTGTAGTTGGAAAGTATGTCGATCTTGGTGAGCGCGAGCCCGGTGAGGCCGTTTACGCGCGCGGCATGGCGCACCAGTTCCACGTCGAACCAGCCGCAGCGGCGCGGCCGCCCCGTCGTTGCGCCGAATTCGTGACCCAGCTGGCGCAGCCGTTCGCCTTCCTCGCCCTCCAGCTCAGTGGGAAAGGGGCCTTCGCCCACGCGCGTTACGTAGGCCTTTACAATGCCAATCGAATCTTTCAGATGTTGAAAGCGAATGCCGCTGCCGGCGATGGCGCCGCCGGTCGTGGTGTTGCTGGATGTTACATACGGATACGTGCCAAAGTCGATATCGAGTCCCGTGCCCTGGGCGCCTTCCAACAGCGCCGTCTTGCCGGCGCGCAGTTCGTCGTTTAAGTACAACGACGTGTTGCGCACCAGCGGCCGCAGGCGTTCGCCGTAGCCGGCCAGTTCATCGAAGAGCGCCTGGAATTCAACCGCCGGCAGACCATGGATTTCAGTCAGTTCGCGATTTTTCACTTCGAGCAGATGCTGGAGACGCTCCCGCAGATGTTCGCGATCGAGAAGATCGCCCATGCGCAGTCCGATGCGCGTAACCTTGTCGCCGTAACACACGCCAATGCCGCGTTTGGTGGTGCCGATTTTGCGTCCGCCGGCCTGCGTCTCGCGCGCGCCGTCGATGGCGCGGTGCAGCGGCAGCACGATATGACAGGCGTCGGAGACGACCAGGCGCTCGCGCAGGCTGATCCCGCGACCTTCGATCGATTCGATTTCTTCAAAAAATGCGCCCGGATCGAGCACCACGCCGTTGCCGATTACGCAAACAGAATTCGGGTAGAGGATGCCGCTCGGGATCAAGTGGAAGATATAGGTTTCGCCCGCAACGGAAACCGTGTGGCCTGCGTTCGCGCCGCCCTGATAGCGCACGATTATGTCTATTTGACCGGAAAGATAGTCGATGAATTTTGCTTTGCCTTCGTCGCCCCATTGGGTGCCGACTACGAGTGTTGCGCTCATGTGTTGTACCAATTCCTGATAAGTAAATGCGGATTGTGCTTCAGCGCGATTTCACGCTGGCGTTTTTGCCAGGGCGCGCGCCAGAAGGCTCAGGTCGAGCGCAAAGCCGCAGGCCGGCCGATCGACGCCGGCGAACTCACGGTAGAGGCCGTCGTAAACGCCGCCGGTCAGCGCCTTTTCGTGCCCGCCGCTCAGATAGCCTTCGAATACGGGACCGGAATAATAGGAAAGCTCGCGCACCAGGCTGAAGTCGTAAATCACGTCGTCGACGGCCCGCGCTTCTTCCAGGATAGCGACGAGTTCGGTGCGACCGGCCGTGAGCCGCAGCAACTTATCGAGGACCGCTTTGTCGCCGAACAGCAGCGGCGTCTCCGCGAGCAGCACGGCCAGATCGGCGGCGACCGCATGCGCCTCAAGCAGGCGGCGCAGCTCCGCCGTGTCCTTGTTGTAGAGCGCGAGCGAGGCCTCCGCCCGGGCGGCTTCCGGCAGCTCGCGCAGCAGGATTTCCACAAAGCGCGCGTCGCCATATAATATGGAAAGCTTTTGATCGGCGGCGGCGAAACACTCGCGGGCGAGCGCCAGCATCGCGCCCACCCGGCCGCTGGCCGGTCCGATCAGTTCAACGCCCGCCTGGTAGGTCTCACGCGAGTGGCCGGAGCCCCAGGCGCGATCCTGAAAGACCGGCTGAATGTAGCTGTAGCGACCCGGTTCTTCGCGACCCAGGCGGCCGCTGGCGGCCGCTTTGATGACCTGCACCGTCAGATCCGAGCGCACCGCCAACAGCTCGCCCTCGCGGCCCCGCAACTCGAAGCCGGGCAGGGGATGGCCGGCGCGCGCAATGGCGGAGAAGGTCGGCGCGAAATCGAGGGAAGGCGGGGTGATTTCCCGAAATCCGGCGGCGGCGAACAGCCCGCGCACCCGGGAGGCCGCCGCCAGGCGCCGCTCGGTCTCGCGCGCATCGAGGTAGTCGAAGCCGTGCGGAATCCAGCTGCGGTAACGTTCCTGTCCCCTGAAGGCCATCCTTGCTCTGATAGGAACGGCGGACCTGGGCGGCAAGTGATTTCGAGTCGCGGCCCGGAATGTGTGCAGAGAGCGGCCCGGAAGGCCGATTATTATGTGAGGGTATCGGCATGCAATCGGTCGTAATCAGAAGTGTGGTCGCGGGTCTGGTGCTGGCTGTCCTGTTGACAGCGGCCCTGTTCATCACGGCCGGTTATGCAATCCTGCGTCTGGGCGCGGAAGGCCTGCGCGAGGTGCAAAACGTGTCGCGTTCGCGCGGCGTGGAAATCGCGCTCGCAGTTGCGCAGATGGCGGGCGAGAAGTTCGACGACGACATGGGCGTAAAACTCTCGTCGGTTATGAATCAGGTTGTGCGCATTTCGCAGCAGCGCAACGAGGACTTCCAGGTGCGCGAGATGATCATGCTGCGCTCCGACGGAACAATCATGGCCGCGAATGAAATCACCCGCGTGGCCCGCGACGCCGAGAAAAAATACGATGGTCCGGAATACGCGCGCGCCATGGAACTGCTCGCGCGCACTCCGACGAGCATACGCGCTACTAAAGAAGAGCGAACCGGCGCCGTGCCGGTTTATGATTTAATTCGCAAATTCAGTCCCGGGCTTGCAGATGCGCTTGCGCGCAGCTATCCGGAAAAGGTCGCCGTCGAATATCATGTAATCGCTGCGGTCTATCCAGTGGATGAGGACATTCAACCGGCCGGCGCCGTGCACATGTTTGTGACCGTGCAATCCGTGAATCAGTACCTCGCGGCGCTCAAGCGCTACAGCATAAATACAATTCTGGTCGCCATTCTGTTCGTATTCTTCATCAGTTTTGCGATGATCGCCCTGTTGTTATTGGCTTTCCGCGGAGCCGCCGGCGCTGCGCCTGCCAGCGCCGCAAGCGGCGAAGACGACGTGCTCGAAGAGTTTCCGCAATCGCATGCCGAACCAATCGTTTCGAGTCGTCTGAGCGACGATCATGGCGCCGAAATTCACGTGCGTCCGAGCGAACCGCCGCTGCCGGAAATCCACGCAGCGCCTGCGCCCCGCGCGTCGTCGCATGCGCCGGCCCATGCCGCAAGCCACGCGCCCGCCCTCGCGCCCGTCCACGCGTCGGCGGACCTCGCCCGCGAAGCCGCCGAACTTGAGCGCCGACGCATCGAACTGGAACGCCGCGAACGCGAACTCGAACTTGAGCGTCGCGAGCGCGACCTTGAACGTCGCGAACGGGAACTGGCGCGCGAGCCCGCGGGCGGTCGTTCGCGGGGCCGGATTATGGACGCCATCCCGCTGGAAAACATTCCCGACCGCACGCGCAGTCGACCCAGCGAGTGGAATTGAGGCAGCGGCGGCCTCGTCGCGAGGCGCCGTAGAAAAGCGCAGGCATCATGCTCGATATTGCAACCGATCGCTTAAATGAAGAAGGTATTCTGGTCGTCCAGCTGCGCGGACGTCTGGACGCCATTACGGCCCGTGAATTCCAGACCTTTTTTGACGAGGTCTTAAAAAGCGGGCATCGCTTCATCGTTGCGCGCGCGGGCCTGCTCGACTACGTCTCCAGCGCCGGCATCGCGGCGCTGCTGGGACTCGCGCGGCGCCTGGGCGCGAGCGGCGGCGCGCTGGCCTTCGCCGAGCTGAATCCGGAAGTGCGCCTGCTTTTGCAATTTTTCGGACTCGAACAGGTATTGTTGCAATTTGATTCGCTGGATGCAGCGCGCGCCCATTTCACATCCGCAATTCAGGCGGGAAGTTTTGCTCTGGAATTAGAACGCGAGCGAGTCATTCGCACGCGGGTCGGCGAGGCCTCGAAAGCGCCGGCGGCGCAACTGCGGCCGGCGGCGGAAACTCAGGGCGCCGCCGCCCGGCGCGTGGACGACAATCGGCGGGCCGAATTGCGCACCGCGCGGCGTACGAGCGCGGTCCAGGTGCGGCGCGGCGCGCGTCGCGAGGCGCCTGCTGCTGAATCCGCAGACGCTCCGGGCGCGCTCGACGGCGACGAGATCCCGACGGCTTCCGCTCAGCCGGTGCCCGACGGCGAGGCGTTTGACTCAAAAGCGGTCACGCCGCAAGCGCCGGCCGGCGAAGTCGATCGCTCGGGGCGAGCTGCGGGGAGCGCGCGTATTCGCGAGTCATTCCAGGAAATTCACCGTCCCGATCGGGCCAAACGCTTGCCGACGCAGGCCGGCGGCGCGAGATCGGATTTTGAGGGCGACGTTCGATCGGACGAAGGGCGCGCACAGCGCGGCGTCCGTTTCAGCGTGCGTGAGGCCCCGGCGTCGAAATCCGGGTTTGAACAGCCGCGCGTCCTCGCCTGCGAGCAGTGCGGCGCAAGCCTGCGCGTCTACCGGGCGGGCCTGTACCTGTGTCCGGAGTGCGCGGTCGAGTTTCAGATTTCGCGCGACGGCGGCGCCTCGTTTTTTGAAAAATTGTGAGCACCGCCGCACGTAACTCGCTCAAACTCTCGTTCTTCACGATTATTTCCCGAATCCTCGGCGTGGTGCGCGATCACTACCAGGCGGTCTTCTTTGGAACCGGCGCGGTCGCAGCTGCGTGGGAAGTCGCCTACATGCTGCCCAACATGCTGCGCAATCTTCTCGCCGAAGGTTCCCTTTCTCAGGCTTTCATTCCGGTCTACGCCCGCGCGCTCGACGAGTCCGAAGCTCGGGCGCGCCGCGTCGCGGGCGTAATCCTGACTTTTTTGTTCGGGGCCCTCGTCGTGGTCACCGCGCTCGGGATTCTGCTCATGCCGTACTTTATCCCGATCTTTACGGGCAAAGGCGCGGGCGCGGCCGCGCTTACGGTCTATCTCGCACAGGTGATGTTCGCCTTTATCCTGATGGCGTCGATCACCGCGATATTCGCGGGCGTCGCGAATGCGCACAACAGTTTTTCGTTTCCCGCCCTTTCGCCGATTCTCCTGAACCTGGTTCTGATTTCCGGGTATTTCTTCCTGGACCCGGCCGGCGCGGCGCCGGAAGCGAATGCGCGCTTCCTTGCCTGGATCGTGCTTCTGGGCGGCGGCCTGCAACTCGCCCTGCAGGCCGGACATATCTTTCGCTCCGGCTGGACTCCGGATTTCGCTCTCGATTGGAATGATCCCGCCCTGAAAAAAATCTGGAGCCTGATGGCCCCGGCGGCGCTGGGCGCGAGCGTATTCCAGATCAATCAACTTTTTGACATCGCCATTGCGAGTTACATGATTCCCGGAGAGGAAGCGATTCCGGCGCTGCGTTTTGCGCAGCGCCTGATTCAGCTGCCGACCGGCGTGATCGGCGTTGCGCTTTCAACGGCGATATTGCCGGCCCTGGCGCGCATGCTGGAAAAAAGCGAATCCGAACGCGTTCAGGAACTCGACGGGGCGATCAGCTTCGGGCTATTCGTTACGGCGCCGGCCGGCATTGCGTTTTTCTTCCTGGGCGAGGAAATAATAAATATTATATACTTTGGCGGACGCTGGGACGCCGCCAGCACGGCCGCCACCTGGTCTGCGTTGCAATTATACGCTCTGGGCGTTCCGTTTTTCAGTCTGAACAAAGCGCTGACGTCCGCGTATTACGCGCACTCGGATGCGCGAACGCCCGTGCGCATTCTCTTCGTCACGGTTGCGGCGAACCTGGCTTTAAACCTGGTTCTCGCGCCGGTTCTGTTTCAGGGCGGCATTGCGCTCAGCTCGGCGATTACTTCGGCTTTGAACTCGCTCTTGCTTGCTCTGGGACTGCGCAAGAAGCATTTGATGTTCGGCGGTCCGCGCCTCGCGGAGTTTATCAAGCGTGCGATCCCGCTGTGGCTGTTGACTGCGCTGGCAATGTATCTGTTGCACGCCGCGCTCGCCCCGCACGCTGAGCATTGGGCGCGCCTTCTTGCTCCGCACTCAGCGGTGCAAACTCTGCCGCGGTACGCTGGCATTGTGACGCTGCTGGCCGCGGGCGGGGCGAGCGCCGTGTTTTACCTGTCCCTCGCACGCATCCTGGGTCTGCGGGAGCTTGAGACGCTTTTCGGGTTTTTGCGGCGTCGTCGCTCCGACCGCAAGTCCTGAGCCTGCGACTCCGGCGTCGGACCACGCGGTTTTATGGCGCGTTGGAGCGCGCTTCGGTCAGAGCGCGTTCGAGCGCGCGGGCGCGTTCGCTGTTCGGATAGCGGACAAGAAACGGACCCAGGCTGCGGCGGGCCGCTTCCGCTTCGCCGTTACGAAACTGCGCGAGCGCCAGATTAAAGCGAGTCGCATCGTGCGCGGGATTGCGCTGGAGAGCGCGCTCATAGTCGCGCACGGCTTCACCGTAGCGACCGGCCGCGTAGGCTGCGCGCGCCCGGGCGAGCAAACCTTCAAAAACGTCGCCGGACGCGTCGCCGGATGTCTCGCTCGCGACGCCCGGCGCGGTCGCCGGGGCGGCGATTGACGGTGCGGGGAGCTGAGCGCCTGGCTGAGCCGCGTGCGTTGCAGGCGTGCGCGCCTCGATGCAGAGGATGGCCAGATCGTCCTGGAGTTTCGCTCCGCCGCGAAAGCGCTCCGCTTCTGCGAGCCAGCGCACGGCGAGATCCGCGTGTTTTTGCGAGCGCGCCGCCTGCATCCAGCGTTCGAAGCGCACCGGCCCGTACGTCTCGCCGGCTGAGTCCGTCAGCAGAAGGGCGCCGTCGCTGATCAGCGCTACTCGATCGCCAGGTTTCAGTGCGTGGCTCAGGGTCGTGTAGCGTTGCGTCGGATTGGCGCCCAGCGGTCCTTCGTCCGAGTTGAAACGCAGCGGATCGCCGCCTGCGGCCGCAAAAAAATATGCGTCGTTTGAACCGGCGCTGGCATACTCCGCCTGCAGAGTTCCAGGATTCAAACGACACACGGCGCAGGTCAGAAACTCCCCGCCCTGGAAAACGTCGGCGAAATCCCGGTTCATCCGGTCGAGAATTTCGCCCGCGCGCTCAGCATTGCGCGCGTGTTTCTGAAACAGCAGGGCGGCGTGCAGGGCGACCAGCGTCGCAGCCGCGCCGCGTCCGCTTGCGTCGGCGAATAGCAGGGCGGTGCAACCGTCGTCCGTACGAGTCTGAAAGTATAAATCGCCGCCGGGCGGATCGGCCGGCAAAAGCGCGCCGTTAATATCGAAACTCGGGACCGCGACCAGCGCCCCGCTCCGTGTGCGATCCTGGAGCGACCGTAAGCGGCCGGGATCCATGGCATGCGGTCCGGACGGCGGCGTTGCGGTCGCCGGGATGCGCGCGCTTTCGTGCAGCGCTTGCCTCGCAGAGGGCGGCATGGCGTCGACCGACGCGACCGGGACCTCGGGCGTCCGCGGCAGCTTTGCGTACAGGCCGCGGCCGAACAAATAGAAAATAACAACGGTAATCAGAAGTTGGAGCGCGGCCCAGGCGCCAAGCGCGGGGGAGGGCGTCCAGAGCGCGCGCGTTCCGGGCGGGCCGGCGGCGGGCGCCGCGTAACTCAGATAAAATCGTTCTCCGGGACGAAAGCCGGTGAGCACGTACGCCGACCCGCCCGCCGGCGGACTGGCGTGCAGTTGCGGAGCGCCGGTCGCGCCGCGGAGCGCGCCCGCAGACGCCAGCAGCCGGCCCAGCGTTTCGGAATGTACGAGCAGGCCGCCCGTCTGCGGACGCCCGTTGCAGATTCCAAGCGGCGCAACAGTCACAAGGCGCGGCTCCGCGCCGTAGCGCGTCCAGTACTGGCGTAGCGGCAAGGCGGGCGGCTCGCTCGCCGCGGCGGGGCGCTTGCGCAATTCTTTGAGGATATTGCGCCACTCCGCCTCCAGTTCGCGATCACGCGGAACCCCGGCGCCGGCTGGCGCACACGGATTCAGGTCGGCGTCCAGGGCCAGCCAATCCGCATCGGCGTTACCTGGCGCGGCCGGGCCCGATCCGGGCCAGCAGAGCGCGCCGACCTCGTTCGCACAGACGAGCGCTTTCGCCGCGTTCGCGCGGGCGAGTTTTTGGTCGCTCAGATAGCGGGCCAGGTCCTGTTCGGCGGCCGCGCGTCGCTCACGGGACTGCGTTGTCGCTTCGTAATACGCATGTGCGTACAGAAGCGGCGCCTGCAGCGCGATCAGAGTTCCAAAAAGCAGGACGGCGAAAAACGCCGGATGGCGCGACAGACGCGGCGCCGCTCGATCAAGAGTCATCTGGACGAACGGAATTCCGTCCGCTTGCGGGAGGCAAAGTATTTTCAGCGGGCCGGACCCGATCCGCGCAAAATATCTGGACCCGAGAGCGGCGCCTGCTGTTCTTTCCCGGTATGGTTCGTTCTGTCGCCCCGGACGCCGCATCCGCTAAAAACAATGGAAAGCCGCGCGCGCCAACTTCTTTTCGCGACGCGGTGCGCGACTGGATCCATGTGCAGGGCGCGCGCGAGCACAATCTGCAGAATATCACCGTGGATATACCGCGGGAAAGGTTTGTGGTGGTGACCGGCGTTTCCGGATCCGGCAAGTCCTCGCTCGCCTTCGATACGATTTACGCGGAGGGGCAGCGGCGCTACGTCGAGTCTCTGTCTTCGTATGCGCGTCAGTTCCTGGGACTGATGGAGAAGCCGGACGTCGACTTAATCGAGGGACTCAGTCCCGCCATCTCGATCGAACAAAAGACTACCCATCGAAATCCGCGCTCGACTGTCGGCACGGTGACGGAAATCTACGACTACATGCGCCTCCTGTTTGCGCGCGCCGGTCAACCGCACTGCTTTAATTGCGGGCGACCGGTGACGCCGGTCGCGGTGGATCAAATCGTTGATCGCGTGCTGGGTCTGAGTCCCGGAACGCGCATCCAGATTCTCGCGCCTCTGGTTCAGGATAAAAAAGGCGAACATAAAGACGTGCTGGATCGCGTGCGCAAAGAGGGTTTTTCGCGCGTGCGCGTAAACGGCGATACGGTCGAGCTCAGCGAAACGATTACGCTGGACAAAAAGAAGCGCCACAGTCTGGAGCTGGTGGTGGACCGTCTGGTAATCAAACCCGACATTCGCAGTCGGCTTACGGATTCCGTCGAGACCGCGCTGCACCATGGCGAGGGCCTGCTCTACGTCCACGACGGCGCGGCCGATCAAACCTTTTCGCGGCATTTATCCTGCTCGCACTGCGGCACGTCGCTGCCGGAAATCAGTCCGCGGTCTTTTTCCTTTAATTCGCCCCAGGGCGCCTGTCCGACCTGCGACGGTCTGGGAGTGCTGCTCGAGTTTGACGAAGACCTTGTGGTTCCGGACGGGGAGCTGAGTCTGCTCGACGGCGCAATTGCGCCATGGGGCGGCGCCCGCAGCTACTGGCGCATTGAGACGATTCACGAGCTGGCGCGCGAGCATAACTTTGATCCCCATCGGCCGTGGAACAAGCTCTCCCAAAAAGCGCGCGATGTGATCCTGCATGGCGCCGGCGGCGGCAAGCGCGGCGGCGAGTTTGAAGGCGTCATCCCCAATCTCAAGCGGCGTTATAAAGAAACTCAGTCCGATGACATGCGCCTGTGGATGGAGCGCTATATGGGCGAGCATCCCTGTCCGGAGTGCAAGGGCAAGCGGCTGCGCAAAGAATCGCTCTCGGTGCTCTTTCACGGCCGCCCGATCGACCAGGTGACGGACATGACCGTCGCCCGGCTCGACAGTTTTTTCGCCGAACTTACGCTTACGGAGGAGCAGGAAATTATCGTAGGTCGCGTGCTCAAAGAAATCCGGCAACGTTTGGGCTTCTTGAATAACGTTGGCGTGGGCTATCTGACGCTTTCGCGTTCTGCGGGCACGCTGTCCGGCGGCGAGGGCCAACGCATACGGCTGGCGACTCAAATCGGCAGCGCGCTGATGGGCGTGTTATATGTTCTCGACGAGCCTTCGATCGGATTGCATCAACGCGACAACGACCGCCTGCTGGATACGTTAAAAAGCCTGCGCGACATGGGCAATACGGTCATTGTGGTTGAGCACGACGAGGATACAATTCGTGCATCCGACTACGTAATTGATCTGGGGCCCGGGGCCGGCGCGCACGGCGGTCATGTGGTGGCGGCCGGCACGCCGGCGGAAATTGAAGCGAGTCCGGAGAGCATCACGGGACAATATCTTTCCGGCCGTAAGCGCATTGAAGTCCCCGCTGCGCGGCGTCACGGCAACGGAAAAAAAATCGGCATTCGTAAGGCGCGCGAAAATAATCTTAAGAATCTCGATATCGACATTCCCCTGGGCTGTTTTGTATGCGTCACCGGCGTTTCGGGCTCCGGCAAGTCGACGCTGGTCAACGACATACTCTACAAGGGCGTTGCGCAGAAGCTGAATCAGGCTCGCGCGCAACCCGGAAAACACGGCGGCATCACCGGCCTGTCCGAAATTGATCGCGTGATCGCGATCGACCAGGAACCGATCGGTCGTACGCCGCGCTCCAATCCGGCGACCTATACGGGCGTTTTCACCCCGATCCGCGATTTGTATGCGAGCCTGCCGGAGGCGAAACTGCGCGGCTATAAGGCCGGCCGCTTCAGCTTTAACGTGGCCGGCGGCCGCTGCGAACATTGCGAAGGCGCCGGCATCATTAAAATCGAGATGCATTTTTTGCCGGACGTCTACATTACCTGCGATGTTTGCAAGGGGCGCCGATTTAATCGCGAGACGCTGGAAGTCAAATACAAGAATCGCAGCATCTTCGACGTGCTGGGCGGTGGCCAATGACCGCCCGCCGCTGGACCGT
>JAVHPJ010000061.1:0-3527 GCA_036170535.1 Leptospirales bacterium | reverse complement strand
GACGGCGTGTCGGGACCGCTCTCGAGGTCGACGAGCGTGCGGACTTGCGGGATGGAAAGGGAGCGCAACTGTTCCCAGACGGCGCGCGGATCGCCGGGACGCAAGCGCGGGCGCTTCACGCGCGGCAGGCGGGCGGCCCCGCCCTCCTCTGGCGGCTCTGTCGGGGGTCGGGAACCCATGCCGCAGTGTAGCGGCGGGGAGCGCGCGGGTTTCTGTCAAGCGGGGCGGTCGGGCATACGCGGGGGCGAGCCACGAATAACAAACATATCCCACTCAATTTGTGGCCGGGGGCGATCAGTGCCCACTACAACTACCGGCTTTCACATTGCGATACCGGACACTACGTAAGGGTGATTCGGCATCCACCCAGAATTCAGCAGAATCGCAAATCCTAACGAAAGTTCGATACTCTCTGACATCATTCCGTAGAAAATGTCTGGTCGACCTCCCAGCGAAGCATTTTATGTTCACGATGCACTGGTCTCTGGCAGACTTGTATTATCGCGGTAATTTCAGAGAACCACCTGACGAGCACGTGGCGGCTTGGGACTATCTCGAAAAACATCCTCAATTCGCAGCCGCCAAAGCAGATGCGATTCCGTTTAAGGAATTCGGTTTCAGTCTCCTGCCGCTACTGCCTTTCGCAAAACACTTATACAGTGATGACAAATCGTTCCCGCTCCGCCTGCAGACGCTGATCGCGGAGCACAAGGGGAAGCGACAGCGGGCCAATGAAGGGTATTGGGCTGAGCTTGGAAGAAGCTTCGCAAAGGAACTTGTCGTATACGCAAAACAAAGAGATTTTTCCAGAAATACTTCGCTGCTCGATGCCTATAAACTCGCCTCCGATATAGGTGCGCAGGATCTAGTGCTTGACACTTGCTCAGTCAAGAACCTTGTCGGGGAAAAGGACCCGCAACTGCACAGATATGCACGCAACTGTTCCATTGAACAAGTAACATTGCCCGAACCGGAAAGTCGCTCGCAAGGGATTTATCTTCACGACTGCAAAATCGGTTCGATCGAGCACCGTCCGGACGTCGGCAAAGCCACCAGCCTCAACCTCAGGAACCTCAAAGTTGGCCTCCTGCACTCAGACGCTGCGGACGTGCGACTCGAAAATATTTCGACCAATTTGATCCGCCTGACCCGGATCGGCACGACACGGGTCGACTTTAAGGACGTGCGCGTTGAACATTCGTGGGATGCGATCGAAAGGCACATGTGGGGCCTCGATGCTCGACCGCAGTCGCCCAGATTTTACAGAGATTGCTCACGATGGCAAAGATTCTGGACCGTTCATTGGCGTCCTCCCGCGTCAGAACTTCAAGCAGCGGAAATAAACAACAACCTAACAGGAATACGCTCCCTACGGAATACGCTCGAAAAACTTCGCGCCGATAACGCAATCCTCATCAGCCCGGGTGACTACGAACGTCTGTATCACTATCTGGATTCTCGCGAGAGTTGGCCGAAACGCCTACTGTACTCGTTCGTCGGAGCCTACTACAACATCTGGGCCCCCCTTTTCGTCGGAGTGGCCGCGGCCATCCTGAACTATACTCTGATCCCATACTTTGGCGCGCCTGCCGGAAAGAACCCGATCCTATTTGTCGCCAATCCAAAGGCGCTACTGGAAGAGGTTCTCTTTCCCGATTTTTCGCTTTCGCTCGATGTAAACGTAGGGCGCGCGCTGCTCGGCGTCAGTATCCTTCTTGTCGAGATTTTGTTCGGATATTCCTTATTCGCCTTTGGCCTCGCGATCCGCCGACGATTCGGGTTTCCGAAGGAATCATAAGTCTGCGCCGGCCCTGCGCGACGCTGTGCCGATAAACACGTTACACTTATGCAAAGCGTGGAATTTAACTCAGACTCAGAACATGACGAATGCCCCCGGTGCGGCGCACGCGCGCCAGCTCTGCGACCATCCCTCCAGACAATCATGAAAATCAATCGAGCCCGGCCGGACCAGCATGTCACAATTCTCGCAGCACATACGGGCGCCCCGGCGGAGATTGCAGCCGAATGGTTGCGACACTTCCTACTGGCAACCTGCGAACCTGTCCCGGCCTACTGTCCCCATTGCCAGGCGGAACTGCGCACACGAAGGGCGAAGCAGTGCCGGCATTGCGGTCGAAGCTGGCGTACAAACGCAGAGTGAAAGGCCAGAGGCCGTCAGACCGACGGCGTGATATTGCGGATACGAACCCACAGTGCTGACAAAAGTAAAACATTTCTACCCGTGTATTGCTCGAAATCGCGGGGAACCGCTGGACCGCATCCCGCTCACCGCCGCTTTGAACTACGATCTCGGCCTCGACGGCGACGACGTGGAAGATCTGCTCGATGCCATCCCTGCTCGCTGTCCGATTGGCTGGCCCGAGTTCGATTTCCATTGATATTTCTCAAACGAGGGTATGGGCCGCGGCGCCCGGTCGATTTGCGGATCCGCCCGGGGATTTGAGCTCGATCGAGGCGGGCCTCAACGCGTCGAGAGCGCGCTTTGCGGATCGATTCATAGTCTTCTCCGTGGGCGCGTCAGGCCCCCCGGACAAGCCGAAGAAGATTCATCAGCCGCACGCCTTCGTCCGATTCCAGTTTCGCCTGCTCAATTTGGATCGTCGACTCGCCTTTTTTTAAAAGGAAGTTCCTCTCCATCCCGGCGAGACGCGATAGGCCTATCGATAGACTGGACTGGTCGCCAACTACGCAGGCAGCCACGATTGAAGCCCAGATCGCTTCTATGTTAGTCAATTCATTCTGATAATACTTTACTTCGTTCAAGGACGAGCGATACAGGCCGAGGAAAAAGAAAGAAACGATCTGCATGGTAACCCCAAGACCGATGCGCGTGATGAAAGCATACCAGGATCCGGCATCGAGTGCTCCTCCGGCGCGGTTCAACGCGAAAACAAGCACATAGATCAGCAGGCCGGTCGAAGCGATCGTCATTGTCACGCCGATCAGAAGATTTAATATGCCTCGCCGCAGCAGGCTTTTCGTTTCGCGCGACAGCCGGGACTTGGTCTCGTTTGAAAGCTCGCGCAATATCAACAGGTCTTTCCGTGCGACCGATTTCTGGCGAAGAGCTCCCGGACGAATTTTGGCAGGGATCTTCGTCGGCTCATTGTGCATCCCGAAAAGGAGCTCATCCATGCCGCCTGCGCCGATCCTTTCGTTGCCGTCGTTCGACGGCGCAGGACGCTGAGATGAGTCGGCGGCGCCTTCCAGAAAACGCAACGCAATGTGACTTAGAGCAAAAGCAATGGGGACGCCAACGAGGGCCCCAAACAACCAGAACGAAGCGGGCGGCGGTGATGCATGAGCCTGATACTCTATCGTCCATACCAGATGGACTCCAGAAACAACAGCGAAGAACAACCAGCATGCCCTCGTTATCGGTGCGTCCAAAACGCGTTTCAGGACAAACGAAAGTCCACGATACAGGCGGATGTACTCAAAGGCTGCAACTGCCAACGCCAGTACTGACGTCATTGCGGCGGCAAACATAGATGGAACCAGTACGC
>JAVHPJ010000060.1:0-3530 GCA_036170535.1 Leptospirales bacterium | reverse complement strand
GCTTCGCCGCCGCAATCTGAAGATCGATCGCTTCGGAAACTGAGACTGTGAGGTTAATGCGCGCCGCGCTCGATGGCGCGACGCGGGATCTGCAAGCAAAAAGGATTTTAGTGAGTCGAGCCCGGCCGTTTTTCCGAACCGGAAACTTCGAGCGTGAGGCCAAAGCGCCGTTCGATGCGATGCATATCGTAGCGACTCAGGTAGCGCACCGCCTCTTCGATTTCTGCGCCTTCGCGCAAGGCCTCAATGCGATCGGCGTCGTAGTGCAGGGCCTCAACCGAATGACCGAGCGTCGCGGCCAGGGTTTCGGCGGCACGGCGCGAGAAGTAGTTCGCAACGACGCGTCCGCGGTAGAGTACGCGAAACGTCAGCACCGCTTGCTGATCGGCCAGCTCGTCCGCCATCGTTTCGTTTTCGATGCCGATTAGCGTGAGGGTAAGGCCTTCGCGTTCGTCTTCGCGCAAACCGGGAATCAGCACTTCGAGCTCGCGCTGGTCGGGCGTGAGCAGGCGCACGACCGCCGAGCGGGCGTTCACCTCCCGATACATCAGGCGCGGCCGACGCCCGGCGCGCGCGAGCCACTCGTAAAACTCCGCCAGTCGCCAGACCTGACGATCGCATGCCGTTGGAAGCGATTCCAGTTTCATCGCCACCCTCCTGTCAGCGAGCAGACTACCCGAATTCGATGGCGCCGCTGTGTCGGAATGAATAAGTTCCGTTGTACGCGTCCGACGGCGACCCCGTACGACTTAACGCAACTCGCCAGGTTCAAAGGCGAAGGGATCATAGGCCCGGCGTTCCGACAGGGCGCCGGATGCGGCGTCGGTCTCCAGCGCGTCGACGGCGCTGACGTAGAGCAGCGAGATTGCATCGATCAAGTCGTCGTGGTACGCGGGATCGGGGAAGTGTTCCAGCGTTGCAATGATTTCGTCGTACTGGAGCGGTCGGACGTCATACGGTTCGGCGGGGCTGGAATCGACGAGATAAATCGAGCCCGCGCGCGCGAGCTTCGACCAGAGGATCGCGCCCTGGACTTTGGAGCCGCGATCGCGCGCCGGCCGACTCACCAGCGTGCAACCGATGCGCGCCATCTCGGATTCGAGTTCCTCGCCGAGAATCTTCGCCGCAGCTCCGGGCTCACGTTCCACGACGATCTTCACATCGCGCTCGCGTTCCGCGTAATATCGAATCCAACCGAGCACATTCGCCGGCGCGAGTTGGCCCTGGCCGAGTTGCAGATACAGCTCGGAAATTTCGACGCCGCCATCGGCGCGGCGGGTATAGCGCACGCCGCCCAGTGCATACGCCGTGTAGTCCGGTCCACGCGTGCGATTCTGGCGGAAGTCCTTTTCGGTCGCGGCGAGATCCCAACTGCGCAGCCGCAAGAGACCGGCCGGCATCTCCGGCGCCCGCTTAAACCAGTGACCGAGGAACACCTTCCCCTGCGCGCGGCGGATCTTCCAGTTGTTATTCAGCAGTCGCTCGCGATCGATCTCGTCCTGGACGTCGAGGCGCGAACGGTAGCCTGGGTCCAGCGTTTGCAAGATCATGTTGTCGGTCAGAAGGGCCGGAATGAAGGTAAACGACAGCGGCGTCAGCTGCGGATTTTCGCGCCACAGATCCGGATAGTTCGCGCGCAATTCGGCCGGCGAGTCGCCCCAGTACAGGACGCCGGCGCGCGCGACGAGCCAGCGCAGCACGCCCGCGCGCTCGGGTATGGGATAGCCGGAGTCCGGATCGATCCACCAGGCGACCAGATCCGCGACCCAACTTTCGCCGTCGGCGTTACAGGTCGCGCGCACAGCCGGACGAACGCCGGCGGTAGAACGCAGGCGCGTCAAAAGATACAGAAACTGCGTCTTGGTAAAATGCGTGAGCTCGTCGAAACCGAGCCAGGCGACCTGCATGCCCTGGTAGGAGAACTTCGTCGCCTCGCTTTCCAGATGGCGAAAGTCGATCGACGTGTCCCAGGGGAAGCGAAAGCGCCGACGTTGTTCGTTGGGCCGCGCGCCCAGCCGCGGATAAATCTTCTGCGCCTCGTCCCAGAGTCCGTCCGGGTTGGTGATCTGCACGAGATTGCGGCGAAAGAAGATCGCGCGAAAGCCCGGCGTAGCGATGTGCCGGAGCACGTCGAGCAAGAGTCCGCGCGTCTTGCCCGAACCGGCGCCGCCGCCGTAGATCACGATGTCCGCTTCCGCCGAAAGAAAATCGGTCTGACGGCCCGGCTGCGGCGCGAAGACGCCCTCCCCGTCCGCCGGCGCTTCGACGGGCAAAGCTGGAACCAGTCGACCGTAGCGGCGGTTTTCGTGCTGGTTCGCCGGTAGATAGACACGCGCCTCAGCGACGGCGCTCGGATCGACATAGGTCGCCGGCAGAATCACATACTCTTCTTTGCCGCGGGGCGAGGTCTTCCGCCAGAGTTCGCGCAATCGGGAGCGCGTAGCTTCCTGAATCGCAATCCGCGCTGCGAGTTGCGGTTTCGCGCGCGGCACGATCCGCGGCGCCGCCCGCCGCAGTTCTTCCTGGGACAGGAGCGCGAACAGTTGCGCACGCTCGTCAGGGCGGAGTTTCATCGTCCGTCTCCGCACTGCGCGCCTGTTCGAGTAGAAGTTGCAGCCGCGCTTCTTTTTCCTCCGGCGTCATCGCGAGCAGCTCGACCAGATACTCCGGCAGATCCTCATCTTCGCTGCGATCCGGTTTCACGACGCCCGCGTGTCGACCGAGCATCTCCAGCGCACGCAGCGGGTCCGGCAACGTAACGCGCGTGTCGATGCGGCGCAGTTCCTGTCCGTTGGACGTGCGCGTGACGTACTCGCGCTGGGTGATCGAGCGCAGCCGTACGCCTTCCGGCAAACTCTGCAGGCGCGCCGGATCCAAGCGCCCGCGTTCGTCGAAGAGCAGGCGCGGATCGAGAGCGGCGATCGCTTCCCATTGATCGACGACGTAGCGCGCCAGATAAGCCTTGCGCCCGGCCATGTACGAACCCTTGATTCGGGTCAGTTCCACAACGCGTTCGCGCACGCCCGGAAAGTTATGGTACAGCTCCCAGGCGTAGCGCTTCGCGGCGGCCGGTTTGTCGCGCCCGTAGCCGGCAAGCTCCGCGGCCCGCGACCGGTTGTTCAGGATTGCCGCCCAGCGTGCAAACTCCTCATGACGCTGGGACAGCGCGCCCGGCGCACCCGGTCGATACGTCGCCGCGAACCGCTCCCAGATTTGCGCGACCGTGGAAAGCAACTCGGCGCGCTCCGTTGCGCTCGCCCCCGCGCCGGCCAGACCATCCAGATCGGTCGTTTGCGGGAGCGAAACTTCACGCGCAGGTCCTGTTTGGTCCGGTTTTGTCCGGTTTTGCCTCTCCGCCGGCGGCGGAAAGGTCGCGTAGAGATGTTGTTCGTACTCCTGGGCCTCGCGCCGGCGCTTCTCGTCGGCGCCGAGCAGCGCGAGATAGAACCGGGCCGGAATCACAAACATCGACGGCGTGTCGGGATAGCGCTCGAGGTCGACGAGCGTGCGGACTTGCGGGATGGAAAGGG
>JAVHPJ010000059.1:0-17054 GCA_036170535.1 Leptospirales bacterium | reverse complement strand
GCCGCGCAGGTCCCGAAACCCGCGGTCGCAAGGCCGCGGGTTTTTTATGGTAATAGTATGATGGAATATTCCCCCGCTGCGCTCGGCTGGACCGATTGGTTTGAAAATCAACTCGCTGTTGCGCGTCGCGAGAGCGGCGTCGCCGACGCGGTTCCCGCTCGCGTGGCGGTGAATTTTGGCGCGAGCCTTAAACTGTACGCTGAATCCGGCGAACTGGAAGGCCTGCTTTCCGGACGCATGTTGTACGGCGCGGACGCGGCGAGCCTGCCCGCGACGGGCGACTGGGTGTTGTGTTCGCCGCTGGACGGTGAACCGCGCGCGGTGGTGCACGCAGTCCTGCCGCGCAAAAATCGATTTTCGCGCAAGGCCGCGGGCGACGCAAGCGGCGAACAGGTGATTGCGGCCAATCTCGATCGATTGTTCATCGTGCAGTCCCTTGACGCAAACTTTAATCTGCGGCGCCTGGAGCGATACTTAAGCGCGGCCCTGGCGGCGGACATTCCGGCGACAATCTTGTTAAACAAAGCCGATCTGGGTGATGCGCAGGCCCTTGAGCGCAGTGCGGCGGCGCAATCCGTCGCCGCCGGCGCAAACGTACTGAGCTTGAGCGCGCTGAACGCCGACCAGGTGCGAAACGCCCTCAGCGAATACTTGCCGCCGGGCGCCACCGTCGCGTTTGTGGGATCGTCGGGCGTGGGCAAGTCCTCGCTGATCAATGCGCTGCTCGGGGAAGAGCGACAGGCGGCGAGCGCAGTGCGCGCCGGCGATTCGCGCGGGCGCCATACGACGACGCGCCGCGACCTGATTCTTGCGCCCGGCGGCTTTATTCTGATCGATTCTCCGGGCATGCGCGAATTTGCGCCGTTTGATGCTGAAAGCGGCATTGAACACTTGTTCGGCGACGTGCTGGAAATCGGCCAGGAGTGTCGCTTCGCCGATTGCGCTCATGGCGACGAACCCGGCTGCGCCGTGCAGGCCGCCGTCGCCGCGGGTCGGCTGGACCGAGCGCGCTTTGACAGCTATCAACGGCTGCTGCGCGAAGAAGCCGCGCTCCAGGCGCGCCTGGATCCGGAGCTTGCACGCGAAAAGCGCCAGCGCTGGAAGGAGATCCACAAATCGCTGCGCCTGCACTACCGGGCCCGCGAACGCGGCGAGGCCTGAGTCCGTTCTGGAACGATTGACGGGTCGGCGAATCCGGCGGCCCTGTCTTTCGTGAGCGGAAAATTTCGCAATGATCTGTGCGTCGGCGTCCTGGGCGGCGGCCAGTTGGGTCGCATGTTATCGGCGCCGGCCCTGCGATTCGGCGTCGATCTCGCTTTTATGGACGCCGACCCCGAGGCGCCCTGCCGGACTCTGACGGACCGTTTCACTTGCGGGTCGCTGCTCGATTACGACGCCGTGTATAAGTTCGGTCGCGACTGCGATCTGGTAACGATCGAAATCGAACATGTCAACGTGGACGCTCTCGCCGACCTCGAAAAGGCCGGCGTCCTGGTGCGCCCGGCGGCGAAACTGATCGCACTTGTGCAGGATAAACTGCTGCAAAAAGAGTTCTACCAAACGCATCAAATTCCGACCGCGGAATTCGCGGCAGTGGATGCACCCGGCGATCTGGCTCGCTTCCAGGACTGGTTTCCGGCGATGCTCAAGCTGCGCCGCTCCGGCTACGATGGACGCGGCGTCATGAAACTCAACTCGCCGGAGGATCTGGCGCGCGCCTTTGACGCGCCGGCTTTGATCGAACGACGGGTGGAATTTATTCGCGAAATCGCCGTCATTGTCTCGCGTAATCCGTCCGGCGAAATCGCAGCCTTTCCCGCCGTGGAAATGGAATTTCATCCCGAAGCGAACCTGGTGGAGTTGTTATTCAGTCCGACGCGCCTGAGCGCGGCCGAAGAAGCCGCCGCGCAGGCGCTCGCCCGACGCGTCGCCGAAGCGCTGCATCTCGAGGGTTTGCTGGCCGTCGAGATGTTTCAAACAGCCGACGGCCGCTTTCTGGTGAACGAGATCGCGCCCCGCCCGCACAACAGCGGCCACCATACTATC
Organism: Leptospirales bacterium; assembly: GCA_036170535.1. Classification (GTDB taxonomy): domain Bacteria; phylum Spirochaetota; class Leptospiria; order Leptospirales; family Leptonemataceae; genus SSF53. The sequence goes on along the minus strand of JAVHPJ010000059.1, from coordinate 15,008 downwards.
GAGGCCTGCGTCACTTCGCAATTTGAACAGTTTTTGCGCGCAATCCTGGATCTGCCGCCCGGCGATACGCGCCTGATCCAGCCGGCGGTCATGGTGAACTTGCTGGGCGCGGAAGCTCACGTCGGAACCGCACGGTACGTGAACATGGAAAAAGTCCTTGCGTGGCCTGGAGTGCACCTTCACCTCTACGGTAAGCGACTCACGCGGCCCTTTCGCAAAATGGGTCACATTACGGTCACGGCCGCACGCCTGGACGACGCCATCACGCTGGCGCGCCGCGTGCGCGAAACAGTGCGGGTCGAGAGCCACAATGAATAACACCACCACAGCGCGCGTCGGCGTCATCATGGGCAGCCAGTCCGATCTCAAGATCATGGCCGCTGCCGCGCAGATTCTCGAAGAGTTCGAAGTCGCCCACGAGGTGACCATTGTATCCGCGCATCGCACGCCGGAGCGCATGTTTGAATATGCGCGCACAGCGGAGGCTCGCGGGCTGCGCGTGCTCATCGCGGGCGCCGGCGGCGCCGCGCATTTGCCGGGCATGACGGCTGCGCTCACCGCCCTCCCGGTTATTGGCGTGCCGGTTAAATCGTCGAACTCAATCGACGGTTGGGACTCGCTGCTTTCGATTCTGCAAATGCCCGGCGGAGTGCCGGTCGCGACAGTCGCGCTGAACAATGCAAAAAACGCGGGCCTGCTCGCGGTGCGCATACTCGGCGCAAGCGACGACGCGCTGCGCGCCAGACTGGGCGAGTGGATGGAGCGCCAGAAACAAACCGTTCTGGAGCAGGTGGAACAGATTCAGCGCGACGGGTATCGCTCGCTGCTGTGAGCGGGCGCGCGGCGGTTCAGCCGCGTTTGCGAAACACCCAGTTCGGCTTGAGATACTCCAGATACGCGTGCACCGCCTGCACTGCCGCTGGATTGTTTCCGCGAATCACGAGGGCGACCGAATTCTCCCGACGCTCCACGTTATACTGGAAGCTGGCCTGATTGCGCACCATGTCCTGGAATTCCTTTGTATTCTCCATGCCGGGCAGCACGACCATGGCAAACTGTCCGCGCTGAAAGCGACGCGCCAGAATTTCCAGATCCCGTTGATAGCCTTCGGCTGCGACGGCTGGATCTATATCGCGCGCCGCGCCGGCCTCGTTCAGACGATACTCGATTTCGCCGCCGGTCGCGTTCAGCGCATAATACCGACCGTGCACAATTTCGCTGTCGCCTTCCTGCATGCTGGCGCGCATTACCGGCACGTAGAGATAAAACCCGACGGCCGCCACGAGGGTCAGGACCGTTGCAATGCCGGCGTAGCGCAGTTCGCGCAGGGAGTTGCGTTTGCTCCAGTTCTCGTCGTTCGTTTCCGTGCGGGCCATGGTCTTACCAGCGCACTACGCGCAAGCTCTCCGTCATTATTTTTTTCCGCACTCGGCGCGGTAGGCGGCAAGGTTCAACCGCTCCGCGCGCTCCAGGCGCGTCTCGCGCCCGCCGACCCGTTCCTCGGCGGCGCGGAATTCCTCCCGCGCCAGGGCCGCCTGCCGGATTATCGGGCACGCCCGCTCTCCCTCGCCTTCCGTAAAGGCGTAGAGGGCGCGCAGGCGCGCCTTACGGCGTTCCCAATCGGCGGAGCGGCGAGCGACGCCGCCCGCCGGGCGGTTGGCGCGCAAAAGCCGCACCAGGGCCTCCGCCAGCCGACGGGCGACAAGCTCGTCGGGGACCGGGGAACCGCCCAGACACTCCGGGGCGCTCTGGTCGGCGACGCTCACCAGGGCCCCGACGCCCTCGAGGGCCGTCCGTCCGGGCGCATCCTGAAGGGTCCAGGCGACCGCGCCGCCGGGGAGCAGCGCTTCCGGGGCCTCGCCCAGATCGTCCGGATAGACCAGGGCGTTCGTCAGAACAATATCATAGCGCACCTGTTCTTTCATATAAGCGCGCCACACGTAATCGCTGGCCGGCATCTTCTCCAGCAGGCAGGGCCGACCCAGGCGGCTTTTTGCGTTGAGCAAGCGAGCAAGTTCGGCGGCCGTTCGGGCCCGCGCGGCAAGCTCTGTTGGAAACGCAGCGCGGAGTTTTTGTTGGTTCTCCGCGTCCGCCTGAGCGCCGCTCTCCAGGCGCAGCACCCGACTGGTCGGATCGCCCTTCGCCTGGAAAAAATCAAGCGCTCGAATCGCCCGCTCCATCAAAAAGACGGAGTTCATTGGCTGATCAAGAATGAGGGAGACGCCGAGACCCGGCAGCTCCGGCGCCGCAAGCTGAACCGCGCGATCCGTCAGGGCGCGAGCGGCGGCGACGCTGAGTTCCGGAAGTTCGGCGTCGTTGAGCACGCCGACGTTCAAACTCCAGATCAGCTCCTCGCCCGAAGGCGCGAGACTCACGCCGCGCGCCTTTAATTGGGTCTGAGTACGCGTCTCTTCGAGGGAACGACTGCAAGCCAGGTGCGTCGATGCAGCAGTCAGGATCAGCAGGAGGAAGCCCGTCCGGAGCTTCATGCGGCAATAGAACCGCATGGCCCGGAAGAGTAAAGAAAAATGAGCGCGGGGATTCAGGCGCCTTGATCGCTGGCAGCCTTGCCGGAACGGTAAAGATCAATTATGGGGACAAGTTTCTTGAACGAGTGGACCAGGCAGCTCTTGCAGCTGCTGTTCTGATAGAGTTTGTCTACGACCGCGCCGCAGACTCTGCAACGGCGGCTTTGAGGCTCAGCCTCCGCTTCGTTTTTTGCCATAGCAACAGCTCCCTTCACGTATTCACCGGCCGTCTTGTATGGTTGATCGCTTCGCCCGGAGGCGAATTCTTTTTTTCCTGCGGGACTTCCGGAGCTTTTCCACATGTGGATAATTCCGCGGATGTCGTCGCGCCGGAGTTCCGTGCAGGAGAGAGCGAAGGAATTTCGATCGGGTCGCGTCGTCAAAACAAAAAAGAGCAAATTATTCGATCGCGCCGAAAAAAGAAAATGGGAAAAAAATTCAGAAGGGGACGCGATCGGCGTACAGTTTTCAGGCGCCTGGCGCCGAAGGTCGTACGCACGTACGCTTCTTTTCCCGAACTGCTCCAGATTTTTTGCTGATCCTCCAGCGCGCCGCGTCTTTTTCTGGTCGAAATGAGCCTTAAGCGCACGCCTCTTTTTGAAACGCATCGCCGCCTCGGAGGCAAAATGGTTCCTTTCGCCGGCTGGGAGATGCCGGTGCAGTACTCGTCGATTATTGAAGAACATGTGGCAGTGCGTACGCACGCTGGAATTTTCGACGTTTCGCACATGGGCGAAATAGTTGTAAAGGGTCCAAAATCCCGGGATTTTCTGGAATTTCTTACATGTAATATCGTAAGCGCGTTGGTCGACGGCCAGGTGCAGTACAACGCCGTGCTGAACGAAGCCGGCGGACTGGTCGACGACGTAACAATTTACCGAATTTCGGCGGATAACTATTTTGTCTGCTCCAACGCCTCCAACTACGAATCGGTTTTTACTCACTTCAAAAAATATCAGACTGCCGACGTAGAAATTGAAAACGAAAGCGATCGCTGGCACCAGATCGCGCTGCAGGGCCCCGCAGCAGCCGGTCTCTTTGAGAAAACCACGGGCGTCGATTGTTCTGACATTGGCTATTTTCGTTTTCGCGACATCGAGTTTCAGGGCGCGCTCTTGCGCATCAGTCGCACCGGCTACACTGGCGAAGATGGATTTGAAATCTACAGCGACCGCGAAAGCGGCGTGCGGCTCTGGAATCTCTTGCTGGAAGCGGGCGTTTCGCACGGTCTGAAGCCCTGCGGACTGGGCGCGCGCGACACCTTGCGTCTGGAAGCGCTGTACCCGCTGTACGGTCATGAACTTTCAGCGGAGTGGTCGCCGGTGGAGAGCGGGATCGGCTGGATCGTGAAAGAAAAGACGCCGCCCTATCTTGGCTACGATCGAATCATGCGTGAGAAGCGCGAAGGGTCGGCATTCAAACACGTCCCCTTCTCCCTACTGGAACCCGGCGTGCCGCGCGCAGAGTATTCTGCGTACGCCGCAGGCGCCGCTGAACCCGCTGGCGTAGTTCTGTCCGGCGCATATTCGCCCAGCCTCAAAATCGGCATCGGCGTAGCGCGTCTGCCGGCGGCCCTTGCCGCGCCTGAGACTGAGTTTGAGATTGAGATCCGCGGACGGCGCCTGAAGGCCCGGGTGCACAAGGGCGCGTTTGTCAAGGGCGGCGCCGGTCGTAAGTAGCTCGCGTTCGGAAAGGCGATTTACAGGGCGGCCGCCGAGCCCGAGCCTGGTCCGCATGGCGAATCAGGTACCGGAGAACCACTTCTACACGCGCAAGCATGAATGGGCGCGCGAAGAAGGCGGACTTTTAGTGATCGGCATCACCGACTACGCGCAGAGCTCCCTCGGCGACATTGTCTTCCTGGACTTCCCGGCGGTGGGAGCCACGCTCGGCGGCGGCGCAAGCTTTGGCGCAATTGAGTCCGTCAAAGCGGCCGAGGAACTGTATTCTCCGGTCGCAGGCGTCGTTCAGGAAGTGAACGAAGACGTGCGGGCCCATCCGGAAAAGATCAACCAGGACGCCTACGGGGCCTGGATACTCAAATTGGCGAACTATGAGCGGGCGGCGCTGGGCGAGCTCTTGAGCCCGGCCGCCTACAGCGAGTATGTCGCATCCCTGGGCTGAACAGGGATTCCGTAAATTTCTATTTACAAATAGGTGTTAATCTGGTCTCTGTTGGAATCGGATTAGCGAGGTTTCCGATTCGGTAAGGCCATATGCAGTGGGAAAGAATTCTAAGAGACTCCGTCCAGGACGGCACCATTCGCGAGCTGCACCTGCGGCACGTTCCGACGCTCAAAACAGCGGAAAATTGGAACGATGTCAAAGAAATCGGCCTGATCGATCATAAAACCAAGTACGCGCACTACAAGGGCTTGCTTGTGCGCTACGGCGATCGTATCTTCTACGTATCCGAGGAGCGCATGCAGGCCCTCGCGCCCTTCCGTCAGTGGAAGGCGAAAAACCGCATCAAGGTCACCGATCCGGAAAAGAAGTGACCCCCGGAGCGGAGGTCCCATCTGGCCCGCATAGCATTTTCAGCCCCCGAATACCAGACGGACGGCGCATTTCTGCCCGCCGACTACGAGTTTGACGGCGACGAGTCCCATGGCTGGACGGTGCGGCGCAACGGCGCCGTGCAGATGGAACTCGGACCTGGCTACGTCCCCGTCCGCTCGCTTTTTTGCGGCGTCTGCAGCACGGACCTGGCGCGTAAGTTTTTACCCTATCCCCTGCCTCAGATCATTGGCCACGAGGTCGTCGGCGAATTTGACGGGCGGCCGGTCGTGGTGGAGATTAACGCCTCACATCACGCGCGGGGCGTCGATGAAGCGCATTGCCCCTACTGTTCCGGCGGCATGGACACCCAATGTCCCGACCGCATCACGCTCGGCATCGATCGTTTGCCGGGCGGCTTTGCGCCCTGGTTTCTCGCCCCGGCGCACGCCCTGCGCTATTTGCCGCCCGGAATTTCACCTTTGCTCGCGTCCCTGACCGAGCCATTCGCCGCAGCTCTGCAGGGCGTGGTCGCCACGCATCCGCGCGCTGGCGAATCGATCGCGGTGCTGGGCCCGCGCCGCCTCGGCAGTCTGGTGCTGGCGGCCCTCGCCGGCTTCCGACGCAGCGCCGGCCTCGATTTTCGCATTAGCGCCCTCGCCCGCCATGCGCCGCTTCTGCAACTCGCCGCCCGTCTGGGCGCCGATGCGGGCGTGGATCTCAGTCACGTGTCCGTGGATTCGCTCGCTGGCGCTTTTGACGTCGTGTTTGATACAACCGGCTCGCCCGCCGGCCTGGCCGATGCGGTGCGCCTGGCAAAACGCGCGGTGCATTTAAAATCCACCAACGGTTTGCCGGCGCTGGGCTTAAAGCGGCTGACCGATCTGGTCGTACACGAAATTGCGCTGATACCGTTTTCCCGAACCTGTCTCGGTTATGCGTGGCCGGAAGAACAAGCGCCGCGCCGGAATCTGAATGTTTTCATATCGCCGGATCTTTCCCCGGCCAATCGCGAGCGCCTGGAAGCGCTGCTGCGCGAACACGCCGGTGCGACTCTGCACTGCCTGTCCGCCGACGAGGCCGCCCAGCGCATTCAAACCGGCGCCGGCGCGTACCCGCCGGACTCGCAATTTCCGCGCTTTGATCTGGCGGTTGTGGATTCGGCGGCGGATGCGGACCGGGCCTTGCGCCCGCGCGCAGATTCCGAACTATCGCTTGTGCGCGCGCGCGGCGCGATCGTCATTATGCCGGCGCGCGGCGGAAGCTACGCCGACGAATCAGATCTACTGGAAGCGATTGCGACGCGCGGGCTTGAGCTGCACTCCAGTCGTTGCGGCGACTTCACGCGCGCCCTGGAAATCCTCGCAAAAAACCCGGAAATTGCAGGCGCTCTGGAAAAAGAGATGATCACGCAGACATTGCCGCTGGCGGAAATTGAAGCGGCGTTTCGGACGGCGGCGGATAGCGCCGCCAGCATTAAGGTGGTGGTGGCGACGGGCGCCGCTCAGGCTTCTTCTTCGGGCGCCTGAGGATTTTCGCGCACCCGATAGCCAATGCCGCGCACCGTTTCGATCAGCGCGCCGTTTTCGCCGAGTTTTTGACGCAGCCCGACGATCAGCACGTCGACCGAACGCGCGGTCACCGGCGTCATCTCGCCGTGAACCGCTTCCACGATTTGATTGCGGGTGAATACCCAGCCCGGCTTCCGGCAGAACAGGTGCATGATCCGGAATTCGCTTTTGGTGAACTGAAGGATCTGTTCTTTGTAGCGGATCTCAAAACGGCGCGGGTCAATCAGATAGTCGCCGTAGGCCAGCACGGCGTCCTGGCCCACTTCTTCGCGCTCCCGACGGCGCAGCACAGCGCGCACTCGCGCCAGTAAGACGCGCGGGCTGAAAGGCTTGGTGACATAGTCGTCCGCGCCCAATTCCAGACCGGAAACAATGTCGGCTTCGTCGTCGCGGGCGCTGATCATCAGCAGCGGGATCGATTGCGTGGCTCGATCGCTCTTGAGCTGCTTGCACAGATCGAGACCATCCATATCGGGCAAATTGAGATCCAGAATCACCAATGCCGGCGGCTGCGCCTGGATGCGTTCGAGGCCCTTTTTGCCTGCCTCGTACGCGGCCACTTCAAAGTTGGCCCCTTCGAGGGTCTTCTTGATCAACGCTGAGACGTCTTTATCGTCTTCAACTAATGCAACTGTAGTTCTGCTCATGCGGACGCGGTAGAGTCCCGGGCGAGTCGTTTTTTTTTCAACAACATTGTTTCGCAAATGTTAATTCGCGACGGAATGCGGACCGCTTTATTCGCTTGTAGCCCCGCCGTTCCAGGGCCAGGGCTGCCACGTGACCGCCTTAAGCGTGAATTTGAATAAAGTCGCCTTGCTCCGTAATTCACGTACGTTGGGCATTCCGGACGTAATTGCAGCCGCACGGGTCAGCATGGACGCTGGCGCCGCAGGAGTCACCGTCCATCCCCGGCCCGATCAACGCCACATCCGGCCCGATGACGTCCGCGCCCTCGCACGGCTGCTCGCCGAGTCTTATCCGGGGCGGGAATTTAACATTGAGGGCAATCCGCTCGAAGCGGGCTTTCTGGAGCTGGTGCGTTCAGTGCGCCCCGATCAGTGCACGTTGGTGCCCGACTCGCCGGAGCAGGCTACTTCGGATCACGGCTGGCGACCCGCCGAGGACGGCCTCCGCCTTAAACCAATCATCGCGGACTTAAAGGCGCAGGGCTGCCGCGTGAGCGTCTTTATGGATGCCGACGCGGCGCTGATTGCCGGGCTCGCCAACCTGGGCGCCGATCGCGTCGAACTGTACACGGAGCCCTACGCGGCGGCGGCCGCCGCTGGAGCGCCGGAGGCGCAGCTGGAACGCTTCCAGGCGGCGGCCCGGGCGGCGACCGAACTCGGACTGGGCATAAACGCCGGACACGACTTGAATCAGAAGAATCTCGCGCCCTTCCTGCGCGCCGTGCCGAACGTGCTCGAAGTATCCATCGGCCATGCGCTCTTTTCAGAAGCGATCTTTGACGGGCTTGCGCCCACAGTGCGCGCCTACCTCGCTGCAATTCAATCGGCTCGCTGATGAGCCCTCCAGGAGAAGCATAGAATGGCCCACGGAAAACCGGTCACGCCCCTGTCTGCGGCGGATGCCATCATCGAGATCGGCGATCGCATTGTCTTGATTGAGCGCGCGAATGAGCCGCGCGGCCTGGCCATTCCAGGCGGCTTTATGGACGAAGGTGAAAGCGCGGAGCAGGCCGCGATCCGCGAGGCGAAGGAAGAAACGGGGCTCGACGTCGAACTCATCGACCTTTTGGGCGTGTACTCCGATCCGCGCCGCGATCCGCGCTGCTATGTGATCAGTTGCGTGTACATAGCGCGCGCGAGCGGCGAACCGAACGGCGGCGACGACGCAAGCCGCGCGTTTCTGGTTGATCCGGAAAATCTCCCGGGCCCGCTGGTCTTTGATCACGCGCGGATTCTCCACGACTATCTGCGTTACAAGCGCGCAGGACGGCGCGCGGCGCCGCAGGAAATGCTCGACCGGCTCAATCGGCCGATCACACAGCCCTGATTATTCGCCAGCGACGCAGCGAAAAAAGTACGCAAAAGCGGAGGCCAGCTGCATCGCTTCCGGAATTTGCTTGAAGCTCAGCTTCGCATCGCCATGCGAAATAAAGGGCGTGAGGCAGAGACGCGCGTCCGCGCCGGCCGCACGATAGCCGGCGTGAAGCTGCTCCGATTCGGTAGGAGCGATCACGTCGTCGCCGCGCCCATGCACAAGAATGACCGGAACGCGCAGGCCCGCGGCATGATCCAGGGGCGAAATCTCATGAGCCAGCTTCATTATCTGACGCGTCCGGCTGATGCGACCGCCCAGCTCGCGCCGAAACTGCGGGTCCTGTCGCATACGGTCAAAGAGCGCCCGATCTTTCGCACTGAGTTTCGCCAGCGCAGCCGGCAGCAACGCCTGAGCGCCGCTGCGCCGCGCGCCGTTGTCAACGGCGGCGATTTTGAGCGCCTGCTTAACGCGCGTGTTTTTCTCCAGGATCAGGTCGAAGAAATTCCACAAAAGAATCAGTCGCGCGTATTCATCGGCTTCCTGGGAATACAACGCCAGTTCGACCACCGTGTCGGCATGGGCGTAGGAACCGATTGTGCAAACCGCCGCTACGCGGTCGGCAAGCGCGGGTCGTGAACACGCGACAAGCGTGAGTCCGGCGGAAAAAGACGGCGCCATAACGCCGGGCCGTTTGCCGGCGCATAAGCCGGGATCGTCGCAAACAAAACCGATCGCTTCGCCAATCTCATCGCGCTGCCGGGCGGCGATGCGCAGACCTTGAATGTCCGGAATCAGCGGCATTACGGAGCGAAAGCCGGCGGTCGCCAGAGCCCGACCCAGCTCAACCACGCGCGGATCGCGATGACCGTAGATCGACATCCCGTGGATAAATACCAGGCAGCCGTGCAGCGGGGCGCCTGCGGCCGGTTCGTAAACGTCCGCCTCATATTGCGCGCGGCCCCGCCCCAGACGGACGGCGCGCGCGACGACGGAATTATAGCGTTCCAGGCCCAGGGCGATCATGAGCCGGAGTGCGCGCCCGAAGTGTCTCATCCCGCGCTCTTTTAGTTTCGGGATTGCTGCGTGCAATTCATTTCAGGAGACTGGCCGCGATTCCGTTGGGTTGTTCCGATCCGTGGACAAAATTGAACGCATCGCAATTCTGTATTTGAGTTTTCTGAACTCGCCCGCGGGCCTGTCTTTCGCGCGCATCCGGGAATCGCTGCCCGCCGCCTACGAGGGCGAGCCGGAGTCCGCCCGCCGCAAATTTGAACGCGACAAGGACGAACTCCGCTCCCTGGGCCTGGATCTGCGCCATTTCCCGCCGGGCGAGCGGCTGCCGGACGGCAGTACGGCGAAAGACCATGTCTACGCGCCGGCGGAAGAGCTCCAGAAGCTGCCGGAGATACGCCTGAACCGCGAGGATCTCCAGCTGCTGGCGGCGACCCTGCTGGGCGCAGTCGCCGATTCGAACGGGGAGAGCTCAGAGGAGCGCCAGCGGGAACAAGCGCTCCTGCGTTCTGCGGCGGCAAAGCTGCTTTATCGGAACCCGGCGCAGCTCTACGAAACCTTCCAGGCGCCGGCGGCCGTCTTGTCCCCCGAAAGCGAGGCGGCCACGGAGACCCTCGCCCTGGTGCACGACGCCCTGACCCAGCGACGCGTGCTTTCCTTTCAGTATGAGGATCGCACGGGTCGTCGCGAAGAGCGTCGCGTGGCGGCGCGCGGCTTGATCTCGCACCATCTCCGCTGGGTGCTGGTGGCGCGTTGTTATCGAGCGAACGCAGTGCGTTCCTTCTATATAGAAAGAATGTCCGACCTCAAGCTGCACGACGAAAAGTACGCGCCGGACCCGCGCTTTCGCATCAAGGATTACTCGCTGCATCCCCTGGCCGTGCACGCCGGACCCGAGGTCGAACTGATTGTGGACGTGAATCCGGAGCGCCTGGAGTCCCTGGAGGATTTTCTGAGCGGGCTGCCGCCGGCGCGCGAAGCGCAGCGGTCCGGCGAACGCCGCTTGCATTTGCGCACGACTAATCCGGGCGCGTTTTTCAGCTGGATGCTGCGCAATCCGGGCGCAATCGACGCGCTGGGGCCGCCGGGTATGCACGCCGCTTTTGTCGAGCGGCTGGCGGCGATCAAGGCGTTGCATGATGGAGAGCGACCGTGAGGCGGACGGCGGACGAACAACTGCGCCGGATCTTTTCGCTGGCGCCGATTATTTGCGAAAATCAGGGCATTCGGCTGGAGGAGCTGCGCGCGGCGTCCGGCTTTCCGACCCTGAAAGAGCTGCGCGCCGGGCTCGATCGGCTCATGATGTTCGGGGTGCCGCCATTTACGCCCTCGGATTTTATTACGATTTTCGTCGATGACGACGATCGCGTGTGGCTCGACTTTCCCCTGGGTCTGGAGCGGCCGCTGGCGCTCACTGCGCTGGAATGGGCTGCGGTGCAGCAGCGCGCCGCGCGCGAGCCGGCCCACGAACGCCTACGCGAGTTGCTGTCACGGATCTCGACGGCGCCGGTGGAAATTGAGCCGGGCGAAATTAACCGCAGCAAGCGCGTCTTGATACAGGAGGCGCTCGCGGATCAGTTGCAGATTGAATTTCGGTATCGAACGCTCGCCTCGCGCGAGGCGGAGTTGCGCACCGTGGATCCATGGACGCTGTTTCAGCGCGGCGGCGTCAGCTACGTGATCGGCTTCGACCATCTGCGCGCGGCCCCCCGTTTTTTTCACCTGGATCGAATGGAAGACCTGGACATTCTGAACGCCGCGCTCAGTAGCCCGGCGCCGGAGAACCTGCTTGAAATTGTGCGTAACTCTCCAATCTTTCAGACGTCACAGTCGGGCTACACAGCGACAATCGCCTTTCATCCGGAGTTGCGCGCCGCGCTCACCGGCGCGCTGAACATTGATTCGCTTGAGCCCTGGGCGCAGTCGGACCCGTCGCGGAGCGGCTGGCTCATGGCGCAGTGTCGCGTGCGCGAGTCGCTGTGGTTTCGTCAGTTCTTCCGGGGGCTGGGACCGCTGGCCGCAATACTCGCGCCGAGCTTCTTGCGCGCTCAGTTCCGCGCGGATCTTGACGAGACGCCGATCCCGCGCAGCCTCGCGCCTTAATATTGTTGCAGCTCAGGCCCTGGGCCTGATCCTGGAACAACTTGCTCTCAGGTGGAACCTATGTCCGCGGAACAACTCAAACAAGCGCTCAATGAACGCATCCTGATTATCGACGGCGCCATGGGCACCATGATCCAGAGGCGCAATCTGGTTGAGGCCGATTTTCGCGGCGAAAAATTCAAAGACGCGCCGCAAGAGCTCAAAGGCAACAATGACCTGCTCGTCCTGACCCGCCCGGATGTGATCAAGGACATTCATCGCGAGTACCTGGCGGCGGGCGCAGATATCATTGAGACGAACACCTTCTCTTCGACGACCATCGCGCAGGCGGACTATCACCTTGAAGCGGAGGTGCACGACCTGAATTTTCACGCCGCCCGTCTCGCGCGCGAAGCGGCGGATGAATTCACCGCCGCCGAACCCGGCCGGCCGCGTTTTGTCGCCGGCGCCATCGGACCCACCAATCGCTCGCTCTCCCTGTCGCCGGACGTCAATGATCCCGGCTGGCGCGCTGTCACTTACGAACAGGTAATGCAGGCCTATCTGGAACAGGCGCGCGCGCTCGCCGAGGGCGGCGTTGATTTGTTTTTGATTGAAACCGTTTTTGATACGCTTAACTGCAAGGCCGCGCTGTACGCGCTCCAGGAATTTGCGCGCGAAAGCGGGCGCAATATTCCGATCATGGTTTCCGGCACAATTGTGGACATGAGCGGTCGCACCCTGTCCGGTCAGACCACCGAAGCGTTCTGGATTTCCATATCGCATACGCCCAATCTGCTCAGCGTGGGCCTGAACTGCGCCCTGGGGTCCGCTCAGATGCGTCCCTTTATCCAGGAGTTGGCGCGCGTATCCAGCGTGCGCACGAGCCTTTATCCGAACGCGGGCCTGCCCAACGAAATGGGCGAATACGACGAAACGCCCGAATACATGGGCAAAGTCGCCCGGGAATACGCCGAAGCGGGATTTGTGAACATTGTGGGCGGATGCTGCGGCACCACGCCCGATCACATTGCCGCCATAGCAAAAGCGGTGCGCGACGTAAAACCGCGCACGCCGGCGCCGGCCCTGCCGCTCTTGCGTCTCAGCGGCCTCGAACCGCTGGTGGTGCGACCGGAAACGAACTTCTTAAACGTAGGCGAACGCACCAACGTCACCGGCTCGCGCAAGTTTGCGCGGCTGGTAACCACGGGCGCTTTTGAAGAGGCCCTTTCGATCGCGCGCGAACAGGTGGAAAACGGCGCTCAGGTCATCGATATCAACATGGACGAGGGCATGCTCGACTCAGAGCAGGTCATGCAGAAGTTTTTAAATCTGCTCGCAGCCGAACCGGAAATCGCGCGCGTTCCGATCATGGTCGATTCCTCCAAATGGAGCGTCATCGAGGCGGGTCTGCGTTGCATCCAGGGCAAGCCGATCATAAATTCGATCAGCCTGAAAGAAGGCGAAGAAGCCTTCAAACTGTACGCCCGCAAAGCCCTGGCCTACGGAGCGGCGGTAATCGTGATGGCTTTCGACGAAGACGGTCAGGCGGATTCTTATGAGCGCCGAATTCAAATTTGCCAGCGCGCATATCGAATTCTGACGGAAGATGTCGGCTTTCCGTCCGAGGATATCATCTTTGACCCGAACATTCTGACCGTGGCGACCGGGATCGAAGAGCACAACAACTATGCGGTCGACTTCTTTCGCGCCACCGAGTGGATCAAGAAAAACCTGCCAAATGCAAAAGTCTCCGGCGGCGTGAGCAACATTTCTTTTTCGTTTCGCGGCAACGATCATGTTCGCGAGGCGATGCACTCGGCCTTTCTGTATCACGCAATCCGCGCGGGCATGGACATGGGCATCGTCAACGCCGGCCAGCTTGCCGTTTACGAGGAAATCGAACCGGAGCTGCTCGAACGCGTCGAGGATGTGATTCTGAATCGCCGGCCGGACGGCGCCGATCGACTCATAGAATACGCCGAAAGCGTAAAACACCGCGGCGGCGAAACCAACGAGAAAGAAGAATCCTGGCGTAAAGAACCCGTCGAAGAACGACTCAAACACGCCCTCATCAAAGGCATTGTCGACTACATTGATGAAGACACGGAAGAGGCGCGCAAAAAATACCCGCGTCCGCTGCATGTAATCGAAGGGCCGCTGATGGCGGGCATGAACGTGGTCGGCGATTTGTTCGGCGCGGGCAAAATGTTTCTGCCTCAGGTCGTCAAGAGCGCGCGCGTGATGAAAAAATCCGTCGCTTACTTGATTCCGTACATTGAAGCGGAAAAATCGGAAGGCGCGCAAAAGAACGGCAAGGTGCTTCTGGCCACCGTTAAGGGCGACGTGCACGATATCGGAAAAAATATCGTCGGAGTCGTGCTCGCCTGCAACAACTTCGACGTTGTCGACCTGGGCGTCATGACGCCGTGCGACAAAATTCTCGATCGCGCGCTGGCGGAACAGGCGGACGTGATCGGCCTGTCCGGTCTCATTACGCCCTCCCTTGATGAAATGGTGTTTGTCGCTCAGGAGATGGAGCGTCGCGGCATAACGCTGCCGCTTCTGATCGGCGGCGCAACCACTTCAAAGATCCATACGGCCGTAAAAATTGCGCCCAACTACAGCGGCCCGGTGATTCATGTGCTGGACGCATCCCGGAGCGTGCCCGTGGTGCAGAGCCTCATCAGCGCCGATCAACGCGCGGGTTTCGCCGCTGATATCGCGCGCGAATATGAAACGGTGCGGTCGGACTATGCTCGGCGCAAGGACGTAAAAAAGCTGCTCTCCCTCGATGCGGCGCGCGCCAATCGACACAAGCTCGATTGGGCCGGCGCGGCGATCACCCGTCCGCGCGAGCCGGGCGTGCATGCCGTAAAAGACGTCACCGTGGCGCAGCTCCGGCCCTATATCGATTGGACGCCGTTTTTTATCACCTGGGAGATGAGCGGAAAATATCCGTCCATTTTTGATCATCCGCAGCTGGGAACGGAGGCGCGCAAACTGTTCAACGATGCGAATGCTTTATTGGATCGTATTATCGCCGAAAATCGGATGCAACCCGTGGGCGTGTACGGCTTGTTCCCCGCGAATGCGGTCGGCGACGACATCGAAGTTTATGCGGACGAAGACCGTAAAAAAACGCTGGGAGTGTTTCATACCTTGCGTCAACAGACTGAAAAGCGCGCGGGAGAACCGAACCGCGCTCTGGCCGACTATGTCGCCCCGCGCGAAAGCGGACGCATCGACTACCTTGGCGCTTTTGCGGTGACGGCGGGCGACGGCGTGCCGGCCAGCCGCATCGTGTTCTACCTGCTTG
>JAVHPJ010000058.1:56565-58597 GCA_036170535.1 Leptospirales bacterium | reverse complement strand
GGCAAGACCTTGATATTCCGCACCTGGACCGTGGGGGTCGGCGAGATCGGCGATCTGCATACAAACCCGCAAACCTATGAACGTGCGCTGGGCGCGATCAACTCGCCCAACCTGATCGTCGCGACCAAGTACTGCATGGGCGACTATGACAGTTTTCTGCCGTTAAATCCCACGCTGTTCGGCGGGCCGCACCGGCGCATTGTGGAGTTTCAGGCGCGCCGTGAATATGAAGGCGCCGGCTCAATTCCCAACTACATGGGCCCCCTGCATCAAACCGCGCTTCTGGAAATTCTCAGGAACAATCCGCGCATCGAGGGCGCCTGGGTGTGGACGCAGACGGGCGGCCCCCTGCGCGCCGGGCCGATGAATTTGTACCCGCTGCACGGATTCTGGCGCTGGAACGATCTGAACACCTTCCATCTCGGCGAATTGCTGCGCAATCCGCGCGTCGATTCTCGCGCGGCGCTGCGCCGCTGGCTCGCCGACTGGCCGGCCTTTAGCCCGACCGAAGCGCGGACGCTCGAAGGCTTGTTGCTTGCGTCGCACGAACTGGCGGAACTCGGTCTGTATGTTCGGCCCGCTGCGGAGAAAGAGGTGCGCGCCCTGGGACTGGAACCGCCGCCCCTTTTATGGCTGTGGGGTTTTGTCGCCGGTTCCAGCAGCGAACTGTCAACCGCTTACGCCCTGGCCAGAGAAGATTTGCATAGCTCAATCGAGGAGCCTTACGAAGCGGCGGCGGCGCTGCGTGAATTTGCGCGTCGCTTGCAATCGGATGCGCGTCCGCCCCACGCCGGGCCGGACGCGGCGCGCGAGCGCGCGCAAGCGCTGGAATCGATCGAATATACGGCCGATCTTTTTGAGACGCTGGGAGCGTACCGCCGCTTCTTTCTGCGCTATCACCTGTGGCTGGATCAGGGCGGCGAAACCAGACGTCTCGACTGGCTACGCGACTTAAACGAGTTTCGTGTACGACTGGAACGCCATGAACGCCGGTACCGGACTGATCTTCAATTTCCGGCGTTTAATTTTTTTGCCGCGAACATTGGCGCGGAGCTCATGTTGCGCAGCCCCGACATGGCCTGGATTGCGCGCGGACTCAGCGCTGGCGGTTTTATGCTGGCCCTGGTCTTTGCGCTCCAATGGCGTCGGGAGCGGCCCTTTGGTCCGTGGCAGGTGCGCATCATGGCCGGCGCTCTGGCCGGTTTGACTCTGCTGACGGCGGCGGTTTTCAGCAGTTTTGCCTCCGGGCAATTTCTATTGCTCTCGGCGGCGCCAGCGATTCTGTTCGGCGTCGTTTATGCGCTGAGTTTGCGGGATAGTCGCGGTCGCAGCGTACAGGCGGTCGCAGCGTTGTGGAGATTTATTCCGCTGCTCTTAACCTGCCTGCTTCCGCTGGTTTTGCGCGGTCCCGCGCATTTCTGGCAACTTTTCTGGATATCCCCGGCGTTTCGCGCAGTCTGGATTTGCGCGTATGTGGCGATCCTCGTGTGGATGAGCCTGATGCTGGGTTTCGACAGCGGCGTTCGTTCCGGTCGTTCGCGTCGTTATGTCGCCGCCGCGGTGCTCTACGGCCTTGGCGTTTCCATCCTGTGGATGGCCGGCGTTTTTATCATTCAAGGATTTGAAACTACTCTGGCCCGACTGACTGACGAAATGGCGATCCTGCCGCTTTTGCTGTCGCGGGTACTCGGACTCGCGACGCACCTGAATCTGTCGCCCGCGTGGCCTGGTCTGCTTGTCGCCGCGGGCGCCAGCTGCTGTGCGCTGGCGGCCGGGCTGCGCCGCGGACTGCGTTGAAAAAAAAGCGGAACGAACGGCGCGCCGGCGACCTTTGCCGGCATGCCGCTCGCCTCTCGCCTGAAGCTCGGATTTCTCGCGTGCGCCGTTCTGGTGCAAACCTGCGGTGCAAGCGGGGCCGTCGAGTTGTACAGCGGGATCGCTGCGCTCGCGCTGGCGGCGAGTCTGGCCGGCGCGCTGACCGGGCGCCGCTTTGCGGCGGAGCAGGGATTCTGTCTGGCTCTGGTCGCCGCCG
>JAVHPJ010000058.1:0-56555 GCA_036170535.1 Leptospirales bacterium | reverse complement strand
ACTTCATCTTGCCAGCGTTTTTTCCCAATGCTGGCACGGCTGGCATCAGCCCCCCCGCCCGCGGCATGGCCGAGCGTACGCCCCGCGACGCCGGACTATGCGCGCGCACTGCGGGTGCGCGTGCGCATCCGGGAAACGCTCAAGCCGGGCTTGTACACGGCTGAGTTTACGCCGCTGTATTTCGAAACTCGCGAGCGTCGGCGAACTGTGCGGAACGTCTCCGGCGCGAACGCCGCGGCGCTTCGCGCTCCGCTCGCGCCCCCGCCCAAACTGCGCGAACGCGGTCGCAGCGCGCCGCGTCGGGCCCGCGCGGCGAATGTTCGTACGCGCCGCGCGCCGCGTAATCCGGCCCCGGCCCGCTACCGCTTTGAAGCGTCGGCGGAATCTTTTGCTCTGCTGGCCGCGCCTCCGTTTGTCGGCGCCTTGCAGATTAACGACTATGAATTGGATCCGGGCTGCGTACTGGAACTCCGGCTCAGCGGTCGCGCCGCCCCCGAACGCCCGGGCGACTCCGGCTTTGATCGCTATCTCGCGCGTAAGCACGCGCAGACGCGCGTGCGGGTTTCCGTACGCTACCATCGGCTGCAGACGGATTGCAGCGCGCTGGATCTCCGCGGCCGCTTTCAACGCGAGGTGCGTGAGCGCCTGAAGCGCTACGGAAGGCCTGAGCGCGCGGAACTGGGCGCAGCGCTCGGATTTTTGTTGGGCCGCGCCGGCTACATGGATCGGGACTTAAAGCGCGAAGCGACGCAGCTGGGCATTCTGCATTTGTTTGCGGCCAGCGGCCTGCATCTGGCGATTTTTTACGCGTGTTTTCTGGCGCCGCTCGCCCATATTTTCGGCCGCCGGCATCCGGCCGCATTATTGCCCGGGCTCTTGCCCTGCTTCGCCTATCTGTATTTGCTGGGCTTTCCGGTGTCGCTGCTGCGGGCGTTTTTGTTCATCTGCCTGCACGCGCTGAAAAGTCTGATGCATCGTCGCCTGGGTGCGCGCGAAACTCTATTAAACGCCGGCATTGGAACCCTGCTCATCACGCCCGAGGAGTTCGCATCGATTTCGGCGTTATTGTCGTTCGGCGCGGTCGCGGGCATACTGTATTACAACGAGTCGATACAATCTAAGACGCTCTGGCAGGGGCGCGGCTGGCGCCGGTGGCTGGCGGGCCAGCTCTCGATTACAATCGCGGCGAGTCTGTTCACCATACCTGCGCTCATTCTGGCGTTTCAAACGCACGCCTGGTTCAGCCTGCCGGCCAATCTCTTGTTGGTTCCGCTCACGGGACTGTTGTTGCCGCTTTTGTATTTGAGTCTTGCATTGAGCTTTGCGCCGTTCCCGCCGGACATTATGGAACTGATTTTTTTCCCGGCCATGCGCCTGCTTGAAGTGTTCACGTACCTTACGCGCCAGTTGGCGGCGTACGATTTTTCTTCGCCGGCGCTCGGCCTGTGGGCGCCGTTCCTGGCGAACATTGCGCTCTGGCTCGCACTGATCGTGCTCGGTTCGCGCAGATTCGGATTGCGGGCGAAGCTCCGTGCGCGGAGGGTTGCGCGCGCAGCGCTTCTCGCGCTCGGGCCGGCGGGCGCCGCAGCGGGCCTGTTTCTTTTGCGCTGAGCGCGGCCGGGCGAAAAGATTGACGCTGGTCCGATCGGAGCGGCAGCTCGTCGAATGCATCGCGTCGCGCCTGCGCTTCTCGTATTCATTCTCGCGGTTTGTCGACAGGCGCCCGCCGTGGCGACGCCGTCGCCGGATGTCTATGCTGCGGCGGCGAGTCGCTACTTCTCCGTGCACTCCGGCGCAGCGCCACTGGCGATCGGAAGCGCTTTCGCCGTCGATGCGCGCGGTCGGGCGCTGACCTGCTTGCACGTCGTAGACGCAGCGCGCGGCGAGACGCTGCTGGAACGGGAAGGGCGGCGTTACAAGGCGAATCTGATCCATTCGAATCGCCCCTTCGACCTGGCCCTGTTGCAACTTGAGGAGGCGCCCGAAGTCGCGCCTGCGGATTGGATTGATCAGGTCGACCTCGCAGAGGGGCAGGCGCTGTTCGCCCTCGGCGCGCCGTACGGTCTGGGCGCCAGTTATCTCGCCGGATATGTTGCGCGCGTGGATCGGCGCGGAGCGGATATCGCCCTGCCGGCGGAGGCCACGCAGATTCAAACCTATGGTCTGTCTTACCCCGGCGTTTCCGGCGCCGCAGTCTACACGCTGGACGGCCGTGTCATCGGCATGAATCGTGCGACCTACGGTTTCGCGCCCGGAACGGGCGTCGGTCTTGCCGTGCCTGCGCGCTATTTGCGCGAGTTTCTGGAAACGGCGCCGTGAACGAGTTTCGCTGAACGCAGTCGTCACTTCCGAGTCGGCGAACGGACTCCGCCTGCGCCAGCGACTGCGTCGTTTGCCCTTCCGGGAGTGTGCTCGGATTTTTTCATCGATCGCGCTTATTTACTCCAGTCCCGCCTTACAGATCACAATCCGATTCGTAGAACTACCGGGTCCGAGATAGTACAGCTCAGACCCGGCCGGAGGCCCTTAGTGCATATTGAATGGCGGGCGTCAGTTCGAATTGCAGGTTGCTTGCTGACGTATGTGTGCATCGCGGCATGCGTTCCGTATCCGGAGCGTAATCCGGTTTATTTTCTGGCCTTATTGGGACCGGGCGGTTCGGCGGATCCTGCTGTAAGCGGCGGGCCCGCTCCTGAGCCCGAACCTGAGGCTCCCCCGACGCCGTCCGTCGCCGCGGAACCAGCGGACGGCGCGGCGGCCGCCGATCCCGGCGGACCGCCGTGGTGGGACGTCGCCTATATACGGCGGCGACGCATTAGCTTTGGCACGGCGCATGGTTCCCTGCCTCCGAACGTTACCATGCGCGTGGCGCTGGATACATTGGCGACGGCCGGCGTGCGGGATGTGAATGGAAACGATGTACGGGTCGTGTGGCATCCGGAAGTCGGGGCCGCGAGCGAGCGCGATCGGCTCGGATTCAATTGGAACACAGCCGCGACCACAATAACTTTTCGAACGCATGTCGCGATCGACGCTAACGAGGCGCAACCCGCTGGCGGATCCTACTATATATACTACGGCGCCGTCAGTCCTGGCGCTGTCCAGGCCCAGCCGCAGAATGTGTATTGGTACTACGATGACTTTGAACGACCGTCGGGCGCAGCCCTGGGGTGGGACTGGAACTCGTGGCTTGCAAACGGAGACCTTGCCAATATAGTCGATCTTGCAAGCGGGCTGCTGCGGGTTGCAAACAAAATTCAGTGCGGCCCGGCCCCCGCTTGCGTTTCCGGCGCCCGAACCGCATTCCCGCTCGGCGTTCTGGATACTAATTTTTATTTAAGATTTCGCTGGACCCCCGGTTTTGCCAACGAACCTACCTGGTCCACGGGCATGCAATTAGGCGACGAGTCCGTTTTTGTTGATACAAATCGTCTGACCGGCGCCGCGCTGGGACTATTTCTTTGCGACGGCGACACGCTTAACTGCGACGTCGGCGACAATTCGGATTCAGTCGCTGAGCGCAACTTATGGAGTCATCCGGGAACACTCTTGCTCGAGAGCAATTTCCCCGCAAATTCCCCGCAGACGATTGAGTTGTTTGTCGATCCGGAGGCGATTCTGGACGGAAAAAAATTCACCTACTACAGGAACGGCGCGGAGATTATTGCGGACGCGCCTTTCTTTAACAACAGCCGGCCGATCAACATGCTGCGGTTTACCGGCAGTCATATGAACGCAAGCCTGGAATCGATGTACGATTATTTTGACGACGTGGTCATCGAACTGACTCCGCCGAATCCCGCGACGCCGAGCGTCGAGTCTCCGGAAAAACAGTCATGATGCGCGCAGCGGCATTGGGCCGCAATGCTACGCTGGTTCTTCGCGCAGGTGCGCGCAGGGTCCGCCGCAAGCGGAAATCGCCCTCCGATGGCGGGGATTCCCGCGCCGTACTCATTCAGCGCTCGCTTGCGCTTCGGATTGGAATCATCTACCTGCTGTTCTCTGTAATCGCGCTCACAGCGTACTCAATTCTGGTTTTTCAGAATCAGGCCAGTCTGCTGAACGAAAACTTTACCAATGAATCCCGCAAGCTGAGCGATCAGTTCGCCCAGCGGGCGGCCGAAGTTCCGCCCGGCGGCGACGTATCAGTCGCGATTCAGACCGCGTTTGATCTGGGCGGGCTGCGTCGCACGTGTTTTCAATTTTTTTTCGCCGATGACGCGCAGTCGAAATGCATTGGCGATGCGACGTTGCATGGCCGGTTGAGGGACCGCCTGATCCGGTTCAAGCTGCAGGCCGAGACTTTCCAGAGTCCGCTGCTGATCGAACCGGAGCCGGAAGACTTTTCCGCGCTGATGTCCGGTGTTGCGAGACTCGCCGACGGGAGCGCGGTTTATTATGTGACATTTCTGGACGGCGAGCGGGTACGACGGGGCATAGAGGATCTGTACCAGCAAGCGCTCACATTGCTGGCGTCCGGCGTCGTGTTGAATGCGGCCCTGGGAGTTTTGTTTCATCGCATCCTGTTTCGTCGCCTGAGCGAGCTTGAGACTGTCAGTCGCAAGCTTTCTACGGGCGAACTCTCTGCGCGCGTCGCTTGGTCCATGCAGAATCGAGATGAGCTCGATTCCGTGGGACTTGCTTTCAATAATATGGCCGACCGCATCCAGGTTACTGTCAAACAACTGGAGGCGTTTCAGTCTTCTATGGCCTACGAGTTGGAAGTTGGCCGATTTGTGCAGGGCATGATGCTGACGGATGTCGCCGTTATAAAGGACTTCGATCCGGCTCTGGAGTTTCGTCCGATGCGCGAGGTCAGCGGCGATGTGTATTGCTTTTTCGATCATGGCAACGGGTGTAAAACCATTTTCCTTGGCGACGCAACCGGACATGGCGTGTCGGCGGCTTTGATCACGGCTTCACTGTCAGTGTTGCTTGATCGAATTTTGCAACGAACCGTCGCGCCGGGACGCGTGTTGCAGCTTCTGAGCAAAGAACTGGCGGCGCGTTTCAACAGCGAGTTCTTCGTGACGGCGATTTGCGTTCTGGCGCATCCCTCCGGGAAGCTCTATTATGCAAATGCCGGCCACACGGCGGGACTCCTGCTCAGCAAGCGCAGAAGAGCGCGCGCGTTGCTCAAGGCGGACAGTCCGATGTTGGGCATACCCGTCGACATTGATATCGGCACCTACGAAGTAGCATTTGATGCGGGCGACAAGCTGATGCTTTATACGGATGGCTTAACGGAGGCCATGGATGCGGGCCGCCGTATGTTTGAGTTAGACGTCGCCGGTCGGATACTGGAACAACAGTACGACCTGACGAATCCCGAGATTATGCAGAGAATTATGCAGGCATATGATGAATTTCGGTGCGGCGTTACGGATGACACTACCGTGCTGTTGCTGACGGCGCCATGAAATTCAACTATCTGATATTGGCGCTGGCGTCCTCGGTCGGTCTTTACGGATGGAGCACTGCATCCGTTATCGCAGCCAAACGCGCCGAGCTGCGCTTCATATTGCACCAATCTACGTTGCTCAACTATGAAATAGCCGGACGGGTTTTGACGGATAAGCTCTGGCGGCGGCTCTCCGGTCAGAGCGATTTTGAGGCGGACGTGCGCAATGCGGCGCTGGAGGGAGGCGTCTTTTCCGCTCCGGCTGGCGCAATCGAGCCGAGTTTTTTGGAGCGATCGGGAATCAGAATTGAAAACCTGCTGCGCAAGCTGAACCGCGAAGCCCCGATAAACTACGATGCATCGATTCGCCGTCACGCCGCCCTGCGTGTCGCATTCTCGTATGAAATGCGAAATGATTGCAGCACGGCGAACCGCGCCTACAGCCAGGCTCTTGAGGATCATGCGTTGTTCGGAGACGAGTTTTCCTTTGCGCTTGTGCATCGCGCGTATTGCCGGGCTATGCTGGGCGATATCGAGAATGCCCTGAGCGACGTTCGCTATGTTCGTGAAAACCTGCCTCGTTCGCGTCATGTGCGCGATGCGGAAACTATTGAAGCAATGCTGCTTGCCGCCGATCGCGGAATGGGTTCAGCCAGTCGACTCAGCGACAGGGCGGAAATATTGCCCGAAGACATGTTTCGTCGCGGGGCGTTTCGGTCCGTGATTGGCCTGCTGGCCAATCGCCGCGACCGGTCCGCGGCCCGAACGCTTTTGCTCGCGCAATCGTATGAATATACGGGCGAAACCGAAGCGGCCGTCGCGGAGTATCTGAAGCTGATAAAATCCGGTTCGCGAGAGCAATCGATTCAAGCCAATCGACGCTTGCTGTATATCTCGCAGTATTCCGGCGGGGGCGCCCGTCTGGAGGCGTTCGCTAAAGAGCGCGCGCGATCTCTTGGCGACGGCGAATCCCTCGAAAAAATGGAAAGGATACTTGCTGCTGCTCGCGCGCTGAGAGCGCCGGGCGGATCCGCCGCCGATGCAACGCCGCCGGGGGGCGGAGTTGCCGCCTTCCGGGAAAGCTCCATTGATCGAATCGTCGCGGCGGCAACGCGGGATATTTCTCAGGACGGACTACCGGGACGCGTACTCGTAGGGCTGATAGACGGCCGACAGCTTGACGCGGAACGCGTGGTCATTTCCGACAACCGTGCGACGCTGATGTGGCGGGGAGAAACGACAACCGTTTCGCTCTCCATGATTAAGAATGTCAGGCGAGCGGACATCCGTCCGTTGAATTTGAGCGCGGAAGGCGACCAACCGCATAGCGTCGAACAGCTTTCGCGGGACCGCGACGGATATCTATCCGACGACGCCGGCCGCCCCATCGAGACCTGGAGATCATGGCGCATCGAATAAAGAGCGCGCTTGCGGGCATGCGGCGCGCGCGTTCGATCAGGCCGCCGCGTGCGTGGTTTGGCGGCGTGGTCTTCGTGTTGCTGACGACGTCCGTCGGCGGCGACGTCCTGGTGTTAAAATCCGGGCGATCCATCGAAGGTCACTATCTCGGGCGTGATGGCCGGCAGGTGCGCTTCGATACGATCGACGGCCCGGTGGCGATTGATCGCGAGCAGGTCGCGGATCTGGTGATTCAGACCATGCCCGTGCCGCTGTGTTACGTTCGCGCCTCAGACTCCGCGGAAACCTGCGGACGTCGCTTGCTGCGAATTGAGCCGGACGCTCTCATAATGATAGAGGGCGACGATCCGGGCGCAGCAGAAAGTCGGCTTCCGACTTCCGACCTCTCCGCCTGGCGCGCCTCGAGAACTAACTGGAATCAGCGCATCGGACGCCTGACCTCGCCGGCAACGCAGGTGATCGTCGAAACCCTCGACGGAGCGGTTTCAGGAACGATAGTGGAGTCCGATGGCCTGACTTTACAGTTGCGTTTGCCTTCCGGCGAGCGAGTGCGCATTGCGGAGAAGCATGTCGTCGCGCTGTCGATGGCAAGCGGCGCGTCACCTGCCGCATCAGGAGACGGAACCACCGCGTCAGCTGCGCCCGCGACATTTGCGGCCGAGCGGTCGCGGCGGCCGCCGGCACAACCATTGACCGAAGCGTCGTCGAGTCAGCCTCGTGATGCGCTGGATTTTCTGCCCGTTTACGCTCAGTTACGTCGAAACCAGTCGGGACGTGCGGCGCTTCTGGCCCTGGGGTTTACCGGCGCAGTCTACGGTTGGTTCGACGGAGTGCGCGGTGCGCGGGCCGCCGCCCGGGCCGCAGAGGGCGATCCTGCATTCATATTGCTCGGAGTTTCGCCGCATATTGACGATTACAATCGAATGCAAGCGCAGCAGCGTACATTCGGGTGGACGGTTCTCGCTCTGTACGGCATGCATCTGGCCAGCGTACTCCTTGATGATCCGCCGCGGCAATGGTCGCGATTGGATGCGCACGCGCCCGCCGACGTCCGGGGCCTGAACTTCATGCAAGCGACAAACGCGCAAGAAGTCCGGACGCTGCTCAGCTATTCCATTTCTTTCTAGCCGCCTGCCGTCAGATTTCCGACGCTCCATTGCCTTGACGCGCCGCCCGGCGGCGTCGCTCCTGTCGCATGCTCAAATCGCCGGCCTGTCCCCGCGTCGCGCATTGCGCGCGGCGCGGGCGTTGTGCTCGCGAGTTTCTGGAAACGGCGCCGTGAACGAGTATCCGTACAACAGTCCGCGGCGCATTCAGGCTGCGTTGGCCGAGCGCAACGCCGGCATACGCAAGCGCTGGGGTCAGAGTTTTCTGATCGATCCCGGTTCAATCCAGAAGATCGCGCGCGCGTGTCTGGCGGGCGAAGAAGATCCGGTCCTCGAGATCGGGCCGGGCTTTGGCGCGCTCACGCGCGAACTGTTGATCGCCGGTCGAGCCGTGTTTTGCGTGGAACTGGATCCCGTGCTTGCGGGCATCCTGACCGCCGAACTGGAACCGCGCGAGCGCTTCCGGCTGCGCATCGAGGACGCGCGCCTCGCGTTAAACGAACTGGGCGCCGGTCGCGCCGTGGAATTTGACTCCAGTTCCGGACTGCACAACCTCGCGCCGGTGGACGTGCGCCTGGTCGCCGGCAATCTTCCCTACTACATATCGACTGAGCTTCTGACGGGTTGCGCGGCTCTGCCGGGAATCCAGCGCGGCGTCTTTCTTACGCAACTGGAATTCGCCGCGCGAGTGGTTGCGGAAACTTCCGAAAGCTCGCTGGGCGTCTTTCTGGCCAATGCTGGAACGTGGCGCAGATTGTTTGATCTGGGCCCGGCTAATTTTTTTCCGCGTCCGCAAGTCAGTTCGACCTTGATTGAGTTTCGCGCGCACCCCGGGGGGCCGGCCGCACCGCCGGCGGTTCTGGAAAAACTGCTGCGCATGAGCTTCGCCGCACGTCGTAAAAAATTGCAAAACTCCTGGAAACACCAGCCGCTGCTGGACCCGACCGTGGTTGCAGACCTGGCGCAAGCGGTCGGCGTTAATTCACAGTTGCGCGCGGAAGAGATACCGCCGGCCGCGTACCACGAACTCGCGCGCCGACTGGCGGCCGCCGGCGCAACGCCTTAACCTGGCTTTTTTATGAAGAGCCCGGCTTAGCGGGAAGCGCCTCAACTCTCCCGGAAATATTCGCTCGCCAGCCAGGCGGCGACGGCGCACTACCTGCAAGAGTTCGCCGTATGATATCGCCGCTCGTTGCAAATTCGTTTCGAAAACTTTACATCTGTGCGCTGTCGGGTTTGTTCTTCGCCGGCGCGCTCTACGCCGGGCCGGCGTACGAAGCGCCGGAGCGCGGTCGACAGGCGATTCGCGATATCTCATCGCAAACCGCGCCGGCGAGCTGGCGCGCGGGTCCGGGCTTTCCCGATGTCGCCTTGTGTACGGCGACTTTGTTGGGCGGGGCGGAGTGCGTAAATACGCGCACTGTCGTCGTGCCGGGAAATTTAATTAAACAGAACGCGCTGCCGCCGGATGTTCGCAAATTCTTCTACACTCGGCGCATTTTCATTCCCGCTGACGACGGCGCGCCTCTCGGGTTGCGCCTCGGCGCAATCAGCGATCGCGATCGCGTCTACCTGAACGGCGAACTCATCGGCGGCCGGGGAAACCTGGGAGCGCCGACGCCGCAGGCCTACGATCGCGTTCGGCTTTATCCGCTTCCCGAACGCCTCGTGCGGCGCAATGCTGAAAATGCACTACTCATTTTGGTTGAATCGTATTTTCCTCAGGAAGCGGGGATATCGCAGGACCGTACGGCGCTTGGACCGCTCTACGATTTACAGCGCGAGCTCTTGCTGGATAACTTTCAGGCCGCTCTGTTTCTTGCGCCCTATGCGGCCGTCGGCGCGTATTTTTTGTTCTTGTTTGTGCGCCGCCGGGAAAGCAGAGAAAATTTGCTCTTCGGCCTTTTTTGTTTTGCACTGGTGCTCTATCAGTTTCTGCGAACTCAGTTAAAGTTTGAGTTTGGCGTAGATCTGCTGACCCTGAAACGCATCGAATACGCCGCGCTATTCTTTTTGCCGACTACGTTTTTTTACTTTATCCGCAGCTATTTTACGCTGCCGGCCAACGGGTTTGTGCGCTGGTTTGATCGCGCCATGCTGGTCATGGCGGGGCTGGCGTTTGCATCGACGGCTTTTGTCTTTGCGTCCGACGACGTGGTCGCGTGGGACCGCTACAATCAGAGCTTCTTCTTGCCGGCTTTGCTGTTTGCGTATCTGCCGTCGACATTCGGCGTAATTGTCTACGCCGCCTTCTGGCGTCGCGACCGGGATGCGATCCTGATACTGCTCGGCGGAATTTGCTTCGTCGCCGCAGTGGTATACGATGCGACCGGATTTCTGGCGGGCGCCAACCGTCCGCGGATCATGGGCTACGCCTTCAGCATATTTGTTTTGAGTCTCGCGTTGATTCTGGCCAACCGCTTTGTGCGTTTGCATCGCGAAGTGGCCGATCTGAACCGCAACCTGGAAAGCAAGGTCGAACAGCGAACGGCGGAACTGCAGCAGACGCTTGGCGAGGTGCGCGCGCTTAAGGAACAACAGGACGGCGACTACTTCCTGACTTCGCTCCTGTTGCGGCCGCTCGGCGGCGCTCGCACCCGGAGCGAGCTCTTTGACGTGCGTTCCCTGGAAATGCAGAAGAAGCGGTTCTCATTTCGCGGACGCGAGTACGAGATCGGCGGGGATCTGTGCGTTGCGGACGACATTCGTCTGCGCGATCGCTCGTACGCAGTTTTCTTGAACGGCGATGCGATGGGCAAATCCATTCAGGGCGCCGGCGGCGCCATCGTGCTGGGCGCCTTATTCAAATCGATTCTCGCGCGCACGCAGGCGCGCACGGAGGCCCGCGCCCGCTCGCCGGAGCAGTGGCTCAAAGAGAGCTTCCTTGAATTACACGACGTATTTGCAGGCTTTGACGGGCACATGCTCGCTTCAATGTTGTTCGGGCTGCTCGACGAAGCCGCCGGAGTTTTGTACTACATCAACGCCGAACATCCCTATCTGGCGCTGTATCGCGGCGGCGCGGCCAGCTTTATCGATCCGGAACTGTATTTTCGGAAGGTCGGCGTCGAATTGGATCAACCCATGCGCGTGCAAACGTTTCGCTTTCGTGCCGGCGACGTGGTTTTCGCCGGCTCCGACGGTCGCGACGATATTCTGATCGGAAAGTCCATCGACGGTCAGCGCGTTATCAATGAGGACGAAACGCTCTTTTTGCGCGCGATCGAAGCGGCGCGCGGCGATCTGGACGGCGTGCGCCGCGAATTGCTCGGTCGCGGCGAGTTGACCGATGATCTGTCGCTTATGCGCATTGCGTTTCGCGAGGACGATCCGGCGTCCCCGGAGGCTGCGGCGGAAGGCGAGGCCAGGCTTGCGGCGGCGCGGCGTCTGGAAGCCGACGGAGACATTCCCGCCGCGCTCGCCGCGCTGGAGGCGGAAATCGAACTCGGCGGCGCCCGGGCGGGCGATTTTGCCGCCGAGGCGGCGCGTATCAGCTATCGAACGCGCGATTTTCTACGGACGCGTCGTGCGGGCGAAAGGGCTCTGGATCTTGGCGGCGGCGATGCGGCGCTTTTGCGAAAGCTCGGTTTCGCCGGCAAGGCCCTGGGCGACCTGGCCGCCGCGCTCGACTACGCGGAGCGAGCGCGTCTGCGCGATCCGGGGGATGCGAACAATCTATTAAACCTGGCCGACCTGCACCGCCTGGCGGGCCGGCTGGATCTCGCCCGCGAGGCCCTGGAGATGGCGCGCAGCGCCGGCGCGGAACCGGAACGGTTTCGCGAACTCGAGGCGCGACTGGGGCGCGTCCTTCGATGACGATTTGATGACGCCGCCAGAGTTTTCCTTGAGCGCCCTGGCCGCACCGGCATGAATGCCGGCCGCGCCGCGTGCGCGCTCCAGCAACAGGCTGGATCGGTCGCCAGGCGACCAGGGAGAAACGAAACATGCGTCTGATTCGAGCGGCACTGGCCGCGCTTACGATTCTATTTGCCACTGCAGTCTGCAAGGACGCCGAGCCCGCGTTGCGCATTCGCGGATCGGAAACCATGCACGCGATGATGGACCTTGTCGCGATTCATTACGCCCAGGCGGGGCGCGGCTGGAAACTGGACGTCAAAGGCGGCGGCTCCAACGCCGGCATTCGCGCGCTCTTGAACGGCGAAACCGATGTGGCGGTCGCATCACGCGCGCTTGAACAGACGGAAGAAGCGACCCTGGAAGAGCGCGGCGCTGTGCGCAAAGAAATCGTGGCTTACGACTGCCTCGTTCTGGCGGTGCATCCGACAAACCCGCTCAAGTCCCTGACCCTGGAGCAGGCCTCGGATATTTTCTCCGGACGGATCACAAATTGGAAAGACGTTGGCGGTCCGGATCTGCCGATTAAAGTTGTAATTCGCGATGAAGACTCCGGCTCCACGGCGTATTTTAAAGATCACATCTTGCGTCAGCTGGATCTGGGCCAGGAATATTATGTGCGCGAGCGCAGCCGGGAATTCGTGCGCGGCGCGCAGGCGGCGCGCGACAACGGCGAACAAAGTGCGATTATCCAGCGCGAACCCGGCGCAATCGGCTATATGGGCATGGGCTCCGCCGAGGTGGACTATTTTCAGCGCGTAAAGGCGCTTGATTACGCCATGACGCCGAGCGAACGTCCGATCACGCCGACGATTCCAAACGTTTACAACCGCACCTACCGGCTGTCCCGGCCGCTGTATTTTATTTTTGTAGATCGGCCCCGCGAAGATTCCCAGGCGGCGGCGGCCCGCCAGGCTGCGGCATTGTTGGAATACATGGTGAGCGGCGACGGCCAGAAACTCGTACGCCAGTCCGGCTCCATCCGCGCCTTTGCGCCGGCCGTTGAAGTCGAAGGCGAGCGTCCCGCTCCGCTCGACGCGGAGTAATCAGCCGCCCTGGCGCGCAGAAGTTTTCTTACGCGCGCCGGAGCCTTTCTGCCGGGCCGACCCGGCTTTGCGTCCGCGCGCGGCGCTGTTCGCCGCGCGTTTTTTTGCGGGCGATTTTTTTTCCCCGCGCGGCTTGCCGGAACGGGTTCCCAGGGCGCGCAGCTCTTCTTCGCTCAAATGCGGCAGTTTGAGCTTTTTAACAAGATGCAAGAGCCGCGTCGCGTCGGCGGGTCCCAGGGCTTTCATCACCGCCACGGCGCGATCGACGCCCAGCGCTTCCACAATCAGTATGATGTTATCGGCGCCCACGCCGGGCGCCAGCGTGAGCACGTCGTCGATGCCGCGCGCGCGGACCCATTTTTTCAAATCGGGCAGGGACAGTCCGCGCACCAGACGCAGGCTGTCTTCTACGCCAATGGATTCAACGAGCGTCACCAATCGTTTGGGTTTCAGCAGTTGCGCCAGTTCGATCGACCGCTCCGCGCCCGCGCCGCGAATCAGTTCTACAGCGCGCTCCGCTCCGAGGCCGTGCACCATCTGCGCCGTGTCGGCGACGCTTACGGCGGCCAGCCAGGCGATCAATTCGTCCCGCGGAAGCTTTTCGATCAGATGGATCAGATCGCGTTCCGGAATGGAGCGCAGCAGATGGATCACATCTTCGTTCTTCATGGGCTGCATAATGTCGATGACCTTGTCCAGGTTGATCGTCTTGAGGAGCGTGAGAATTTCCGCGTGCGATACGCGCCGCGAAATGAACAGCATCCGATCCATGCTGAGCCGGGAAAACAAGTGCATGAGCCGGCCCGGTCCGAGCTCGCGCAGGTAGGCGAGCCCGTCCAGCAGGTTAAAGCCGGCGACTTTGTCTTCAGTTCGCGTCATGCTCGGCGTCAAGCGCCGCAAAGAAACTGCGCAACTCGCGCAGGATAAATTCCTTGTCGGTTCGAACGTAACTGCTCAACAATACGTGGTTGCCGTCGGCTACCGCCGCGGCGCGATTTAACGGACTCGGACCGGTGAGTTTGCCAAAGCGGGCGAAAGCTTCCAGCATGGTTTCCACGCTGACTGCGGCGTCTTTGTGCGTTTCATCCTTGTAATAATACAAAAGCAGCGTCGGCGCGCTGACGCGTTCGTAGGTGTTGTCGTGCGCGATAAAGCTGCGCAGCTCTTCGAGTTTGAAGAGCGCCTCGTATTTTTGCGGCGCGGTCCAGTATTTCTCCACGCCGTCGACATATCGATCTTCCGGATCTTCGGCCCAGCTGATTTCGCGAATGTCGCCGTAAGCGGCTTTCACCAGCCAGCGACTGCCCGGGATCTTCAACAGATTCGACGCGGCGGCGGCGTAGTCGTATAGCGGCGAAGCGAGAATCAGGGCCTGCACCCGATCGGGATGTTCGGCGGCCAGATACGTGGCGATCAGCCCGCCCGTGCTTGTGCCGACGATGATCACGCGCTCTC
Source organism: Leptospirales bacterium (assembly GCA_036170535.1). Lineage (GTDB taxonomy): Bacteria > Spirochaetota > Leptospiria > Leptospirales > Leptonemataceae > SSF53. The sequence goes on along the minus strand of JAVHPJ010000058.1, from coordinate 42,273 downwards.
CCAAAAGCGGCATCATCGCCAGCGCCGTTTCACATACGTCCAGGTAGTCCTTGTAGGTCGCCTGCGCATGCGCCTCCATGTCCAGTCCGTGTCCGGGCAGCCGCAAGTAATAGACGTTCGCCTGACGCTCGGCGGCGATGCGGTCGACGACCCCTTCGCCTTCGACGCGGCTCGCTCCAAAGCCATGAATGTACAATATGGCCTCGCGCGCACGACCCGGGACGTTGCGCACCAGACGCTCTTCCGCCCCATCCACGACGCCGGCGGCGCGACTGGCGCTCAGTTGCGCCTCGTAAAATTCTTCAAAGGTCGCCGGTTGGGCGACGGGAACGTAGGCGTACTCGACGCCGCGATTCAATAGATAAACAGCCAGGCCGATCGCGAGTAGACTCACGCCGACCAGGCGGACACGATTGCTTTTCCACATGCTGAACGCTCTGTAATTTTTGTACGCCCCTCGTCAGGGCGGGTTATGCGATAAAACCGAAAGCGCCGCGGAAATGCAACGGATATTCCGGACTGTCGCAGGTCGCCAGGCGTCATGATTTGTTGGTGATAAAATGCCGGCTGTGCGGTTTCGTGCACCATGAGTCAAGCCCTGAGTGAACGAGACAGTCTGCGCGGCCTCCTGGACCCGCGTCCTTTTGGACCCAAACTCGCCGCAGTGGACCTGGCTCGCGTGCGCCGCTTGTGGCAGCGCGTGGAAAAACCCGGCCGCTACACCGGCGGCGAATTTGGAATTCCCGACCGCGATCCGGCCCGGGCCGCCGTGCGCGCCGTCTTTTCCTATCCGGACACCTACGAACTGGGCATGTCCAACCAGGGACTCAAGATTTTATACGACGCGGTGCTGCGGCGGGAGCACCTGTATGCGGATCGCACCTTCTTGCCCTGGCCTGACTTTGGCCGCGAACTCCAGGCCGCCGGCGCGCCGCTGTATTCCCTCGACCGCTTTCTGGAAGTGCGCTCCTTTGATCTGTGGGGCTTTAACACCGCGCACGAACTGCATTACACCAATTTGCTCTACGCCCTGGATCTGGCGGGAATTCCGCTCTTGCGTCGCGAACGCGGCGCGCATGACCCGTTCATTATCACGGGCGGCACGGCGGTTTCTAATCCGCTGCCGATCTTCGACTTTATGGACGGCGTCTTTATGGGCGACGGCGAGGAAGCGATCCTCGAGATCATGGAGCTCATCGGCCAGGGCAAAGCCCTGGGAAAAACGCGCGCGGAGATTCTCGCCGATTTGCAGACGGTGGAGGGCCTGGTGCTGCCGGAGTATTATCAGATCGAAGCCGCGCCCGGACCGCGCACATTTCCGCGTTACATCGGCAAAAAAATTCAGAAGCGCAATTTTACCGGCAAGGCCTACGCCGATCTCGAACACATCCTGGTCCCGAGCGTCCAGATCATCCAGGATCGATTGGTGCTGGAAGTGAATCGCGGCTGCGGGCAGGGCTGTCGCTTCTGTCACGCCGGCTTCTGGAAACGCCCCGTGCGCAACACGGAAGTCACCACCCTGGTAGAAAACGCCGGTCGGATGTTAAAACGCACCGGCGCGGATTCGATTTCGCTGCATTCTCTTTCGATCGCGGACTATCCGTATCTGGAAGAGCTGGTCGTGGAAATGGCCAATCGCTACGGACCGGAGGGCGTTTCGATCAGTCTGCCCAGTCTGCGCGTGCAGGTGAAGACCATTCCCGTGCTCGAGATGACCTCCGGCATCCGGCGTTCGAGCGTGACCTTTGCGCTGGAGGCCGGCAGCGAGTTGCAGCGCGAGCGGATTCGCAAAAAATCCAGCGAAGAAAATTTGCACTACCTGATTCGCGAAATATTCGGACGCGGTTGGGATCTGGTGAAGGTTTATTTTATGCTGGGCCTGCCGGATCGCGACGGCACGGAAGTGGACGATCTGATTCGCGCTTTGAACGCGCTCGGCGCCCTCGCGGAAGAATGCGGCCAGCGCAAAAATGTAAACGTCACCGTGTCGCTTTTTGTGCCCAAGCCCTTCACCACGTTTCAGTGGGAAAAACAGGCGGAGCCGGAGTACTTTACGGACGCCCTGCGGCGGATTCGTGCGGGCATGAAAACCCGGCGCGTGTCGCTCAAGGGACCGGAGCCCGCGATGGCCTACGTGGAAGGCCTGCTTTCGCGCAGCGATCATCGCGCCGGCGAAATTATCCTGGAGGCCTATCGAGCGGGCGCGCGTTTTGACTCCTGGGACGATCAGTTTAAGCGCGAAATCTGGCAGGATGTTTTCACCCGCATTGATCCGGATCTGATCTGGCTCTGGCTCGATCAAAAGCCGGCGAAGTTTCCCATGCCCTGGCACGAGATTGTCGAGGGCAAGGGCATGAGTCTTGAACTGCTGGAAAAGGACTTTGATAAGTTCGAAGCGGTGACGGTCGACAACATGAAGCCGCCCCATCCCCAGGCCCTGATTCCCTCCGATTTTCCGCCCGAGCTGTTAAAGCCGGTATTGATCCCGGAAGAGAAGTTTGTGCGCAAGGCGTTTCTGGAAATCCGCTACGCGAAAACCGCGCCGCTGATCTACGTGAGTCACCTCGAAACCATCGAGGCCCTGCGCAAGAGCTGCCGGCGCGTCGGGCTGCCCATGACTTTCACCCAGGGCTTTAATAAGCACGAAAAGTTTCACATGTCCGACAGTTTGCCGATCTACTTTCACTCGGAAGCGGAAGTGGCGTACGTGGAGCTGTACGCCGATGTGGATCTGGACGCGGCCGGTCGCGAACTGGCGCGGCAAACTCCGCCCGGCATGCGCATACTGGGCGTGAGTTTGCTGGAACGCCTGCCGGATCAGCGAATTGTGAACGAAGCCGCGCGCCGCTGGCGCCTGGAGTTCGAAGACGCGGCGGAAGCCAGGCGCGTTGCGGCCCTGCTCGCCGCCGCGCCGGAGCGCCTGGCTTTTGAAAAAAAGGAGCGCAAAAAGAAAAAGCTGCGCAAGCTGCGCGCGCGCGACTCGGCCATGAAAGCCGTCGATAAGCTGCTGGGCGGCGCCCTGCGGGATCTGGACGTTCAGGAAAGCGCCGTGCGTTTTACCCTGGATCCGCCCGCGAAAGACGCGATTTCGATCGCGGATCTTTTGAACCGCTATCTGGATCTGCCGACGGAATGCTGGAATGCGGAGGTGCGCGTAATCAAGGAGGGTCTCGTATGAAACTCGGTCGGTCGTTTTCCCTCGCCCTCTTCGCCCTTGCCACGTTTACGGCCTGCGCCTCCGGCAACAAACTGGATGGCGACTCGCGCGCGGAACGCAACGACGCGAGCAGCGCTTCCGCCGCACGGCCGGCTACGGCGGGCCTGCTCGAGCGCCTGCAACCGCTGGATGCGGCGCCTTCCGCCGCGACGACCCCCGAGGGCTGCGTGGAACCGGCGCGCGGTATCGCCAATCAGGCGCTGCAACACGCCGATGAGGAGTACAATCTCCTGGGCGGCCCCGCCGAACATCGACAATATCTGCGCGGCTACGCGGCCGGCTATATCTGCGGACGCTTGAATCAAACAAATCGCGACTGCGCCGTGCGTTGCGCGATGAATGTAATCGCCCCGCAAATCTGATTTGCACGCCGGAACGCGGCAAGGAGCTGCCTGTGTCTCATGACTCCCCATCACACGATCAAAGCACCCAATCCGGCCTCACTCTGCATGTTGAGGACGGCGTCCTGACGGTGGGCCTCAATTTTAATGAGAACAATCGCATGAATGTCGCGGCCTTCGAGGCCTTCGGCGCGTGTTTTGAGCGCCATCGCGAGTCGCCGGACGTGCGCGCAGTCGTTCTAAAAAGCGAGCGCCCTGGATTTTTTACCAACGGACTCGATCCGGCGATGTTTCTGGATCAACCGCGCGACGCGGTGCGCAGCGCCGTCGCAAAAATACTCGAGGCTACGGGCAAGTTCTGTTTTTTTCCGGCGCCCACCGTCATCGCTCTCGGCGGACATGCAATGGGGGCGGGCGCGGTCTTTGCGCTCGCGGCCGATAGCCGGATTATGGCTTCGAAAGGCGCGCGCATTGGTTTTCCGGAAGCGGCCATCGCCATGAATTTTCCGTCGTTTGCAGCGAAACTGCTGGTCGATCTGATCGGTCCGGCGAAGGCGCGCGATTTGCTGTTCAGTGCGGAATTTTTAAAAGGCCCCGAGGCGCTGGCGGCGGGTCTGGTGGATGAGGTCTGTGCGCCGGAGGATCTGAACGCTGCTGCGCTGCGTGCGGCGCGGCGCTACGCTGCGCTGCCGATCGGCTCATCACGCGGCATCAAGCAGGCTCTGCGCGAGCCGTATCGAGAATTCTCCGCGCGCGCAGAGGCGGGCGATCTCGAAGACATGGTCGAGACGATTCTGTCCGCGAATGCGCAGGAAGGCTTTCGTTCGATACAGGAAAAACGCCGGCCGCGTTTTCAGGTCGGCTGACGCGCGCCTTCGATGCCTCCGGGCGGGCGGGCCGAAAAAGGCCGTGCGACGCAGGGCGCCGCATGGCCAGGTTGCGCATCCGTGCGCGTCGGCCTTATCAGGCGGCCGACTCTTCCGCTTCTTTTTTCGGGCTCGAATCGAAACGCACGGTGCGCGCCACGATCTTGATCATGCTCTGGGATTTTCCGTCGCCGTCTTTCCAGCGATCCTGACGGATCACGCCGGTGACCGTGACGCGACTGCCCTTCTTGAGATAAGCGCCGCAGTTTTCCGCCAGCTTGTCCCAGCACTCAACCGGTATGTAGCTGACTTGTGCGCCGCCTTCTTTCGCGCCCCATTCGTGGTTCATCGCGATACGAAATTTACAGACGACTTTGTTTTCCTTGAGTCGCTTCAATTCCGGGTCCGCTACCAGATTTCCGTCCACGATCGCGAGCGATAAATTGTTCATCAGTTTCCTCCTCTGCCGCAGGAAGGGGTCTTGCACGTTGCGATCGTGCCGGATTTTTTTTGCGGAACGAAGCGCGAGCTTTCAATTGAATCTGAGCGGCGCCAACGGCGAACTCACTCGGTCGTGCGATCCCTCAGCCGCGAAATGCTGCGCGCCAGGATGTAGGTCGCCCCGCCGGCCGCCATTCCCGGCAGCACGGCATACAGCGAACTTTGCACGCTCGCGGGCGTCAGTCGCCACAACGCCGTTGTCGCCAGCCCGGCGCCTATCATTGCGAGGGTCGTTCCGGCAGTAGTCGGACGCCGCGTCGCCCGCAACATCAGCGCCGGACCAAAGGCCGCCGCAAGCGCAGCCCAGGCGTCGACTACTAATGCGAAGACGCTCTGGTCGCCGCTGGTAGCGATCAAATAGATGATGAGCGCCGCCCCCAGGGTGGCGAGCTTGTTGGCCAGGTAGCTTTCGCGAACACTCGGGAACAGGTCATTGGTGATGGCGGCGGAACAGGCGAGGGTTTGCGAATCCGCCGTGGACATTGTGGCCGCGAAAAGGCCGGCCAGCGTCAGACCGACAAGCGCGTCGGGCAGGAGTTGCGCGGTGAGATTCGGCAACGCCAGTTCCGGATCGAAGCCGCCAGTCGGGGCAAGCGCGCGACCGGCAAGTCCGACGGCGACGCACAGCAAGGCGAAGGCGACGTACCAGGTGAAATAGATTCGCCTTGCCCGCGGCAGATCTTCCGGGGAACGAATCGCCATAATGCGAGTTGCGATGTGCGGTTGGCCGGTCACGCCAATTCCCGCAACGACCCAACTGAGCAGGTATGCGGCGAAGCCGAACTCAAGATTCGCCGGCCGCCAATCGGCCATGGCGGGATCGATCGACTCAAGCCTGGCCGCCAGGCCAGCCGGCCCGCCGACTTCCAGCAATGCGACTGTCAGAAGCAGCGCCATGCTGCCCAGCATTACCGCCGACTGGGCTGCGTCGGTCCAGATGGATGCGCGTAAGCCGCCCGCGTAGCAATAGGCTACGATGATCAGAGCGCCCAGCGTCGCGCCCCAGTGATAATCCCAGCCGAACAAGACGTGCAGGGCCTTGGAGCCCGCCTTCAGCTGAGCGGCGGCGTACACGCCAAGAAACAACAGCAGCACAAGGGCCGCCAGGCGCGCCAGATTGCGAGAAGCGGCGCCGGAAGTTTCGACTGAAATAAACTCCGGCAGAGACCGGCTCTGGCCGGCGGCGCTCTGTCGGCGCAGACCCGGATAAAACCAGCGCCAGGCGCAATAGTCGCCGGCGATCCAGCCGACCATGATCCAGATGGACGAAAGCCCCGACGCGTAGGTCAGGCCGATCAGTCCGATGAACATGAAGCCGCTGTTGTTGGTCGCGACGGCCGAAAGCGCGGTCAACCACGGCGAAACGTTTCTTCCGGCCAGCAGATAGTCTTCTGCGTCCGCCGACTTGTGGCGCGCAGACCACAGGCCCACTCCCAGAAAAAAAATCAAAAAAAAGCAAAAACTGGCTACAATCAGAATGACACGCTCCCTATGGCATTTGCATGCGAATAATTCCCCAGGTCAGCAGCCCCGCGCGACCGGCGTTGATCCAGTGTGCGAGGCCGGATTTCATATTCTGGAGATACTGCGGGTCGCATTGCGCTTCTAAATTGCTCGCTTCGCGAGCGAGGACGCTCAGTACAGCCTGATAGTGAAGGATTAAATGTTCTGTGCGGTCCTCAAATTGAAAACTGTGGAACCCCGCGCGTTGGCCCGCGTCGCAGTAAAAGGCCGGCGACGCCATGGAAGTTAGTTTGAGTCGCTCCAGAACTGGACCGAGGTCGCCGTCCGGTCCCTGATCGCGTTGCATGGGGTCCGTAAGAATGAGCCGGCCGCCGGCGCCGAGGATGCGCGCAGCTTCGGCGAGCGCGCGCTCGCGGGCGCCGCTGTGCAGAAACGCGTCCTGCGACCAGACGACCGTGTAGCTGCGCGAGGGGAGCGGCGCAGCTTCGTAACTCCCGTCAAAAACGCGAATTAAATGATCGAGGCCCGCCTCCGCATTCAAGCGACGATTTCGTTCGTTTTGCCGCTCGCTGAGATTCAAACAATCGACGCGGCAGCCATAAGCCCGCGCCAGACTCCGCGCGGCGCCGCCGTAGCCGGCGCCGAAATCGGCGACGCGATCCGTCGGGCCGATTTGCGCAAGCTGCCCCATGTGCGCGACGGTCCGTCGGCTGGCCGTTTCGATCGAATCTCCTGGCGAGTGGTAGAGACCGACGTGAATGTCTTCGCCGCCCCAGACGGCGGCGTAGAAATTGTCGGCGTCCGCGCTGTTGTAGTACGTGCGCGCCGTCTCTACGGCCTCGGTATAGCCCTTCATCGCCGGGCCTCGTCTGCGTCTGCGTCTGCGTCTGCGGCCAGTCCGGAGTCGTACGATTTTTCGGCGACATGAATGTAAAAATCAGGATCGGGACTGCGTTCTGTTTCCTGAAAATCCGCATACGTGGATACTTTCTGAAATCCTACGTTGTATATAAGATCAGTCAGATACTTCTTTCGCAATGGAAACATGTTAAGATGGTAGGCTGAGCCGTCCGGGAAGGAATACCGAAAACGAGCCAGGCCTTCGTCAACGTACTCCGGCTCGGCGCGTACGTTCTTTCCGCAATAGTAGTATACGTGCTTCGAGGTGAAGCCGCGATCCAGGATTCCGTCGTAATTGCGCTGGTCGATGATCAACACGCCGTCGTGGCGCAAGGCCGCATAGAACTCAGCCAGAGCCTTGCGACGATCCCGCTCGTCAAAAAGATGCGTGAAAGAGTTTCCCAGGCAAATGACTGCGTCGTATTTTCCGTGGACGTCTCGATTCAACCAGCGCCAATCCGCCTGCACAGTGCGCAGCACCAGTCCGTTACGACGTCCGTTGGCGAAGGCCCGGGCGAGCATTTCGGCGCTGCCGTCCGCGCTCACGACCTCAAAACCGGCTTTCCACAGGCGGACTGAATGAAAACCAGTGCCCGCAGCGACATCGAGAATCTTTTTGGCGCCGCGTTCGCGCAGCGCCTGGATGAAAAACTCGCCCTCGCTTTCGGCGCGCTGTCGCCAGTCTATAAGGTCATCCCACTTTTCCACGAAGCTCTGGATGTATTCCTGGCGATAGTGGTCCGTGTCGCGTACGACGCGCGGATCCGGTCCGAAACTTTGAACGGGGATCTTCATGCAATTCCTCCAATGTACGTTTCTGTCGGCGCACAACACGGACGCGCTCCGGAAAAGGCTTGAGACCGATATTTGCGAAGACGCAAGTCGACGCCGCAGGCGAAAGGCCTGCGTTTGCGACGCATCCCCGCGCGAATACGCGAGTCGATGCACAGAATGTTTTTCAGCGAGCCTGCGCGTTTGATGAAAGAATTCGAAAACAACGATGGCGCGCGGCCATGTTCCGAAAAGAGCGCGGAGAATTCCGCGTGCAGGCTCGTTGACATCTTGATCCGGCTGACGATTTGAACAAGGACTTTTTTAAAAAAACGGCGCAGACCAAAATTCCGCTTTATTTGGCCATGTTCTACATATATATACCATGAGTTTCGAGCCGATGCATGTCGGCGTCGGATCAGCGCGCTGTGCGGAATTTTTTGCGGAACGATGCGCGCATTCGGGACCCTCTCCTGTGTGACGCGCTCCGGATGGATACGCAGGAAAAGAGGCCATTCACAACTGCCAGGATTTTCCGTTTCGCAGTCCCGCATTATCCAGGATGATTCTCCCATTCAGCAGGTGATTGCGGCCGCCGGCAGCGGCAAGACGCGCACTGTCGTGGGGCTGGCGAATTATCGGCTTAATGCGGGACGCGACGGCGGGCGCGCGCAGTTAATGCTCAGCTTCAGTCGCAAGGCGGTCGGCGAGATGCGCGCGCGATTATCCCCCGAGGCCCGCGATCGCACGGAGACCAGCACCTTCCATTCCTTTTGTTTTCGCCGATTGCGAGAGTATCATCCTCGTTTTAAAGGCGGCGTGCAGGTGATTACGGACGAGGAGCGGCGCTTATTCTTGCGCAACCAATTGCGCGAGCACGCCGAAGTTCTGGGCGGAGCGCCTTACGATCTGTGGTTGGACCATCCGCGCGAGTTTCGCAACCGCTTTCCTGAAATTGCGATGCGCGTGTTTCGAGCCTTTTACAAATTCAAGCGCGAATCGGGCCGGCTTGAGTATGAGGATCTGATCACCCTGATGTTGGTTGAGCTCCGTCGCGACGGTCCGTTCGCCCGAAAATTGCGCGAGCTTTATTCCGGCGTGATCGTGGACGAGTTTCAGGATACGGACCCGCGTCAGCTTGAGTTTTTGCAACTCTTGCGCCCGCCGCGATTATTGGCCGTGGGCGACGACTGGCAGGCGATCTATTCGTTTCGCGGCGCCACCGTGCAGCCCTTTCTGGATTTTCGCCGCATCTTTCGCGGGGCGAACGTGCATCGGCTTGCGGAAAATTATCGCAGCCTGCGGCCGATCGTGAATCTCGGCGCCCGCATCATTCAGGGCTCCAGCCGGCAACTGCCCAAACGCGTGGTCGCCGTACGCGGATCGCGGCCGCGGCTCCCGACGCTGGCGACCGCCCTCGAGCGGGGCGGGGAGCCTGAAATCGCCGCGCGCCTGCTTGTTCGGGAACGGGCGGTGGTGCTGGCGCGCACCAACTATCGCTGCGCGCGCTGGATCGCCGCGGGTCTGCCGCCCGAACGCGTGCTGACGGTGCATCGCGCCAAGGGCCTGGAGTTTCCGGTTGTTTTTGTGGATTTGATCGCTGGCTGGAGCGGCATGCGGTCCGCAGAGGAGGACGCTGCGCGACAGCAGGAAATCGCCGACGAAGAGGTGCGCGTGTTGTATGTGGCCGCCAGTCGGGCGGAGAATCTGCTGGTCGTTCTGCATCGTCCAGAATACGGCGCGGAAGACCGCGAGGGCCGCTACTGGCGGGATTTGATCGGACCGCACGTGCGCAACGTTGAAACGGCCGCTCTGGACGCGTGGCTCGAGCGCGAGGCGCGCGGCTGAGTCAGCGTCTTTCGCTTTACACAAGGCGGAACCGGTCCAGGCTGCGGCTCATGCCCGTGCGCTGGATCGATTGGATAGCGGGCGAGACCGCGGGTCATTCGCTCAGTCGGCGCGTCTTCAACTGCTTCGTTCTGGTTGCCGCCGTCTCGTTCGGGACGGCGGCCGTCTTCTGCTTTGTCCTGGGCCTGCATCCGGCTGTGACGATCAGCGTCGGCGTAATCTCAGCGCTTTATGCCGTCGTCTACATCCTCTCGCGCTTCCTGAACCGCTTTGAACTGGTGTTCACGCCGACGCTCATATTCGGCGTCTTGAGTTTGGGGCTGCTGTATTTCGTTTCGGGCGGACTGAGCGGATCGGTGCCGGTGATGTTTCTGCTGGCCGTCGTGATACTTACAGCCGCCGTCGACGGACGCTCATCGCCCTTCCTTACGATATTCGCATTGGCCGTGTTTTCTTTCGTTTATGCGCTCGAAGCGCGCTATCCAGAGTTGATCATACCGTACCCCGACGCGGCCGCGCGGCGGGCCGACATTCTTTTTACGGTGATACTTTGTTGTCTGGCGGCGGCGGTGGTCATCTGGCTCTTGCGTCGGAACTACGACGCGGAGCGGGCGATTGCAGAGCGCGCTTCGCGAGCGCGTGCGGAGTTTCTGTCCATCATGTCGCATGAGATCCGCACGCCGATGAATTCCGTCGCCGGCATGACGCGGCTTCTGCTGGAAGAAGATCCCCGCCCGGATCAGATCGAAAATCTCGAACTGCTGCAATTCTCCGCGGAAAACATGCTGACGCTGCTGAATGACATACTGGATTTCAGCAAGATTGAGGCGGGAAAAATCGTTCTGGAAGCGGCGCCCTTTGATCCCGGCCGGCTCATGCAGAATGTTCGCGATCTTCTGGCGCCGGAGGCGGCGCGCAAGGGGCTCACGTTCGAGGCCGCGCTAACCGGAGATGCGCCGCGTCTTGTGCGCGGGGACGCCACGCGCCTGGCCCAGGCGCTCACGAATCTGGCCGCCAACGCCATCAAGTTTACCGAGTCGGGCTTTGTGCGCATGGAAATACACGGTCGCGCTGAAGGAGAAAACGCGCACTTCGAATGCAGCGTCGCCGACAGCGGCATCGGGATTCCGGCGGACAAGCTCGAAGTGGTATTTGAAAAATTCGCGCAGGCGGCGTCCGACACGACCCGCCGTTTCGGCGGAGTCGGATTGGGACTGGCCATCACGCGCAAGCTGGTGGAACTTATGGGCGGAACGGTGCGAGTGGAAAGCGAAGTCGGGCGCGGATCGCGCTTCAGCTTTGAACTGCGGCTGCCGCTCGTCGGCGCGACGCCGCAGTCCGGCGCCGTCCCTCAAACCGGGAGCGCGTCGGGCGGCTCAGATTCTTTTGACCGCGCGCCCGGCGCAAGGGATGCCGGCGCCGCCGCGCAGTCTTTGCTGGCGGGCGCGCGCATTCTGTTGGTGGAAGACTACGAACCCAATGTAATCCTGATGCGCAAGTTCCTCGTGAAGTGGGGACTGCTTGTGACGCTGGCCGCAAACGGATTGGAAGCGACCGAGCGCGTCGCCGAAGCGGATTACGATGTGATTCTGATGGATTTGCAGATGCCGGTGATGGACGGCTTTGAAGCCACGCGCAGGATTCGCGCTCGCGCGGACGCACGCCGGAATATTCCGATTATCGCTCTGACGGCGGCGGCCATGCCTGAGGAACGGGAACGAGCGCGCACCGTCGGAATAGACGCTTACGTGACCAAACCTTTTGAACCGCGGGATCTGTACACGCGCATTGCGGAGTGTCTGGCGGCACGCCGTACGTCCGGTCCGCAGCGCTCGCTCCGGCAGGGCTGAGGGCTATACGCGAATCTGATCGACGGCGATGCGCACAGTCTCGCCGTCCGCCGCACGTTCGGCCAGGCTGCGTCGAATGCCGCGTGGAATGCGTTTTACATCCATGTCTTCCGGTCGGAACGCGTCGCGAATCAGTTCGAGGCAGCTGCCGATGGCCATGCCCAGATTGCAGGTGAACAGGTCCAGCGCCGCGTAGCCGAGTTCCGGCCAGGTGTGAATGCTCAAGTGCGACTCAGCGATCACAACGACGCCGGAAACGCCCTGCGGACTGAACTGGTGGAACCGTTCGTCGATGATCGTCGCGCCAGCGCGATCGGCCGCTTCTAACAAAGCGGATCTGATTTTTGGAAGATCATCGAGAGTCTGATGCTCGCAGCCCCAGAGCTCGATGATGTAGTGCTCGCCGAGCGGATCTTCCATTTCTACGTCCCTCCCCCCCAAAAATAATAGCCAGCGGCCGTATTGCCGCTGGAGCTACCGGAAGCAGCAGCCGCATCCGGGGTCCTCCGTTGCGCGCGTTTGCGCGCCAAACGGGCCAGACCGCCGAATACAGATCATCGCTTAACGTCCGCGATGACGACGGGAAACAACCTCGCTCACGAGAAGTCTCCAGGATTCCCGGAAAACCGGGAAAGCGGACAGGATTTCAAGGGGCCGGTCGCTGTCAATCTTTCCGGGAGCGCGTGTACTATGACAATTCTCACCTTTGCCGCCTGGACTGCCGCCGGGGCGCTCGTCCTGATCGCCCTTTTGCATGTATTCTGGGCCTTCGGCGGGCAATGGGGCGCAGCTGCGGCCATTCCTGAGATCCCAGGCAAGGGAGCGGCCTTCCGACCGGGCTTGCTTGCGACCCTCGCTGTCGCCGCCGCCCTGACAGCTGCGGCGTACCTCGTCCTGGCGCGCCTGGAGGTCCTCCCGCGCGCGTGGCCGCGCGCCCTGGAAACCGGCCTGTTTTTCACTGGCGCGGCCGTCTTTGGTCTGCGCGCCATCGGCGAGTTCCGCTACGTGGGCTTTTTCGCCCGCGTGCGCGATACGCGATTTGCGCGGATGGATCGGCGATTGTATTCGCCGCTGTGTCTTTGCCTGAGCGCGCTCTTCGCCGCCCTGGGTCTACGGGCTTAAAAGGCGCCGCGTCGCCGGCCTCACTTAAAATACGCCGTCGCTACGAGAGCGCGCGGCTGATTCAATCCTGTGGCCGCGGCGCCGAGCGAGGTTAACACGCCAGTAGTCCCGTCGATAGAGTAGAGCCGAATATCGTTCGATGTGTCGTTGACCACATACAGAAACTTTCCGGTTGGATCAACCGCGCCGGTCTGCGGGGCGGAACCGGTCGCGATGAGACCGTTGTTCGTCAATGCGCCCGTCGTCGTGTTGATCGAGTACATCGAGATATTGTTCGTGCCTTGATTGATCGCGTAGAGAAATTTTCCGGCGGGATCAATCGCGAGGCCGATCGCCGTAGTCCCCGTGGCGATGGCGCCATTGGCCGAAAGCGCGCCGCTGCCCTGATTGATTGTATACATGCTCAGGTCCGTTGAGCCTGCGTTCACCACGTAACAAAAACGGCCGCTCGCATCGACTACAATCTGTTGCGGTTGCACGTTACTGGCGATGGCGCCCAGACTGGAAAGCGCGCCCGTGCTCGTGTTGATGGAAAACATTGAGACGTTATTTGCCGCTTCGTTGGCGGCGTACGTAAACCGTCCCAGCGGATCCATAGCCAGGAATGTGGGCGAGGCGCCGGTTGCGATGCTGCCGGCCGCGCTTAACGCGCCGTCGGCGTTGACGGTCTGCACGGATGCGTTGGCGGCGAAATAATTCGCTGCGTACAAAAAAGCCCCGGCGGGATGCAACACGACCCGCGGTCCGTTCAGGCCCGTCGCGAACGAGCCGTTGGCGACCAGGCGACTGTCAGCGACATCGATCGTGTACTGATTGATGGTAGCGGCGGTGAAGTTGCCCACAAACACCCGGCGGTTATTGGCGTCCAGAGCGACCGACCAGGGGCCCGCGCCGGCGGCGATCGTTCCCAGCGGACTGACGGCGCCGGTATCCGTATCCAGAGTGAACATGGCGACGCGATTGGCGCCATATTCGGCTACATACATTACATACACCGGCGTCCGCCCAATGGTTCCGAGGCCGCCATAGAGCAGGGCGCCGGAGGGCGTGCAGGAAAGGTCGGAGGGCTGGCACTGCGCGTTCAGGCAAGCCGACGCGCTGATCCACAGGCCTCCCGCCAGGCAAAGACCGGCGAGACAGGCTGCGCGGGCGCGCCGCAGAATCGACGAAGTTAAAGCGCCCGCCATGGACGGATCGGGCGCGCTGCAATGGAATTGTCCATAACAAACGCGGCGCGCGGCGCGCGCAATTGTGCAGCTACGCGGCTATTTGATTTCCCAGGTTTCGCCGGAGCGCAAGAGGCGCGCGAGATCGCCCGGGCCTTTTTTCGCCGTGATCGCTTCCATTTGATGATCCACGGCCTCTTCGTAGGCCTCGTGTTCGACCGCGCGAAAGACGCCCATGGGCTCCGGGAACTCAGGGTTACGCAGCTGCGCGAGCAGAAAGGCGTAGCCCGGGTTTGCAATCGATTCGCGATGGGCGTGCACGCTTGCACGTTCGCCGCCGCTTGCATCCACAACCTGCGGCTCAAAGTCCACGATGGAAAGGCCTTTTTCGTTGTCCTTGCCGTAGAGCAGGGGCTCGCCTTCTTTCAGGAACAACACGCGCTCGCTGCGCACGTCTTTGCCGATGGTCTCTTCAAACACGCCGTCGTTAAAAATGACGCAGTTTTGATAAATTTCAACGAAAGCCGCGCCCCTGTGTTCATGGGCGCGTTTAAAAATCTCCGACATATGCTTCTGGTCTTTGTCGTACGTGCGCGCAACAAAAGTGGCGCCGGCGCCAAGCGCCACAGCCGTGGGTGAAAACGGCGCGTCCACCGAACCGTACGGCGTCGATTTGGAAATCGTGCCAGCGTGGCTGGTCGGCGAGTACTGCCCTTTCGTCAGGCCATAGGTCTGGTTGTTAAACAAGAGCACCTTGATGTTCACATTGCGGCGCATGGCGTGAATCAGATGATTCCCGCCGATTGACAGCCCGTCGCCGTCCCCGGTGATTACAAAAATCGTGAGATCCGGCCGCGCAAGGGCGAGGCCCGTTGCAATGGCGGGCGCGCGTCCATGAATCGTATGAAACCCGTAGGTGTTCATGTAGTATGGAAAACGCGACGAGCAGCCGATGCCCGAGACAAACACGATTTTTTCTTTGGGCACGCCGAGTTCCGGCATGGTTTTCTGAATGGCGGAAAGGATCGCGTAGTCGCCGCAGCCCGGACACCAGCGCACTTCCTGATCGCTGGCGAAGTCTTTTTTGGTTAACGTGGTTGCTGTCATAGTGTCGACTCCTGGGATTTGCGCGGCGGTTCAGCCCAATAGCTCGCGAATCTTATCTTTAATCTCGCCCACCAGGAACGGCCGGCCTTTTACTTTGGTCTGGCTGACCACATCGCGCAGGTACTTTGCGCGAATCAAATGCGCGAGCTGGCCAAGGTTCAATTCCGGAATTAGAATTGTTTCAAAGCGGCTCAGTATTTCGCCCAGGTTTTTCGGAAAGGGATTCAGATAACGAATGTGCGCGTGGGACGCGCGCTTGCCCTCGCTCTGCAGCTGTTCTACCGCCGCCCGAATCGAGCCAAAGGTCCCGCCCCAGCCCAGCACGAGCAGCTTGCCGCTCTGTTCGCCGTAGACGGTTTGTTCCGGAATAAAATTCGCAATATTTTCGACTTTCGCCGCGCGCGTGAGCACCATTTTTTCGTGGTTATCCGGATCGTAGCTCACCGCGCCGGAGAGCTGGTCTTTTTCCAGACCGCCGATGCGATGTTCGAAGCCCGGCGTGCCGGGGACGGCCCAGCGTCGCGCGAGTGTGGCTTCGTCGCGCGCGTAAACCTTGAAGCCTTCGTTGGATTCGCCGGGCTGAATCAGCCGGTGTTTGATATCCGGCAGGTCTTCCACGTTCGGCAGACGCCAGGGCTCCGAACCCATCACCAGGTAAAGGTCGGTCAGATAAAAAACGGGCGTCATGAATTCGAGCGCAAGACGGACCGCCTCCACGGCGCAGTCGAAACAATCCGCGGGCGTGGCGGCGGCGATAATCGGCAGCGGGCTCTCGGAGTTGCGGCCGAACATCGCCTGCAAAAGATCGCCCTGTTCGGTTTTGGTCGGCAGACCGGTGGAAGGTCCCGCGCGCTGCGCGTCGATTACAACCAGCGGCAGTTCCGTCATCAGGGCGAGGTTAATCGCTTCCAGCTTTAAGTTAATGCCGGGGCCGGAGGAGGCTGTTACGCCGATCGATCCGCCGTAGCTGGCGCCAATGGCCGCGGAAACGGCGGCGATTTCGTCTTCCGCCTGGAATGTTTTTACGCCGAAATTTTTGTGCCGCGAAAGTTCGTGCAGAATATCCGAGGCCGGCGTGATCGGGTAGCTGCCGTAAAAAAGCGGCAGCTTCGAGACCGTGGAGGCGGCGATGAGTCCCAGGGCGAGGGCGGTGGCGCCGTTAATATTGCGATACAGGCCCGGCGCAAACTGCGCGTCGCGGATTTCGTAGCGCGTCGTGAACAGCTCGCTTGTTTCCGCGAAGTTAAAGCCCGCCTTGAGGGCGCGCACATTCGCTTCGATGAATTTTTCTTTGCCCTGAAACTTCTCTTCGAGCCAGGTCAGAGTCGAGTCAGGATCGCGCTGAAAGAGCCAGTAGGCCACTCCGAGGGCGAAAAAGTTTTTGCAACGATCGACTTCGTTTTGCGGAAGCTGCAAACCCTCCAGCGCGCCGCGCGTGAGTTTCGTGATCGGCGCCTTGATTAATTGGTACTTTTGCGCGATTTCCGGATCGTCGATCGGGCTCGTTGCGTAGTTCACCTTTTGCAGATTACGTTCGTCGTAGGAGTCCGTGTTCGCCAGCAAAATGCCGCCGGGTTTCAGATCCTTGATATTGGTTTTGAAAGCGGCCGGGTTCATCGCCACCAGCATGTCGAGTCGGTCGCCGGGCGTGTGTATATCGTGGCTGGAGAAGTGGATCTGGAAGCCGGAGACTCCGCCCAGCGTGCCGGCCGGCGCGCGAATCTCCGCCGGAAAGTCGGGAAAGGTCATCAAATCGTTGCCGGCCTGGCCGGTCGCTTTGGTGAACTGGCCGCCGGTAATTTGCATGCCGTCGCCCGAATCGCCCGTGAAGCGAATAATCGCCGACTGCAACTCGACGTGCTGCACGTCGCGCTTGCTTTCAAATCCCTGGACTGTAGTTCCGCCGTCCATTCCTGCTCCTGGCCCGGGTCTCCTGGACTACGGGCGCACTCTGCCGGTTTTCTGGACTGAGTCCGGCCGGCAACAGAATATGGCGCCAATCTGCTGAAGCCCCCTGCGGGCGCCCACTGCTTTATCTATTATTCAGATAGATTTAATCAGGATTCCGACCGGGCGCCTGCCGGCATTGGATTGACGCGAAGAATCCGGCCGGGGCATTCCGGCGCATGGCGTTTCAAGGCTCCTTCTGGATTCGCAGCTTACGCGTATGCGCGGCCGCGCTTTTGGTCGGCACCAGTTACTGGCCGGGCGGCGTGGCGCTTGCGGAAAGCCAGTCTCCGCCGCAGCTGACGGCGCCCGCGGCGCTGCTCGCGCCCAGGGAACGCTCGATGGGCGCCGAGCGGCCCACGGTTCGGCTCGCGCGCCCGAGCCCGGCGCCGGACTGGACGCGGTGGCCCGCCGCCGCGCCCGCCGCCTACGAGGCGGCCGTCGCGCTTGATTGGTTCGACGCCGGGACGCGTCTGGCCCTGGACTTTGGCGCGCATGCGGGCCGGCCCGGGTTTTACACGGGTCCGGACGGCGGCGAGGTCTACCAGTGGGAGCGCGATCAGTATCAGTGGAAGCGCGTCGATGGCGCGCTTTTCACGCGCTGGAAAGACGGCGGCTGGAAACTGGAAGTTGCCGGACACGTCCTGCTCAAATACGGCGGCGGCCATCCCGCGCTGAGCTGGAGTTTTCCCGACGGCGTCGAGCTGCGGCGCGCTCCGCATCCGGGCCGGCGCGGCGAGTGGCAGTATTTCTATCTGAAGACCGCACGCAACGGTCCGGTGGCGTACGAACTCGTGCGCGCGCCCGCGCCGCACTATCGCCGCGCCGAGGTCGGACCCTATCGGCTCGTGTACGATCCGGGCTGGCAGGGGCATGTGGAGCGCCTGCAAGGCTTTGAAGATCTGGACCGATTTTTTGCGTTTGCCGCGGATACGCTCGGTTTCCGAAACGCCGGACCGATCCCGGGTCTGCTGGTGCGCACGCTGCCCGAGATGCGCTCGGCGCTCGGCAATCCGGCGGCTAATGCGGGCGGCGTCGGCGGCCTGTTCGGTTTGACGATGTGTTGTTCGGCGGATCGTCCGGCGGAGGAAAGCGCGCCGGCGCTCCGCGAGGCGCGCGCCCGCGCAGAGTCTTTTCACGTCCTGTTGCACGAAACGGTGCACAATCTGCAGCAACATCGCTGCGCCTACGTGCGCGCGGGCGGAAGTTATCCGGAACCGCAGCATCCTGGCGATTGGTTTGTGGAAGGCGTCGCCGACTATGTGGTGATGCAGATTGAACCGCGCTCGCGGGTGTGGATGCTGCGGCAACTCTACGAACGCATCGATCAGAATTCTACGCCGCGTTTTACGGAACTGGATTACCGTAATTTAAACGCCTATATTTTTGGACGGGCGATGCTGCAATATCTGGCCGATCAAAAGGGGCCACGGAGCGTCGGGACGTATTACGATTTTATCTGTCGCGGCGACTCGCCCGCGGCGGCGATGCAAAAAGCGGCCGGCGTTACGCCGGATCGATTGTATCAGGCTTCGCTCGATTATTTTCGCGCAAAACGCGCCGAGCTCGAAGCGCAGTTTTTTGATTGGGAGCTGCACGGATTGTATGCGCTCGACTACGTGCAGGCCGACGCCGCGCGCCCGGGCGACGAGTTCACGCTCCCCGCCGATCTTTTTGCCGTGCGGACGGTCCCGGATTTTTTTCAGGCCTATCGTGTGGATCTGGGCGCGTTTCGCGGGTCGGCTTACGAGGGTCTGTTACGCACGCCCGACGGACGCAAAATATACATGTGGCGCGGCGCAGTTCCCTACAGCGTCGAGACGCGCCGGACCAAAGCCTTTGTGCGCGACGAAGAAGTCAGTCTGCATGTCGACGGGCATGTGCTGATCAACTGGGCCAACGGACAGCGGCGCTGGGTTTTTCCGGACGGGCGATATTTTCACATGTGGAGCGCGGATCAGGCGGCCGGCTATTTCGATAAAAACGGTCGGCCGATCCAGCCCTGAAGCGTCAGGACCGCGTGCGCGTCTTCCGGCCGCCCGACTCGCGACGGCGCGCCGGTTTCGCGAGGCGTGCATCCAGTTCTTCCTGGATCAGCCGTTCCATCCACTGAATGTAGCGCGCCTGTCCGCTCAGCCGCCACAGCGCCACGGCGCCCTGATAATGCAGAAGCACGCGCTCGGCCAGTTCGCGCGGATTGGCATCGCCGGCCAGGACGCCGCGGTCGATATTCTCTTGAACAAATGCGGCCAGCAGATTCGTCCAGCGTTCGCTCGCGTTCGAGAGCGCTGCACGATGGGCCTGATCCAGGTCCGCCGACTGGTACGCAAAACCGGCGAAGGGGCAGCCCACGAACGCGCCGGAGCGAATGTCTTTTTTTTTGGCGAGCATCCACGCGCGCGCAAAATCGCGGATGTCCGGATACCGCGCCATAATCGCCTGCAGATTGGCCAGGGTGCGTTCCGTCTCGTCGCGCAAATAGGCCGTGGCCATTTCCTCTTTCGAATTAAAATGATCGTAAAAGCTGGAGATGGCGGCGCGCGATTCTTTCACGATCTCGCGCACGCCCGTGCGGTAATAGCCCCGCGAATAGAATAAGCGGCCGGCCATATCCAGCAAACGGCTGCGGGCCTCCGGCGATTTTGCGGACTTCATGCCGTCCAGAGTTTCCCGCCGCGCGTGCGTGTAAAGCAGAAAGAACGTTCGTTCTGTTTATTGTATTGACAGAACGAACGTTCTGTTGTATGCCGGCCGCCGGAGGCTCCCGTGAACCAGAACACCATTGCAGTCGTCCCGCGTTTTGCGGATCTCGACACCCAGCGCCACGTCACCAGTCGCACCTATGAGTCCTTTGCCTGGGAAGCGCGGCACAAATTGCTGGCGGACGCCGGTCATTCGATTGAGTCGCTGCTTGAAGGGGGCGTCCGCTTGCGGCCCCGGCAAAGCTCCGTCTCGTTCCAGCGGGAACAAAATCCCGGCGCCCGGCTTGAGGTGTTTACAGAGGCCGAGGCTGCGCCCGGGGGCGTGATCTACTGGCGGCAGCGCATTCTGGAAGCGGAGAGCGGAACGCTGGCCTGCACGCTGTATTGCACCACGCACAGCGAGTCGGACGGCGCGTCGATTGATCTTTTGCCGATCGACGCTGCGGCCGGCGGGGCGGATTCTCCGGCGAAAGTAATTCAAGCGATAGCGCCGATCGTCGCATTTTCCGGCGCAAGCGCGCGCGTGCTTTCGCGCTGTTTTATGCCCTATTCCGAACGCTCCATTTTTTACGATTATCCGCTGACCGCCCTCTGGCGTCTGGCGGAGGACGGCCGCTGGTATTTCAGCACGACCATCGGACTTACGGAACAGCGCATTCGCGATCTGGATACGATCACGTTTTTTATCGCCGGTAACTTTGAGATCTACGCGTTGCCGCACGCCGGCCAGGAACTGGCGATCCACACCTGGCTGGAGCGCGTTGAAAAAATACGCTGCGTAATGCGGACCGATGTGAGCGACGCCGCTTCCGGCGCGCTGCTGTACTCCTGTCGCGATGAGCAGTTGATCGTGAGCCTGAGTCGGCGCCGGCCGCGCAAGGCGCCGCCGGAGTTCATCGAGCTGGTGCGTCCCTACATGGAGAACTACGCGCCCGATTAAAAAAGCCGGCGGCGTTCTGCAAAGCGCTCCGAAAGCTCTTGACCCGGGCGTGCGCGCTTCGACGATCGGTCGTCTTCCGGGAGGAAGGGGGTGCAAGTCCCCCGCTGACGCGCAACTGTACAGGTTGCGGTCGGACCGGGCAGGGGTCGTGCGTTAGCGCGATCGCTTCCGTTTCGCCGCCGCCAAGCCAGATCTTCCCCGCGAATTTCGCCTCGCGAACGGGCGACTCGCACTGCTCACACGGCGTTTCCGTGCGAGGGGCCCCCGAAGACCGCGGGCGCCCTCGCAACACGGAACACGAAATGAAGCTCTTTCGCACGCGCCTTCCGCCGTATCCAGCTGCGTTTCTCGTATCGCTTATCCTCGTTATGCGCGGCCTCGCGGCGCAGGCGCCGGCGCCGGCGAACAATGAGCCCGCCGTCGACGGGCCGGTGCGCACAAATCCGGTGCAGGTGACGGCGCCGCGCACGGCGGATTCGGCGGCGCGCCGGTCCATTTCGGCCACAGTCATTAAAACCGCCGATCTCTCCGGCGGCGTGGGTTCTTTGCCGGAGGCATTGGAGCGCGAGGCGTCGCTCAGCGTGCGGCGTTACGGCGGGCAGGGCGCGTATTCCACCGTAAGCGTGCGCGGCTCGTCGCCCAACCAGGTGAATTTTTATATAAACGGCATTCCGTTAAATAACGCCGTCAGCGGCGAAGTGAATCTGGCCGACTTTAATCTCGATAGCTTTGACTCCATCGAAGTGTACCGCAGCGGCGACTATCCCGGCGCGCCCATCGGCGGCGCAGTGAACCTCGCCACGCGGTCGCGGGAAGAGCAGGCCGAGGGCGTGCGACTCAAGGCCTATGGGGGATCGTTCGGAACTTTTGGCCTGGGCGCTGTTGCGTGGGGCGGCGAATTGTTGCAATACGATCTGGCCGTAAAAGCCGAACGGTCTGATCAGAACTACCGCTTTCGCAATGACCGCGGCACGACCGTGCTGAACACCTACGACGACTTCGACGATACGCGCAAAAACGCTCAATATCAGAATATCTTTGGCACGGTTAATCTCGGGTTTCGCGCCTTTGATATTGATTTTTCTTTATTAAACGACGCGGCCCTGCGCGAGCAGGGCGTCCCGGGGCCCGGATCGGCGCAATCCGAAAAAACCGAGCAGCATACGCTGCGCAATACCAGCGGGATCGCGCTGGACGCAAAGGGGCTTTTCTTCGACGCCTTTCGACTCAAGTCGCAGATTTATTACACGCATTACGGCACGGCGTTTTTTGATCCGCGCCAGGAGTTCGCAACGGCGGAAACCAACCAACGCGCCCGACTGCAGCAATACGGCTGGCAGCTGGAACCGATCGTGTATCTGACGGAGTATTTTCAAACCCTGCGATTCTTTTTCAGCGTCGGGCGCGAAATCTATAAGTCGGATCGGCGCGACCGTTTTGACGAACGCGTGGAAAAAATACCGACCCGGTTTCGCAGCGCCTGTACGGCGCGCATTGAGGATGAGTTTTCCTTTCTGGATGAGCGCATCGTTTTTATTCCGGCCGCCGAGTACCAGCGCTATACGGATCGCTTTAACGATCCGGAAACCACGCGGTTCAACGCGGCGCCGCTGGCCGCGGAAAAAAACGTCATTGAGTACGGCAATTACCGCGCTTCATTACGGCTGGTTCCGTACCGGACGGAATCCACGGAATTCTACCTGAAAGGCGGCGCGTCCACTGGCCGGCGCACGCCCTTATTTCTCGAATTGTTTGGCGAGCGCGGCAGCGTGAGCGGCAATTCGGATCTGCGCCCGGAACGTTCGGAGACCGTCGAGGGCGGCGTGGGCGCGGCGTATCACGGCGCGCAACTGCAGGGCGAACTCTCTTTCGGCGGCTTCCGGCGCCTGGTGCGCGACATGATTCTATTTTCGCCCAATTCGCAATTCACGTTGCGCCCCGAAAACGTCGATGCGGCTGAAATTCGCGGGGCGGAAATTGCCGGCAAACTGGTCGCCTACGATGCGGTGCGCTTCTATGGCAACTACGCGTATCAAGAGGCGATTAATCAAAGCGACGTGAGTTTTCTGAAGGGTAAATACCTGCCGCTGCGCCCGCTGCACGAACTCAACGTCGGTTTCCGCCTGTACAATGATATTCTGGAGGGCGGCCTGGAGGCGAATTACACCGGCGCAGTCTATCGCGAACGCACCAATGATCCGGCGAGTTATCAGGCCGGGCGCTGGGTGTACAACGCGTCTCTGGCGTGGACGATTCTGGGCGGCAAAAAGGACGACGACGAACTCAAGGCCGGCCTCGAAGTGAAAAACATCCTCGACGAACGCATCGCTGATGTGATCAATTTTCCGCTGCCCGGGCGCAGCGTGTACGCGACCTTGAGTTATCGATTCTGAATGGAGCGTACGATGAACCGCATGCGAATTGGGATCGGCCTCGTTTTTTCACTGGCGCTTCTGGTAATGAGCGGTCCGGGCTGCGGGCCGCTCAAGGATATCGAGTCGCCGGACGCCCTGGCGTTTTTGCTCGGCGCCGCCGGCGGAAACCGCATCGGGGTGCTGTCGAGCGATCTGGGCGGCGCCGGGCGCTTCGGGCTCCTGAGCCCGGAAGGGACGCCCCAGGCGCTGGCGACTTCCGTGCATTCCGACGCGACAATGCGCTTTGCAAACGATCGCGTGTACGTGATAAATCGCTTAAATCGGGACAACATCCAGGTTTTGAACCCCGCGCTTTTTTATCAGACGGAGCTGGAGTTCAGTCTGGGTTCAAAAAGCAATCCGCATGACTTCGCCTGGGCGGGGCCTGGCAAGGCTTACGCGACCTTGTATGCGCGTTCGTACCTGGCGGTGTTGAATCCGAGCGCCGGCGTGGAGATTGGCCGCATCGATCTGTCCGCTTTCGCCGATCCCTTTGACGGCCTGCCCGAGCAGGACTCGCTGCACTATGAGGACGGGCGGCTCTACGTTGCGTTGCAGCGTTTGAATCAGAATGACACGGTTTTTGTTCGACCGCCTACGGATGCGTCGTACCTGCTTGAGATCGACGCGGCGCGCGACGTCGTAATCGCCGTGCATACCATGCAAGGGCTTAATCCGTTCAGTAAGTTGCGCCGGGTCGAACTCAACGCGCGCCCGGCGCTCTACTGGACCTCGCCCGGGTTTCTCGGTTTTAACTTTCGTCTGGACGGCGGCGTTGAGTCGTTCGATTTGCAGACGCGCGCAATGCGGCCCGGCTTTCTGTATGCGGAGACTGTCGCAGGCGGAGATATTCTCGACGTCGTGATAAAAAACGACTCAGTCGGTTACGCCATCGTCTCTTTTGCGGACTTTTCCGTCGCCGTGCAAAAGTTCAATCCGACGACCGGTCAATTTCTGACGCAGCTAGCATTTTATCCCGGCTCGGCCGGCTTTGTTTCCGGGCTGCTCTTGACCGAGCAGGGCCTGTTATATGTAGGCGTCGCCAGCTCGAACAGTCCGGGAATCATGATCTACGACTCAAACCAGGGCGATCGCGCGGTGACGCCGGCTCCGGTTGTCGTCGGGCTGCGCCCCATGGACCTGGTTTTTATTCCTTAAATAATTCACACTATTCCAGTCTGAGTGCGGCGCATCGGTCGGCGTGGACGCGCACGCTCCGCCGGGGACGCGGGGCGGCCCGGATCGCCCGGCCTGCTGATAAAATTTCGTTCTGTGATCGGTAATCTGCAAAACTGCGCCGCATCGTCTGTTATACGCAGTAAGGCCTATGCGGCGCGCTGGAAGGCGCGCTGGATAGGGCGAATTGTGACGATTGCGTCACAATTGACTTCGCGCCACAGGTGAACCGGATGCTGTATACGATTGGTCAATTCGCCCAACTGACCGGGCTGCCGCCCAAAACTCTGCGCTACTATGATGAAATCGCCCTTTTAAAGCCGGCCGTAACGGACGAAAACACGGGGTATCGCTATTACAAGCCGCAGCAAATGCTGCTCGCGGAAAAAATTAAGCTCTACCGCGAATGCAATCTTTCGATTCGCGAAACGCGTGAAATGTTGCAGATTGAAACGGGACTGTGTTCGGCGGACGCGCGCCAGAGTCTCGCCCGCAAGGAGCAGGAGCTGGAACGCCAGCTGGGCGGCATACAGAAGCTGCTGGGCCGCATTCGCGAGTTGCGCGCGGCGGAAGAACGGCTTTCGAATGTGCCGGTGCAGCTGAAAGAGGCGATCCCGATGCGGATTCTGAGTCTGCGAACCGTTCCTGAGTTCGACGACAGTCGCCGCTCGATTCAACAACTGGTCGATTACGCGCGCGACAAGCGCCTCACAGTACGCAGCGCGCCGTTCTTTTTGTGGGGCGACGAAGTGGACGAGTCCGGCCGTCCGTCGATCGAAGCGGTGCTCCCGGTTATGGAAAAGCTCGAACCGCCGGAGCCCTTTCGCTACGGCGCCTTGCCCGGCGGCCAGGTCGCCAGCGTGACGCACCACGGCCGCTACAATGAAATCGGACTGCATTATAACGCGCTTTTACTCTGGACTGCGGAGAATAATTGCACAATCGACGGTCCCCTGCGCGAAATTCATCTGGACGCCGATCCCGCTGCGGGCGAAGCGGAACGTCACGTTGAGATCCAGGCGCCGCTGCGCTTCGCCGACGGCCGTCGCTGAGCGCGACGTGCGTCGGACGGGAGACTCAACGCCGTCTGACCATGGAATTGAGCGTTAAGGACCTGCCCGAATACCGACGCATCGCACTGCGGGGCGCCCTCGATTTATACAGCGCGAATCAGTTCAAGGCCACTTTGAGCGCCCTGCTGACCAGCCGGACGGCGCGGGATGTCGTGCTCGATCTGGCGGAAACCGAACACGTCGACTCTTCGGGTCTGGCCTTGTTGTCCGTCGTGCGCAAACTCACCCTGGACTCGGGCGGTCGGCTGGCCCTCGTGCGCGTAAAACCCGGCCTCGTGCAGATGCTGGATTTCGCCCAGTTGCGCGGCCTCTTTTTTGTCGCCGAAGACGAGGCCGCCGCGCTCGCCGCCTTTCAGGCGAGCGCCTGAACGATGGTTTCAGAGGTCGCGTATCGCTGCGGCGAACTCCCCGGCGATCGCCGGACCGGTCGGACTCTGCTTTAACACGGCGCCGTTTGCATCCAGCAGATATATCGCATTGGAATGCACAAAATGCCCGTCCGGCGTGCGGCGAAACTGATAGCCCAGGGCGGCCGCGAATTCACGCGCGGCGCCCGCATCCGCCGCGTAGGCGCGCCAGTGCGAGTCGAGTTCGTTGCGCTGCATGTAGGCCTTGAGCGTTTCCGGCGCGTCCGTCTCGTCCATACTGACTACAAAGAAGTTCACGCGCTCACGGTCGGCGCTGTCCAGTTCGCTCTGGATGCGTTTCATATCCGCGATAACCCGCGGGCAGATGGTCCCGCAACGCGTATAGATCATCGATGCAACGCTGATTTTGCCGCGCAGCTCTGCGAGCTGGAACTCCTTGCCGTCCGTCGCGCGCAGGCGCGTCGGCAGCTCGTAGAGCGACGCTTCGGCGGCTTCGCCGGCCGGCAGGGCCTCGTGCTCGTGGCGGGCGTGCTCGTCGCCTTTGCAGCCGGCGCCGCTCAGGGCGCCCAGCACGGCGAGGGTCGTGAACAGTTGCAGAATAATCGGTTTTGTAAAGTTCATATAGTTTCTCCTTAAAGATCCGCTGCGCAGCGAAAGCCCAGGTTGCGCGCGGCGTAACGCGCCTTCAGACTGCTGCGCAGCGCGTAGCGCATAAAGCTGGCGTAATCGTCCCGGGCCCGGGCGGCGTTGGCGCCGCCGCCGCAGAAGGCCTCGCCCTGACCCGAATCGCGACTGTCCCGGTCCAGGGTCGCCGCCGTAAAGTCCTCCGTCCATTCCCACACCGAACCGTGCAGATCATAGACGCCGTGCACGTTGCGATACACTGAACCGACCGGCGCCGCCAAGTTGGGGCGACCGTACCACTCCAGAATGCGCGCGCTCATCGGCGTGCGCGGGGCGGCGGCGTCGGGCGCGGCAGCGGCCAGCTCCCACTCGGCGGTGAACGGCAGCCGCTTTCCGCGTGCGGCGCAATAGGCGCGCGCTGCAAACCACGACACGTTAACGACCGGCGTGCGTGCGAGCGCCGCCGGCGGCCCATTGCCGGACCAATCGCGCAGATAGTTGCGATCGGCCAGAATTCGCGCCGGCCGTCCCGGGCGCCACTCGGGGTGTTCGATTGTAAAGCGATGAAACTCCGCGTGCGTGACGGCGTACCGATCCAGACGAAACGCGTTTACGCGCACAGCCGCTTCATTTTCCGCGGCGAGCAAGGGACGGAATAATCCGGCCGGCACAAGCGCCATCTCCGCCGTCGCATTGCGCGCGTGCGCCGCGCTCGAAAATAGACCGATCGTGAGGCAGAGCGCACCTTGCGCCATGCGCCCCAGCCGACCTCCAGTTTTTCCCGCCATGATCGCGCTCCTTTTTGCGGCCATCTGCACGGATCGCTTTGCGCTCAGCGCCGCGCCGCCGCGACCTCCGCCGGCGTGGTTTCACCGCCGCTTGCGCCCCAACTGTTGCGAATATAAGTCACCACATTTGCAATCTCTTCATCGCTGAGGCCGAGTGCGGGCATCTCGCCGTTGTATTTTACGCCATTTACGGTGATTTCTCCTTTCAGACCCCGCGCGACGGCGTGGATGGCGCGCTGTTCATTGTTGCGAATATAGTCGGAGTTGGCAAGCGGGGGAAACACGTTGGGCATGCCCTGGCCCTGGGCCTGATGACACGCGGCGCAGTTTGTGCGATAAACGATGGCGCCCGCCGCCATGCGTTCCGGCAGGGTGCGCGCCGCCGGCGCAGCGCCGCCCGTTTCGCTGACGCTCTGAGTCGCGCCGCCCTCGGGCTGGTAAATCGCATCGCTCTGCTTGCCGGAATACACGACTTTATCTTCCGGTCCTTCGACTTTTAACATGCCGAGGGCGCCCTTGTTGAAGGTGCGAAATATCGAGTGGTCCACGAGCAGGAAGGTTCCCGGCACATCGACTTTGAATTCGACAATCGCCGAGCCGCCGGCGGGAATCAGCGTGGTTTGCACGTTGTGCTGGTTTTTCTCCGTGCCGCCTTCCGTGTAGACGTTGTCGAAAATCTCGCCGATCACATGAAACGAACTCACGAGGTTCGGACCGCCGTTGCCCACAAACAGGCGCACCGTTTCGCCGGTGTTTGCAGTTACGGCGTTTTTATCCGTCAGGGCGCCGGCGGATCCGTTAAATACGACGTATTCCGGCTGTTCGCGCAGGGCCTTTTCCATGTCAAATGGCTGCAGACCCGGAACGCCAAAGCGGTCGCGCGTATAAAATTCGCTCTGCAGCACATAGTACTCGCGATCGACTTCCGGCAGGCCGCCGGCGGGCTCGACCAGAATCAAGCCGTACATGCCGTTTGCGATATGCATGCCTACCGGCGCTGTCGCGCAGTGGTAAATGTAGAGGCCGGGATTAATCACCTTGAACGAGAAGGTCGATGTGTGTCCGGGCGCGGTAAAGGAGGCCGCCGCGCCGCCGCCCGGGCCGGTGACTGCATGCAGATCGATATTGTGCGGCATCTTTGAGTCGGGGCTGTTGCTCAAATGAAACTCGACCTCGTCGCCTTCGCGGACGCGAATAAAGGGGCCGGGCACGCGGCCGCCGAAGGTCCAGAACACGTATTCCACGCCGTCGGCCAGACGCAGACGCACTTCGCTGGTTTCCAGTTTTACGATGACTTTCGCCGGTCCGCGATCAATCGGCGGCGGAACCTCCGGCGCAAACGTTAGCTGCGCTTCGATCGTGGGACGCGAACAGGCGGTCGAGAGCAGCGCGGCCAGGGCCAGGGCGCCAAATGCGACGCCGGTTTGAAGCCGCAGTGCATTGCGAATAATTCGTGGTTTCATAGCTTTAGCGTAACCCTCCGGAATACGATGCGCCTTGACCTGGATCAAGGCGCGCTCGTGATTTATGCGTAACACTCAGCGGAGCCGACTGATTCGGCGACATCCCGTCTGCAGCCTTCAGGAGCACGTCATGAAAATCACCGGATCTTCCGCGTCCCTTCGCGCACTGCTGTTGCGCGTTACGACGTTTACTTTCTGTTTTCTGAGCGCCGGCGTCACGGCGCTTGCGGCGGAAACAAACGACAGTGTCTCTAATTCGCAGGCGGCCGCGCGCAACGAACGCATCGATGCTCTGCTCAAAGCGCTGGAAGGCGTGGATTTGTTTGGAGAGTTTCGCATCCGACCGGAATGGCAATACAATTATAGTTTTGATCGCGACAATCTGAGCTGTACGGGGTCGATCTGCAAAACAAGCGACGACGCGCGAGAGTTCACCGGCATGCGCACGCAACTCGGCGTCGATGTGAAGCCCGGCGGCGCTTTTTCCGGCCGCGTTGTCGTCCAGGACTCGCGCGTGTGGGGCGCGGAACGCGGATCGGATACGGGGCTCGCGACGGCGAACGATGACACGCGTCAATCCCTCGATGTGCGCGAAGCGTGGTTGGAAGCGCGGAGCGGAGCTTTCGCGGCCCAGGCCGGGCGGCTCTTGCTGAACTACGGGGACCAGCGACTGGTTGGGTCGCAAAATTGGTCTAACGTGGGGCGCAGCTTTGACGGCTTGCGCTTAAAATACGAAACGCCGCTGATAAAATCGCATGTCTGGGGAACGGCGCTGGCGGAGCAGGATTCCGATTCCTCCGGGAATACTACCGGCGTCGGCGCGCGCAACCTGGATCTTGATGACGCCTATTTCGTCGGCTGGTACAACACGCTGACCCTGCACGAGCAGTTTCAGGCGGAGCCGTATTACCTGGGGCGTTATTTCAGTTATGTGCAGCGGACGCAGCCCATCATACGCAGCGATAGCGCTACGGCGAGCGGCGGCGTTCCGATCATCACCAGCGAAGATCGCAGCCGCGATCGAGATATTCTCCATACGCTCGGGCTGCGCCTGACAAACCGCACGGTGAACGAGGGCAAACGCGCTCCGGGCGTCCTGGACTACACGATCGAATATGCGCATCAGAGCGGGCGCAGCGGTCGGGCGCTTGCGCCGTTGTGGGATCAGGCGCGGGTCATTGCGCCCCTGCCAGGGCAGTTATTTGATACAACAAGCAATCCGTGCCGCGTTTTTGATTCTGGGAGAACGGCGGACGGCTCGACGGTCTCGGGCTGTCGCGTTTACACTGAGCGCGAGCGTTATGACGCCTTCGCTTTTGCGGCGGAGCTGGGCTTTACCTACGACGAATTTGCGCGCGTCGCCGTTGAGCATGACACTGGCAGCGGCGATCCTTCCCGCACGGACGGCGCCGTCGCGACGTTTAACAATTTGTTTCACACGAATCATATGCATTACGGCCAGGCCGATCAGATCGGCTGGCAGAACATGCGCGCGTGGGCGCTCAAACTCAGTTTTGACTTTAAAGACGGCGGTCGATTCAAACTGGCCTGGTGGCGCGCGGATAAACACAAAGCCCAGGACGCCTGGTATAAAGTGGCGGGCGGTGGCGCCGCGGGCGCCACTGTCGCGACCACTGAGTCGCTGGATAACGCGGCTTACGCCAGCGTCTACAACTCGGACGGCAGCCTGCGTTCTTTGCCGGTTGGCGCTCTGCGCAAACATCTGTTTAACGAATACGATCTCACCTACGAAATCGGCGCCGGCGGTCTGGAAGTAAGCGTCGGATACAGCTTGATTGTCGCGGGCGACGCGGCCGGCGCGTGGCGCGACGACCGCGGCGTAAAACGCGAACGCTTCGAAGCGCGCGTGGCCCAGGATCTCGCCGACGGGCGCGTAGATCGACCGGCCGAGCTGATCGCCCTTTATACGCCGAGCTTTCGTCCCCGGGCGCATTTTGCGTATGTGATGGCGACCTACAAATTTTGAACTCGCGCCGCGCCTCAGACAGCGTCGGCGGCGCGCAATCCTGAAAGAAAGGCGCCGTGCGTCGTGCCAGGGTACTTTGCGCTCGTGTGTTCGCCCGCAAAATAGATGCGATCTTCAATGGGCCGGGCCAGCGTCTCGCACTGGGCGAGACTGGCCCCGGTCGCCACATAAGTATAAGATCCCAGGCTGAACGGATCGGAGGTCCAGGCGCTCGCCTGCTGGCGGACCGGCGCCGGGATGGAGTTGCCAAAGATCTCTTTTAAGATCTGCAGCGTGCCGGCGGCCGCCGCGCGCGAATCGCGTTGCAGGGCCTTGCCCTGCTCGCCGGCCCCCAGGCCGACCAGTATTGGCTGGCCGGCGACCGGGGCGTAATTGTAAAACTCATGAATGGCCGGGCGCTCGCCCCGCCTCGGCGCGTAGCCGAATTGAAAGGTTTCGTCCGGCCAGAACTGGCGCGGGAAACGCAGCACGATTTTTTCCAGGGCGCCGACTCCGAGCGCTTGAATTGCGCGCTGTTTTTCTTCGGAAAGTCCGGGCTTGAACTGGATGCGGTTCGCTTTGAGCACGCCCAGCGGCGCGGCGACGATTACGCGGTCGGCCGAAAGCGCGCCGCGATTGCTTTCGATCTTTACGCCGTCGGCGCTCAGTTCAATCGAACGTACGACGGTTCCGGTTTGTACGCTGAGGCCCCGGGCGAGAAAGTCCGTGAGCTGACTGTAGCCCTGAGGAAAGACGCTTTCGACGTCGCCAAATTTTAAGTCTTCGTCCAGGTAGCGCAGCGAGAGCCAATCGAGATCGACGCCGAGTTCCACGCCAAAGTCCGTGCGGATCGACCAGTGAATCATGCGCTGCACGCTTTCTTCGAGGCCCGAATCCGCAAGCAGCGCATTCAGGACCGATGCGGTGGATACGTCGCGGCCTCCCGCCTGCAACTGCGCCTTGCGCGAGAAGAGCTGCGAGCGAATGCGTTCGCCAGCGTCCGCCGCGGCGTCCAGGTCCAGTTCTTCGCCGCCTTTCTCAAACAGCTGAACTGCGTCAAAATCGGTTTCTACGAATTCTGCGCCGGCTTCGCGCGCCAGCCGCACCGTGGGGTGGTCCGAGTCCTCCGCCCCGTGGATCCAACCGGCGCCGAGATCGATGGGGGCGCCGATGTCACGGCTCGTGAAAATGCGTCCGCCGATGCGATTGCGCGCCTCAAGTATGACGACCGTATGCCCCGCAGCCTGGAGTTTGCGTGCGGCGGCCAGCCCCGCGATGCCCGCGCCCACTACCACGATGTTCAGCGAATCCTCGGCGCGTATGGTGCGCGCGCTGGCCAGCGCAAGGGCGGAGAGCGCGCTCAATTTAAGAAACTTTCGACGACTTATGGTTTGCGACACGATTCAGACCTGCCTGGCCGCAGCCGGCCCCGGGCCGGAATTTTTCACAGCAAAAAACGGACGGAGCTTGATGTAAATCAAGGCCTGGCGGCCGCGTTAGCGCCATAGTCCAGGCGTCACGATCGGTCCGGTCGCAGGTCGCTCCGGGGGTCAGAGGAGGATTCATGTTATCAAAGTCCCAGGCGCGCGCCTTCTTTCTGGGCGGGACCGCGCTGTTTTCCGCAACCTTTCTATTCTTGAGTTTTGATACGGTGCGCCAGACCGGCGCGCGCACCAACTCCGCGAATCTTACGGATGCTGTGCGCCGCGGCAAAGAAGTCTGGGACGGCAACAACTGCATGGGTTGCCATACCTTGCTGGGCGAAGGCGCTTATTACGCCCCGGATCTTACAAAAGTTTATGAACGACGCGGTCCCGAATGGATGCGCGTGTTCATCCGCGATCCCCAGGCGATGTTTCCCGGCGAACGCAAGATGGTGCAATACGACTTCAGCGATCAAGAAATAGACGATGTCATCGCGTTTTTGAAGTGGTGCGGCGAAATTGACACCAATGGCTGGCCGCCGGCGCCCGACATCGCCGGACCTTCGGCCGGCTCAACCGCCAGCGCAGCCGGCGCGGCGCAGGGCGCTACTGTAACACAGCCGGAAAAATTCGCGCAGCTCTGCGTCGCCTGTCACGCGGTCGGCGGCAAGGGCGGCGTCGTCGGTCCGGCGCTCGACGGCATTGGCGCCCGGCGCGACGCGGCCTACTTGCACAAGTGGCTCGCCGATCCCCAGGCCATTAAACCCGGCACGGCCATGCCGAAGCTGCCGCTCTCGGCGACGGAGCTGGACGAGATCGTTACGTATCTTTCCGGATTAAAATAGTCCGCGAGGAATTAAACTATGAGATATAAATCGCAAAAAATCGCTTATTACTGCTTCGCGCTCGCGATGCTTCTGTTTTCACTGCAAATCGTCTATGGCTTTGTTATGGCGTTTGCGCGCATGGGTTTTGACGGCCTGCACGAGTGGCTGCCGTTTAACGCGGCCCGTACCACGCATACGAACCTGCTTGTTGTGTGGCTGCTCACCGGCTTTATGGGCGCCGCCTACTACATAATTCCCGAAGAATCCGGGCGGGAACTGGTGCAGCCGAAACTCGCCTGGCTGCAACTGATCAGCTGGGCCGTCGTTGGAGTAACCGCCGTCGTCGGCTTTCATTTTGGCTGGTGGGAAGGCCGCAAGTTTCTGGAAATCCCGCGGCCGCTCGACTATCTCGTTGTCGCGAATGTGCTTCTGTTCTTGTATTTGATTGGCGCCACCATCTGGACGGCGAAAAGACAGAGCACGACGCAAATCGTGTTGTACTTCGGACTCTTCTGCGCGGCGCTGCTGTACCTGCCGGGCATGATCTACTTCGATAATCAAACGCTCGATTCCTATTTTCGCTGGTGGGTTGTGCATTTGTGGGTTGAGGGCGTGTGGGAACTGATTATGGGCGCGCTGCTGGCGTTCCTGTTGATCAAACTCACCGGCGTGGATCGCGAAGTTGTGGAAAAGTGGCTGTATGTAATCGTGGGCCTTACCTTTCTCTCGGGAATTCTGGGAACCGGGCATCACTACTACTGGATTGGAACTCCTCGCTACTGGTTGATGGTCGGCGGACTGTTCAGCGCGCTGGAACCGCTGGCGTTCCTGGGCATGGCCGTCTGGGCGATCAACATGTATCGGCGCAAAGGCAAAGAGCATCCCAACAAGCTGGCGCTGTACTGGACGCTCGGTTGCGCGATGATGTCGTTTGTCGGCGCGGGTTTTCTGGGTTTTGCGCATACCTGGCCGCAGGTCAATCAGTGGACGCACGGTACGCTGGTTACGGCGATGCACGGACACATGGCCTTCTGGGGCGCCTATGGCATGCTGGTGCTCGCGGTGATCGTCTACGCCCTGCCGCAAATGACCGGCCGCAAACTCTGGAACAATATGAGCGGCTATCTGGCTTTCTGGATGACCAACATCGGCATGGTCGGCATGACCGGCGCCTTTGCAGTGGCGGGCATCGCGCAGGTCTATCTGGAACGTAAACTCGGCATGGATTTTCTCGTGGTGCAAAAAGAAATTCAGGTGCATTTCCTGGGACTCGTGCTGGCCGCTTCGCTTTTCAGCGGCGGCGTAATACTCTTTTTGTGGAACTTTCTGCGGCACGGGCTGCCTTCCGAGGAGGCTCTCATTCCCGAAGGCGCAAACGACGAGTCCGTCGGCGACGCCGAAATCTCCGGCGCGCGGACCGCGCCGTGAGCCGCTTAGAAAAAGATCTCGGCATCGACGCGGGCGCCCTCGTTGGAGCGGCGACGAGCGCCGGGGCGCGAGCCGCGTTGTTCGCCGGGGACGGTCCTTATTACCATCCCGTCGGCCGCGAAATCGAAGTGTTTGAACACGCCGATCGCAACGGTCTGCCGCTTTTGCTCAAAGGGCCGACCGGTTCGGGCAAGTCGCGTTTTGTAGAACGCATGGCCTGGGCGACCGGACGCGAACTCATCACCGTCGCGTGCAACGATGAGACCTCGGCCGTGGATTTGCTCGGCCGCTATCTGGTGCAGGGCGCGGACACGGTCTGGACCGACGGGCCGCTCACGCGCGGCGTGCGCAGCGGCGCCATCGTATATCTGGACGAACTGGCCGAAGCGCGTCCGGATACGATCGTGGCGATTCATTCACTGACCGATCATCGGCGCACGCTGTTTCTGGATCGCCGCGATGAATCGATATGCGCGCCGCCCGCCTTTTTGCTGGCGGCCTCCTTTAATCCCGGGTATCAGCGCGGCTTTAAAGAACTCAAGCCCAGCACGCGTCAGCGCTTTGTAACGCTCGCTTTCGATTATCCGCGCGAAGCCGTGGAAATTGAAATTCTCTGCGGCGAAACGCAAATTGACCGCGAAATCGCCCGGCGACTCGTGGTCTATGCTCGCAAAATTCGCGCGCGCACCGAATTCGGTCTCGCAGAAACCGTGTCCACGCGTCTGCTTGCATCCGCCGCGCGTCTGATTCGCGACGGCCTGCCGCCGCGCCTGGCCTGCAACGCCGCCATTGTGCAGCCGCTGACGGACGATCCCGACATTTGCCGCGCCCTGCAGGATCTGGCCGACCTGAGTTTTTAGGCGCCGCATGGAATGGGACCAGTGGATCTTTCAGCGCGTCTGGCGCGCGGCGGCGCGCGGACTGGGGCGCCGTCGGCGCGGACGTTTGCCGCCGCCTGTGGATTTTTCCGCGCAGGCGGCTGCGCTGGAACGCCTGCGCGCGCTTGTGTCGGGAACGCCGGTGGGAAGCGGGGACTCGGCCGAGTGGTTGGCGTCGGCGCCCCTGCTGTTCGCTCCGGAACTGAACGAAGACTTCATTCGACTGCGTCTGTGCCTTGCCGCTCCGCGCGCGTCCGCCGCGCGGAATTTTTTTCAACATGCGCGCGGGGCGCTTGCGGAATACCCCGGGCTGCGCGAGCGGTGGCGGCGCGTGACGCGGGCGCTGCAGGCCCTGCGACGAAACAATCCGGAGCACGCGCGCCGCTTGCGCGCCCGACTGCAGTCAGCCTTTGCCGATGCGTTCGCACGCCCCGCCGATAATTTTGTCGACGCGGTCGACGCCGGGGCGCGCGCGCCGTTGGCGCCGGAAACGCAGGGCGGAACGGAGCGGAGTCTGGTAAAAAGCGATGCGGCGGAGACCCTCGCGCCGGACCAAAAGCGCCAGGAAGACTACACGCTGGGTCACACCTTTGAAAAAATCGAAACGGCGGAGGAGTTCAGCGGCCAGTGGCGCGACTTCGACGATTCGGATGAACTGGAAGAACACGCGGACGCCGTCGATGAATTGAACTTCCGCTACAAGATCCGGACAGACGATCCAGCGCACAGTGTGCTGACATCGGAATCCGGAGGCGCCCCCGCGCCCGAATCAAGCGCCGCCGAACTGGCGCGCGCCGCGCACCGTTACGACGAATGGAACTACGCCCGGCGCGCCTACCGCCGCGAGTATTGCAGCGTATTTGAAGAACGTCCGTATGCCGGCGGCGGCGACTATGCGGCGCGCACGCTCGCGGCCCAGCGCGTCGCGCTGAACGATGTGCAACGTCGGATCCTGCGACTCTTCGACGGACTGCAGGCGACGCCGCGCAGTTCCGCGGGGGAAGACCCGGATCTGGACGCAGTAATTGATCGTTATGCCGACCTGGCTGCGGGCCGTACGCCGACGGAGCGCATCTACGTAAGTCGGCGCCGACGCACGCTGGATCTGGCGATTCTTATTCTGCTCGATCTGAGTCTTTCTACGGATTCGTGGGTGGAAGGACGACGCATACTCGATGTCGAAAAAGAAGCGACGCTGATTTTTGGCGAAGCCCTCGAAGGCTGCGGCGTGCGCTTCGCCCTGGCCGGATTTTCTTCGCGCACTCGCAATCGCTGCGACTATCTGCGCATCAAAGATTTTGGCGAACCCTGGCAGGTCGCTCGTCAGCGCGTCGGCGGACTGGCGCCGCGCGGCTACACGCGCATTGGACCGGCTCTGCGGCATTCGATGGCGTTGCTCAAGACGGAGCAGGCCCGCCAACGCTGGATTCTGCTTTTGACCGACGGGCGCCCGAACGACTACGATCGCTACGAGGGGCGCTACGGGGTGGAAGACGTTCGGCAGGCGATCCGCGAGGGCGAGCGTGATGCGATTCGCGTGCATGCGCTTGCAGTAGAGCGGCGTGAGCGGCCGGCGCTGCCGGAGATGATGCAGAACGCGAGTTACCGCTTGCTCTGGTCGCCCGAACGGCTCACCGACGGCCTGACCGATTTTTTTCAGCTGGCGGCGCGCGGGCGTTGACGCTCAAGATCGGGCCGGAAGCTGCATATAGCGGCGGATATGCAGTCGCTGTGAATCCTGAGGCGGATTTGCGCCGCACTTAACGGATTGACAACCTCGTACGATCGCCGGCAACTGCGGCGTAATGCACGCTGGCCGCTCCTTCTGGGACCGCATCGATCGTGAACTGCGCGAAGAACTCAGTCGCGTGTTATTGCCGCTCAAGTTTGCGCAAGGTGAAATCGTCTTTTCCGAGGGCGACCCGTTTCGCGGTTTTTTTATCGTAGAAGGCGGCCTGTTCAAGGTGTACCGGCTGAACGAGAAGGGCCGCGAGGCGATCCTGAATTTTTTCGAAGCCGGCGATCTGTTCGCGCTCGCGCCCTTGTTCAGCGGTCGCGCGAGTTACCCGGCGTCCTGCTGCGCGGTCGAGCCCGGCCGATTATCGCTGGTGAATGCGCGCGCAGCAGCCGACCTCCTGGCGCGTCGTCCGGACTTTGCAAAACATCTCAACGAGAACTTCGCGCAGGCGGCGGAGGATTTGCAGGAAAAAACGGCCCTGGTCATGCTGAACTCGGTCGAAGAGCGCGTGCTGCATTTTCTTGAAAAGGTCGGCGCAAAAGACCGGCCCATCGCCCTCAAGATTCCCAAAAACCAGATCGCCCTGTATCTTGGGGCGACGCCGGAAGCGTTCAGCCGGGCGCTGTTAAGTTTGAAGCAGCAGGGCCGGGTGCGCGAAGAGGCCGGCTACGTACAACTCGCGAAGTAGCTGCGAAAGCAGCGTGCGCGCCGGGGCGAAAAGGGATTGCCGGAGAGTTGGAATCTGTCTCCCTGATAAGGGGCGGGCGGCAATGAATCCTGACGAACTCTTGCAACTGAAGCGTAGTGCCGCTGCGGAACGCTTGCGTCTCAATCTGACGCGCGATGTCTTGCGCAGCGCGATTCACGAAATGAACAACCCGATCACCGGCGTGGTCAATTTATCTCAATTAATCGCCGATCGACTCCCGCTGGATCATCCCTTGCGTCCGCTGGCTGAGACAGCCGTGCAGGAATGCAACCGGATCGCCGGATTTACGCGCCTGCTGGGGGATTTTTCGAGCGAGATCGATCCGGCGTTTGTCCGGGCGGCGGTTTCCGTCACGGATCTGGTTGAGAAGGCGTTGCGCCTGTATGCTCGCCCGCTGCAACTGACGCGCGTCCAGACAAAAATCGAAATCGACGCCGCCCTGGTCTACCTGAACGGGCGCGGCGCCCTGCACGGATTGTTACACGTCCTCGGATTCGCGGTGCAATCCCTGGCGCAGCGTACTTCGGCGACGTCCGCAGCGCCGCAGCTTACGCTTTCCGGAGCGCCGACGCCGGGCGGGCAGTATCTTTTGCAGATAGCCGAGCCCGACGCCATTGCAGCGGAAGAATATCGCGAGCCCGCCGATAGCGCTGACGAATGCCATTTGGGCGTCGCCGCGGCGCGTGAATTCCTGGAAAGCGCCGGCGGCCGCCTGGCGCTTTTTGCAGATCCTGGCGCGCGGGTTCTGGTGCGCGTGCAAACGCCGCTGTTTAACCCGACGGTTGCGCCATGAATGCGCTGCGGCCGAAAATCCTGGTGCTCGACGACGAAAGCTCGATTCGCATCGCCTTAACCGCTATTCTGGCGGATGCGGGCTACGAATGCGAAGCGGTCGCTGACTCCGCCGCGGCGGTGGAGCGGCTTGAGCGCGGCAATATTGACGTGCTCATTTCAGACATAATGCTGCCGGACGCTCAGGGCGTGATTTTCGCCCGTCAGGTGCGTTCGATTTCCGCC
Source organism: Leptospirales bacterium (assembly GCA_036170535.1). Taxonomy (GTDB): domain Bacteria; phylum Spirochaetota; class Leptospiria; order Leptospirales; family Leptonemataceae; genus SSF53. The sequence goes on along the minus strand of JAVHPJ010000058.1, from coordinate 3,638 downwards.
CGTACGGAGATTATTCTGATCACGGGCATGCCGGACACGGTGACCGCGATCGAAGCGATCCGCGTCGGCGTCTTTGACTACATTGTGAAACCCTTCACGCCTGACGCAATTCTCGGGCGGGTGCGGCGGGCGGCGGATCTGGCTATTTTGCGCGCACAGAATGCAAAATACCAGCGGGAACTGGAAGAGCTGGTGGTGCAGCGTTCGCGGGATGCGGGTCGTCTGGCGCTGCAGCTGATGGAGAGTCAGGAATCGCAAATTCAGCACCTGGCGCGAGAAATGCACGATGATCTGGGCCAGGCCCTGTTAGCGCTGAAAATCGAACTGCAGAGCAAAGTCGCGGAACTTCCGGCCAAAAATCAGGCGGAATTCGAGAGCGCCATAGAGTACGCGGCCGAAATTGTTACGCGCTGTCGCGCGCTGGCGCATCGCCTCAGCCCGGCGTCCCTCGAAAAATTCGGTCTGCCGCATGCGCTTCAGGAGTTGGCCGGATTATTCGCCCGTCGGTTCAAGATTAATGTGGAATGCCACATCGCCGATATCCCGGATCAGATTTCGCCGACCGTAGCGATCCATGTGTACCGCATTGTGCAGGAAGCCGTCTCAAATGCGTGTCGCTACTCCGGCGGCGACCGCGTTATTGTACGGGCATTGCGCGCCAATGGCGGACTGCATGTTGAGATTTCCGACAACGGCGGCGGATTTGCGGAATCTTCAAACGCGGGCGGAATTGGGTTGATTCTCATGCGCGAGCGTGCTGCGTTACTGGGCGGTCGGTTGAACGTAGCCAGCGGTCCCACCGGCGTAACCCTGCATGTCGAAATCCATCAAGCCAATTTCGATTATCCTCGCGGATGACCACGAGATCTTCCGCGCCGGTCTCAAAAAGCTCATCCAGGAATCGCCGCGTTTTCTGGTGGCCGGCGAAGCTTCAAACGGCCGTGAATTAATCAGCCTGCTCGAAGCCGCTCCCTGCGATCTGCTGATTCTCGATATTTCTATGCCCGAACTCGACGGGCTGGAGGCTCTGGAACAAATTCACAAGCGTTTCCCTGCGATACTTACGCTCGTACTTTCCATGCATGCCAATCCCGCGTATCTGAAACGCAGCGTTGCGCGGGGCGCGGCCGGGTACGTGCTCAAGGAGGACGCCTTTGATCGGCTGATCTGGGCGATCGACGAAGTTCTCGCGGGGCGCAAGGCTTATTCACGTTCCATTACGGATCGCGCTCTGGATAATCTCTTCTTTCAGGATGATCCGGAGCACCAATCCGCCGACATTCTGACTCAACGCGAACGGCAAATACTCGCCCTCGTGGCCGGCGGTCGCACCAGCCGACAGATCGCCGAGGAACTTAAGTTAAGCGTGCGCACTGTGGAAAATCACAGGGCGCGCATGATGGAAAAGTTGGGCATACATAATTCGGCGGCGCTTATCAAATTTGCGCTGAGCGCACGTTTAGTGTGACGCTGAAGTTTCACGCTGGTACTTTAACACTAAATTAATCGTCAACTCGCACGTTTTTCGCGCACTTTGAGTAGAATCACTCAGCGGCGCGGGTAGTTGCTCATCTTGCCTTAACTTTCGTTATCGAGTAGTCTGCATGCATGTCGCGCAGATCCCGAGTGCTCATCCTGGATGTCGTCGCTGGCGACACGCCGGCGCTGCAGGAAGAACTCCGAGCGGACGAACTGGAGTTGCTGACATTCTACTCCGCCGCACGCGCGCGGCGGTACCTTGAGCGGACGCGCGCCGATCTGGTTCTGGCCGATCCTGGCGCGCCGGGGTCGAATGATTTTCTGCGCTGGGCGCGCGCCGCACGCCCGCAAACGCCGGTAATTCTTCTGAGCAGCGAACCGCGTCTGGACGCGGCGCTGTTCGGCCTGCGTCACGGCGCTTTTGACTACCTGAGCCGGCCCGTTTCGCGCGATAAGTTGTTGGCGAGCCTGGATCGCGCCCTGTTCGCCGGTCGACGCGAACTGCAGAGCCGGCGGCTGCAGCGCCTGGTGGACTTCCGCAAGGGTTCGGGCGGGCGAGTGCGCCTCGCAACGCCGCATGGGATCAGCGGCCTCGACCTTGTGCACGCGCTGGAGCGCGACGAATTCGAACTATTTTTTCAACCGCGCATGGATGCGCGCACTTTGGCGCTCTGCGGATTTGAAGCGCTCCTGCGCTGGAATTCGCCGGAACGCGGCTGGATTGCGCCGGACGTCTTTATCCCGATCGCCGAACGCACCGGCATCATCGTGCAACTCGGTCACTGGGCGCTGCAACGTGCGGCGGTCCAGGCGGCCCGCTGGGCGCGCGAGGGGCGCGAATCCGTACGCGTCTCGGTGAATGTTTCCGCACGACAGTTCGCGGGCGGGCGCTTGTTGAGCGCCTTTAACGAGGCCTTAGCGAGCGATTCCGCGCTCTCGGCGCACATGTTTGAATTGGAGATTACCGAGTCCGCCCTGCTGCCTGGACTCGACGAGGCGACGCGCACGCTGCGCGCGGTCGCCGCGGAAGGCGCGTCGATCGCTCTGGACGATTTTGGCGTCGGCTATTCTTCGCTGACGTACCTGCATCGTTTTCCGCTGAGCGTAATCAAAATTGATCGGTCGTTTACGGCGAATCTGCCGGGCGAAGCGCGCGATCGGGCGTTCATTGGCGGCCTGTTGCAATTTGCGCGCGAGCTGAATTTGCGCGTGGTGGCGGAAGGCGTCGAACGCCAGACCCAGATTGAAATTCTGCAGGCGCTCGGCTGCGACGAACTGCAGGGCTTCTGGTTTGCGCGGCCCGCGCCGGCCGAAAATTTTCGGACCTGGTTCCGCGCGGAGGCCCGTCAACCATGAACGCGTTTGTCATAAAAAACTGTCGCCATGTATATTTTGAGGAAGGCGAATTGGAATCGCCGGAGCTGTCGCGCAAACTCGGCGAGCTTGCCTCCGATGGGAACGAAACCGTCCGCCTGCATCTGGAACCCGCCGGAGATCTTGCGCTCACGGCCGTCGCGGCGCTGGGCGTCCTCAGCCGCGAGCTTGCATCTCGCGGGATCGCCGTTGATCTGGCGGCGCCTCCCCGAGTTTGCGACTGGCTTGCAAGCGTCGGTCTGGATCAACTCTTCACCCGGCTGGAGGCTGCGCCATGAGCGTGGATTACCAGGCGCTGCTTGCTGATTTTCGCGCCGAGTCCGCTGAACTGCTCGAGTCGGCGGAAGCGCGCGCCCTTGACCTGGAGCGCGACGCCGGCCAGGGCGCGAGCGTCGATGGAATATTTCGAGCGATTCATACGATTAAGGGCAATGCCGGCATTTTTGAGCTCAAGCCGATTATCGACTTTGCGCACGATTTCGAAAGCTACCTGAATGAATTCCGCGAAGGCCGGCGGACTGCGGATGCGGAATCGATTGACTTTATGCTTACGGCGATCGACCGGCTGCGGCTCTTGATCGCCGATCCGCTGGCCGCCATCCAGTCCTTGTTCTCGACCAGACCGATCGCCGCTGCGCTTTCTGCGGCGGAGACGTCGGACGGTCGCGCCAGCCCCGGTTTGATTCCGCCGCCCGGCGCCGTAATACGGACGCCGCTGCGCATACCCGCCGCGCTGATTCGCAACGCGCGCGCACGCGGACGTCGCCTGACGCTGGTGCAGTTTG
>JAVHPJ010000057.1:0-17752 GCA_036170535.1 Leptospirales bacterium | reverse complement strand
CTTTTTGCGCATTATCCATGCCCCAAGCCGGCGCCGGGGCGCGTCTCCCATCAACTATATTTCTGTTTACTATACAAAAATTCCGTGGATAACTTCCGACGCGGATACGACATAATTCCGGCAGGGGCGTGAATTTACGCGCCGGGCCGGCGCCGATCGCGTATGCGCAGAATCAGAGCGTCCAGGCCCCATACCGAAAGCACCAGTGCGCTCGTAAAAGCGAAGGACTCGAAGGGAACCCACATAAAAAATGCGCCCACCAGTCCCAGGAAGCAGCCCATGTACTGAATGTAATTCAACTGATCAGAGGTGGAGCGCCACAAGAGCTGCTCGAGGCGCACCTCGTCGAATTCCTGGAGATTGTCAACGATGACCGATTGCACATTAACCTGGTCGATCAAAAACATCATCGCATCCAGAGCGTAGTCTTCGATCATGCGGCTTTCGCGCTCCATTGCATCCGGAATGGAGTTCAAAAAATTAAACAGCTTCTCTTCGTGCCGATCCATCCGGAATGCCAGGTTTGTGATCACTTCCTGGAGTCGTCCGGAAATGTCGCGATCGCCGGTGAGCATTTTGTACACGCGGAGAATTCCGCCTTCCAGCACGCCGACGTTCTCAAAATCGATGCCCTTGACAAAGTCCTTCACGCGTTCCTGGAAATCGCGGCTGCGCAGAAATTCGGTGATGTAGTGCTGGGTGAGTTCCAGAAGATCCGAACGGAATTCGGGATGTTCCAGCAGGCCGCGCAGCGACGCGGTCATGGTCTCGCGGTGTTTCTGAACCAGTCCGCTTTTGCGAATCTGTTCTACAATCAGCTCGGAGTTAATGATCTCTTTCGAAATCTGCTCGCCCAGACGAATCACAATCTGGTTTTTGCGGGACGGAATCAGGCCCTGGCCGAGCAAGGGACGCTTGCGCCGGGGATAAAAGAGCATTTTGATCGCCAGCCAGTTGGTGCCATAGCCGACCAGTCCGGTCACCGACAAATCGCGAAACAGACTGTCGACGACGACGGGGGCGCTGCGCCAGGGGAACTCCAGGGTCCAGGAGATATCGTAAAGGAACGAACCAAAAAAACCGGCGATACAGGCGTACGGTAACAGCTTCAAAAAGAACAACACGGCCGACAGCCGCGAGGGCTCAGACGGAAACTCGTAGGCCTGCGATTCGGATTTGGGGGCCAGTCGCGAACCCCATTTCTGAAAAAAATAGACGAGCCGATCGGGCGTAATCGAATCCGCGTCCGGCGCGCCGGCTTCCGGACCCGCGCTCGCCCGGGCCGACCCGGTTGCGCCGGCGGCGTCGACGGGATCGGCGGCGGAATCGGCGGGATTTTCCGGCTGCGCAGACGGGTTACGGTAGGGTTCGGTCATAACGTTGTACGAAGCCTCAAAGTATGTAGCGCGAAAGGTCGTGATCTTCCACGATTTCTTTCAGACGAGTCTGAACAAAATCCCGATCCACGCGTATGGATCGCTGATCGGGCGGCAGCTCCGGTGCATCAAAGGACACGTCTTCGAGCAGTCGCTCCATGATTGTGTGCAGACGCCGGGCGCCGATATTTTCCGTGCGTTCGTTCACTCGAAACGCAAACTTTGCTATTTCGTCCACGCCGTCGTCGGTGAAATCAAGCTGCACGTTTTCGGTCGCAAGCAGCGCCGTCGCCTGGCGCACGAGGGAGTTTTGCGGGCCCGTGAGAATCTGGCGAAACTCCGACTCGGTCAGCTTTTCCAGTTCCACGCGAATCGGAAAGCGGCCCTGCAACTCCGGAATTAAATCCGACGGTTTTGCCGAATGAAACGCGCCCGCCGCGATAAAGAGAATATGATCCGTACGCACGGCGCCCTGGCGCGTATTTACGGTCGCGCCCTCGACAATCGGCAAAAGGTCGCGCTGCACGCCTTCGCGCGAAACGTCCGGGCCGCTGGCGCCCCCGCCGCGACCGCAGATTTTATCGATCTCGTCGACGAAAATAACGCCCATTTGCTCGGCGCGACGCACGGCCTCGATCTGAATTTTCTCTGGATCAACCAGGCGTTCGGCTTCTTCGTCAATCAACAGCTTGCGCGCATCCGCCACGCTCAGCCGGCGCCGCCGCGATCGACGCGGCAAGAGATCGCCCAACATGTTTTGCACCTGCATGTCGAGGTCTTCGAGATTCGGACCGCCCGAGAGCACCTGCACCATCGGCGTTTGTTGCGCCTGGCTTTCAAATTCCACTTCGCGGTCTTCCAGCTCAAGTCGATCGAGCTTTTCGCCCATCAACTGGCGCGCGCGGTTGCGACGCTCGTCTTCCTCCGGGCGCGCATCGGCGGCGGTTTCGGCGGCGGGTTGCGCGTCGGCATTAAGCCCCGCCTGCGCCTGCGCGCCCAGATTGGACAGGCCAAAGCTGCGCAGAAAATCCTGCGGCCCCGGCGTGTTGTCCGCCGCCTTGCTCTGGCTCGAAGGCAAAAGCAAGTCCAGCAGCCGTTCGCGCGCGTTTTTGCGCGCCTGGTCCTCGACGCGCGCGCGAAACTCCTTGCGCACAAGATTCAGCGATACGCCGGCCAGATCACGGATCATGGACTCGACGTCGCGGCCCACGTAGCCGACCTCCGTGTATTTGGTGGCCTCGACCTTTATAAAAGGCGCGCCCGTGAGTTTCGCCAGGCGCCGCGCGATCTCAGTTTTGCCGCAACCCGTAGGGCCGATCATTATAATGTTTTTCGGATAGATCTCGTCGCGGATGTCTTCCGGCGCAAGACGCCGACGCACGCGATTGCGCACTGCGAGGGCCACCGCGCGCTTGGCCGCCGCCTGCCCCACAATGTAACGATCCAGCTCCGCCACGATTTCGCGCGGCGAAAGCTTATCGATGTCTATGCGCTGTTGGTCCGCGTCGCCGTCTTTTGTAATTAGATTCGTCATGGAATACTGCAACCCGGCGCGCAGCGCCTTCAGCTCAATTCTTCGATGGTAAGATTGGTGTTGGTGAACACGCAAATACGGCCGGCGATGCCCAGGCCGCGCTCCACAATTTCGCGCGGACCAAGATCGGTATTCTCGGAAAGCGCACGCGCGGCGGCCAACGCGTAGTTGCCGCCGGATCCGATCGCGAGCACGCCGTCATCCGGCGCGATTACGTCGCCCGTGCCGGAGATCAGGTACATTTCCTCGCGATCCGCAACGACCAGCAGCGCCTCCAGACGACGCAACATGCGATCCGTGCGCCACTCGCGCGCCAGTTCCACGGCGGACCGTCCGAGCGCGCCCTGGAATTGCTCGACCTTTTTTTCGAAGAGTTCAAGCAGCGTAAAGGCGTCGGCGGCCGCGCCCGCAAAGCCGGCCAGAATGTCTCGATTGCCGACCCGGCGGACCTTGCGCGCGCCGGATTTCATGACGGTATTGCCCATGCTGACCTGTCCGTCGCCGCCCACTGCGGTTTTGCCGCCGCGCTGAACTGCAAGAATCGTGGTCGAATGAAAATCCGGATACTTCATGGGGAACCCCCGGCCATGAAAACCGCCCCGCCGCGGGGAAAACAGAATTTTTTGCCGTCGCCGTCTCAGGTTGCCGGCGTCGCGCGGCCATGGGGGTGGCACTGGCGATGCACATCGCGCAGCTTTTCCCGGGAAACCCGGGTATAGATCTGGGTCGTCGACAGGCTTGCATGTCCCAGCAATTCCTGCACTGCACGAATATCTGCGCCTGCGTTTAATAGATCGGTAGCGAAACTATGGCGAAACTTATGCGGGCTGAGTTTTTTGCGCAGACCGATGGTGCGCGCCAGATTGCGCAGAATAAAGCGCGCCCCGCGATCGGTAAGCGCTCCGCCGCGCCGGTTGAGAAAGAGCGCGCCTGCATCCGGCGTCTGCGCGCCGCGCGGAACGCCCGCCGCCGCCGCGCGCAGGGGCAAATACGCGGCCAGCGCGGATCGCGCCGACGCTCCCAGAAACACAATGCGATCCTTGCGACCCTTGCCGGTGATCTTTAGCTGTTCCGGCAGATGCTCAACGCTCGACGCGCGCAAACTCAATAGCTCGCTGATACGCATCCCGGACGAATACAGCAGTTCGCACAGCGCCGCGTCGCGCGCACGCGTAAAAGCGTCGCCGCCGCCCCGTCCGCCGCTCTCAGCCGGGATTTCCGTAGACGCGCGCGTCTGACCGCCGTCCGCCGCCGCTTCGTCGAACAAACGCCCCAGGTCGTCGGTTGGTATTACGCCAGGCAGTCCGCGAAAAAAGCGCGGCGCCGGAATTTCCCGAGCCGGATTGGCGCTGATGCGCTCGCGCCGTTCCAGAAACGCGTAGTAGCGGCGCAGGCTGGCGAGCTTGCGCGCCTGGGATCGCGCGCCGAGTTTGCGATTTTTCGACTGGCCGGTGAGCGCCGCCGGTCCCACCCGCTCCGCGCGAAAACTCGCGCCGGTGCGTTCTACAAAGTAGTCGCGCAGATCGCGCGGTTCGACGTCGACCGGCGCCAGGGCGCGGCGCGCCAGAAACAAAAAGAACTCAAAGAGATCCGTCAAATAGGCGCGTAGCGTGTGCGGAGAAACATCGCGCTCGTGCTCCAGGAAATCCGCAAAGGTTTCCAACTCGCCAATGAGTTCCGGCCGCGCGGCAAGCTGCGGCAGGGCGCCGTCGGGAAGCAGACTCGACCAGGACATTCTATAGAAGAATATCGGCGCCCCGAGCCCCGGGCGGGACCGCGCGCCGCGACGCTGGCCCGAGTTTTTCGGTTCCGGGGATTCTGGGATTCTGGTTCAGCGACTTTCAGCGACGCCGGCACTGCGATACCGTTCCACGGCGGCGACGCTCGCGGCGAGATGGGTCGTGATGTCGTCGTAGAAAACCTTGAGCCGTTGCCGCGCTCCGGCGTCCAGCTGGAGCGCGCCGCCGGCCGCGGCGTAGTCGTCCGCCGGCAGGACATGATAGCGCAGGCGGCCGCCGCTGCGATCGCGATACACCCAGACCGGCTCGTAGCCGATGTCGCGATACGCCACGCGCTGGGGACTATCTTCGTCCGGATTTTTCACCAGGGAGAAGTTGAAGATGACGCCGCCGTCCGTGTAGCGCCGCTGCTGGTTGGAGACAAAATTCCCGAGCGAGTAGATCACGAGGCGTTCTTTGGTCTCGCCGTGGCGGTCGGTAACTGTCTTTACTTCGAAAGGCTGCACCACATGGGGATGGCCGCCGAGCACAATATCCGCGCCATGTTCAAAGGCGAAGTCGGTCCACTTGCGTTGATACGCGTCGGGTTGGCGAATATATTCGGCGCCGTAATGATACAACACGATGATCGCGTCCGGTCGAAGACTGCGCGCAAGCGCCAGATCCTCCGCAATCTTGCGGCCGTCTTCAATCTGATTCACCACGACGCCGCGCGGCACGGCGATGCCGTTGGTGCCGTACGTGTAATTTAAAAGCGCGAGCTTGAGTCCTTTGCGCTCCAGAATCAGCACGCGATTGGCCGCCCACTCGTTTACCGAACGATACGTGCCCAGATGCGTAAAGCCCAGCTTCTGCACGACTTCAATGGTGCGAATGAGTCCGGATTTGCCCTTGTCGAGGGAATGATTGTTAGACAATGTCAGCACGTCGACGCCGGCGGTTTTTAAGGCTTCGGCAAGTTCGTCGGGCGAACCGAACTCCGGATAGCCGGCGAAGCGGCGCCGGTCGCCGGGCAAAGTCGTTTCAAGATTGGCGATCGTGAGATCGGCGCGCGAAAGCCGCGCGGCGACCGGGTCAAACACGCCGGCGAAGCTGTAGCGTCCGGTGGTCGGATTCCATGCCGCGGCAAGTTGCGGATCGTGACACATGACGTCGCCCACTACCGAAAACGTGAGCGGGTCTTCGCTTTGCGAAAAGGGAAAGCCGAACTCCCGGAAAAAAAGACCCGAGAGCGCAAAAAACAAGGTCGCGACAACGCTCGCGCGCAGGAAACTCCAGGATTTCATCAACGCCGCTCCAGGGCCTTAAACTGCGCCTCTGCGGGAGTCTTGTCCACTATGGAAAGACCCTGATCGAGCTTGCGACCGGTGCGCAACATATCGAGCAGACGAAAGCCGGACGGCAGCCCCATCCAGGTCTGGAAGTTTTGCAGCGGCTGAATATTGTAGTGAAACGGAAAATCGTCCGGAAACTTTTCGCCTTCCGGATAGCCCAGCACGTATTTGGCGCCGGTCGTTGTTGTGCGAATCATAAAGCCCTTTTCATCGACCGGCAATGCGCGAAAATTGCGGCGCATGGCGTCGGGAAAACGAAAATACTCCTCGGCGTTCGAGGTGTATACGACGCGAATCGGCGTCTCCTGCTCGCGGCTGGCGCGCGCAATCGCCTGCATGGTAATGTCGCCCTTGAGATCGCCCGGCACCGCCGCGATGCGACCGGCGCGAATCATATCGCGAATATAGTCGTAATCGGCCGGGTTGTTGGAAAAGGTGCTCAGGTTAAACCGCCGCGCCATCGAATCCAGATCGCGGATGCGTTCCGGCACGTCCGTCGAACCGCGCTGGGCTACGCGGAAGGCGCGCGAGATACGGCCCCATTCTTCCGGATCGCCGCCAAAGCGGGCCTCAAGCAAACGCCGGGCCTTCGCCTGATTGCGCCGATCCCACAAAAACCGGAAGTCGGCGTAGGTCGGCGATACGCTGATAAAGAACATGTGTATGCGATTCACATCGACCGCTACATAGTCAAAGTCCATAAGCCACGCGTAGTCGCTCCGGGCCCAGGCGATAAAGGTCAAATTCTGGTCCGTGCCGACGCCGACGTAGCCGCCGCCAATGTTTTCAATGTGCTTTTTGAACAAATCAATGCGCATCTCGTTGGACGCCGGGTAATGATCCGCGTGCAGGTTGGTGTCTTCCGGCAAACGATCAAACTCGGTGATGCGCACAGGCTGGCGATCATCGTCTCGCGCAATCAGCGGCAAGGCCGTCAGCGCAATCAGCGCGAGCGCGCCCAGGCGGCCGGCGCGTCGACTCGGGAAAGAAAATAGCATGGCTGCAAAAGCCGTGGCGCGGCCGCGCCGGGCAAGCTGGAAATTCGCCGTGGCCGGGCCCCGATTTTCTCGTTTACGAGCCCCGGCGGCGGGGTTTCCTGACCGACGATGGATCAAGCCTACAAAACCCTCAGGGCTAAACTCATCCTGGCCGGCAAAGGCCTCGCGATGGGCACCGCCGACATTATCCCCGGCGTTTCGGGCGGCACCATCGCCCTGATCAGCGGCATCTACGATCACCTGATCGACGCCATCAGCGCGGTGCAAATCAAGCACGCGTGGGCCGCCATTCAATTGCCCTTTGTATTCTGGCACGGCGAACGTCGGCGGCGCCTCCTGAGCGAGCTCGGTGAAATCCCGTGGGGATTTTTGCTTTCGCTGATCTCCGGCATAATCGCGGCGATGCTGATTATGGTGCGCATAATTCCCTACCTGCTCGAACATTATCCATTTTTCGCCTTCAGCTTCATGTTCGGTCTGATTCTGTTTTCGATCACCGTGCCGTATCGCCTCATGCAGCACGGCTGGAAAGAGTACGCGCTGATCGCTCTGTTTGCCGCCGCGGCTTTCTGGTTCGTGGGCGCGTCGCGCGTTTCCGATCTGCCGCTGGCCTTCGTCGGCGCGAACGGCGCGCACAGCGAAATTCGGACCGATCAAAAGGGCGAATGGAAGCTGACGCTGCCCTACTCGGGCGAAGCGAACCGCTGGATGAGCGCCGTCACCGCCGGCGGACGCAGGGAGGCCTTTACGGTGGTGGTGGAAGGCCCCGCTAACGCCCCGGCCGCCCGGATCGTCGGCGAAAGCCTGCGTGATTTTGAACTCTCGATCAAGAACGTCGAGAAGCTCGACGACGGTCGCGTTGAAGTCATTGGCGTGCTCGCCGTGCATGGCAATACCCATCCGCTCTACGTGTTCGCCAGCGGCGCCGTCGCCATTTGCGCAATGATTCTCCCGGGCATTTCCGGCGCATACGTGCTGGTGCTTTTGGGTCAGTACAAACTTATGCTCGAAGCTCTGCGCGATGTATCCAGCGGAGTCGGCGTCGCCCTTGCACGCGGCGCCGGAGCGGCGGCGGAAAGCGGTCTTTTCGATGCGGTCGTAATTGTGGTTGTGTTTGTCGCCGGCATGCTGGTCGGCATTCTGTCTTTTGTCCGACTTTTGAAGTTCCTGCTGCACCGCTACCATTCTACGACAATGGCCGCGCTGACCGGGCTCATGATTGGCAGCCTGCGGGCTATCTGGCCGGCGCCGCACGCGCCGGACGGTTACTCCGCGCTGACGTTAATCGCACTGGGCGCAGGACTCGCCGCGGCCGGCGCGGGGCTGGTCTATTTGCTGGAGCTGGCCTCGATCAAGCTCCAGGATCCCGACGCGCCCGTAAAACCGGACGTCTGAAAAACCGACGCGCATGAGACTCGCATGAGCGCACTCTCGCCGGAAAATCGCGCGGATCTGATCGCGCTGCTCGGAGCGGACGGGTTTCTCGCGCCGGAGGCCCTGAACTCCGCCGAGTACGCCGCATGGGGCGCGGATCGCGCGCGGGGCTATGCGCCGCAGCACGCTGGCGTGGCGCTGCCGCGCAACGTCGAACAGTTGCAGGCGTTGGTGCGTTTTGCTAATGCGCGCGAAACGCCGCTTACGCCCTCGGGCGGTCGGACCGGACTGGCCGGCGGCGCGGCGGCGACGCGCGGAGAAATTGTCGTCTCGCTTTCACGGATGAACCGCGTGCTTGGCTATGATCCCTACCTGCCCGCGTTGCGTCTGGAAGCGGGCGTAATCACGGCGGAAGCGCAACGCATCGCAGCTGAACACGGGCGCATGTTCCCGCTGGATCTCGCCGCCAGCGGCTCCTCGCAAATCGGCGGCAATATCGCCACGAACGCCGGCGGCATTCGGGTGATCGGGTACGGCGGGTTGCGCGACTACGTGGTCGGCCTGACGGTTGTCACCGGCGCCGGCGAACTGCTCCAGTTTCCCGGCGGTCTATTAAAGAACAACGTGGGCTATGATCTCAAGCAGCTTTTCATCGGCTCGGAAGGCACGCTTGGGATTATCGCGGAGGCGACCATTCGACTCGCGGAGCCGATTCGCGAAGCGGTGACTGCGCTGGTCGCCCTCGCGGATCTGGCCGGCGCGCTGCAACTGCTTGAGCTTGCGCGCGAAGCTGGTTTGCGTCCGCTGGCCTTTGAATTTTTTGACGCCGCGGCGGCCGCCGCCGTATGCGCACACCTGGAACTGCCGGCTCCGTTCGCCGAGGAGCATCCCTGTTACGCGCTGCTGGAATGGGACCGGACCCATGCGACCGGCGATGCGGAGGGCTTCTTTTTTGAACGCGCCCTGGAGGCCGGGCTCGCGCGCGACGCAGCGGTTGCGGAATCGTCCAGCGGTCGGGCGAGCTTCTGGAAATATCGCGAAGGAATCAGCGAGAGTCTGTCCCGCGGGTATGTGGTGCACAAACACGATCTGTCCGCGCCCATCGCCGTCCTGCCCGAGTTTTGCGAGCAGGTGCGCGGGATCGTGAATCGAGGTTTTCCCGGGTTTCGGCCGATTTTTTTCGGGCATGTCGGCGACGGGAACGTGCACCTGAATCTGGTTAAGACCCCCGACTCGCCGGAGGCGGACTTTCGCGCAAGACTCCCGGCGCTGGATGCGGAAATCCTTGGGGCGGTGCAAAAAATAGGCGGCTCGATCAGCGCCGAACACGGCCTGGGCCTGCTGAAACGCAACGCCATCGGCTATACGCGGTCATTGGAAGAAATCCGGCTGATGCGTGAAATCAAGTCGATCTTTGATCCTGCTGGAATCTTGAACCCGGGCAAGGTGCTGCCCGATCCGACGAACGCTCGGTAGTTCGCAGAAAGGGCTTGCTTCCACAGCCGGGCGCCGTCCTGTGCATCGAACATGAACGAGAGCAGAAAGGCCTCCGTAGAACGCACCGTGCAGGACGCGGTCGATCGCCAGAAAATCATCTCGTTTAAGACCTACTACCTCTCCGACTACGGCGAAATGGTCCTGCATACGATTTCGCGCCTGATCCTCGCGAAATTCGGCCGCGAGGACCTGCTGGATATGGTTTATACGGCCGCCAAGGAGCTGGTGATCAACGCGACCAAGGCGAATCTCAAGCGGGCGCTTTTTGCGGACCTGAACCTGGACCCCACCCAGAACGTGCAATATGAGCAGGGGATGATTCGTTTCAAGGAACAACTGCGCGACGATCGCATTAAGGACTTCGAGGAACGGTTTCGCGAACTGAATATTCCGGTGATCGCCACCTTTTATTATCGCCCCGATGTGCTGAACATCAAAGTGAAGAACATGTTCTCGCTGTTCTCCGTGGAAGAAAACCGCATTCGCCAGAAATTTGCGCAGGCCAAGTCTTTCTCGAGCCTGCTCGACTTCTACACCGAGCACGGCGACGACACGGAAGGCGCAGGACTCGGCATCACCATGGTCGGCATCATGTTGGACAGCACGGCCGTGGACAAACACGCGCTCACGCTCTATTCCAACGAGTTCAACGAAACGGCGGCCAAGCTGGAGATCCCGCTCAGCGCCTCGTACATACCCAAGCGCAAACGCTTTGACATAGAACTGGAAGCCCTGGGCGGCGAGGCCTTTCGTGATCGACTGCGGGGCGAGTTTCGCAAGCGCTCGTATTTTTAGGGCGCGGCGGGGGCGGCTTTACGCGCCGCATCGCCCGGCCCGCACCTACTCCGCGTCCGGCGTCAGCCTGAGTTCCGGCTCAATCACAATATCCCGATAAAATCCCCAGTCCGTCTCGTTTGCAAAATCCGCGCGCGTGCGGCTTAACAAAAACGCGCGCGTCGCCGGACTGGCGTTCGGATGGGCCAGGAGATTTGCTATAATGCCCGCGCCCAGGCTGGCGAACTCGCGCGCCAGCGCGTCAATGCTTTCGCCGGAAAGGTTTGCATGACGGGTTGCCCGGTAGTCCTCGCGGCGAATGCGATCCAGGAGTATCGCCTGCGGCAGCGCAGGATTTTCATAGAGCGCCTGGTCCGCAAACGCGCCGAGCAGCGTCGAATCGCGATAGCGTTCATGGGCCGTCACAAGCTCGGTCGCCGGCGTGGTCGGATCGCTCAGAGACTGAATGGAAGCGTACCAGGCCCCCGCGACGAGCCCCAGGGCGACGATGCACCAGGCGCCCAGACCGCGCAGCGATAGCGGACGCACGCGCTTTTGAAAGACCTGTAGAATTGTGAGCAAGGCGTAAGCGCCGGCGAGCGTAAGCGCAAAAGCGCCGGCGGCCGCAAACGGAACAACGAGATAGCCGATGGCGGCCGTCGAGGACTGGCTGGCGCCGATGCTGCGCATCAGCGCGAAGCTGGCGAGCGCGGCGCCGAGTACGGGCGTTAAAAGCAAAAAGATCCATTCCGTGCGTTTCATAAGCTTTTTGTTGGACTCAGTCACACGCCCGCAGGTTCTGAGAAAGCGCCAATCGAAATTGCCGCGCGACCAGGAAATCCCTTGCCCTCCCGCGCGCGTCCGCAAGGGTTCGGGCATGAAACGAATCATCTTTGCGCTGTTATTAAGTTCCGTCCCCCTCATGCTTGCAGGCTGCGGCGATTCGGCCAAAACCCAGGACGCCTACCTTGTCAAAACTGTCGAGCAAGGCGATATATCCTGCTACATCGAACTTGAACGCGAGGGCGCTGTATCGATGCACTCGGGCGATTTTGAGATCTGCAAACCGGAATTTGTCGGCCAGCGCGTCACGATCGAAACGAGCGAGGCGAAGGTGCAGTCTGAGGAATGCCAGGGCGACCCGGAATGTACGCTCAGTGAAACGGTCGAGCTGATTGTAAAAATGACGCCCGTTGAGTAGACGCGCGGCGTTTCCCGCCCGCCGCGCCGACGCCGATGCTCTTGCAATTCTCACCGCGCCCTGTGCGATTTTGATTTGAATTCTTGAGACCGGCCCGCGTGATGCGGGCATGGAACGCAGACACATCAAATGGGGCGCAATTGCCGCGGCGGCTTTATCGCTCGCCGTCTATTATTTCAACGCAGAAAAATTCACCAATCCGATGACCGGCGAAGAAGCGCGCGTCGGAATGTCGCGCGATCAAGAACAGGCGCTGGGCCTGCAGGGTTACGAGCAGGTGCTCTCCGAGTCGCAAACCGTTAGTTCCGGCCCCGAATACGAAATGGTAAAACGCGTCGCAGACCGACTGACCGCGGCGGTCGGCGACGATGGCGCGGGCTTTGAGTGGGCCGTATCGTTGGTTCAGAGCGATGAGGTCAACGCCTTCTGTCTGCCGGGCGGCAAGATCGTCGTTTACACTGGAATTCTCCCGATCGCCGAGGACGAGGCGGGGCTCGCGGTCGTCATGGGTCACGAAATCGCCCATGCAATTGCGCGGCACGGCGCACAGCGCGTATTCCAGCAGGGCGCGGTTGAAATCGCAGAGCAAGGCCTGAATAACGGCCTCTCCGATCTGCCGCCCGGCGAACGCGAACAGGTCCTGGGCCTCCTGGGCGCCGGCGCGCAGTACGGGTTGATCCTGCCCTTTTCGCGCGATCATGAACTCGAAGCCGATCAGATGGGTCTTATTTATATGGCGCGCGCCGGATACGATCCCGAAGCCGCCGTAGGTTTCTGGCAACGCATGGCGGCGGCCGGCGGGAACAAGCCGCCGGAGTTCATGTCGACCCATCCCTCCGATTCCACCCGCATCCGTCAGATCCGGGAACTTCTGCCGCAGGCTCAGGCGGAGCGCCGGTCGGCCGGCGAATAAAGCCCGGCGCGACGGATCCGGACAAAAGCGCGCCAATTCCGACTTGCCTCTCGCTCGGGGCGCGCTATCTTTTCGGCAATGGCATCGCGCGCGCCTCGTCTCACACGTATTCTCACGCTGCTGGTTGCGCTCGGCTGCGGCGGCGCGCTGGCCCTCGCAGCCCAGTCTCCGCGCGAAGACGCCGACTCAGGCGAAATCGCCAACAACGAGGCGCCCGTCGTCTATCGCGTTGAGATTACCGGACCGATCACGCCGACTGCGCTCGACCAACTCGAGCAGGCTCTGGATCGCGCCGAGTCTGCGCAGGCCCAGGCCCTGCTGGTGCGCCTCGATACGCCGGGCGGTCTGGTAAGCTCGATGGACGACATGATTCGGCGCATCCTGAGCGCGCGAATTCCGGTCATCACCTATGTGTATCCGCCGGGCGCAACCTGCGGCTCCGCGGGCGTTTATTTGATGTACGCTTCGCATGTGGCGGCCATGGCGCCGGGCACGAACATCGGCTCCGCCACGCCTGTGCAAATGGGCGGCGGCGGATTCGGCGGCCAGGAAGAAGAAAAACCCGCGCGTCCCGCCGATCGCATTCCGGAAACAGCCGGAGCGGACGACGAACTGAACATGAAGCGCAAGCTCCTGCATCACGCCATTGCACAGATGCGCAGTCTCGCCGAATATCACGGCCGCAACGTCGAGTTTGGCGAACGCAGCATCACGCACGCCGAAAACATCACATCTACGGAAGCGCTGCGTATTCGCGCCATCGACGCCGTAGCGGAAAGCGAAGCGGCGCTGCTCGAGCAGATCCATGGTCGTCCCGTACGGCTGCTCGCGGCGCGATCCAATCTGAATACAGCCGGCGCGCGGATTGAAGGCATCGAAAGCGACTTTCGCACGCGCGCCCTGTCCGTCATCGCGCATCCGCAGGTGGCCATGATACTGATGATGATCGGGATGCTCGGCATTCTGGCTGAGGTGTTCTACGCACCCGGCTCGATCTTTCCCGGCGCCCTGGGCGCCGTGTGTCTGGTGCTTGGACTCTATGCTCTGCAGACGCTGCCGGTCAATTACGCGGGCTTTGCGCTGATTGCGCTTGGCGCGCTGTTCTTTATACTCGAAATCAAGATTATCTCGTACGGCTTGCTTTCCATCGCAGGCATTGTCAGTCTGACCCTCGGATCGCTAATGTTACTGCGCTCCGGCGATGAATTTTTGGGCATGGGCGCATCGGTGATTATCTTTATCAGCGTTTTGTTCGGACTCGCCATGGCCGCCATCGCCTACCTGGCCGCACGCAGTCAGCGTAGCCGACCGGTGAGCGGCGCCGAGGGCCTCGCCGCTGAAACCGGGGTGGCGCAAACGGAGATCACCGCCGAGTCGGGCCGGGTATTTATACACAGCGAGATCTGGCAGGCGCGTTCGGCGGGCGGGGCGATCGCCAGCGGCGCGCCCGTACGCGTGGTGGAGCGACGCGGCCTGCTTTTGATCGTGGCGCCGGCGTAATTTTTTCGCTGGTCGAGCGCTCAGCGACCGCTTAATACTGCAGCATTCTCGTTCTGATTTTTGGAGGATCTCGGCTATGTCTTTTCCCATACTGGCGCTGATTGCGCTTGCAGTCCTGTTTCTGGCCAATGCGGTCAAAATTCTGCGCGAATACGAACGCGCGGTCGTTTTCCGCCTGGGACGTTACGACGGCACCAAGGGTCCGGGCATCATTTTTCTGATCCCGTTGATCGACAAGATGGTGAAAGTCAGCCTGCGCACCATCACCATGGACGTGCCGCCCCAGGACGTAATTACCAAGGACAACGTTTCCATTAAAGTCAACGCCGTGGTTTATTTTCGCGTTATGGAACCCAACCACGCCGTAATCGAGATTGAAGATTATTTTTTCGCCACTTCGCAGCTGGCCCAGACGACGCTGCGCTCGATCATGGGCGAGTTTGAACTCGATGAGGTGCTTGCCGAGCGCGAGCGCATCAATGCGCAGTTGCAGGCGGTGCTCGACAAAGCGACGGATGCGTGGGGCATCAAAGTCTCGATGGTCGAGGTGAAACATATCGATCTGCCCCAGGAAATGCAGCGCGCGATGGCCCGTCAGGCGGAAGCGGAACGCGAACGCCGCGCAAAAATCATTTCAGCCGAAGGCGAATTCCAGGCCGCGGAAAAACTGGGTCAGGCGGCGGCGGTCATTGGCGAGCACCCGGTCGCTATACAATTGCGCTTTCTGCAGACTCTGACGGAGATTGCGGCGGACAAGAACTCGACCACGATCTTTCCCTTGCCGATTGAACTGCTACGGCCCTTCCTCGAAGGCCGCAAATAAGCCGCGTCAGGGCGCGGGCGGCGCGCCGCTCAGGCGAAAGCCGGGCGGTGCAATTGTCTCGCAGCCTTCCGCATAGAGATTCATGTAAATGCGAATACGATCGGCGCGCAGCGGTCGGGAGCGAAACGGATCAAGCGCCGCTTCGCCCAGGCTGCGCGCATCCGGCGCCGGATTTTCCACGTCGAACTGATCCAGCACCACGCCCGCGGGACCCAGAATTGGACCGACATACTCGTACTCCAGCGCGCGATCGTCCGCGCCGCGCAAGCGTTTCAAATAATTGCGCTGGCCAAGCGGCGTAGCGCAAGCAATCGGCCGCTCCACGCCGCCCGGTCGCGCGGGTTCAATGCGCTGAATGCTCGCGCACTGAACGAATGCTGAAACTATCGCGCCCGCAAGGGCGAGGCGCAGCGCGCGCGGCGGCGACTTTTTCTCATTGACCGCCGCCTCTTCGAATCTTTTCCACTGTTGCATGTCTGATGCGCCCGGCGAAATTCCCTGGAGTCATTACGTAAGTCGACTCAAGCCGCTATTGCCGCCCGAAGCTTTTCGTCCGCGGCCGGCCCGCTTGGTCGGCTTCGTCGGCAATCTGGGTCTGGCGGCTGTCGGCGTCTATCTGATCTGCGAGGCCCCCTTCGCGGGCGCAAGCTTGATCGGGGCGGCGCTTGTCGCATACGGCCTGAGCGCGAACCTGATCTTCGCCCACGAACTTTCCCATGGCGCGGTGGTTCGTAATCCATTTCTTAAGGAACTGATTGCGACAATTTGTTTTGCACCGGTCGGCATGAGCGCGCTGATCTGGCGCCTGTGGCACAATCGCGATCATCACGGCGGGTCGCAAATCGAGGGTCGCGATCCGGATATCCCGCCCACACTGCGCGAACTTCGGGACAACCCGCTGCGCGCTGGATTTTTTCGACTGCCCGCCGTGGCGCGCAGCCTGATCTTTTTTGGCGCCTGGCCGATTTATCTGACGGCGCACGCCTTCAGCCTGCACGTCCACTATCTGAAAACTGAATTGCGCGGCGCGCGCTTTGTTCTCGGATTCTGCGAGGCTTTTCTGACGCCACTGGCGCTGGCGGTCGGCGGATGGTTTTTATTTGATCCGCACGAGTTTTTCCTGATCTACGGCGCGGGTTTTGCAGGAAGCAACGTGGTCGGCATGGCCTACATTGCGACAAATCACATGCTTTCGCCGCTCAACGAGATCAACGATCCGCTCCGGAGCACGCTCACGGTGCGTAACTGGAAGTTAATCGAACGTGCGCACTTCAATCTCGGCTACCACGTGGAACATCATATTTTTCCTACCATGAGTCCCGCACACGGCCCGCTGCTCCGAAAGCTGCTGCTTGAACACTTTCCCGAGCGCTATCAAGAGCTGAATCATTTTCGAGCGCTGTATCTGCTCTTCAAGCTGCCGATGCTCTACGCCACAAAAACGGAGCAGCTGGATCCGCCGACCAGCCGCCGATACGGAACGGCCGGCTTCGGCCTGAATGAGCTATCGTCCGGGTGATTCCGGCATCACGCCTGCAACCTCGCGCGCGCCTCCGCGGCGCGCCGCGCTCAATGCAGGAAGTGCCGCATGCCGGTAAAGACCATCGCGATTCCATGCTCATTAGCCGCATCGATGACTTCCGTGTCACGCACGGATCCGCCGGGCTGAATCACCGCGCGCGCGCCCGCGCGGGCCAGCGCATCAAGTCCGTCACGAAAGGGAAAAAATGCGTCGGACGCCACGACCGATCCTTTGAGATCCAGACCGGCGCGCGCCGCCTTTGAGGCCGCTATTTCCACCGAATCGATGCGGCTCATCTGGCCGGCGCCCACGCCCAGCGTTGCATAGTCCGAGCAAAACACAATCGCGTTCGACTTTACATGTTTGCAAACTCGCCACGCAAGATCCAGCGCGTCCAGGTCGGTTGCATCCGGCGCACGTTCGGTTACAACCTTCCATTCGCTGCGCGGCGCAATGCGCACGTCCAGATCCTGATACAGGGCGCCGCCCAGAATCCAGCGCGCCTCCATGGCATTTTCCAGATAACGTTCCGGCCGTCGCACGGCGATCAGGCGCAGGTTTTTTTTCTCGGAAAAGATGCGCAGCGCCTCGGGCGTAAATTCCGGCGCGACAATCACCTCTGCAAAGTTCTCCGCGATGGATGCGGCGGTATCCGCATCGCAGGCCGCGCCCAGCGCGATAATGCCGCCAAACGCGCTCACCGGATCGCAGGCGCGCGCGCGCAAAAAAGCCTGATTCAGTTCACCGGCCCTGAGCGGCGCGCCCGTAGTTGCATCGCGGCGTTCGACCACCGCCACCCCGCAAGGATTCAGATGTTTGACAATTACGGCGCCGGGGCGCGGCAGGGAAAGCGCGGCGCGCAGGGCGGCGTTAAAATCCAGCATATTATTAAAGGAGAGTTCCTTGCCTTGCAACTGTTGCAGTGCGCCGGCGCCGCTCGCACGTTCGCGCGCAAGTTCGATGGCGGGCCGGTAGAATGCCGCCTCCTGATGCGGATTTTCGCCGTAGCGCAGGGGCTGAACTTTTTCCAGCGTGACGGTGAGACGCTCCGGGAAGCGATCTCCGGCGCGGTCGTTAAGATAAGCGGCGATCATCGCATCATAAGCCGCCGTGTGATTGAAGGTCTTGCGCGCGAACTCCAGGCTGAGTTCCGGGGTTACGCCGCCG
>JAVHPJ010000056.1:0-18030 GCA_036170535.1 Leptospirales bacterium | reverse complement strand
GCGAGACGGGCTTTGCGAAGCTGGTGAATCTCGCGCGAGCGCATAACATAACGCTGCTCGAAGCTTTGAGTCGTACGAACGAGTTGCCGAACTTTCGAGCGCACAAGCAAATGCTTGAACTCCAGCGCAAGTTCGCTGCGTGGCGAGCCATGTTTGAAGCCGGTCAGCCGCCGTCCAAAATCGCCGAGGCCGCGCTCCGCGAAAGCGGATATCTTGACGCGCTTCAGAAGGAAAGCGGTCACGAAAACGAGGGGCGCATTGAAAACTTAATGGAGTTTGTGGCCGGTCTGCAGCGCTACGAACAGGACTACGCCGAGAGCGCCGCAGCCGCTTACGACCCGGATCAGGATCCGACCCGCTACGATCCGGACACGGCGGGCCTGCGCGCGGGCGCGCCGAATCTGGCGGACTACCTGCAGCGAATTTCGCTCTACACCTCTGATACGGAAACAACGGCCGACGACGCCTGCGTGTATCTCATGACTCTCCACAACGCCAAGGGATTGGAATTTCCTAATGTGTTTATCACGGGAGTAGAAGAGGGCTATATGCCGCACTCGCTGGCCCTCGAAGAAGGCGGCCTGGAAGAAGAGCGGCGTCTGATGTACGTCGGCCTGACCCGCGCCGAAGAGCGATTGTTTCTTTCCACCTGCCGGCGCCGTTTTGTTTTCGGCGGCTTCCAGGACCGTCTGCCGTCGCGCTTTTTAAAAGAGATGGATCCGGACGTTTTTGAACGCGGGACTGCGCCGGCGGCGCCGCGCCGCGCCGTGGCGACGCCCCGGGCGGGGGCGGGCGCGGATCAGATTCAATGGAAAAGCTCGCCGGCCGCCGCTCTGACCTTTGCGCCGGGCGACCGCATTCGCCACGCGAAGTACGGGCCCGGACGCATAACCGAGGCGGAAAAGGCGCCGGCCGGGCAGAAGGTGACAATTCGGTTTGACGCCGACGGACAGCCGCGCAAATTTCTGACGGCTTACACGCCTCTGACGCGCCTGGATCCTTAGCCGGCGTAATCGGCGGGCCGGGTCGGCGACTTTTTTCGCGGCAGCCGCCGGCCGCGGCCGGAAAAAGACGCCGCTCGCCTAAACTTCAGACGCGAGGAAGCCGAACTTCGGGTACGGGTACTTATATGCGCGCAAACTGGCTCATTACTTTTCTGGCGGTCCTTTTTCTGGCCGCAGCTTCCGCCGCTTCGCTGCACGCCGGCCGGCAAGAAGGCGTCATGACCGAATTCCGGAAGGTGGAAGAGGACATTCGCCATCGCAGCACCTCTCCGGAACAGCGCCAGAAAACCCTTGAGGATAATCTGCTGCGCGCAGTGCGCATCACGATCGTGCGTCAGTTTTACGAAAAGCGCGAAGAACTGCTGCGCGATCTGAACATTGGCAATGTATTTTTCGAAAACCCGACCTCTCCGCTGGTATTTTACGTAAAGCATAAGAATTTCGTCGTGCGCTACGACTTCGCCCGCGATCCGGAAGAGTTCATTCAGTCGCCCACATACGAGAAATTCATGCTGGTCGAAAGCGGCGACGCTCACCAGAACAACCCCGCGCCCGCGGCGCCCGCCAATTGATCGGTGGCGCGCACGGACTCCGCCGCCCCGAATCCGCCTCTCGATCCGCCGGAGCATTTGCCCGAGCTCTTACGCGACGCGCTGGTTTCGGCCGCGGTGGCGACGCTGGCTCGTTATGAGAGCCGCAGTTACCAGGTCGAATCCAAAAGCGACTCCACGCCCCTGACGACTGCGGATCTGGAAGCCAATCAAATCCTTGAAACACGTCTGCAGCGCGCCTTGCCCGCCGCGTGGCTTTCCGAAGAGAGCGCCGACAGCGCCGCCCGGCTCGGCGAACGGGCGGTCTGGATTGTCGATCCCATCGACGGCACGCGCGAGTTCGTCGAGCGCACAGGCGGCTTTGCCGTTTCGGTCGGTCTGGCCATCGACGGCGTTGTGCGACTTGGCGGCGTGGCGCTGCCCACGGAAGGACTGGCTCTCGTCGGCGGACCGGGCCTCGGCGTCACGCGCTGGGTTTTCGACCGGCCGGCGGACATCGCCAGCGCCGCGGACGAATGGTCCGCACGGGCGCGCGTTGCAAACGGCAGTCCGGTGCCGCTGCATTCCAGGGGCGCTCCGGTGCGAGGCGCCCCGGCCAGCTTGAGCGCCGCCCGCGTGCTGGTCTCGCAGACCGAATGGAAGCGCGGCGTTTTTGACGCGATAGCCCGGGAATTGAACATCGAGCCCCAGGGTTCCATTGCGCGCAAGCTGGCGCTGGTGGCCGACGGCCGCGGCGATCTGGTCGTCAGCCTGTTTCCGAAAAGCGAGTGGGACATTTGCGGCGGGGCCGCCCTGATACTTTCGCATCCGGATGCGGTGATGCTGGAATTGGACGCCGGCGCCCCGCACCGCTTCAATCAGGCGGATGTGCACAGCTACGGACTTGTCGCCGGACCGCGCGGTCTGGCGGAAGAATTCCTGGAGTATTTTCGCAGCCGCCGCCTGCAGGTGCGTCGTTCTTACTGAAAGTCGGTCTGTGCGGCGCTACCCTGAGACCGCTTTTTGACCGGTCGCCTGGAAAATTCATTGCGCCGCGCGCTTCCGCCGGTTGTGCTGCTAGAAGGACTGCGGGCGACCGGCAGTCGAAGACCCCGGATGCCGCAAGCTCATAAATTGCATCAAGATCGACTGCTCGATATGGCAATGGAGCGGGATAAGCCAATCACCGCCTTTTTGAAGAACGGCGTGCAGGTGAAGGGTCGCGTACGGGCGCACGACACCTTTACCATACTCCTCGAAACCGAGAAGAATATCACCCTGGTCTATAAACACTCGATTACGTCCGTATTTCCGGCCAGGATCAGCGCCGCTCGCAAATGAAGCCGATTCGTGTTGGCGTCGACGCTCGCCCGCTGACGGCTCCGCTCTCCGGCGTTTCGCGCGTCATCAGTCGCGTGCTGGAACATTTTCCCGATCGCAATCGCTTTGTATTTGAGCTCTACGCCAGTCGGCCGCCGCACGCGGACTTTGGCGAGCTTACGCGTCTGCCGCACATACGCTGGATGGAAGGGCGCGGGCCCCTCGCCAGTCGCGCGGGTCTGTGGTTCAATTTTTCCCTGCCGCGGCAACTGCGTCGGCGTCCGGTTGATCTGTTCTGGGGTTCCCAGCAGGTTCTGCCGCCCTGGCTGCCACGGGCCACGCCGGCAGTGTTGACGTTTTACGATCTCGTGTTGTACTTTTTTCCGGAGACGATGCGCCCGCTTGCCCGGCTGCAGCAGCGCATGGTCATGCACTACAGCGTTCATCGCGCCCGAAGCATCTATTCGATTTCGCAGCAAACCAGCGACGACATGCAACGTCGCTTTGGCTTTCCGGCCGCTCGCGCGGGCGTGGCCTTGCTCGGCTATGAACCCCAGCCGCGTCCGCCGGGGCGTTTGCGTAAACAGATGCTGCGCGAATTGCAGCGGCGCCTGGGTTTTAAGCCCGACGCTAATTTTATCCTCGCCGTCTCAACCATTGAACCGCGCAAGAATTACGGTCTATTACTCGACGCCTGGCTGCAATACCGCGCAGGCGCGGGACGCGCAACCCTGCCGCTCGTTATTGCCGGGCGGCGCGGTTGGGAGTCGCCGGAATTTTATGCGCGCCTGGATCGGGCTCGGGCGGAGACCGGCGCGGTGTTCACGCTGGAAGGCCTTTCAGACCGGATGATTGATCTGCTCTACGAAACCTGCGCTTTTTTTTGCATGCCCTCGCTGTACGAAGGCTTCGGTTTGCCGCTGCTTGAGGCGCTCTGTCACCGCAAGCCTGCTCTGGTCAGCGACATTCCCTGCTTTCACGAAATTGGCGGCGACCACGCGGAATACCTTCCGCCGGAAGATCCGATTGCGTGGTCGGCTGCGTTGGCGGCGTACGCAAAGCTCGCCCGCAAGGGCAAGTTAGGAAGGGTAAAGTTTCCCGTTAATGAATGGAACTGGGCGCGCACTGCCCGCGTGTACCATGAAGCTTTTCTGGCTGCGCTGAACGAGCCTGGGTGAACCCGCTGCAATGATGCGGGCGCGGCCGCACGGGCCGCGCGGCGCTCAGGAGCGGGCGCCGGCCGGAGCGGGAGCGATCATTTCGCAGTTACCGTCGAAAACAACGCCGTCTGCGATTTGCAACTTGGCGGTCTTGATGTTGCCGTGGACGCGACCGGTTTCCAGCATCTCCAGGCGGGTGCGCGCCTCGATGTTGCCGTACACCACGCCGCCCACAACAACGGTGCCGGCCTTGATGTTCGCCTTGACGGTCGCAGTTTCGCCGATCAGCAGGACTCCGTCCGTGATAATTTCGCCTTCGAAGGCGCCGTTAATCTGGAGCGGGCGCTTGAATTCCAGAACGCCTTCGAAGCTGGTTTCCTTGCCGAGCACTGTGGAGACGCCGCCGCCTTCGGTGACGTCCATAAGCAGGGTTTCTTTCTTTTTCGCCATACAACCAACGCGTCCTGGACTCTGTTATTTCGTCTTCATTACAAACACGCCGTCCCAATCCGCGTCGGGCGGATCTTTGAGATAGGCGTCGCAGCGGGTGACGTAGAGCTGACTGGGGCCGTCGTCGGGAACCAGGGCGAGTCCCTTTTGGAACATGGCGCGGGCTTCGCTCCACTTCCGCTCCTTATAAAGCGCAAGGGCCTGATTGTAGAACTGGATAAGCTGCAGCTGCTGGTCGGTGATCATGGGCGTTCCGCACAGAAAGGCTTTCCTGGCCCGGCTGCGCTTGCAAGCCCAAAACCCCTCCGCGGGCCGATCCCGGCGCCTCAGCGTCCGACCGGCAGCAGGCGCTCCAGGGCTTCTTCCGCCGCCTGAACCAGGCGCAGCGCCGCGGCGGGCGCCGGCGGCGGAAGCTCAAAAAGCCGCACGCACTGGCGCACGTAGGCTCGCCGTCGCATCCCGATCAGCACGGTTGCCGGGACGGGCCGGCACAGCAAAAACAAGAGCGCCTGCAGAGCCAGCGGCTGACCGGCGAGGGCCGGATCAATCGTCTCCAGGGCCTGCTCGACGCCCGCCATGCGCTGGTGGTAGCCTACGTCAATATAGCGCTCCCAGAGCGCGAGCGCGGCGTTGGTGAGGCGAGTCAGGCCTTCAATTACATAACGTTCCGAGTCGGTCCCGGCGAGCGTATGCAGGCCGTTTATGGTACGCTGCAGAGAACGCATCGCGGCCGGCAAAGCCGGTCGGAAGGTTTCGTGATGCAAATACGCGTCGCGATAGGGCTCGATCAGGGCGGAAGGCGCCGGCGTCCGTTCGTCAAAATGAAAGTGGCGCGGCGCAAATACGCGCAATGTTTCCGCTTCCATCTCGTGTAAACGCGCCATCATCCGATTAAATTCCGCCACCGTGGACAGGCCGTCATCCGGCGGCGCCTCGACCAGCCGCGCCAGCCGCACCAGCCCGCGGTTCGTCCAGTTAGCGTTGAGCGGGCGATTGCCCAGGGTCCACAGCCCCGCTTTTTCGGCGAGTTCGGCCAGATTGCCGCCGGACGAAGACCGACTGAAGCGAAAGTCCGCTTCCAGCAGATTCGCCGGAAACTGAATCGCCTTAAAGCGCGCGGGCGCAAACTCCAGTATGCGATCCAGTCTCGTCACGACCGGCGCGTCCGCGCTGGCTGCAAAGACGTTCGATGATATGCCGTAATAGCTGATTCGACCGCGCTGGGCCTCCTGTTCCAGATGTTCCAGCGCCGCCCGCAATCGACGCTCATATTCCTGGTGCGCAGCGGCGACGGACGCGCCGTCGCGCAGGGCGGCCTGGAGAAAATATTCGGGGTTGTGCAGGAAGAAAAAGTCGATCCGTGCAAGGCCCAGGCGCCGCAGCGACAGCGTGATCTGGTCTTCGAGGAATTCGGGTTGAATGCAGTGCGCCAGATTTGGCGAGAACTCCACCGCTTCGGAGTAGCGCGCCTGGTTCGCGCGCCAGATCGACAGGTTTTTGCCTTGAATATAACCGGCCTTCGTGCAGACGACTATCTGCTCGCGTTGCACCCGATTTGCGCGCCGCAGTTCGTCCAGCACACGTCCGACGACGTTTTCTGCATCGCCGTCGCCGTAGTTTGCCGCGCAGTCGATAACGTTAACGCCGGAAATCAACGCTTCGCGAAGCGCGTCGTAGTGCTCGGGGTCAGCCGATCCTGCGCGGTAGGCGCCAAACCCGGCGCGCGAAACTGCAAGCCCCGTGTCGGCGGCGAAAGTTCGCCAGAAATCCAGCTGGTAGCTGCGTCCGGATGAGCGACCGAGCGCGGCGAAGTAGGCGGCCGTGCCGTCCGGCGTTGCGCAGCCCTCAAGCGCATCCGCCTGAAATTGTTCGGCGAAGACATTCATAGAGCGCGCCGGGAGGCTCAGCTCATCCGTTCGAGGCGCAATATGGCGTCTTGTATGGCGGCCGCTTCCTCGTAGCGTTCGGCATGAATGGCGCGAAACTTCTGAAGATAGAGGCGCGAAAGATCGGCGGCGCCGCGCCCGAATGCGCCCCAGAGATTGCGCACGTCGTACTGCGGATAGCGGCTTTCGATAAAGCGAATCAGTTGCTCGAGTTCGGGCTTGCTTGATTCTTCTGCCGGCGCGCGATCCAGACACGCTTCAAGGCGTTCGAGCGCCTGTTCTTCGTCCACCGGCTGATCGGCGGCTTGCGGTCCGCCGGTCTCATCCGCGCGGCGCACGATGCGGGGCGGGGCGGGCGCATTGCGCTCGAGTCGGGAGATAAAATCCCGGCACAGTTCGACATACTCCATTACGCAGGCGTTGAGTTCTTCCAGGCGCTCCTTGACGTACGCGCCTTCATCCGCCCCGTGCGGAACCTCGAAATCTTCAAGTTGCACCACATCGTAGCGCGGATTCAGAGCGATCAGGCGATCGAGTTCGTCTTCGCTTTCCAGGCCTACGGGTGGAAAGATCACAACGTGAAAGTCATGCGCCCGCACGCACAACACGCCCACGACCACATTGCAGGAGAGGAGTCGTGCGCCGGGCGCGACCGGATTTTCGCCGCGCACATGGCTGTATACCAGCAGGTTTCCGCCTGGATGACCGGAATCTCCCTTCTGGAAGCTCAGCATTATACTGGAAGGTACCGAGCGGCGCGGCCTCTGTCAACTCGCTTCGCAGCGTCCGGGCCGCCGGGCGGTCGTCGGCGGATCGCGGACGCGCATTCCGACGCGGCCGTCAGGCGCAGGTTATTCGCGAACGAGAAGATTACGCGAGGCGAAGGCCCATAGAAATGCGCCGCCGAACAGTCCGATCAGGACGGCCGGGACCGCCGTCCACCAACTCAGTTGGTAGAAAAAGGGACCGGCCCCGAACAACGCCGCGCCGCCAATGTAGAGTGCGCCCATCCAGAAGAACAATTCCCGGCTCTGGCTCGGGGACTTGCGGCCGCCAAACATCAGAAATCCGAGCAGCGTGATCGCTCCGCCGCCAAAACGCATAAAAAAGCGGCGGACCGGCTCGGGCTCGCGCTCGCCCTGAAAGCAATAGTCAACGACGCGATCCGGAAACAGCGCGACAGCCAGGCCGAACAGAATCAGCGGGGCGGAGAAAATCAGAACGTAGAATGCGAACTGGTTTTTCCACAGACGTCGCGCCATGACAAAGCTGTGCGGGGCTGCGACGCGCCGTCAACGTTTTAACGCCAGTTCAGGCGAAGTCCTTGTAGAGCATACTGGGCTGGATCTCGCGATTATTCTGGTACTTGTTGGACCGATACTCGATAATTTCGCCGAAGATCTGATGATAAAATATCTGGCAGATCGCCACGCCGGCGTATATGCGAATGGGCTGGATGCACGAGATCTCCAGGGTCCAATAGCCCTTAAAGCCTACGTCGCCGAAGCCCGCCGTGACGTGGACGAACATGCCCAAGCGTCCAATCGACGACCGGCCTTCGAGCATCGGAACCAGATTGAAGGTCTCCGTGTATTCGAGCGTGCGTCCCAAATACAGGCGGCCCGGCTCGAGCAAAATGCCTTCCTCCGGAATACGCAGGGTTTCGCACGGATTGGGCGTGCGCATGTCGAGATTGCGGTTGGTATAGACCAGAAGCTCGTCGTGCAGGCGCAGATTATACGAGTTCGGATTCAGGAGCCGTTCTTCGTAAGGTTCAATTTTGATATCCGAGCCCAATCGGCGTTTGATTTCAGGACCAGTCAGAATCATTTCAGCTTATTCTCCGGTAAAAATCGGGGCGCGTTTTTCGCGGAAGGCCGCCAGCGCTTCCAGGCGATCCCGGGTAGGCAGGGTGGCCTCATAACACTCGCGTTCGAACTTCAGCGCGGCGTTTTTTTCAAGTTCAAAGGCTCCGTTAATGGCGCGCTTGGCCTGCGCAAGCGCGATCGGCGCGTTTTTCGCAATGCTCTGTGCAAGTTTGAGCGCAGCCGGCAAGAGTTCTTCGGCGGGATGGACCGATTGAACCAGCCCGAGTTCCAGGGCGCGCTCCGCCGAAATGCGCGCAGCGGTGAATACCAGTTCGCGCGCCCGTGCGAGTCCGATAGCGCGACTCAAGCGAACGGTGCCGCCAGCGCCGGGGATTATGCCGAGCGAGGTTTCGGGCAGTCCCATTTGCGCGTCCGTCGCCGCCAGGCGCAAATCGCAGCACAGAGCAAGCTCAAGGCCGCCGCCCAGGGCGAAGCCGTTGATCGCGGCGATGGTCGGCTGAGGCAGGTCTTCCAGAGCGGCGAATATACGCAGATTGTCCGCGAGAAAGCGATCGACCTGGGCCGCCGACATCTCGGCGCGTTCCTTTAAATCAGCGCCGGCGGAGAATGCGCGTCCGCTGCCAATAATAATGACTGTGCGGACAGCGCGGTCGGCAGCCAGAGTTGCGAGGCTCCGATCCAGGTCAGCCTGCAATTCTCGACTGATGGCGTTCATCCGATCCGGCCGCGCGAAACGCAGGACGACTACGACGCCGCCGCTCGGACAGGGGATGCGCTCCAGTTCCAACGCAGCTTCCGACATCCCGCCATCGGCCGCCGTACTGGCGCGGCCGGCAACTCAATTCAAGGCTGCGCGCCCGCAGGCAAAGCGAGTTGCGCGCCGGCGAAGCGCGCTGCACTCTCGCCGGAATGAAGCGCAAGTTGGTCTGGCCCTTCGATGCAGCGTTGAGCGCGGCCGCGCTTTCCATTGTCGCGGGCGCACTCATCTGCGCCATTAAGTTCGCCGCTTACCTGGCCACGGGATCGAGCGCAATATTTTCGGACGCAGTGGAGAGCGTGAATAATATTCTCGCCGCGCTCGTGTCCGCGTACGCCGTCTGGCAAAGCGCGCGTTCCCCGGACCGGGATCATCCCTTTGGCCGCGGACGGCTCGAGTATTTCAGCGCCGGATTTGAAGGCGGGCTGATCGCGCTGGCGGGCGTTCTGATTCTGTACGAAGCGACGCCGCGCATTTTCACCGGCGTAACTCTGTCGCGCCTGGACGCGGGCCTCGCGCTCACCGCCGCAGGCTCCGCGCTCAACGCGGGCCTGGGCTGGATTCTGGTGCGCGTCGGCCGAAGACGCAACAGCGCGGCCCTCGTCGCCGACGGCATGCATGTGTATTCCGATGTGCTGACCAGCCTGGGTTTGCTCGCGGGTCTCGGCCTGGTCCGTCTGACGGGGTGGACTCTGCTTGACCCCTTGCTGGCCGTCGGCATGGCCTTGTGGCTACTATACGCCGGCGGGCGCATTGTGCTCGGCAGCTTTCATCGACTCATGGATCGCGTCAGCCCCGCGACGCGGGATGCGGTCGTCGCGGCGCTGGCGGCTGTACGCCGTCCGGAGATGATTCTGCCGCATCGGCTGCGGTTGCGCGAAACCGGCCCGCAGCTGGAGGCCGATTTTCATCTGATCGCTCCGCGCTTTCTGACCATAGAAGACCTGCACCGTCTGGAATTGGAAATCGGCCGCGGTCTGGTCGCGGCTCTCGGGCGCCCGATCGATTTATTGATGCATTCCGACCCGTGCGCCAAT
The DNA here is from genome assembly GCA_036170535.1 of Leptospirales bacterium. Lineage (GTDB taxonomy): Bacteria > Spirochaetota > Leptospiria > Leptospirales > Leptonemataceae > SSF53. The sequence continues at coordinate 8,057 of JAVHPJ010000056.1, read as the reverse complement.
GAACACTGTTGCGCCTGCGAAATGCGCAACTGCCCCGTGCGCAGTGAGGCGCAGCGGGCCAGCTCGCTGTGGCGCGACTACACCTTAACCGCCGATCCTCATCAGGGACAGGAAAAGATCCTGGCCGGCCAGTCGCTGGCGCCGTCCGCTGGTCTGCGGCTCGGCCCGGGCGCGGACGGCGGGCCGGGAGCGGCGAATTGATTTTGTCTTGCCCGGCCGCCTGGCCGATATATAAGAAGACCGCGCAGGCGCGGTCCGGCCGGCGAGAGTCCGGCGCCCAGCTCTATGGCCACCAACAAGCTCGTTTTTAAACCGGTACAGATCGCTCAGGTCCAGGACTCGATCGAGCTTGAGATCCCGGACAAATACAAGAAGTATCAGGGCATTGACGAGGCCGAGGAATACGAAGTCGACGCGGAAGGCAACGTAATCGAGCAGTACCACGGTCCCACGATTGAAGAAATCGAGGCCGAGCTCGAGCGCTACCGCAAAGAAACCGAAGAACGTATTCAAAAACAGCTCGAAGAGTCTCACGAGCGCGCTCGTCAGATCGAGGAAGAAGGCAAGGCGGTCGCCTTTAACCTCATCCAGGAGTCCAAGGAAAAAGCCAAGCGCGAGGAAGAAGCCGCGCGCCTGAACGCCGAGCAAATTATCGAACGAGCGAAACTGGAAGTCGAGCGCATGGTGAAAGAAGCCGAAATGCGCGTGGCGGAAATCGAACACGAGGCGTATCAGAAAGGCTACGACGCCGGTCGCGAAGTGGGCTTTAAAAAGGGTCAGGCGGAAGTTCGCCGCTTGATCGACCGGCTGGGCACGATCGTCGGCCAGGCGATCGACGTGCGCGAAGAGATCATTGCGGCTTCCGAAAAGCAAATGGTCGATATGATCCTGATGATTGCGCGCAAGGTCATCAAAGACGAGGTTGTCGAGCGCAAAGAAGTCGTGCTCAACAATATTCGCGAAGCGCTCAAGCGCATCAAAGATCGCGACCGCGTCGATATTCGCGTCAATTTTGCGGATCTGGAACTTACGACCGCGCACAAAGACGAACTCATCAAGATGATGGAATCCTTGCGCAAAGTGAACATCTACGAAGACTCGCGCATCGATCGCGGCGGTTGCATTATCGAAACCGACGTGGGCTCCATCGACGCGCGTATTTCCACTCAGCTCAAAGAAATCGAAGAAGCGATTCGCAACGCCGAACCTTTTTAATATAGTGTGCACAGCGTCGCGCTTCCTGCGCTCCGCCATGCACGTTTTGGGCATCAGTCCGGGACGCGCGCGGCTTCCTGCCGCGCGCTGGTTTTATCTGCATTTTCTCGCGGTCGCGGTCTTTCGCCCGCTTGCGCGGCCTGGGCCGCGCGGGGCGGCTCAGCTCGCGGGCGGGTTCAGATCGGCGGCGAATTTCCGGAAGAGCCGCCAGGCGGGCAGGGCAAGGCCGAGCAGGCCCGCCAGAAACAGCGCTCTCAGAATCCAGACGCTGACCGGCGGTTCCAGCAAGGCGTAGGCGAATTCTTCGTTCTGAATTTCGGAACCCAATTTGAGACTGACGGTCCGGTCTTCGTCTTCGGGCGAAAGCTGAATGTCGTATTCGGGCGCCGACACGTATTCCGTGCCATAATACAGGCGCAGCAAGGCGTCGTTCGTTTCCGGCATTTCATCCGGACCCGGCGTGCGAAAGACAATCTCTTCCAGCGGTCCGGTCGCCGCGGCCGATTCAAGCGTCAGCGGGGCGTCGTCCTGATTCAGGATCGAAATCTTCACCTCTCCCGAGACGCGGCCCAGGTCCACGGTCTGCACGGAGTTTGCGTCCTCCGGGCCGCGCCGTGACAATACGGCCGCACCGAGGCTCATATATTCACGAGCTTCCGGATCAAACGCTTCCAGCTGAGCCTGCCGACGAAAACGCGTTTCCTTAAAGCGCAAGGTCAGACTTTCCGCAGTGCGACCTCCCGGAACGGTAAAATAATACACCGAGGCGCCAAGGTCCGCGTTGTAGTCCTGGCGAATCTGAGCGGCGCCCAGTTCCAGCATGTAGGTTTCGGACCGATTGGAAGATTGCAATTCCGCATAGGGAAATGAAAACGCTTGATTGGCGCCTTCAAATTCCAGGCGCAGATATTCCGCCTGGCCCGGACGAATCCGTAAACTCCGCTTTGCTTCGTTCGAGTAGCGATACAATGAATAATATCCGATCGGATTCCAACTTTCCGGATCTTCGCTGGCGCTCACATGTACGCCCGATTCAAAGCCCCCTTCGGATTCAATCGCCAGCGCCGCATACTCCTGGCCGGCTGGCGCCGCCGGCAGTTTCAGCACGTAGACGCGGCCTTCGCGCAGTCGACGTTCATACACGACCTTCGGCGCTACGCGACGGCCGGCCCCGGCCGTCACGGGAATTTCGCGGCGCAGATGCGGCAAGAGCCGGCCGCCCAGCGTTACACGCAGTTCTGGTCCCCGCGAGTTCACCAGCGTGGTTTCATCGAGCGGGAAGCGCGCAAAGGCGACGGTGCTGCCAGCGCTGCGCAATGCATCCAGGTTCAGACCTTCAATCGCCCGGTAATAATGGTACGCTCCGGGCCGAAACGGCTCTGCGCTCAGCGGCGCGGCGGAGAGCAGCATCAGCGCAAGCGTTGCTTTCGCAGCCGCTCGCCGTAGTATGTCGGACCGATTCAGTTTACGATGATTCATGTTGCATTCCCTCCGGAGGCGCTATCCGGGTTCATTCGATTGCGATATTTTTGATAGACGACGCTGACAATAATCAGGCCGAGGCCGAGACTGAAGCCGGCGATAATTCGGACGAGCAGGTCTTCCTGCCAGATGTCGTACAGGTAAAGCTTGATGACGACGATGATCGCGGCCGCGATTCCGCAGTAGCGCAGCGAACGGCTGGATCGAAATACTCCCAGTCCGATCAGCACCGCGGCGTAGCCCGCCAGAACGTAGGAATAACTCAAGTTTCTGTAGTGCGCATTGTGCACCGAGTCGCGCGCCTCGTAGAGCGATCCGATGACCAGCGTCGCAATGGCCGCATAGGCGAAAGCGCGCAGCGTGAAGTGCAGCGGCGATTGACGCTGCACCCAGTAGGTTGCCGCGAGCAGGGCCGCCGCCGCCGCAAACAGAAAGAAGCGGAAGTTCAACACGGTCAGATACGCGGCGGGCTTCTCTTCCAGGAAAAACAGGCGAAACAAGGCGATGATCCAGAACAGCAGCGCGGTAAAAAGCGCAGGGAAACTGCGCGTCGTCGCCGCCGCCAGGGAAAGATAGCCCGCAAAGCCGACCCACGCCAGAGAGAGCCAGCGGCCCTCCGTATAGTCGGTCAGCGCAAAAAAGAGCGCAAGGGTCCAGGCGATGAGCAACGTGGCGCGCACGCCGCGGCGACTGGCAAGCGCCCGGTCCGGCGCGAGAGCGGACTCTGCGCGCCGTTCAAATAGCCAGGCGCCGGCCAGGGCCAGAGCGGCGAGCAGTATCGAAAAATGGGGCGTCAAGTCCGGGTGGTGCACGTACAGCGTCGTCAGCGCGGCGCCGCCGTAACTCAGAAACAGGAGGCCCAGCAGCAACTGATCCGCCAGGCTCACGCGCCCGGTCACGCGCGCCGCGAGGAGCAGCTCCCGCGTCGCCAGCAGGCCGAAAGTGAGCGTCAGGTAGGCGAGAGCGATCCAGGGGTCGCTTGTTTCCAGGCGCAGCGCGGCCCAGCTGCCGAATACGAGGGCGTTGCCGAGCCAGACGAGGTACGCGGAAGTTCGCCAGGCGCGTTGAAACGAAATTACGAAAAAACCGATGTTGATCAGCGTCAGGTACGCAAACAGAAAGCGGTAGGAGTTCTCGCCGCGCGAGAGGAGCAGGGGGGCGAGCAGCGCGCCAGACAAACTGAAGACGTACATCAACTGACGCCCGGACGCCCAACTCAGGGAGGCCGCAATCGCCGAAAGCAGAGCGAGTCCAAGGAAGGCTTCGCTCACGCCGATCAGGTCGTAAAACCGATACGCGCCAAAGCAGGCGATGTACAGGGCGGCCAGGCCGGCGCCAAAGATGGAGTCGGGCAGCACGCGCAATCGGCGTCGCTCCAGATGGAGCCCCCAGGCTGCAATGGCGACGCCGCCGAGAAGCGCCAGTCCCACTCGCGCCGATTGACCCAGCCACTCGTTGTCAATGGCGAACTTAACAAACCACGCGATCGCCACGACAATTGCGGCCAGACCCAACTTGCCAAGGATGTTGCCGCCGACTAACAACTCAATCTCGGCCGGAGTCTTGCGCGGCGGCCGTGTGCGGGGCGGCGGCGACGCGGGCGCGGCGAGCGGCGGCGAGGACGCGGCGAGCGGCGGCGAGGACGCGGCTGGCGCCTGCGCGCCGAGCCCGCCCGATTGCAGTCGGCCCAGGTCGGCTTTCACCCCGGCCAGTTGCGCTTCCAGCGCAGCAATGCGCTGATGCAAATCGTCAAATGGATTATCCTGATTGGTCATGGCGGCGCCCCGTGGCGTCGATTGGACGCAGGCGGTGGAATTCGGGAAAGATTTTTTCCGGCAGAGCCGCGCGTTCTGCGCCGATTCATTGCGCCCTCGACCCGATGAATTACGGAAAACGGGTTGCCTGACTTTGCGCTTTCGCAAGCCTGACGGCGTGGCGGAAAAAAACGAGAGTCTGACTCCGTGGCGCACTCCCGATCATCTCGATCGAACGCCCTGGCATGCCGTCGATATCGGCGCAATGGACACGATGTGGTGCTACATCGAGATTCCGCGCGGATCAAAATACAAATATGAGATGCACAAGGAATCCGGCCTGATAATGGTCGATCGCGTGCTGCATTCGGCCGTCCATTATCCGGCGAACTACGGCTATATTCCGCGCACTTACTGCGACGATCATGACCCGCTCGATGTGCTCGTGCTGGGCCAGGAGTCCGTCTATCCGGGCGTCTTAATTCGCGCCACGCCGATCGGCGTGATGACGATGGTCGATAACGAGGAACGGGACGACAAGATCATAGCCGTGCACTCCAATGACCCGGAATACAATCACTATCGGGATATTTCGGAATTGCCGCCGCATCGCGTGCGCGAGCTGGAACGCTTCTTCATGGACTACAAAGCGCTCGAACACGCTGAGCGCGTGGTGAACGTCGAGAGGTTTTCCGGCGTGGCGACGGCTCATCAGGTGATTCATGAGTCCATCAAGCTCTATATTGACACTTTTGTAGAACGAAAAGGCCCCACCTTATGAAGTTGATCCAATTGCTTTCCATCCTGTCGCTCGTTGCAGTTGCGGGCGCATGTCGCATTGCAGCGCCGGAAAACGCTCCGCCCGTATCGGCGGTTTATCAAGACGTTACGGTGCATGGCAGTCTGCCGGCGACCGGCAACCTGGGAGCGCGTCGCGGCGAGTCCTGCATCTTCAGTTTCGCGGGCGTTTATGCGCGCGGCGACGCCGGCGTTCGCGCTGCGGCCGCCGCCGGCGGCATAACGGTGATTAAGGCTATCGACTATCGCTACCGCAGCGTGCTCTGGATTGCGTACGAAGAACGCTGCACGGTCGCTTACGGTGATTGAAGCGCCGGCGGCCCGTGATCCCTGGCGCCGCCGCCGGGCGGCGCTGTCCGGGATTGCCGCGTTTTTATCCGTTACGGCCGTTAACGCGGACTCGCTCGCCAGATTGGCGGAGTTCGCTGCCCGTCCGGCGCCGCCGGCGATTGAATTGATTACTGCGCTGCCCGGCGCCACGCCCGCTTCGGCATTCGGGCACACTGCCCTGCGGATTCGCGGCGGCGCAGAATTCGGGCCGGATGATCTCTACGTGGATTTTGGCGTGTATCGTCCGGACGCCGCGTTGTTTTTCGGGTTTTTGCGCGGCGACGCTCGGTTTGAAATGCTGGCGGGCCCTTTTGGCGGCGTCGCGACAACGTTTGATGCAAGCGGCCAGGGCGTCATCGCCACGCAGCTGAAACTTTCGGACGAGCAGCGTCGAGCCTTATTGCGCGAAACTCTCGCACTGTTACGCGGAAGCGAGTCGACCTACGCCTATCACAACTTTACCCGCAACTGCGTAACCTATCCCCGCGATATCATCCAGCGCGTCAGCGGCCGAGCCCTCCGCCTCGTGGAACCGCAGCAGAGCTGGCGTATGCGCGTGCGACTCTACTCAAACGAGAACTTCTGGTTGCGCCTGGGCGAAATTCTGTTTTTTGACTATCGCACTGATTCGCTCCGGACGGACGCCGAATTGATCTATTTGCCCCTTGATCTCGTCGAGGCGCTCAAAATCGCCGGTCTTGCCGGAGAATCGCTCGTAGTAATTCCCCACCGGGTTTTGCAGCACCGGAATCTTGGCGAGCGACTGGTTGACGTCTTTTCGCGGGAAATGGTCGCCGGCCTGACGCCTCCCGGACTGCCCGCATTTACGAGTCAGTCCTACGGCGCCGTGCAACTTACGGCGTGGTTTATCATTATTGCGCTGGTCCTGCTTGCGCCGCCGATTATGAAACGCTGGCCCAAAGCGGGCCCGCGCTACTATGCCGTCGTTTTCGGCAGCGTCGGTCTGGTTGCGTGGATTGTGGCGCTGTATACGCGCTTTGATTTTTTGAGTCTCAGCCTGACGCCGCTTGTGTTTGCGCCCATGGACTATCTTTTGTGGAATCGCGCCCCGCAGCAGCGGCGCCTGCGCGCCTACTATCTGACGGCGCGGCTTTTCAGCGTCGCCGCCGCCGCGTTGGTCAGCCTGACATGGTTGCCGCAGCAACTGGCGTGGAGCGCTGCGGTCGCGTTCGCCTTGCTCGCGTTATTGTTGTGGGACGAACGCCGCGCGGTCAGCGTTCCGGCTTCTTGAGCATCTGAAATACGCTGCGCCCGCCGATCAGAAATCCGCTGGATAGCCAGCCTGTGCGACCGTGGGTCAGAATTTCTCCGATCAATTTTTGAAAGCCCAGATCGATGCTGATTGCGTAGTCGTTCCAATCAATGTCGAATTCAAATACAGCCGCCTGGCCTTCCTGATCGCTGCCGAGTTCGCCGGCGGTCGAGTCGCCCGGACCCACCTGGCCTTGCACCTTGCGTCCGCCGGAACCGCCGGTGTGGTAAGCCGCGAGGGCCAGGCGACCGCCGGCGAAGGGCAGGTTGGGCAGGCTGGAAATTTCCCCCCAGGTGACGCCGCGCAGTCGGATGAAACCGCCGCCGCGCGTCTCGCCGATTTCGATTAAACCTTCCGAGCCGATGCGCGCGCTGCCGCGCCGCGTGCGAAACAATAAATCCACCGGCGTGCCGACGTCGACGTCCATGCCGTCGAGTTCGATTTCGCGCAGTTCCATGCGATAGATGGGCGTGCGTGTTTCGTCGCGCACCGTCACAAAGCCGTTGCGGATCCGCGCACTTTTAATCTCCACCCGATGGCGGCGGGGCAGGTAGCGATTCTTGCGAAAGGAATCGATGCGGTTCACGTATTCGAGATACGGATTGTCAATGCGCAGTCGGACCAGACGCAGGCGGCCAAAACACAGCAGCAAGGGATCGATCAAAAAGCTGATCCGATCCGCCTGGAAGAATACGCGATCGATCTCCCGCGACCCGTGCACCATCAGCCGGAAGCGGCGCGCCGAAAAGCCCAGAATCGGCAGGATGAAGCCGGCGCCGCGCATGCTGATCGCGAATCGATGGCCGTAACGCCGCGTAAGCAGGCGCGCGAGCGCTCGTCCGCTCAACAGGTACTGTAGAATGAGAGCGATGCAGAACAGGCAGAGGGCGATCGGCAGGAGAAATTTCATGGCCTGACTCGTCCCGGGGTGCGAGGGCCCGCGCTCTGGATTTGTGGCGAAGCGGGGGGTCGAACCCCGGACCTACGGGTTATGAATCCGTCGCTCTAACCAACTGAGCTACCTCGCCGGCGGAGAGCTCTTCCTCCCGAATGGCAGGAAGTAAAACGAGTTCGGCCGGAGTCGGAGCGCCTTTTTGCATTCCCCGTGACCGGCCGAACTCGACTTAGCGCGGACAGGATTTGAACCTGTGACCTTTGGGTTATGAGCCCAACGAGCTACCAACTGCTCTACCGCGCGGTGTTAG
>JAVHPJ010000055.1:0-18069 GCA_036170535.1 Leptospirales bacterium | reverse complement strand
AGCGGCGCAGCTTGTCCGGCATAAAGCCGCCCGGAATCAGGAGGGCGTCAAAGTCCGCTTCGGATACGTGATCGAGCTTCGCGTCGGCGCGGGCCGGGTAGCCGTGTTTGCCGACGTATTCGCGCACTTCCAGGCCGGCGAGGGTCGTGCGGGCGCCTTCTTCTTCGAGACGCAGTTTGGGATACCACAGCTCGAGATCTTCATAGAGGTCGTCTACGAAAACCAGCACGCGCACCCCGTCCAGTTTGCCCATTTGAATCAGCGCCGTTCACCCAGAATTCTGCGGGGCGGGCCGCGGGCCAATGACAAAAAACGCGGTCGGTCGCCGACAAATGCAAGCCGGCGCCCTCCGGCCTGAGCCGAGCGTCGGGAAAGCGCTTGCAAGACCCCGAGCCGGCCCCGAGCCTCGACCCAGCCCATGACCGCACCGGCGCCAGACGCACCGGCCCCGCTCGCCGAACAACTCCAGAGCGCATTCCGGCAGGCCGCGCTCGCGGCGCCGGCGTTGACGCTCGAAGCCGCCTTCCTGTTCGCCGGCATCGCACGCACCATGCGCGCCGCGCGCCCGGAAGCCGCAGTCCCCCTCGAACGCGAAGCGCGGCGCCGGCTCTTCGACTATCTGCGCGATGAACTCATTTACTTTTTGCAAAAGCTGCTGTCAGCGGATTACGTCTCGCCGACCTGGCTGCCGCCCGCGCGCGAATTCCATCGGCGCGCAGCGCATATGTTGCGCGAGTTCGGCGTCTTTAATTCGCGCTCGCCAGTGCTCGATTTTTCGCGTCATTGCATTGTGGAACGTTGGTACGGCTCCCTGGGCGGCGCGCATCGGCCCCTTTCGGCCCGGCAGGTCTACGACTACTTCGCCATTGTGCGCAACCGACTCTACACTCTTTCCGACGAGCAACCCTTTGCATTTTCCGACGCCACGCGCATCGTTCGCCGCCTGCTGGACGACGCGACGGACAAACTCAGCTTTAATGAAATTTACGAGTCCGAACAAAAACTGCGCAACGCCATTCTGGGATCGATTGTAACGCATTTGTTTAACGCCGACGAGGCCGAACTCCAGGGCTTCGCCGCGCTCGCCGTGATTGAGCTTTCGCAGACTTTCACCGCCGCCTTGCATCAGGAATTCGAAGCGCAGTACAGCGAGCTCGCGCGCCTCCGCGAAGCCGAACGTAACAAGGCCCTGAAAGAACGCAGCGAACTGGATCGCGAGTTGCGGGATGCGGCCAGACAACATCGCAAAAGCCTCCAGTCGGCCCTGCCGGCCGATGATCCGCGCGTCGAGTTCCAGGTCTGGTACGAACCCTACCTTTCGAGTCGATTGGGCGGCGACTATTACCGCGCGATTCGCTTGAGCGAGAACGAGTATTTTCTTTTGATCGCGGACATCTCCGGTCACGGGGTAAGCGCTGCGCTGTACATACCGATTCTGCGCATCGCACTGGATCGCCGCGCCAATTTGCTGCGCAAACCGGATCGCCTTTTCGCTGAAGTGAACGAAGAAATTTACGGCAAGCTGGGCGAGTCGTTCGTCACCGCCATCGCCATACATGCGGACTTTAAGTCGCGGCGCATCTCGTACTGCAACGCCGGCCATCCCAAGGCCTTTCTGGTGCAACGCGGCGACCCGCCCCGAATCCGCGTGCGTTTTCTGCGCCAGAACAGCAAGGTGCTCGGCGTGTTTCAGAACGCTGAATTCCGGCGCGATCGCATTCAACTTGAAGACAACGCGCGCCTGGTGCTCTACACAGACGGCCTTACCGAAACCATGAATCCTTCCGCCGACATGCTCGGCGAACGCGGGCTGCTCGATCTCTTCAAGGGCACCACCGAGAAGCCGGGCGTAGAAACAATCGAACATGTAAAGCGTGCGCTGGAGCTATTTCGGAATGGCGCGCGCAACGAAGATGATCGGACCTTGCTGATCGCGGATCTATTTGAACTCGACGAGCGCGAGGCCCTCCGGCCGCGCCCGCAAGTCGCGGCGGCGCCGCTGTAAAATGGACTGCGGTCGGAGTCTGCAATGCTGAAAACTAAACTTGCCGGAAGGAAGAAACCATGACGCACGCCCCCGCCATGAACTGGGAAATTCACTGGATGATCGCCCTGCAGCAGGCCCTCTCGCCCGGCCTCGACGGTCTCATGCGCGTCCTCTCGCATATGGGCGACGAGGCGCTTTACATCGGCCTGATACCGTTTATCTACTGGTGTTTGAGCCGGGACGCGGCTTTGCGCCTATTATTACTGATCGTCGTATCGAGCTTTGTAAACGGTCTCTTGAAGTGGGGTTTTCACAGCCCGCGACCTTACTGGTGGTCCGCGGATATCGCGCCCCTTTCCCATGAGAACAGTTTTTGCCCGCCTTCCGGGCATTCGCAGAATGCCGTCGTGTTCTGGCTGCTCATGGCCGATTCGCTGGTCCGGCGCTACGCGCGCGCGTGGATCTGGGCGCCCTTTCTGGCGCTCGCCTTTTTGATTTCGTTTTCGCGCGTGTATCTGGGCGTTCACTTTCCGCACAGCGTCCTGCTCGGCTGGGTCGCCGGCGCCGTTTTCTTACTGGCGACGCTGCGCTACGGCGGCGCGATCGCCGACTGGTATCTGAATCGCGCGCCGGGCCTGCAGGCTGCGCTGGCGCTCGCAATTCCAGGCGCCCTGCTCGGGATCATGGGCCTTCTGCATCTGGCCCTCGCCGACTTTGTCCTCGCGCCGGAGTGGATTGAAAACGCTGCGCGCATTATGACGCCGGACGAACGTCTCGAGCCTTTTGAAGTGAAACCGTACTTCGGCTATGCGGGTTCGCTGGCCGGATTATTGCTCGGGGCGTCGCTGGCCAATCGCAGCGCGCGTTTTTCGCCCGAAGGTCCGTGGCTCATTCGCATTTTTCGGTACGCATTTGGCACGGCCGGCGTGCTGCTCATTCTCTACGGCAGCAAGGCCGCCGGCATTGACGAAACGACCGCAGGCGGACTGGCGTTTCGCTTTCTGCGCTACTTTGCAGCGATCCTGTGGGCCGTGTGGCTCTGGCCGCTTTTGTTCTTGCGCGTGGGACTCGCGCGCCGGGCCGATCCGGCGACTTGAGCTCCGCGAGCGCTTGCCCGGCTTTTTGGATTGCGAGGCGAGCGGGACGCAGAAAGTTCAGCCCATGTGGACCCGCCGATTTTTTTGCACTCCGCTCGCGCGCACGATCGCCCTGGCGGCGCTGGGAGCGTTATCCGCCTGTGCGACGCTCGAGATCGAGAGTCCTTTCGAAGGCGGCGGGATAAGCCTGGCGGATGCAAAGGCGAGCTGCGTCGAGTCGGGCCGCTACGATCAGTGGTATCTGCTTTTTGGCGTCGCGCCGCTTATTCGCAGCAGCCCGGCGGAGATCTTTCCGCAGCCGGACGCCGCCTATCGGGTCCGCAAAGAATACGATTGGTTGGATACGGCGATCAGTTTGATCGGCGGCAGCTTTCTCTCTTTGCACAAAAATACGCTGGTGGTAGAACGCTGCTCGCCGCCCGCCCGGGTCGCAAGCAGCGGCCCCAACCCTGAAATTGCGCTGCAGTCCGGCGAGGTGCACCGCGGCCGCATCCTGCGCATGACGGAAACGGAACTTGTGATTCAAACGGACGCGGGCGAACGCGCGCTGCCGCGCGACCGGATACTGGAGATCCGCCTCGCGTCGCCGCCGTCCGCGCCGTCCGCCGAGCCGGGCGCGACGACGACGCCGGGCGCAACGGAGTGAGCAAGAATAGCGCGCTGCCGAACCGCGGCCGTCGCGCGAGCTGCAGCGCGGCCGCAGGATAAACTTACCATTTCGCGAGGATTTCGGTCGCTTCCGCCTTAACGCGCGTGAACAGCGTTTCGAGTCCCGGCCGCTCCGGCAGGGCCAGCATGCGCTCGACCATCGCTTTGCCCTCGGCCTTTTTGCCGTTGGCGGCGAGCGCTTCGCCCAGGTACAACAAATTGTGCGGAAAGCCGGGAGCGATTTCCACAGCGCGTTCAAGCAGCTTCTGCGATTTCTTTAAGTCGCCCGGGCCAATGGGCCAGCCGGGCGCCTGATGATAAAAGCGACCGAGCAAGCGCAGCGGCGCCCCTTCGAAGTAGCCCTCGTCGAGTTCCATGGCGCGCTTGCCGTGTTTTTCGATGGGTCCCAGGTAGAACAAACTGGACATGATGCCGCGTTGAATGCCGTGCGAACCCATGGAGGCGGCATACCAGAGCTGCGCGGCTGCGGAATCCGGCGCGGCCTCGATGGCCTGTTTGCCGACTTCGACCGCTTCGCCAAAGTAGCGTTCTTTCTCCGCTTTGTCTTCGCTGTAGTCGCCGAGCCAGAACAGCGTCTGGCACAAATCCGCCAGGGCTGCGGCGCGCGTTTCCGGCGCAGCAGCAAGGGGCGTCAGCGCCTCTTTCGCTTTTAGCAGATTTTCTGGAAAGTTCGCTTCACGAGCGTCTAACAGGCTTTGAATTTCGGACATGCACCCCTCCCCGGCAAGCTGCTGGAACGGAGCAGTAGACCGGCGGTCGGTCCGGAAGCACAAGCGTTTTCAGAAGCCGGAGGCGAGCGGGGCGACCCGACTCAGGCGACGGGACCGCGGGAGATGTCGAAGATCTTGTCCAGCCCGGCGACTTTAAGGACTTTGAAAAGCAGTTCGCTGACATTGGCGAGGCGCACCTTGCGTTTGCCCGCCTCCATGCGCCGGTGCATCTGAATCAGCAGGCCCACGCCGGAAGAATCCACAAATTCCAGATCCTGCATATTCAGCACGAGATCCTTTTGGTCCTCGTCGATCAGTCGGAAAAAGTCGGTGCGCACCTGGTCGACGTTGTAGAGGACCAGCTTGCCTTTGAGGGAAACCAGGCGGTAGGCGCTGCGCTCTTCGACGGAGTAATCGAGCTGCTCGTCCTTCATATTGCAAATGAAGGTTCGCGGCCCGCCGGGGTCGACGATTTTCGCCGAAATTTTGCGGCGAGCCGCAGGAATCGAAACCTGTACGCTCCTGTCGAATTCTGGGGCGGCTGGCGCCGCGCCTGGCCAGAACAAGTCGGGAGTTGCACGAACAATCCGGGTTAGAGACTGAACGCGCTGGAAATTACGCCTTTAAGATTATCTTCCAGCTCTTTGCGCTGCACTCCCTTCTGGAGGCACTCCTGCAAATGCTGACCCACATACGCTTCGCCGAATTTTTTTAGCGCATTTGTCGCCGCTTTCAGCAACTGGACGGTCCGCAAACAATCGCCCGTCCCGCCCTGCTCAAGCGTCTTCTTGATGGCTTCGATCTGTCCCTGGGCCCGATTCAGCCGATTGATCAGCTCGCGCACGCCTTCATTGGAATCCCCCATCGCGGCCTCCGCCGGGCGGCGCGGCCGCCCATATATACTATAGGGGGTAAGGTAGGTCTCCGTCAAGCGCGAATGCGCGCCGGCGGGCTAGTCCGCGATCGCAACCAGCCAGCTGCGGTCATCGGTGATCCGAAAACCATTGCGAAAGCGCGCCCAGGACTCGTCGAGCGCGCTGAGGAGTCGCTCTGGATCGGACTCGTCGGCCGGGAGCGCCAGGATCGCGCGGCGCAGACCTTCCACGCCAAATTCCGCGCCGAAGGTATTGCGTTGTTCCGTGACGCCGTCCGTGCAGGCGCAGAGCAGATCGCCCGGACGCAGAAGATAATTGCGATACGGCGCCGTCAGATCGGACGTGATGCCGAAGAAAGGCGCGGCGCCGTCGCGCGGAGCGTCCATGCCGTCGCAGAGATTATAAACCCGTTTGCCGCGCCGGAGAAACACCATGGCGTGACCAAAATCGTGGATTTGCAGCACGCGCGTGCGCTTGTCGTAGAGCATCACATCGCCGGATGCATACATGTCTTCTGCGGTACTGTCGACAATGAGTCGGTTCAGAAGTTTGAGCCGACCGCTGAGGTCGTACGCGGCGATGTCCGCGCCGGCCGGCGGGGCGAAGGCCAGCATGGAGCGCAGCGACGACGCGATCGCCAGCGCCATCTGCGAGGCCTTGAGTCCTTTGCCGCAAACATCAAAGATCGATAGCAGCGTAAGACTTTCGCTGAGTTCAAACACGCCCGCGTAGTCGCCGCCCGGGCCCGCGAGCGACGCAACTTTTGCAGCGGAGGCCAGGCGCAGTTCAACGGCGTCTTCCGGCGCGCGCTGGGCGGCGCGCTGGGCCTGATTGCAGGCTTCGAGATCCTGGTGAAAATAATAGTTCAAAGCGTCCAGCACGCGACGCACGGTCGAAATGCCGTAGTACTCGCCATCGAGCGAGATTACAAAGGGATCAAAACGAATCGCCTCTTCGCGCGCCATGAGCATATCGCTCGCTTGCGGCAGACGCGTAAACGCATCGATTATCAGGACGCGCGGGTCCATCAGACTGGCCACGGTCACATCGGCTTTTAGGAGAACATCGCGCGTGAATTGATTCTGACTCAACGCCGCATAGAACATCTGGCGCCGGATATAACCGGTAACCCGCCGTTCGGCGTTAAAGACGGGAGAAAAGTCGGCGGCCGGAAACTCGCGATAAACTTCCATTACTGCGGCGGTCGGCGTGTCTTCGGTGATAATACTGCGCTCGCCGCCGCTCTGGCGCGCGATCTCCTGCGCGGTGATCGCGGTTTTGCCTAATTCGTAGGCGGAAAAGATCAGCCGTTCCTGCGCGCGGCGGGCGGGCCCGGGATTGGAAATCTCTTCTTTGCCTTCGTGTTGCATGGCGTTCATGGCTCGCTCCCGAAATTTTGCATCAGACTGCGGCGCGGCTCAGAGCGCCGGCGGCCTCATCGACCGCTGTAAAGATTTCAAAGAAACTATCGAGCCGCGTCAGGCGAAATACGCTTGCGACGCCGGCCTGCAGGCGCGACAGAACCACCCGGCCGCCTTCTTTTTCCGCCGCGGCGCGCGCCGCAATCAACGCGCCAATACCGGACGAATCCATATAACCCACGTCGTCGAGATCCACGACCAGGGTGCGCGCGCCAGCGCGGATGGATTGGATCAGCGCCTGCTTGAGCACGTCGCTATTATAGAGATCCACTTCGCCGCGTACGTAGAACACGGCCAGATCGCCCTGCCTCGTTTTTTCAACAAACATGCTCAGAATATGCGCGTTCTCCGTTTCAATTGGCTTACAGCCGGGTGAAGGATTGTTATTTGGGAGGCCGGGGGCTGGCCGGACGGCGGGGCGCGGAGCGGGGCCCCTGCACCCCGGCTCCGCGCCGGAAACTAAACCCGGCCGCGGAGCGAACCATAGGTATTAGCAGTATGAAGCGGTTTCGCCGGGGAAATCACAGGTCATTCAAGCGACTGTCACAAAAAAGTCACACAGAATCGGCTTAATGCTCTTACGGTTCGGATGGGACCGACGGGCGTCTGATTCCTGAATTCAGCCCGTCATGGCCATGCGCACTACTGAAACTATACCTGACGAGGGATAATTGGATGTTTAATTTCCTGAACCCATCGCGCCGGGCATTCACTGCAGCACTGTTTGCAGTCATTGCCAGCGTGAGTCTCGTCCGCTGCGATCTGCTCGGGATCGGCGGAGAAGACGAAGAAGATAACACGGGCCTCCTGGCCCTGCTGCTCTTTGCAGCCAGCCCGCCGGCCTGCTCCGCCGGCACCACCGCGCTGACCGGCACGCTCACCGCATCGGTTGCGATACCGCGCGGCGGTTGCGTGACGCTCGAAAGCCGCGTGTTCGTTCCCTCGGGCGTCACCCTGACCCTGCCGGACGGCACGATTGTGTTCGGCCGGAGCGGTTCCGCACTTTTCGTAGAGAGTGGCGGACAGCTAATCGCCACCGGTACGGCATCGCGTCCCGTAGTCTTTACCTCCTCGCAAGCCGCTGGCTCGCGTCAGAGCGGAGACTGGGGCGGCGTACTGATCGTCGGACGCGCTTTTTCCAATCACATTGAACGGACCGTAGAAGGGGTAATTACGACTACTCCCCGATCGGGCGTTGTAGCCGGCGCGACCGATACAGATTCTTCGGGCACACTGAGCTATGTTCGTATCGAATACGCGGGCGTCGCCGTGGGTAGCGGCAACGAACTCAACTCGCTGTCCCTCTATACAGTGGGCAGCGGCACAACCCTGGACCACATTCAGGTTCACGCGGGCCTGGACGACGGCGTTGAGTTCTTTGGCGGGGCTGTGAACGGCAAATACCTGCTCTCGACCGCAATGGCCGACGATGACTTTGACATTGACGAAGGCTACATTGGCAAACTGCAGTTCCTGATTGCACATCGCTATCCCAGCGGCTCTTTCACCGCCAAAACCGGAACGTCTAACACGGACACCCGCTGCCTTGAATGGGACGGCGCCGCGTCGGGTGCAAACTATGGCATCGGCAACGGCGCTGGCACCGACCGTAAGTCGACGCCGGACGTTGCGAACCTGACCTGCATTGGCTCCTTTGGCGTCTTCGGCGTAACGCAGGGAACCGCGGCCAACAGCCCCGGCGCCTTCTGGCTGCGCGAGGGCATGGGCGGACGTTTAACGCACGCTATCGCCTGGGGCTTTGATGCGGCCGGCAACGGCGGCATTGGCGCGGCTTGCGTCGACGTTGGCGCGTCGCAACAAGCCGGTACCAACATTCAGGTGACAAATGCGCGCGTCGGAAGTTCGGCATCGCTGTTCGACACGGGCGGTGAAGTCGCTGGCGGCGTTGGCACCTGCAACATTGCAGCGGGCATAGCGACCGACCTGACGTCTTCGCCGATTACTTCGCTTGGCAGCGTTCTGACTGGAACCGGCGGCGACTACCAAACGACCCTGGCGGCTGCGCCCCAGAATATCACTGCGGTCAACGCCGCTTTCAGTGATGCATTCTTTACGGCCAACACGACCTACGGCGGCGCCCTCGCAGGCGATTCCTGGTGGCTCGGTTGGACCGACTTTTCGATCAATTGATTTAACCCGCATTTCCCTGAAAGTCTGAGCATTTTCAGGGAGATTTGGACGCAGGGCCCTTCCTCGCGAGGGGCCCTGCGTAGTTATTTGAACGACCCCGCAAGATGAGTATCTCGACATGCGCACTGCAACTCACGGAATGATCAGTCTGCTTCTGGTTGGAGTAATCCTCACCTGTGGCTGCAAAGAAAAGCCGGCCAGCTCCGTCCCGGCCATGGGACAAGAGGAACGCCAGGCTCTGATTGCCGCCGGAAGGACCGGCCGCAGAAATCTGACGAACGCCCAACCCGATATAAGAAGCGCAGTCCAGGCTTTCCTCGATGAAACGAGATCCAGTCCTGCGCCATTCCAGCCGGAAAACCTGCAAACATTGATTCAAGAACAAGAGTTCAAGTCGCTCGTTTGGCCGAATTTTCCAGATTCCATACTCAGCAATCCCTACATCAATCCCGACGACGAGTGGAAAGCGGAACGGATCGTGCGAGTTCCGCTCCTCGCTGCGTTGCGGCGTCACGCTGAACGCGGCCGTCTGCTCGTTCTCGAAACCCCATTGAGAAAGCCTGCGGAAAAACGGCCGAACCTGACCCTGCATATGCTGGCCCCGGTTCGCGTCAAAAACGAGACGAGCGGCGAAATACTCAAAATTGCCGTCATCGGAGCCGTCATCGAACATGACGGTCAATTTAAAGTTGCCCACATTTACACAACGGATGATTAAAATGTTTACCAGAATTCGATCGATGGGGGTGCGCCGAAACTGCGCTCGGAATTTTTTTCCGACGCTCGTCGCACTCCTGCTATTTTCCGGAACTTCCGTGTACGCCCAGGCCCAGGGCCGGGTTGTCGGACGCGTGATTGACTCGAACACCGGTGAAGCGATGTTCGGCGTCGTAGTCGCCGTCGACGGCCAGCAGGTCTTTGGCCAGACGGACTTCGACGGACGTTTTCAAATCGCTCTGCCGCCCGGAGCTTATACGCTGCGGTTTAAGGTGCTGACGTTTGGCGAACAAGTTCGTCAGGTTACGGTGCCCGCTGCCGGCGCGGTCAACATCAACGTCGCACTTGGCGCGGCCGTCGCGCAGGAAGTGCGCGTGGAGGGCCGTCGCATTACAAATACCGAAGCCTCGATGCTTTCCTTGCAACGCAAGGCCGCGTCGGTTTCCGATGGCATCAGCTCCGAAGCGATTCGTCGCAGCCCCGACTCCTCTGCGAGCGACGCTGTGCGCCGCGTGACAGGCATTTCGGTAGTCGGCGGAAAATACGTGTTTGTGCGCGGTTTGGGCGAGCGTTATTCCCAGACTATGTTAAACGGGGCTTTGTTGTCTTCCCCGGAATCCGATCGTCGCGTGGTGCCGCTGGACTTGTTTCCGGCATCGCTGATCAAGAACATCCGGGTAATCAAATCCTTCCTTCCAGAAGACCCGGGTGAATTCTCAGGCGGTCTCGTTAAAATTGAAACGGTCGAGTATCCCGAAGAATTTTTGCTCTCCGTAGGCGTTGGACTCGGCTACAATACCGACACAACGACGCAACAGTTTCGCACCTACACCGGCGGTCAGCGCGACTGGACCGGTAAAGACGACGGCGCTCGCGATCGCCCCGATATTGTCGCCCAATTGCCGGAATACGTTCCCTTTGTGCGCGGCGATATCTTCGGCGGACTCCCGGCCCAACTGGTGCAAGTCGCGGGCGCTCTTTTTCCCAACACCTGGGATCCGCAGACGATCAACGCGCCTTTTGATCGGGACTTTAAACTGACCGTGGGCGACTCGCTGCCGGTGCTTGACGGCGGCCGTTTTGGCTATGTATACGGCACCTCGTACAGTCGCAAGTGGCGCGATACGGAAGAAATTGAAAAAAGCTATGCCGCCAATAACCTTATTAACGCTCCGGTGGAAGACACCATTTTCATTCTACCGAAGACGCGCTTCGATATAGATAAGTCTGTAGAGGAAGTGCTCTGGGGCCATAATCTGAACTTGACCTTTGAGCCCACGACCAATCATCGAATCTCTTCGAAGACTTTTTACTCGCGAAACTCGGATAAAACGGTTCGCGAAGCGGAGGGTTATCGAAGCAACAGTAACCTCACTGAGTACTTCGACTTTCGCGAGATTCAAACGGGCTGGATTGAGCGCGAGGTCTTTCACCAGACTTTTTCTGGAGAACACGGCATATCGGTTTTTGATCCCGCTGGTCGTCCGCACAAATTCAGTTGGAACCTCGCCTACTCGCAAGCGGATCGAAACGAACCCAATCTCACCACGCAAGGATGGGAAAAGCCCAGCGGCGCCGTGCAGCTGAAAGAACGCGCAGCAGGCTCGTTTTTCAACCTGCGTATTTACAACGAATCGGAAGACACGACTCGTTCCGGTCAGGTGGCTTACGAACTTCCGTTCCAACAATGGGACGGTCTGAATTCTACCATCAAGATTGGAGCCTTTGCCAGCGACCGTCTGAAAAAATACCGCCTCGATCGCTATCAGTCCATTGCGCAACCGGTGCAGACGCCCGCGAATCTCGAATTCGTGCCGGGTTCAATCACTTACGGACCCTGGTCCTACCTGGTTACGCCAAACCTGTTTCGCTTTGAAGAGGCGACGGGGATCGCTGACGCTTACGACAGCACCGGAAAGATCCACGCCTACTTTGGGCAAGTCGATATGCCGCTCGTGGACAAACTGCGCTTTGTCGGCGGCGCCCGCTACGAAGACAGCTTTCAGTACATCTACACCTACGAGCAACGCGATCCGATCACCGGTCGATTGAGCATTCTGCGCAACACCGAAGGCGTGCTGCGGACGAAAGACACGTTGCCCTCGGCGAACTTCATCTACGAGCTGCAGGATGATATGAACTTGCGACTTGGATATGCGGAGTCGGTCAACCGGCCGGATCTGCGCGATCTGAGCGAGATCGGTTTTTCGCCTACAATCGGCGGCGAGCGGGTCTTTGGAAACCGCTTCCTGCAACGCGCATATTTGCACAACTATGACGCGCGGTGGGAATGGTATATGACGGCGGAAGAATACCTTGGCGCCGGCGTGTTCCAGAAGTCCATCTCCGGTCCTATTGAAAAGGTCGGAATTGCCACCTCGAACGAAACGCGTGACTTTGCACTCCTGAATGCGAAGGATGGAGAGGTCCGTGGTTTGGAATTTGAAGTGCGGAAAGACTTCCTGGAACGCTTTGGCCTGCAGGTAAACCTGTTCTTGATCCGCTCGCACGTCGAGTTGCTGACCTGGGAACGCAACGCGCTCTTTCGCCTCGGGTATGGCAATGCGCTCCGCGGCGAAGGTTTGTATACCCCGACCAATCTGGAATCGCGCCTGGTGGGTCAATCGGATCGAGTGTTGAATACGCGGGTTCTCTACTATCTGGACGGAGACAAGACCTCTTCGGTTTCCCTGCTGTATACGGCGTTTTCCGATCGCCTGCAATCCAACGGCGCCAATGGCGCGCCGGATACGATCGAAAAAGGCGCAGGCATCCTGGACTTTGTCGCTGAAGGGAAGTTTTACGACCAGTGGGACTGGAAGTTTGCGGCGAAAAACCTCTTGAATACCCGATTTAAGGTTGTTCAAGAAAACCCGCTCTTTGGCACGGAAGAACTCGTTAACTCGTATCGCGAAGGTCTGAGCTTTTCGATCAGCCTCGGTTACAAGTTCTGATTTCGACTCCACTCTGAGTCTGAGAAGACCCGCCAGCCATGGCGGGTCTTTTTTTGCGCCGCAAGCAAATTGCCCGCCTTGCACGCTGTCGGATACGATTGACACGCCGCCCGGCCCGCACGCTTCTGCAGGCTCGCCGCCATGACGCCCGAACACAAACCCGGTCTTCTGGAACGCTGGGGCCTGCGCTTGCTGCGCCGGTACAATGCGCAGGACGCCCAGGAGCCCGAACATCACCGGGAATTCCAGCGCCTGACGGGGCGCTGGATCGGATACGCCACGGCCCTGTCCTTTGTAATCGGCTTTGCGATCACGGCTGCGCTGGTTGTCTACGAGTGGAGTTTCCCCGATGATCCGGCCACGGGCAGCCCGGCCTTTTGGGAAAAATGGGCGCTGCTGGGCGCAGCCCTGGCATTCGGCAGCGGCATTGAGATTTATCTTCTATATATAGTAGGGCTCCGCACGGTGCACCAGCTCACGCGACTCGCTGGCGTGCACCTGGAAGACCCGGCGGCGCCCGCGCCGGTGCGACTTTCGGCGGCCCTGGCGCGCGCGGCGCTGGAGATCCCGGACCCCAATCTCCGGCTCTACAATATCGATTCGATGCGGCTCGTAAATCGGCGCAGTCTGCTCGTGCGCACCCTGCTCTACCGCGCGAAAGTCATCCTTTCCAATACGCTGGCCAAGCTCCTGCTGCGTCGACTGCTGGCCCGCACGGCCCTGCGCGCGTACGCCAGTTTTATTGTCGCGCCGATCACCGCGGTCTGGGACGCGGCCGTCACCTGGATTGTGCTCCGGGAAGTGCGCGTGCGCCTGCTTTCCCGCATACTCGCCCATGAGCTCGCAGAAGAAATCCTGAGTAGAAAAGCCGAATTGGCCCCGCCCGTCCGACTGGCTATTTTGCAGGCCGTGGGTAACGCGATCGTGCTCGCACGCCGCTTTCATCCGAATCTCGCGTATCTGCTGGTACAGATGCACGAAGGCTTTGGCATCGACACGCGCGACGAACTGGATCAGTGGTCGCTCTTTAAAGAAAACCTCCTGTCGCTCGCGCCGGACGACAAGCGTCTGGCGTACGAAACGCTGGCCATCGCCTGCGCCTTTGACGGCGAACTCTCCCGCCTGGAACGCAACTATCTGAACGGCCTCGACGCCGACTTTGATCTGAACGCGCGCGTCGACGCAATCTGCCGGCCTATCCGGCGCGGCGACCTCGAAGCGGCGCGCCGGGCGTGCCGCCTGAGCGCGCGCTGAGCACGGCTCCGCCCCCGCGGGCCGATGGGCGCCATTTTGTAGTACAGACTTCGCGGCCGCGTTATGTCTGCGCCCCAGGCTCGTTATATGGATTCGCTATAGTGCCTCCATGAACCGAACGGCTTTGCATCTTCTGGATCGACGCATCAGTCCGCGCCTCGCGGGCGAACTGTTTCGTGAATTCCGGGTTGAGATCCGAACGCCGGGCGTAACCTTGATCGGCGGTCTGGCCAACGCCTCCGACTCGGGCCTGGCCGCCATTGTGCGCTATGGCATGGAAGAGGAGCTGGTGAATGTTCCGATCGAAGGTCGGATTGTCGGCCGACTGTTGCGCGTGGATTTTCCCTTCGCCGGTCGCATTGCGCACATGAGTCGAATTAATGACGGCGGCCAGTCGGCGCTGATCGGCGTGGAGTATGATGCGCCGATCGAGCTGCCGGACGCGATCCTGGCCGTGGAAGCGACGACCTGGGATGTTTGATCATCTGGATCTCGAAGCGCATGTGGAAGGGCGGTCGTGCCTGCTCTTTTTGCGCGGAAAATTAAACGGCCGCACGGCGGGTCGGCTGCGCGAAGCCACGCGCCGTCTGTTTAAAAGCGGCGTGCAGCGGTTGGTGCTGTGTTGCCAGGGCCTGCGTTCCGTCGACGACGCGGGCGCCGGCGCATTTTTGTTTCTCTTGCGCCGCGTGCAATTTGCGCGCAAGGGCCTCGCCATCGCTGCTCCGCCCGCCGAACTCAAGCGCTGGTTGGGCGATGGCGGATTTCTCTCCGGCGTGCGTATCTACGCGGACGCGGACGCGGCGCTACTGGATACGGGTCGGCGCTGAGCGAGGTCACGCCAGTTGGAGCGCGTCGCGACGAAAATCGGACCAGAATGGCGTTTCACGGGCGCGCGACCTGCGCCAGCCGGCATGGCAAATAAACTGGACGGGCCGTCCTTCGGCGACGGTCCTTGGTCCGGATGGAACGCGCCCTTGATCTTGTGAATTTCGGCCTGGTGGTTTTGATCTGGCTTGTGCAGATCGTAATCTATCCCGCGTTTGCCGCAATTGACGCCGCAGAGTTTCGCACCTGGCACGCGCGCTACACCACGCGCGTCACCTGGATTGTCGCGCCGCTCATGTTTTTGCAACTCGGGCTCTTAACTGCACGCGCGGGCGGCGCACTGCTCGGCTACTTTCCGGAAGCGTCTTTGCCGCTGGCGGTCGCGGCGCTTCTGCTCGCCGGCGGCTGCTGGGCGGCGACGTTTTTCGTATCCGTTCCGCTGCATAACGCGCTGGCCGCGCAGGGTCGGAATGCGGCGTTGATCGCGCGGCTGGTGCAAACGAACTGGATTCGGACGGGCTTGTGGAGCGCGCTCTTTTTGCTGGATGCGGCGGGCGGGTGAGAGGTTGAGCTGATAGTAGACAGGCCGAGCTTTATGATGTGCGACCAGCCCGAGACTTTCGAGAATCCTATGGGAAAGAAGTCCGTGTCCACGTTCAGGTTAGCCTGACAGAGCTTTGGTCAGTCCGATCTCGGCAGCGCCTGCGCCGCTCAAACCGTCAGACCATAAGCCTGCTATCTCGTCTCTGGAACAGATTTGCTCACGAACCACTTCCAGAGTCTCCTGATCGTACTGAACGCGCCGCGCGACGCCCGAGAGCGGGTCATACCGCCCAAAGTCGGGAACTGGCCACTCGGCTCGACTCCAGTCGGGCATTGCGCCAATCAAAGGCCAGGTCCCGTCCCGAATTCCAAGGTCACCAAAGATTTCTACTATTGTAGCTGTAGCGGCATGGATACCACCGAGGTTTTCAGGCGAAATCGGCTGCGGGGCCGGAGGACCAAAAAAGAATCCCAGCAAGACTCCCGCTTTCGCTTTTCGAGCCACTACGCAGACGCCGAAACCCATACCCTTTCGTAATGGCACCGCGTAGGCATGCCCTTCTCTGGCCTGTTGCTTTTTCATTTGCCGCCCAGACTCCGTAGAAACTCGTCCGCTTTTCTCAGATACTGATTGCGATTTGGATTCCGAGGGTCAATTCCGTTTACTTTGTCCAGAGGACCACGGTCCCTTTCTAGCTGACGCTGTTCAAGACCGCGACGCGTAGCAGCATCATCGCTTCGGTGGACCGGTTCAAATATAAGGTCTCTGGTGCTCTCGCCACGTGCGTGCTCATTTCTACGCCGCGAAAGATCATTTGTCCGACCATTGCGCATTGTCTGACCTGTCTCCGGATCACGCAGCCGGTACGTGCCTCCGCGCGGCTCAGTGGCCGTAACCGACCGCTGATCTCCCCGGGCCCCACGCTGAGTGGCCCGCGGCGGCTCTCCGCTTGCCTCGCTGGCGGGCCGGTTTCTGGCGCTCCGGCGCGCAGCCTGACCGCCGCTTTCCGCGCTTTCTCGCGCCGCTCGCTGGGTCGGCGCACGACTGGCTGCATTGCACGCCTGCCGAACGAGGCCGCCGACGCGGGGCACGCGGCCACCGGCTGCGCAAAGAACTTTTTCGGCAACTTCTGAAGCCACCTCATCTGTCGCCCGCTCCAAATTCGACGGCCGACCGCCAGATTGATCTACGCTCGTTCGCGTGGGCGCGTCCGCTGGATCTGTATCCAAAACAACCGTGCTCAGATAGGCGCCTACAAAAGCGCCCAAACCGAAACAAACCGGACAATGCCCGCTGGGATCCTTCAGGACAATCGGATTGTTGAATACGTAGGAAAAGCGATTCCAGCTCTGGGTGTCGGAAGTATCCGGAATCACAATATCCGCGCTCACAAAGCGCGCAATCGCCGGATCGTAGTGCCGCGCGTTGTAAAAATAAAACCCGCTCTCCTGGTCGAGTTCCTGGCTGTTATACTTCGGCGCAAAATCCGGGTCGCCGCGCTGGACCAGGGTTTCGCCGTAGGGCAAATATTGCAGGCGCGTGAGTTCGTTCGCGTTGTCGTCAAGGACAATGCTGACCGAGTCGACCTGATCCGTGAGATAAAGCGCGGCCGTGCCATTCTGCGCGAGCGCCGCGATGCGCACGCCGTTCAGATAGACGTTGTTGACGCTTTCCGAAGTGCCGTCTTCCGGGATAAGTTCGAGGCCGTAGAACTTCGAAGGATAAAAAATATTTACGGGTTTTTCGAGGCCGTCTTTTTCAAAGCGGCCCTCGCGGCGGATGCGCCATACCACACGCGTCACGTGGATTGTCGCGCCGCTTATGTTTATCCAGCTCGGGCTTTTAACTGCGCGCGCGGGCGGCGCACTACTCGACTACTTTCCGGACGCGTCTTTGCCGCTGGCGGTCGCGGTCCTGCTGCTCGCTCGCGGCACAGCGCACCGGCCGCTCAGGGTCGAGATGCGCAGTTGATCGCGCGGCTGATGTGCACGAACTGGATTCGGACGGGTTTGTGGAGTGCGTTGTTTTTGCTGGATGCGGCGGGCGGGTGAAAGTGGCCGGCGGAGACTACGCGGGCTGCGTGCGCGCCTTAATCCAATCCAGGACATGCTTCTTAAACCAAAACAGAAACTGCGCCTGCTCCTCGGCTGTCCAGTCCTGGTGATAGAATTTTGCAACTTCAAAAAACTGCGGGTCGCCCACCTCATAGGCCCGCAGCGCATACTTGAATTCTTCAAGAAGAACCGTGCAGGCAATCTGGATTCCAGGCGTGGAGATCGAATGCTTCAACCCACGAAAATGAAAATCAATGCGCAGGTGCAGACTACTGCGTAAGTTCGGCGGCGGCTGATTGCGAATCTCAGTCACGCGTTCCTCAAACCGAGCATTAAAAGCAACAGCATCCGCGAGGGCGCCTCCGTGCACGCTGATTCCGGACATTTCCCAACGGGTTTCCATAAAGAGGCTTTCAAAGCGCAGGAGTTCCCCGCACAGCCGCTGCAAGAGCGGAGCGACCGTGCCCTCAAGAAGTTCCGCAATTCGCTCCGCCGTGGCGGGTTCTTTAAGTTTTTCCTCCCCCTCCAGCCGACGCTTCAGCAGTTCAATGTCCATGTCTACCAGGCGACCCTGATCCAGCTCTTCGCCCCGCGCGCCGCGCAGCCAGATATCAAGCGAACGTTCCAGCGCTTCGCCGATGAACAGCAAGAATGGCGACAGGTTGCCGCCATCGGCCATCCGAAGGGTGCGTAAATACTCGTCTCGATCCTCCTTACGCACAATGACCGGCGGATAACCGGCGCGCAGTAAGATCAGGTTCATGAGAATGCGGGTCATCTGGCCATTGCCATCATCAAATGGATGGATCTG
>JAVHPJ010000054.1:0-60360 GCA_036170535.1 Leptospirales bacterium | reverse complement strand
AAGTAAAGCCCTTGTTCTTAATCCCGGCTACACCGGCGACTATGACGGGCAAACCGCCGCTGGTTAACTACACGCCCATTTTTGTTCCGTAGATTATCACACTGTCGCATTGCGACATCAACACGTAGGTGCTGACGTCGTTTTCCGGTAGCACCACGATAACGTTCGCCGGGAGGACCGGGTAAGCCCGCGCGATTTCGTCGGCCAGTTTCTGTTTGGACGGCACGCCGCCGCGCACTTCCGCCGGGTGAATGCGGATAATCAGCTGCAGTTCCGGTCGGTTTTTAAAATACTCGATGGTCTCCAGGGTCCACTCAAGCATATCGCCAAAGACGTTTTTGGGATAGTGCAGTTGCGCGTCCCAAAATACGTTTGTGAGCATGCCAATTGTCGGCTTGTTCGGATCGACGCCCAGACTGCGATTAATAGCCTCTATTTCGGTTACCGGTTTTTCAAAAAACCAGATCCAGTCGCGCGAGCCCGACCAGCGGCTGTGCAGGTATTCCTGAATCGCGGCGTCTAACTCGTCGGTCCATGGGATGTTTTCCCATGCGGTCGTCGGTTCGGTCATCAAGGTATGGTGGTAGGTTTCGCCATGGCTGAAAATAAAACGCTGCTTGCGATAGGCGACCACCCAGTTGACCACGCGCACATTTTGCTCTCGGCAGACCTCGCCTACAACGCCGTGGGGCACGTAAATGCCGTGATTGAAGACGGCGCATTCGTATTTGTTGCGCTTGAGCAGGGCGCGCAAAGCGAACGCGGTGAGTAACGCGGCTTCAAAGTAGCGCCGCAATATAAGTTCACTGTGCGCATCTTCTTCGAGGACGCCGCGTGCAAAGTAGCGCAGCGCGCCGGCCATTGCATGTTCGCCAACCGCCAAATTGTCGAGACGATATTCGCCGATTTTTTCGCGCGGGACTTCTTTTGCGATCGATCGGGCGCGGCTGCGATCCTCTGTCGAAAGCGATTCGCTGACGCGCAGCGTTTGTACGCCGAGCCCCTCGTAGTAATACTGACCTTTGCGTGAACAGTCGGCGCACAGACGATCTTGCGGTCCTCGTTCGGCAAAATGAGGACCCGCATTACTCAGACCACAGTAAAGGCACGCCGGCAAGGCGGAGTCGCAAAGCAGCACGTCGACCTTCGCTCCGCGCAGGCTTAACGCCGCAGTCAGGAGTCCCTCCAGCGTTGCACAGGCAGCATCCGCTCCGACCCAGCCGGCGATTAATACGCGCCGGGCGCCCGCCTGTTTTGCCAACTGCGCGCGCCATTCCGCCCGGCGAGTCCGTAAGAAGCGACGCCATTGAAAAAACCCGGGATAGCGACGCAAGATTCCCAGGCGGCGGAGACTGAGCGCGACAGCTTCAATAGCGTGATTTCTGAGACGGATCAGTAGTTGCATGCATTCGCTTCGCAGAGCGGGACGTTCGTTGACTTAATCGGGCGCATTTTGCGCCTCCGCCAGGCTTGTCGTTTTCTGGCGCACGGGATCAAACACGGGAAGGTCGGCGATTAAGGCGAAAGCGGCGGAGCGTTCCAGGAATGTTAATGCGCCGGAAGGATCGCGAGATTCGCGGAAGCGCGCCGCGACATAGACGTCCGCGGATGAACGGGCCGGCAGATCCGCCCCGAGACGATCGCGGCGGACAAAGAAGGCGTTGTTTCCCGCCGAGTTGCAGCCGACCAACTCGTAGCCCTTCTTGCGACCCAGGCTGACAAGCGCCGCCAGCGAGGCGCCGAAGTAGAGATTGGAATAGTGGGCCTTTTCGCGTCGGAAGGCGGGATCATAGGGCGTGGTCACAGTGGCGCGCGCGCCAAAGAGACTGTTGTACTCGCAAACAACCACGACGGGCGAAACGCACTCGATCTGTTCCCAGACCCAATAATCATTCCCGTCTATATCGATGCTGAGCAGGCCGATTTCGCCGGTAAAACCGGCCCCGGCGATCAGTTCGTTTATGTTCTCGCGTGTGATGAACGCTTCCACCGCTTTTAACGAGCGCTGCCAGTAGATTTCGCGCGACCGTAAGCGTTTCATGTTTTCCGCAGATCCGTCGATAACCAGCCCCGCCCAATTCCGTTGAATCAGGAGAAAGCGCGTATTCGCCTCCTCGTAATCCTGCACGCCAAACTCGACAAAAGTTTGCGGCGTTGGACCTACGGAACGGAGTATGCGTTGAATAATCCCGTCTTCGCCAAATTGCGAGAAGACGCGAAATTCCGCCGCAGCAAGATCGCTCGCCTGTACCGTCTGGCGCATTTCGATGCGGCCGATTGCTTCACGCGCCGCGGTCAGCTCGTTCTGTAGTTGGCGCAATTGGCGCGCCAGCGATCGTTGCGTCGGGCCGCGGAGGCGCAGGAAAAAGCTCTTCAGGAAGTGCATGAATTGTACACGCGCGGAGCGCGTCGAGTTGAACCTATTTCCCGGTCCAAAGTCGGCTACTGTTTTTCAAAGAAGTCCAGGATCAACCCGACTACGCGATCCTGGTCCGCAAAACTCAGATCCGGATAAAGCGGCAGTCTGAGCAACGTCTCCCCGATCCGCTCCGTCACCGGCAGCTCGCCGGCCACACGGCCGTATTTGCGCCCGGCTGGCGCCGAATGCAAAGGCACATAATGAAAGACGGTGTACACGTCGCGGGCTTTGAGATGCGCAATCAGAGCGGCCCGCGTTTCCTGATCGGGCAGGAGCAGGTAGTACATGTGGGCGTTGTGTTGACAGTGCGCCGGAATAATCGGTCGCCGCAGCGCCCCGGCGATCTCAAGGCGGTGCAGCGCAGCGTGATAGCGTTCCCAGAGCGCCAGGCGCGTCTCGATCAGCGCGCGGGCCTGTTCCAGTTGCGCCAGCAAAAATGCGGCGGTGAGCTCGCCTGGCAGATAAGAAGAGCCGATGTCGACCCAACTGTATTTGTCCGTTTCGCCGCGAAAAAACTGACTGCGATTGGTGCCCTTTTCACGAATGATCTCCGCGCGCGCCGCCAGATGCGGCGCACGGATCAGCAAGGCGCCGCCTTCGCCGGAAATTACATTTTTTGATTCGTGAAAACTGAGCGCGCCCAGGTCGCCCAGACCGCCCAGCGGCCGGCCGCGGTAACTCGCCAGAATTCCCTGGGCCGCATCCTCTACGACCAGCAGATTGCGTTCCTGTGCGAGCGCAAGAATCGGATCCATTTCGCAACTC
This sequence comes from Leptospirales bacterium, assembly GCA_036170535.1. GTDB lineage: Bacteria > Spirochaetota > Leptospiria > Leptospirales > Leptonemataceae > SSF53. The sequence continues at coordinate 57,176 of JAVHPJ010000054.1, read as the reverse complement.
ACGCCGGCGTAGTGCACGGGCGCAATAACGCGCGTCTTTTCCGTAATGCTCTGAGCAAGAAGATCTTCGTTGAGATTCAAGGTGTCGGGACGGATATCTACGAAGACGGGCGTGGCGCCGCGCAGGGCGAAGGCGTTGGCCGTCGATACGAAGGTGTACGACGGCATCAGGACTTCGTCGCCCGGTTCCAGATTCGCAAGCAGCGCCGCCATCTCCAGCGCGGCCGTAGCGGAATGCGTCAATAGCGCGCGCGGGACGGCGTGCTGCTCTTCGAGCCAACGATGGCATTTATGCGTAAACGGCCCGTCTCCGGAGAGATGTCCGCTTTCGAGCGCAGCCCGGATGTAATCCAGTTCCAGCGGATGCACGCGGGCCTTGTTAAACGGAATCTTCACGGACGCCTCTCACGTTTTGCAATTCGGTCGATAGTGGTAAATGCATTCGCATTCCGTCAGGCGAAAACCGGCTGACAGGTATAATCTTCGCGCCGCCCGGTTGATGCGCTGCGTTTTCACGCGCACCAGGCTGCAAGCCTCCGCAGTAAAATCGCGCAGCGCCGCTGCCAGGATTCGGCGTCCGAGCCCCTTGCCGCGCGCAGCCGGGGCGACGGCGACCAGACCGATCTCGCCGACAGCGCCTTTACGCGCAAGGGTTATCATCGCCAATGTGGTCCTGGCCGCTCCTGGGTCTGGCGAGTCCTGCAACATTAATGTGCGATACGCAATGCGTCCGGCCAGGGACTCCTCGATCCACTTATGGTACAGCCGGCGAAATTCATCGCGTTTGAAGCCGGGATCGATCGCATAACGCGAATACAGTCCGCTTTCGATCGCCAGATCGAGCAGGCTGACGTCGGGATGCCTCAATTCGCAAGCGACGATTTCGGGGTCCGCGGCAGTCAGTTCCTCTGCAGAAAGCGGGCCGCGTTCGTAGACCAGCTTTGTATCTGCGAGAAACGCGCCCCGGCGCCGCAGCGCCCGACGCAACGCCGCCGCCGCGGGCGAACAACTGATGTAGATCAGCCTGGCTTGCATTGCGACGGGATCAGCCAGAGCCAGTTCCAGATCATGCGGATCGTTTGCCGGCGAAAGCGCAATCGCCGCCACCGGATAGTCGAAAAATTCGCTGTCCCAATCGAGGCGGCGTACGGCAGGCGCGGCGGAGCGGCTCATGGTAGGCGTTCAGCGCGCCGGGCGCCTGGGCGTCGTCGTCGGCGTACGGTCGGTGGTCTCCTGCACCAGGTACGCCGGTCTGCGCTTCACATCGTCAAAAATGCGTCCCACATAAACGCCGACAACGCCGATGGCCATGATCGTTACGCCGCCGAGGAACCACACCGAAGCCATCAAACTTGCGTAGCCGAGCACGGTAAAGTCCCCGGCGAGCGCGCGCACTACGATACTCGCTCCGAACAGCAGCGCTGCGCTCGCTATCCAGAATCCAGCTTGCATCGCGAACCAGAGCGGCCGGTCGGAGTAGGCGAGCATCACCGACAGCGCCAGCCGCAAGGCCTTGCGCAACGTGTAGGCGGACTCGCCGGTTTCGCGCGCCGCGTGTTCTACATCCAGCAGGGCGGTGCGAAATCCGACCCAGCGTACCATTGCCGGAAAAAAACGCACCGATTCCTGCAGACCGCGCACGGCGTCGATGACCTTGCGATGATAAATGCCGAAGTTCGCGATGCTGCTGTCGTGTTCAATGCCGGTCAGCAAACTCAAGGCGCGGTAGAAGTTTTTTGAGAAGGCTCGCTTGAGCCAGGCATCGCGCCGAACTGCCCGGCGCGCGATTACCGCATCAAAACCATCCGCCGCCTTTGCGTACAGACGCGGAATTTCTTCAGGGCGGTCCTGTAGATCGCAGTCCATGATTACGAGCCAGGTTCCGCGCGCGTGGTCCAGTCCGGCCGAGATCGCCGCATGTTGGCCAAAGTTACGCGAGAGATTTACGCCGCGCACGCGGCGGTCCTTGCGCGCCAGAGTCTGGATAGCCTCCCACGAACCATCGGGACTTGCATCGTTGACCAACACGAATTCGACCGGTCGGCCTGGCAAACTGACGCTCACGCGCCGCACTAATTCCGGCAGGCACGCGGCGCAGCCGTAGACCGGGCTCACAATCGAGATCAGTTCCTTGTTTATCGCCTTGCCGGTCGCCATTCAACGCAACTCCGCGGTTCCAGAAAATATTCGGTCAAAATGATCGCTGCGGGGATTGCGATTCCGATAAAAGTCGAGCGGTCCGTAGGGCGATTCCGGCGCCCGTTCGCTTTTTTCCCAACGCGGATCGCGCGCCAGTGCTGCGCCCACCGCGCGCGCCACCTCGCGGCTGAACTCATTGTTATACAGGGGCGGCTCGCGATCCACATTCGCCGGCAGGACCGCCAGGTCGACGTAGTCGTCCAGGTTTTGTTTTATATTCGCCGACATTTGCGCAAAACTCAGGCCCGGATAGTTGCCCTTAAAGACGCTGGCGTGCACGCTGAAAAAAAAGTCCTGACCGGCGGGCGCGACAAATATTCCGGATTCGTAATACGCTTCCATGGTCGGCATCATCGAACGTTCGTCAAACATCGCCAGCCACACCCGGTCCGGTCCCAGCGCAATCAGACGCCGCGCTGTTTCACGATCAAAAGCTTTTGCGATGATGGCGTCCGGGTCGGGATGGCGAGCCAGGTATAAATGCGTCCATATGCCAAAAATTGATAGCAGGGCGAGCAGGGCGCCGGCGCCAACCAGCGCAAGTCGTCGGACGCTCCGCCCCGCGGCGGCGATCCAGAGCTCCCGCCCGGCTGCGGCAAATAGCAGCAGCAGAAAGGGCAGGGCAAAGTTCATTGGATGCACGGCCAGCGAACGCAACACAAAACTCTGCATCAGCCAGGGAGCGGCGCAGCACCAGGCGACCAGCGCGAAGAATCCAACGCGCTTTTGCGCTTCGCCGGAGCGCAGAATCAGCGCAACAAAGGCGGCCAGCAGTGCAAGCAGGAGCGCGCTCACCGGATACGTGAAAAAGCGCGCCGCCGCCTGCAGGTTCGCGGCGGACGCGGCGATTACGCCGGCGCCCAGATTGTACCCGTAAGTCGAGTAGAAGTGCGAATTGATTGCGTAGTGCGCGTGCAGATAGGGGCCGGCGACGGCCAGAAAAGCGAAGAGCGTCAACGCTGGCCCGCGCGCCGCCGACCAGAGCCCCCGGCGCAGATCCGGCGCACGCCGCAGGCTGTGCAGAGCCAACCAGCCGATTACGGGCGCCGCGACGACAAACGCATAAACCACGGCGACGTACCGCGCGAGCGGAGCGAGGCCCAGTAACGCACCGGCGGCCAGATGCCAGGCCCACGGAAAGCGCGGCGCGTCTCTGGTGTGCGCCTCGTCGGCCAGAAACAGACACAGGACGGCGCAGCCGACTATAAGCGCCGCAGTCAGATCCAGCCACGCCGCCGCCAGACCAAATTGCGGATCATAAAAGTGCGGTGTTAGCGCTACGCCGCCCAGCGCAAGGGCGACAGCCGCAAGGGACGCAGTGCGCGCATACAACAGGGCGCCCATGAGAAATAAAAAAAGCAAGAGAAAGGGTACCGCGGTCGCCATATGTCCCTGGGGATGGCGCAGGAGTTCGGGCGCAAAAAGCACGAGCGGCGTGGTGCGCAAGGGGTGACGCGAGTTTTTGAACCACTCCTCTGCCGCGACTTCCGCGATGCTTTCGCGCTTTAATCGTTCATAGAGGCGCGCGTTGTGATATTGATAGGAAACTGCGTCGTAGAAGTGCGGATGCTTCTTATAATATATCTTCTGGATGCGCACCGCGCCGTAACTCGCAACGGCGCCCGCCAGCAAAGCCAGAAGCGCAATCCAGAGCCGGGTTTTTGCGCCGTTGCGGCTCATCAGATCGCGTTGCCGGATGCGCCGGAAATTGCGCGCTTGATGTCCTCGGCGAGCGACGCCGGATCAAAGCGATAATGCGCGAGGATTTCGTCGTTGCGTCCGCAGAGCGGCGTATCGGTTAGACCTTTGCGCACAATGCGGCGCCCGTCGGCCAGACCCTGTTCCGCCAGGGCGGCCGTCAGTTTTTCGCCCAGACCTTGATCCCGCAAGTGGTCGTCCAGGATTAACACGGTGGCAATTCCGTCCAGCGCCGATTTTAGCCAGTGCGTATCCACGCGATTCAGCCAGGGAAAATTTACAACCTGCACGGATACGTTTTCGCCGGCCAGCGCCTCGGCTGCGCGGCAGGCGGGCGCGAGCATCGTCGGGCCGTACGCGAATACCAGCGCGTCGCGACCGGGGCGCAGGGTAACGCCGCGGCCGGGCACAAGCGCATAGTCGGCCGGCAACTCGAAGGGCGTTTCGGAGGGAATGCTCACCAGGCGAATATATACGCTTTCTTTACTTTCTTCCACGGCCCAGCGCAGGGCCAGGCGCGTTTCCTGTTCGTTGCAGGGTTCAATCAGCGTCAGTCCTGGGACGGCGCCCAGGCACGAGATATCGCGCACCGATTGATGCGAGTGACCCGGGCCGGCGGGCAGCAGACCCGCCAGCGAACCGACGTAGATAATCTTCGTTTTTTCCGTCGCGTTATTGTAGATTTGTTCGTTCGGCCGCGTGGACAGAAAACACGCAAAACTGTGTACGATCGGCAGTTTGCCCATCAGTGCAAGACCGCCGGCCGTGGAAACCATGTCCTGTTCGGCGATGCCGCATTCGATAAAACGCTCCGGATACTGGCGGCTGAACGGAATCAACCCGGTGTCGAGCACCAGGTCCGCATCCAGGGCGACAAGCTCGGGATGTTTCGCCGCGAGTCGGACAAGTTCGTCGCCGTAAGCGGCGATCAGCTTCTGCGGATTCTGCGGCGCGGGGCGCGGTCGCTGATCCGCTTCGGAAAAATCCAAAGCGGCCGAAAGAGCCTGCGCTCCGCCCGTCTGCATTTTGCCGCGCAGCGACGTCTCCAGCTCTTCAAAGGCCTCCGCATAATGCATGTGCGAAGGCGCGCCGCTGTGGAACTTGTAGTAGGTCCCGTCTTCGGTCGTTGTGAGCATTTGCATGAACGAAACGCCCTGACCTTTGCGGGTGTCGGCGATCAAGACTTTCGGCTTGTTGGTGATTCCGCGAAAACGGGTAAATACGGCTTCGATTTGCGCAAAGTCGTGCCCGTCGCAGCGGGCCGTTTCCCATCCAAAGGCGCGAAACTTCGCTTCCAGATCGCCCAGATCGCTGACGTCTTTCACCCAGGTGTCGGATTGAATTTTGTTGTGATCCACGATTAACGTAATCTCGCCAAAGCCGCCGTTGGCGGTCGGCTGCAGGGATTCCCAGATCTGTCCCTCCTGCAACTCGCCGTCGCCGGTAATGACAAATGCGCGCGCTTTCTTTTTATTCAAGCGCGCCGCGATGATCATGCCGCGCGCCTTGGCGACGCCCATGCCCAGCGAGCCGGTGTTCGTAACGATGCCGGGCGTGCTTACATCCGGATGGCCGGGCAGTCCGCCCAGCCGGCGCAGCTCGTGAATTAATTCGAAATCGAGGCGACCGAGACCGGTCATAGCGGCGTAAACCGCCGGCGAATCGTGGCCCTTTGAGGAAAAGAACAGATCAAATTCCGACTCTTCGGGGCGATTCGGATGTTTCATCTCGATCGTCCAGAGGTAAGTGAGAATGTCCAGACAACTGAAGCTCGAGCCGATGTGGCCGGAACCGGCCTGGCTGATCATGTACAGCGCATTGATGCGAAACAGGTCCGCCAGTATCGCCGCTCGATCCAGCGGCTTGAGCTCGGCCTGCAGGACGCGCTGTATCTGCGCTTGCGGGACAAACTTGAGTCGCGGGCTCTGGCCTTCAGTTTCGGATGTCAGGTTCGCTTTTTCGCCCAAAGTAATTTCCGTAGAGTAGTGTAGTGACGTTCAGACTTTGCAAAATTGCACTCAAGGGATGCGCGCCGGGGCGCCGAGTTCCGGCAGCCGCGCCTGGCCGGAGGCCAGCAAATATTCGGCCACCACCCAGTCTTCCGGCCGATTTATATCAAAGCCTTCGTGGCCCTGCGTTATAAAGGGCAGTATTTGATCGCCAGCGATTCCGCGCCCGGCGAGCGGTGTGGCGACGCGCGCGATTTCCAGGCTGGCATTCTGGACGTAAATCTCCGGGAGAGCCTGGTAGGGACTGCTGTGCCACGGCGTTGCGTTTTCGTCCGGGTTCTTGAGCACAGGCGTCATGCGATTGCCGCTCAAGCGCCACATTTTCGCCGGATGTTCGCTGCATTTTTCCACCGCGCGCAAGGAGTCCGCGGCGCCATCGTTTACAAAGGCCTGGTAGGCGCGCTGAATCGTTTCAGCCTGGCGAAAGGGACTGGTGGGGCGCAGCAGGGAAAAAATCTCGCACGGGTCGCCGGCGTCCTTCAGTTTTTTCAGAGCGTGCGTCACCCATTCGATGTCCGCCGATAGATCGCCGGCATATTCGGCCGGCCGCAAAAACGGGATCTCCGCTCCGTAGGCGCGGGCGATTTCGGCGATTTCTTCGCTTTCCGTCGAGACTATCACGCGTCGGAACACGCCGGACTGCGCCGCCGCGGCAATTGTATACGCGATCAGCGGATGATTGTGCAGCGGGCGAACGTTTTTATTGGCGATTCGTTTGGAACCGCCGCGCGCGGGTATGAGGGCGAGGGCATCCATGACGTTTCAGACTTTGCCGGGCAAATGACGCACGTAAACCGACTTCCACTCGCTGTAGACGTCGAGCGCCTGCGTGCCTGGTTCGCGCCAGCCGTTGCCGGAATTGCGCAGGCCGCCGAATGGCATGTGCGGTTCGCTGCCGTGCGTGGGTCCATTGACGGAAATTACGCCGGACCTGACCTGTGCCGCGAATACTTCGGCGCGATGGATGCTGGCGGTGTGAATCGCCGCCGTCAGTCCAAAGGGCGAGTCGTTCGCCAGTTCGATCGCCTGCGCCAGATCCCGCACGCGATACAGGGCGGTAATCGGCCCAAACAGTTCACTGGACGACAGCTCAGCCTGCGGATTGAGATCTTCGAGAATCGTGGGCGCCATGTAGTACCCGCCGGCGTGGTCGGGATCAAGCAAACGGGCGCCGCCAACCAGCACGCGGGCGCCGTCCTTTGCCACCGCGCGCTCCACGGCGGCCAGCATGTTCCCTAGCTGACGTTCGTTGATGACCGGGCCCAGATCGTCTTGATCAGAGACGCCGAGTCTGAGTTTTTGCGTGCGTGCGAGAAAGCGCGTTTTGAAGTCATCGTAGACCGATTCGAATACGAGAATGCGACTACCCGATGCGCAACGCTGACCGGCGTTGGAAAAGGCGGACGCAACGGCGATGTCGGCAGCGAAGTCCAGATCCGCGTCATCGCAAACTACCAATGGATTTTTTCCGCCAAGCTCCAGGCATACGCGCGCGAGTCGCTCGCCCGCCGTTTTCTGGATGTGCCGACCCACGCCTACCGAACCGGTGAAACTCACCAGGGCCGCGCGCGGATCTTCCACCAGCGCCGCGCCGGCCTCCGCGCCCGTTCCGTGGATTACGGAAAAAACTCCGTCAGGCAAACCGGCTTCTTTTAAGATGCGCGCAAACCACAGCGCCGATGCGGGCGTATCTTCCGAGGGCTTTAACACGGCGGTGTTGCCGCAGAGCAGCGCGGGGAAGGTTTTCCAGGCGACGTTAGGCAAAGGCGTATTTGCGGCGATAATCAGCGCGCAGACGCCGACCGGTTGGCGAATGACTTTTGCGTTCCGATCCGGCATGGCGCTGGCTGTCGTATAGCCGTAGTAGCGCCGGCCTTCGCCGGCCATGAAGTAGCCCAGTTCTACGGCGGCGCCGGTTTCCCCGCGCGCATCTTTTAGCGGCTTGCCAGCTTCGCGGGCGACAAGGGCGGAAATTTCCTCCGCCCGGGCCTCGATCAGTTGCGCGGTCTTGCGCAGAATCAGGGCGCGCTCCACAACGCTCGTTGCAGCCCAGCTCGACTGGGTACGCACGGCTTCGGCGAGGGCGCGCTCGGCATCGGCTTTGCCGCCCCGGGCGACGCGCGCAAACTCCTGACCGGTGTGCGGATCAAAAATCGGTAGAGTTGCACCGTCGACCGCTGCGACTTCCGCGCCGCCAATCCAGTGCAGGACAGTTTCCGGATATGCCATACAACCGAATTATGCGTGCAGCGCCTGGAAGCAAGGCAAAGACAAACGCGCCGCCGGCTTGCGCTGCGCGGGGCGTCGCCGCGGAGGCGCGCGGCCTACCAGGCGGTCCAGCCGCCGTCGATTACCAGATTGCCGCCGGTCATGTACGAAGAGGCGTCCGATGCGAGAAAAATCAACGGCCCGCACATTTCCTCTGCACGCGCCATGCGCCCCATGGGCATGCGCTTGCAATACTCCGCCAGAAATTCCGGCGACTGATTATTAAAAATGCCCGCGGGCGAAAGGGCGTTTACGCGCACATTCTTGCGCGCCCAGTAGGTCGCCAGATAACGCGTCAGTTGGATCACGCCGGCCTTGGTAATCGCGTAGGGCGCGGGCTTGTAAAACGATTCGCCCCCTTTGCGGCGATACTCGTAGATATCCTGGACGGGCGAGACAATTCCGTAAATGGAACCCAGGTTGACAATGCTGCCGCGTCCCGCGCGCGCCATGGCGCCGCCAAATACCTGGCAGGCGACAAACACGCCCTTAACATTCACGCGCATAATCTTATCAAGGGAGTCTTCCGGATATTCCTCGAAGGGTCCGTTTTCGGATTGAGGCGCATCGGGCGGCGAGTCCAGCGCGGCGTTGTTTACCAGGATGTGCGGCGTTGCGCCCCACTCCGCTTCAATCGATTGCAGCGCAGCCGTAAGCGACGCGCGACTGACGACATCCGCCTGGAAATTGCGCAGTCGTCCGGCGCTCAGCAGATCGGCGAATTGGCTCTGGTATTCCGCGCCCGGCGCGGCAACATCCAACGAGGCCACGCGCGCGCCGGAGTCCGCCAGGGCGCGCGTAAACTGCCGTCCCAACTGACCCAGGCCGCCCGTGAGCACGGCCACGCGTTCATCAAGTCGAAAAAGCTGGTTCATGACGAGCGACTGAGGCGAATTACGTGTGCGCGAATTCGCCGGACTCAGCGTGCATTATCCAGATGGAATGCGTCATCGGCGCGCATCGGATAGGCGAGGCGCTTGCCCAGAATCAAATCCATTTCGTACGGCGGCAGTCCGTCGCCCGGCGACTTGACGGCGATGTCCGCCGCTTGAATCACGTGGCCGGCTTCCAGATCGCGCGCAGCGACGAGTTTTTTGCCCATCTTAATCAGCGGCTGCGTTTCGATCGGCAGGGTGCGCTTGACGCCGTCGCCCATCGCGAGTCGCACGCGGCGCAGGTCGCGCACGAGTTTGGTGAGGCCCTGGGGTTCGAGCGAAAAAGCATGATCCGTGCCCTTCATCGCGCGATTCAGCGTGAAGTGTTTTTCCATGACGCGCGCGCCCAACACGTACGCCGCCGGCGCCATGGCGATGCCGCTGAAATGATCGGAGAGTCCGATCACCGTCTCCGGGAAGCGCTCGCGAAAGACGCTGATTACGCGCAGGTTCATTTCTTCCGGCTGCGCGGGATACGATGCGGTGCATTGCAGAAAGCAAAATTGTTTTGTAATCGGCGTCAACGCCTCGTACACGCGTTCAACGTCCGCCATTTCGCCGCCGCCGGTGCTGAGTACAATCGGCTTGCCGAAAGACGCCACATGTTTAATGAGCGGGATGTTTTTCAGGTCGCCGGAGGCGATTTTGTAGGCCGGCATATCCAGCCGCGCGAGAAAGTCCGCGCTGGCGATATCGAACGCAGTGGAGAAAAACGTAATACCCAATTCCTTGCAGAACTTCTTCAGCTCGACATACTCATCCTCGCCGAACTCCAGAAACTCGCGGTGTTCGCCGTAGGTTTGGCCAAAGCTGTTCGGGTTATCGTAGAGGCGATTGTAATACTCGTTGGTAAAGAGCTGACGATTGTCGCGCTTCTGCAGTTTGGCCGCGTCGGCGCCGGCCGTTTTTGCGGCGCGAATCAGCTCCTTGCATTTTTCCACGTCGCCCTGGTGATTGTGGCCAATCTCGGCGATCACGTAGCACTCGGACTCGTCGTTAATGATCTTTCCGTCGATGTTCAGTTCTCTCATATTCATTCCCCGGTTATTGACCCGATTTTCAACGCGGCGCATTTTCCCGGGCAGTGCGCCCGGGCCGCGCCGTGCGCTCCAGGCCGAGATCCTGCTCCAGATGGAAGGGTTGTCCCCAATGGCTCAGCGGGTCGAAAATGCTGATGAAGCGCGTATACTTAATATTTCGCCAGTCCCTGCGGATACGCTTGAACGCCTCGCCCGCCAGGGGCAGGGCGCCCAGCCCTTTTTCAAACAGGGTTTCGCGATAACTCATTTCCGGCGCCCCCGCTGCTGCGGTCGCCCCGGCGCTTGCGGTCTTGCGCGGCAAAAGCCTGCGGACGCGGTCCCGTATGTTGTAGGGCGGCAGGAGCCGTTTCAGCGGCTGCGACCAGTGCGGCCGGGTTTCATCCAGCATCGCGTGGCGGCGCTCATAAACGTCGCGCGAGGCGCGCATCCGCTCCATTTTGCGGGCGTACTCGTCGGAGGAGCTGTTCAGACTCCACTGACGATCGTGCAGTATGCAGATCTTCCGGGTGTAGGCGACGCTGTGGCCTGCGCCCAGAATTTTGGCGGTGAGATCCGGATCGATGCCGTAGTCGATCAGATCCTCGCTGAAATAGCCGACCGCCTCAAATACGCTGCGCCGGACAAGACCCTGATTTATGTTGAGCACGCCTTTCGAGGAAATGCCGCCGATGTAAGCCGCCTTCACAAAGGGGCCGGAGATGTCTTTCACCTTGAGACCCAGCGCGCCCAGGCGCGGGACCCGCGTCAGCGTATCAATCGCTTGATCCAGAACCTCCGGCAGCACGATGTTATCATCGGAAATCCACGCGATGTAGTCCGTGTCCAGCTTGCGAAACGCATTGTTGTAACTCTTCGCCTGGCCGATGCGCTCGCTTTCAAAGATCAGCTCGACGCCGGACAGGGATTTAAGGTAATCGCGCGTGCCGTCCGTAGATCCCGCATCGATTATGACTGCGCGCGTCGGATGACGCAACTTGCCCAGAAAAGAATTCAGACAATTTTGCAGCTGGCCCAGTCGGTTAAAGGTTCCCAGAACAATTGCCGTGGTCGGCGTTTTAGTGTGGAGCGCTTCCGTCATCGTGATTGCGCCTGCGCGGGGCCGTGCGCCAGATTAAACCCGAGCTTGTTTTCCAGCAGAGCCGCAAACTCATTCCAGTGGCGGGCGTACGAACCCGTCGTTCGACTGAATTCCAGACAGCGATCGCGATAGTCTGCGCGGCGTTCGATCATATGCGCTACGGCGGCCGAAATCTCCGCCGGATGCCGGACCGTAACGCCGACCGCATGCTCGCGCACAAAGGCGAGCGAGGCGAGATCCGAGGCGATCACCGGAACGCCGCAGGCCAGACTGCGCATCAGTTTGCCGGACGACATGCCGACCAGCTCGAGGTTGGGACCGGTGTTACGGTACAACGCAAATGAGGCTGCGCAGAACTGGATCAGCGAGTGCAACTCATCCGGCGGAAGCGGGTCGAGCTGCCAGAATACGCGACCCGGCAAATTCAGGTGTTCGTATTGCTGAAAGTCCGTGCGTCGCGCGCGACATTGCAGGATCAACGCAGTGTTTTGCGGCCAGGCGGGAACGGTTGTAAGCAGCTCCGGCGCCTGCGCCCAATCCGAAATGCTGCCGGCGTGTAAAAAAGGAATGCAGTCGGAGGGCAAACCCAGGCGTTCCGTCCAGTTGATCGTCGGCGTACCATCGATCGTTGGAATATTGGGCAGGGTTGCAAAAGGAACCGAATCCGCTACGGCGAGTTCCTGGCGCGTTAATGCGATGCGCCCGGCGTCGGGGACCACAATCGCCGTGGCGCGTTGCGCCGCGCGCTGCTCACGTTTGCCCCAGGCGGTCGGCGCCCAGGCGCTCGGGAACTCCTCACTCAGGTACACCAGCGGGCAGCCGCCGTTGGATCGCTGCAGACTGAGCGCCGAACCGGCGCCCTTCTGACTCACGGCGAAGATGCACTCGTACGCGCCGTAGCGCAGCGCTTCGATCCGGGCGCCCGGCTGCGGCCCCAGCAGGGAGCGTTGTCGCTTTTGCCAGCGGATGTTGACGTTTTCCGGCAGTAATTTCCGGTAAACGGAAGCTACGGGCTCCCACAAAAACAGGTCCACTCTCCAGCCGGCGCGCGCGAGCGAACGCACCGCCTCCAGGGCGAAGGGCATCGTTTCCAGGCGACCGGTGATCGGCAGGAAGGGATAAAAAACAAAGGCGATTCGACCGGAGCGTTTCATTCGGGCTGAGCGGACCATTGATCCGCCGTGGCGTACAGGTTGGACTTGCGAAACTGACCCTCGCGTTTTACAAACGCAAGATCGGCCTGGGCGAGCGCGCCGTCCAGGCCGGCTGGCCCGGCGCCGACGCCGCGCGAACCGCTTGCGAGCAGATTCTTCAGTTTTCTAAACATTGCAGTTCTTCGCGGATCTCAGCGCAGTACGCGATGCAGCGCAGCGCTCACGCGTTCGAGTTGATCCGGCTTGAGGCCCAGGCCGCTGGGGATGTAAAAGCCGCGCCGGGCCAGACGTTCGGCGACCGGATAAGATTCATTCGTGAATAGCCCCATCCGACGAAAGACGGGTTGCTCATGCATCGGCCAGAAAAAGGGACGCGTGCCCACGCCTTCTTTTGCAAGCCGCGCAGCAATTTCTTTTGCATCCGGATAGGCCGGGTCTTCCAGGACGATGCCATAGACCCAGTAGATGTTTTCTGCGTAGTCGGCGCGCGCCTGCGGCAGGCGCAGGCCGGGTATGCCCTTGAGCCGTTCGTCGTAGGCGCGGCCCATCGCCCGCTTGCGTTCGACAAAGCCGTCCAGCTGCTCAAGCTGCGCGAGTCCGATCGCCGCCTGGAGATTTGTCATGCGAAAGTTCCAGCCCAGTTCTTCGTGCACGTAGCGTTGCTGCGCTTGAAAGTAGAGATTGCGTGCGAGGCGGCATTTCTCCGCCAGGGCCGGATCGTCGGTGACGACCATGCCGCCTTCGCCGGTGGTTATATGTTTGTTGGGATAAAAACTGAAGGTGCTGATTTCGCCAAAGGAACCGCAGGGTCGGCCGCGATAGGCCTGACCGTGCATTTCGGCGGCGTCTTCGAGAATCACGAGACCGTGTCGGCGCGCAAGCTCCAGGATCGGGTCCATGTCGCAGGGCAGTCCGTAGATGTGGACGACCAGGATTGCGCGCGTGCGCGGCGTAATGCGCGCCTCAACTTGTGCGACATTCATGTTCCAGTCGTCGGGATTACAATCGACCACAACCGGCGTGGCGCCCGCGCGCACAATCGAGGCCGCGCAGGATATGATGGTGAACGTCGGCAGGATCACCTCGTCGCCGGCCTTGAGATCCAGGGCGTGGACGGCTGCGTCGATCGCCGCCGAGCCATTGCATACCGCGACGCCGAACTTACGACCGACGCGCGCCGCGAACTTATCTTCAAATTCGCGCACAAAAGGCCCTTCCGAGGAAATCCAGCCCGTTTCAATGCACTCGAGCAGGAGTTCTTTTTCGCGGCCCTGCAGAAGCGGTTCGTTTACCGAAATGAAGTCCATTTTTTCGCGGCGCCTGATTATTCCTGAATCCAATCTTGCTTTTCCACAAAGCTGCGAAAACTGCGGTTCCAGATCAGCTGAAAATAAAACCATGCTTCGCGTCTCTGGGAGAGATGCCAGAAGTATTTCTTGTAGTAGTCGACGGTTCCGCGCCTGAATTCGCGGACGATGCGCGCAGTCAGGGAACGGCGCAGCGCGCGCACGGTCCAGAACAAGAGCCGCATGCGACCCGGTCGGCTTTCGTGAAAGGCCATGTAGCCGCGTGTCGCGCCTTCGTTCCAGAGTCGCCGCCGGTAGTAAGTTTCCGTCAAGCGCGAGGCCGGCAACAGATGATACACCAGGGCGTCGGGGACGTAAACAATCTGGCCCGCGTAGGCTGCGAACAGTTTGCGTTGCAGACCGGACTCGCCGTCGCCCAATAACACCGGGCCCATGATATCCGGATTAAAACCGCCGACCGCAAAAAGTAAATCGCGCCGCACGGACATATTGACCGCGTACAGCGGGCAGCCGCTGCGAAACTCGCGGCGTACGTCGCCCAGGCTCGATATGCTCAGATAATTCAGGTTTTTTTTGTCAAGAATCCACCAGGGCGGTTCGCCTTCAAAACGGGGCGCTGTGCGACCGCCGGTCGCCAGGGTGTCCGCTTCCGCGTAGGGTTCCAGCAAAGCGACCAGCCAACCCGGCTCGGGCATGGCGTCGTCTTCGATCTGCACGAAAATTTCGCCGCGCGCCGCGCGCGCGCCGCGATGCCGCGCGTAGTGTACGCCGACGCGCTCTTCACGCAGGTACTGGATGGCAGGTTCGCCTGAGTGCGCTGCGATGTACTTTCGAACCAGCTCCGGCGTCCCGTCCGTAGAGCTGTCAACAACGATAATCTCGAAACCGCCCGGCGGCGCCGCTTGTGCGCAGAGCGCGTCGAGCAGTTCAAGCAGCGGCGCTCCGCGATTCATGGTGGGAATAATCACCGATGCGGCAAGCGCGGAACGAGTTTTGGGCGGCGGCGGTTGTTGGGCGATCATAGTATACTGAGAACGGGGTCTCACACTTCCTGCCAGGTTTGACTCTTGACCCAGGCGACGCGCGCCGGGCGGTCCGGGTGATCCAGACGCAAGCCGCCGGGCGAAACGGCGCGACATTCCGCAACGCTGCGCTCCGGAAACCGCTCCTGGCCCACGTCCGAGCGCATAAAAAATGCGTTAAAGCCGCGGCGTTCCATGCCGGTGAGTCGATAGCCCTTGCGTCGACCCAGTTTCGCAAAGGCCGCAAGCGAGGCGCCGCAGTAGTGTTCGTAGGTCTTTGTGTCCAGCTGACAGACGAAATTCGGATCGTAGGGGATAGTGCGCGCTTCCTCCGCGCCCCAGATCGTATTGGTTTCCACGACGACCACGCGCGGTTGGGCGACGGCGATCGCTTCCCACAGCCAGTAGTCATTGCCGTCTACGTCGATCGAGAGCAGATCCAGATCGCCATCCATGCCGTTTTCAGATAGAAGCGCGTTGATGTTGTCGCGCGTGACCCACGTCTGCAGCAGTTTCGGCGGCAAGAGTTTGGTGCGTCGTTCCGCCGCATAAAATCTGCGGCCCCGTTCGACGCGCGCAGCGTTCCCGTCGACCAGAAAACCTTTCCAGCCGTGATTGATAATCAGGTTCGCGGAATTGCATTCAATGCCGTCGCCGGCGCAGATCTCCGCCGTGCGCCGGCCGCCCTCGCCGATGATGGAAAAAATATAAAGCAGGATGCCGTCCTCGTCATTTTGCGAATACGCTTTAAAGCCTTCGTTCGCAAAATCAACAGCGTGCGGAGCGCGTCCTGGTTGGCGAAACGCTTCGGCCAGGCATTTCTGCGTCGCCTGCTCCACAGCGAGCGAGCGACGATACAATTCCGTCAGGGGCGGCTGTCCCGCCTGCGAGGCGCTTTCGCTCGCGCTGCCATGAGTCAGGCGATACGCAATTGAATTGGCGAAACGATCCATTGCGCGCCGCGCAAGCTTGCCGATCATTCTTTTTCTCCCCAAGAAAATCTTCGTTCCATGATAGTTTGTCCGCTGGTCTCGCAGACGCCAGTTTCCCTGAATCCCGCGCGCTCGTAAATTCGCCTGGCGACGCTGTTTTCCGGATGCACTTTGAGCATGACGGCCGCCACGCCCTGCACGCGACACCAGCTCAGGGCGAAGCGCAGCGCGAGAGACGCGAGGCCCAGCCCGGCGCGACTCTCGCGAATTAACACGCCGTAGGATGGGCGCTCATAGCCGGCGTCAAAACCGCGCAGCATAAAAAAACCGGCCAGGGCGCCCTGGCAGTACGCGCCCCAGTAGCGATCGCGTTGCGATTGCGTCAACATGTCGAAGACGGCTTCGCGTTCAAAAGAAAACGGGCGGAAGTACTGCGAATACGCGCCGCCGTTCTCCAGCAGCATGTCGGAGAATTCGCCGGCGTCGGCCGCAGCAAGCGCGCGAATTTCCAATTCCGTCACTGGCGCGCGTCCCTGCGCCGCGCGACGTAACACACGCCCCAGGTTGCCTCGCCCGGGTCGGCGGCGGTGAGCCACTCTTCGTGGCGAACCAGCTCCATGCCGGCCTGCTCCAGCAAGAGTTCGATTTCCGGCGTAAACAAATAGCGCATGTTATGCGTTTCGTGCAACTCGCTGAGTTCGCCGCTGTTTTTATCGCGAATCATGACCTGATACTTCACATCGATGCAATTTCGATCCAGATGGATTTCCGGTTCCGCAAGGCGCACCACCTTGATTCGATCGTCCTCCAGACGTTTTACCCGCGTTTCAGGCTTCAGATGAAGCACCGCCGGTCCGTACCAAATGTCGAAGAGAAACAAACCGCCGGGCTTCAGTCGCTCCGCCGCCTTCTGGAAGACTGCCTGGAGATCCGCATTGGTCGTCAGATAACTCACAACGTGAAACAGGGAGAGCGCGGCATCGTAGGTTGCCGCGTCCTGAAACGTGCGAATATCGCCCTCGGCGAACGACAGGCGCGCTGCGACCTCGGGCGTCTGCTCCGCACGGCGGCGCAGACACTCCGCCAGCATGTCGGCGCTGCGCTCGATCCCATGCAGAGAGTAGCCCTGCTGCGCAAACAGCACCGCGTGTTTTCCGGTGCCGGAGCCCAGTTCCAGAAGGGCGTGCGCGCCGGGCGCATAGCGCTTGAGCAATCCGATCACGTACGCCGCTTCCGCCGCGTAGTCTTTGTCTTTGTAGAGCAAGTCGTAATATCGTGAATAGGCGCCAAAGACGGTCATCTGCAATCTCCGTAGCGGGGGGAAGGCTTATTCGTTTACCAGACGCACCCGGTCCGCGGAGACGCCCTGGAAACGCGTCTTATCGCGATCGCCCACAAAGGGACCTTGCTTCACTTCGATCATGTCGACGTCTTCCAGCACCTCAAAGCCATGGCCGCCGGTCACGAGAAGTATCATATCGCCTTCGATCAGCTCGCGGCTGTAGAGATACTCCTGGGAGTCGGAATAAAAATCCACGCGCACGCGACCCTTGCGCAGCACCAGCACTTCGTTCGTGTAAACGACCTCGCGCGGCGCCGGGTTATGCACGTGCGGCTCGATAATCTTGCCCGCCGGATGGCGCATTACGGCAAGCTGCTGCGACAACTCGTTGGACGTGAAAAAATTGATTCCAGGCTTATCAAAGTCTCGCGAGACAATGATCGCCAGCAACTGATCGCCGTTCTTGATTTCTTCGACGTGACTCATGTCCGAGTTCCTCTTAAATTTCGAATGTTAGCGTCGGCGCGCACCGGCGTAGAGCAGGGGTGCGATTTTTTCGCGTTCAAAGCAGTTTGAGTCCTTCCGCGAGAGTCAGGAAAGCGCGTTCCATAATCTGCGAAGTGCGCGCGCTGTTAAGCGAGTTGTCGCGGGCGATCGGCAGGCCGGCGTCCGCCACGCGCGCCGGTCGCACCAGATCGTCCGGAAAGCCGTAGTGGCGGGCGACGGCGCGCGCCATCTGAAAGCGCGAAACCGGTTCGGGATTCGCGACGTGGTACACGCCCGGTCGCTCCGTGCGGATTAACCAGCGAAACGCATAAATTACATCCGAGATATGCGTCGGCGTAAAGATCGCATCTTCGAAGGCGTCGACGGGCTGACCCTGTTCCAGGGAACGCACGATCCAGTCAAAAAACCGGCCGCCCTTTCCGTAAATCGCGCTACTGCGCAGGATTGCGGACCGCCCCGGCAGCGTCGCCTTTAAGTATGTTTCCGCATCGGCCTTGCTGCGTCCGTAGACGGTCGCGGGGCAGGTCGCATCGTCTTCAGCGTAGCCGCCGCGTTCACCGTCAAAAACATAGTCGGAAGAAATAAAAATCAAAAACGCGCCCAGTTCTTTCGCCTGATCGGCGAGCAGTTGCGTCGAGCGCGTATTCTGGCGCTGCGTTTCGTCCGCGTGCGACTCGCAGTATTTTAGATCCTTGAGACCGGCCAGATGTACGATCGCCGCCGGTCGGATATCCTGACAGATTGCGCGCACCGAGTCGGGATCGGCTGCGTCCAGCGCGAGGGCGCCGGACTCGCCCTTTGCCCGCGCCGCGGCCCGCACGTCATGATCGCCGGCAAGGTCGGCTGCGAGGCGTCCGCCGATAAATCCCTGGCCGCCGGTTATGAGTATTTTCTTATGAGGCATGAGTCTGACAGGGTTCCGTGCAGCGCCGGCGATCCGATGCGGAGCGGCGGCTCAGCGCGCGCCGCCGCGACGAAATAAATAGTTATAGGTGCGGGCGAAAGGACCCTCGGCGTACATTTCTGAGCGCTTTTTGTGAACGAATTCCAGGCCACCCTGTGAAATCGCCGCCACAACGTCACGAGTATAGTCGGCGCGGTCGTCGTCCAGTTCAATCGAGATGGATTGCAGCGCCGGATTCTGCAATGTGAGGCGGGCGCCCGCGATGATCTGATTCTCAAGTCCGTCGACGTCGATCTTCAGATGCGCCGGAAACTCGGGCTGATAGCGGCTGATGAACGAATCCAGGGAGAAACCCAGCATGCCCTGGCGAAAGGCCGGCGTAAAGGTTTCGCCCCGGTAGTCGCGGGCCTCGCCAAAACTGCTGAGTGCGCCGCCAATATCGGTCGTTTGCATCAGGAGTTGATCCATGGCGTCATTGGCGGCAAAAGCAACGCAGTAGGCTTGCAGCAGATCATCCACGCCGTTTATTTCTATATTCTTATTTAGTACATAGTAATTAGCGGCCGAGGGCTCAAAGGCCCGCGTGCGCGTTTTCTTGAGCGCGGCCGCGTAAATTGAGTACACGCCGACATTTGCGCCGATGTCCCAGAACACATCGCCTTCGCGAAAACTATTTATCCACTCGATCGTCTCCGGCTCCTTGGTCAGCAGCGTTTCGGCGCGCCAGCGCGCGCTGCCCCCGATCGCGAAGTAGCGCACGGCGCCGAGTTCCGTATTCACCGTCACGTAAGCGTCTGCGCCGGCCCCCGGCCGCTCCGCGTCGCGTGCGCTCGCAGCCTGGAGGAGGCCCAGCAAGTGCGCTCGCCCTTTGCGGCCCAGCGGCGCCGTGACCAGGCGCAGGCCGGCGATCAGGATCGATTTTATAATGTGTTTCAAGTCAGAACCTCTTTGTCCGAGCGGGCCGCATCGGACGCACCCCTGGCGGAGGCGGGAAACAACGACGCGAAATCGCGGCGCGGAAATGACTCCAACCGTCCGCCGACGCCGGCATTGTAGATCCGTGCGCCGGACGGCGGATGATTTTTTACGGATTCGTATGCGTCAAGCAGCATGACTTCGTGGCTGGCTGTCGGCAAATAGGAAACGTCGCGCTCACGGGCGTTGTCGTAAAACGCCCGGTCGCGTTCCGCCGCATAGCTATACGTCGAGTTATGAATTTCCGTCTGAATCCCCCAGTTGCAATCGCAACCAATCAGATAGATCTCAGAAAAACCCATATAACAGGCGAGCGGCGCGCAGATGTCCAGCACTACGGAGCGGCCCCAGTAGACCGGCTTCTGAATATCGATTTGCAGGCCATGCTCGCGGACTTCGGTGAAATAGTCCTGAAACAAAAAATACGGCCGGCGCGGAAAAATCTCCGGATGCGCCGCCACGGCCGCCCGTGCGTTGTATTCAAAGAAAAAATCCGTCCCGGCCAGGCGCGGAAACGCATCGCGCAAGGGTTCAATGAATCCTTCCGGCGTATTCCAGTGACCAAAATCGGACAGACAATAAAACGACGGACTTAAGTCCCGCGCGCCGTCGACCAGCACAAAGCGATTGGTCACAAACAACTTCTCGTTTTTCAGCGCGCTTAAATCCATCTGTTTGAGCGATGGGCCATTGCCCGCGATGAAGCAGCGTTGTCCGGCGAACGCGTTCTTCCAGCGCCGCAGACGGCCGCGTTCAAACAGCGCGAACCGAATACAGGCGATGTCTCGGCGCAGCGCCGAGTGCTCGGATCGCAGGTCGGAATAGACTTGCTTTAATCTGGTTTTCATTAACGCACCGGTCTGCGAAACGCGTCGCGGACCGCTCAGGGGATAACGTGCTCGTCAAGTCCGCGAATGGCGGCGCGCCCCATTTCGACAATCGCTTCCACTGCGCTGCCGCCGATATGCGGCGTCGCGAAAAAGTTCGGTAAACGCAGGAGCTCCATGTCCGTGGGCGGCTCGTCGACGAACACGTCAAAGGCCGCGCCGCCCAGCCGATTTTGCTGGAGGGCCGCCTTAAGCGCGGCCTCGTCCACCAGGCCGCCGCGCGCCGCATTTAAAAGGATCGCCGTCGGCTTCATCAGCGCCAGTCGTTCCGCAGAGATCAGATTGCGCGTAGAGTCGTCGAGCGGGGTGTGTATGGTGACCAGATCAGATTCGCGTAACAGCGTTTCCAGGTCGACTGGCGCAAGGCTGTAGCGCTCATAAAATTCGGCGTAGGCGACGATGTCGTGGACGAGGATTTTGCAGCCGAAGGGTTGCAGAAGCAAGGTCAGATCCTTCCCGATGTTGCCGCAACCGATGATTCCCACGGTTTTGCCCGTGAGCAGACGGCCGGGACGCTGCTCCCAAACGCCGTCCAGCGCGGCGCGATTTAACTCCGTCGCGCGGCGCAGCATCATGATTGAGAAACCCAGCGCGAGTTCCGCTGCGGAACGGCGATTCACGCCCGGTTCCCAACCAAGACGTTTGTTGAATCGACGCATGGCGGCCAGATCAATTTTATCGAGCCCGACGCCGTATTTGGCGAACACGGCGACATCCGGCAGGCGTTCCAGGATCGCCGCATCCAGTCGTTCAAGTCCCACAATGACCTTGTTATGGCCGCGAACAAATTCGATCAGGCTGTCGCCGGAAAGTTCCAGGCCTTCCGAGTTAAACTTTACATTGGCGTATTTTTGGAGTAGCTCTTCCCGCAGTACGGCATTGCGCGAAAAAGAACGGGAGCAGACTGCGACTTTGTCCGTACGATTCATGCCGGCACAACCTGTAAAGCAGTCTGGAGTTGACTGCGGAATTCATCGTCGGGCGTCGCGGCGACGCGCTGGATTTGCGCATCGTCGCCCGTCGGCAGGATTAACATCAAGCGAGCGGCGGTATTCTTTTTGTCGCGCGTCAATGCGGCCATGATCTTTTCCGCGTCCAGAGGCGTTTGGGCAAACTGCGCATAATTCTTGCGCAATGCCGGTTGCATCCGCGCAAAAGTGCGCTCGGGCGTCAGGCTGCGCAGAGCGGCGATTTTGTTGGCGATCGTCATGCCCATTGCGACGGCGATGCCGTGCGGCACGGCGAAGTCCGTCGCCGATTCGATGGCGTGGCCAAAGCTGTGGCCGTAGTTGAAGATATTGCGGATGCCGCGATCAAATTCGTCCTGCTCGATGAACCGCCGCTTGATCAGCAGCGACTCGCGAATATACTTCTGCAGTACGGCGCGATCATTCAAGAGGACGTCGTAGTCCAGGCTGAGCCGGTCGTAGGCGGCGCAGGAATCAATGGCATGCACTTTCAGTATCTCGCCGATTCCGGAGCGAATGTCCTTTGCTTCGAGCGTATCCAGAAATTCCGTCGATATATAGATTTCGCGCGGCGGATTAAACGTGCCGAGCACGTTTTTGATGCGGCCCAGGTTGATGGAACTCTTGGATCCGATGCAGGAGTCGGCTTGCGCCAGCAGCGTCGTGGGCATAAACTTCCAGGCGACGCCGCGAAACAGGGTGCTGGCGATAAAACACGTAATGTCCTGGATTATGCCGCCGCCGACGGCGAACAAGGTCTGGTCGCGCCGCAAGCCGTTATCGAGCAGGCGCTCCATCACGGGAATGATTTGTTGCAGCGACTTATTCGCTTCGGTTGCGTCGATCAAAATGGTTTGCGGGCGGCGCAATGTTTCGCCCAGACGTTTTGCATACAGGTCGGCGACGCGGGCGTCGATTAACACATGCGTTTCCGGCGCAGAAAGCAGGGCGGGCGCTTCATTTAGAAGCGCATCATTGAAGCGGACTTGATACGGGCCGGCGGCGGACTGCACTGTAAAGTCATCCGGATGATCAGACACGACTGAAACCTCCATCAATGGCGAAGTTTTGTCCGGTAATATACGAATTTTCCGGACTGCCCAACCAGTAGACCAGATTGGCGATTTCTTCCGGCAGGGCCATACGTCGCGCCGGCACGCCTTGCACAATCGCTTCCAGTTGCTCCGGCGAAAGCACGCGGCGCGTGAGTTCCGTATCGGTAAAGCCGGGCGCCACGCAGTTGGCCAGAATGCCGTCGGCGGAATGTTCCGCCGCCAGCGCCAGGGTCATCCCGTCGAGTGCGAACTTGCTCGCCGAATACGCTGCGCGAAACTCTTTGCTGATCTTGCCCCAGATTGACGATATGCTGACGATACGGCCCCATCCCTTTGCCTTCATTCCCGGGAGTGCGGCCTGCATCAGCCGAAACGGCGCAAATACATTCACCTGTTGTATGCGCTGAAAGTCTTCCGGAATAATTTCAAGAAATGGCGCGATCTTGTTGATGCCTGCGTTGTTAATCAAGATGTCCGGCGCCAGCGTGCGCACATAGTCTGCGCAGGCTTGAATCTCCTCGGCCTGTGAAAAATCCGCATGGTAATATTCCATG
Source organism: Leptospirales bacterium (assembly GCA_036170535.1). Lineage (GTDB taxonomy): Bacteria > Spirochaetota > Leptospiria > Leptospirales > Leptonemataceae > SSF53. Next base: position 34,403 of record JAVHPJ010000054.1, on the reverse strand, counting down.
CCGGACTTGTCGGCGCTTGCGTCAATGTCAAGGTCAGCGGCTTGCGCCGCCTGGGTGCGCGTGCCCACAACCCGCGCGCCGGCCGAAAGAAATCGTCCGGCGATCGCGCGACCAATGCCGCGCGAGGCGCCGGTGACAAAGACGGTGCAATCTTCAATTCGCGGCATTCAGCGCAGTTCCTTTGCGCGTTGCTCTGCGAGTACCATACGCATCAAGTAGGCGCCGATCAGGTGATCGAGCACCATATGCGCGTCCTCGGCCGGACCGTATTCCTTGAGCCCGGTCGGCACGTGAATGCCGCTGTCCGCCATCGCCTTCATCTTCCCGCCGTCAAAAGCGGTGATCGCCACCGTATGCACAGCGATGCTCTGGCAATACGCGAAGGCGCGCAGGAGATTTTCCGAGTTTCCGGAAGCGGAGATGCCGACGACGACGTCGCCGGGGCGCGCCAGCACGCGCAACTGGCGCACAAACACTTCTTCGTAACCAAAGTCGTTCGCGAGCGCGGTCATGATGGCGTGATTGTCGCCCAGACTCACGACTCGAAACGGTTTTTCGTAAGAATTGGTGCCGATCGAAAGGTCGTTGGCGAAGTGACTGGCCGTGGCGGCGCTGCCGCCGTTGCCGATGAAATACACAGTGGCGCCGCGCTCGCGCGCATCCAGCAGCCGCCGAATAAAAACGCCGATCGCCGCGGGGTCGATTTCGCTCAGCACCTGATTCAGATATTGAAGATATTTCGTTGCGAACTGCGCCGGATCTTCCGTAAAAATGCGGTCCAGATTGTTCATGGTTCAACTCCCGTCGGGATTTTTGATTTGATATTGCCGACGCCACGCAGGATCGGCGTAATAAATTCGGTAAACAGTCTTGATCGTTTCCAGCGCATCCTTGGACGAACCGCTTTCGATTGGACTGTCGCTCAAAATGGCGCGCGCAAACGCGTCAATCTCGGCGTCCCATGACGGGTCCTGATTGTAGCGGACGCGGTGTTCGCGCGGGTCGCCATTGTCGTTGTCCGGTTCCGCCGAAAGAACCGTCAGAGTTTCCGCGCCGTAACTTTTGGAGCCGGAAAGTATGCCGCTGAGGATTATGCTGCCTTTCGACAGGTTGATGTCCAGGTGAAAGCGGTGTCGCCACTGGGTCGCCGAAGAGTTTAACATGCCGACCACTCCATCGGCGGTGCGCATCAGCGCGTAGGCGTTGTCTTCGACGTCAAATTTCCAGAAATCATTCGAAACAAAACTGTGTACGTCGACAAACTCGCCGGCGAACAGGCGCATCAGGTCCACCATGTGAATGCCCTGATCCAGCAAAATTCCGCCGCCGGCGATTTCGCGCCGCGTGCGCCAGTCGCTCTGGTTAAAGGTGATCATGCGGCTCTTGCCATACACGCCGCGCAAATTCACGATCTTGCCCAGCTCGCCGTTGCGTACGATTTTCAGCGCATCCTGAACTGAATGATGGTAGCGATGATTAAAGCCGTACATCAGCTTGAGGTTCGGCCGCTGCTGTTCTTCCACGCGCACCGCTTCAATATCTTCCACGCTGCGCCCGGGGGGTTTTTCACAAAAAACGTGCAGCCCGCGTTGCAGGCCCGCGATCGTGACTTCCGGAAGAATTTCGTTGGTGAGGCAGACGATCAGCACGTCCAACTCTTCCTGGAGCAACGGCTCGTAACTGGTGTAATAGCGCACGCCGTCCGAAAACTCTCCATTGCTTTCGAAACTGCGATCGCATACGGCGACCACCTTCATGTTCGGATGCCGATCGACGCATTGCTTACGGCGTTTGCCGACGACGCCAAAGCCGGCGATGGCGGTTCTGAGTTCTTTCATAAATGCAGGTAACTTGATTCTGGGACCGGTGCGAAGTCGTCGGCGCCTACGCCCCGATCGGTCGGGCGCCCTGAATCCAGGTATGCGAGCTCATCTGGTTTTTTGCCAGAAAGTCCTGAAAGGCATCCGCGCGCTCCGGATTGTCCAGGATGCGCGTCAAAAATCGATGCTCTTTGAGCAGGCGCGGATCGCGGTCGGCGGCGTTACGGACGATGTCCACGTCAAGCTTGCCTGGAGTCGTCAGCGAGATGTTCTCCAGTCCGGCGCGTTCGAAGAGCGCGTGAAAGCCGGCGATGGACAGGAAATTGATATGGTGCGGCGGAAAAATCTGCGTTGAGCGGTCCCACAATATTTGCAAATCAAAGCCGTCGATGCCCAGGGTGCTGACAAAAACATCGCCGCCCGGTCGAACCAGCTTTTTCAACGTGCGGACAAACTCGAGCGGTTCGTATACGTGTTCCAGGACTTCAAAACAAACGACCAGATCGGCGAAACCGTCGTAGCCGGCGACGTTTTCGACTATGTCTTCCACGACTTTGAAGCCCTTGCGGCGGCATTCTTCAGCGAGCGCTTCCGACGGCTCGATGGCGATCGCTTCGACGTCCGGGAACAGGGCGCGCCATTCGTCGAGAAAAATGCCAAAGCCGGCGCCGACGTCGATTATGCGCTTCACCGGGAGGTTACGGTCTGCACAATTGCGGGCCAGTTGCGCGACCCTCGGTCGGAAAATTTTCTCACGGCGCTTTTCGGCCACTGCCGGAAAGAACTCCTCCGCCCAGTAGCGAGCGGATTCGGAATTGCGATAAAATTGCGCAAAGGCCTCGATGTCCGGCCGCGGGCTCTGGAAAAGCGTGCCGCAGTTTGCGCAGCGCGAATAGGCGAAGCCGCTCTTTTCGAATTGATGCTCCGCCTCTTCGCCGCCGCAGGCGACGCAGCGCATGGGCGTGCGCTGCTCGCTTCCAAAGCAGCGCTCCACGTCCAGGGCGCTCAGCTCCAGATATCGATCCAGAAGAGCCTGCGGTCGAATGTCCTGTTCTTTCATAAGGCGAGGTACTGTCGCGTAATCGGATCGTTGCGCATGAGCTCTTCGGCCTGCTTGAGTTCCGCCGGCGTGTCGACGCCGATGGTGACGGCCTCCGTGAGCGCCATGCGTATCTTCCCGCCGATCTCAAGAACGCGATTCATGTCCACGGACTCAATTTGCTCAAGACGCGTTTCAGAGGCGCGATTAAATTCCAGCAATGTGTTCCGGCGAAAAGCGATCACGCCCACCTGCATGTACATGGGCACGCCCTCGACGCCTTTCCAGGGCGAGGGAATCGCTTCGCGGGAGAAGTAGAGCGCGTCGCTGTTTCGATCGACGACGACCTTCACGTTATTTCGATCGGTGAATTGTTCCAGAGTACGCAGGCGCGACATGATATTGACGATCTGGACGGAGGGATCGGCGAAGTGACGAACCGTCTCGGCGATGGTTTCGGGTTGGATTAATGGTTCATCGCCCTGCACCATGATAACTATGTCCGCCGAAACGCCGCTCTGTTTTTCAATAATTTCCATCGCTTCCGCCGTACGCGTGGTGGCGCGCGTATGGGCCGTTGATGTCATGATCGCTTCGCCGCCGATGCTTTCTACATAGGTTTTGATTTCTTCATCGCAGGTGGCGACGTAAGTTTTTGTCACGCCGGGAGCAATGCGCGTGCGATGGTAGCAGTGTCCGATCATTGGCATGCCGAGCAGCGTCTCCATGGGTTTGCCCGGGAAGCGCGACGCGCCCATGCGCGCAGGCAGAATTGCAATTGCGTTCAACCGACTATCTCCTTGAATCCAGCAACGCCGCTCCGAAAGACTGCGTCAAGGACTCTAATGTCCACACTGTAGGCGATGAAGCGGTACCCTTCGGCGAGGCGAGTGCGCAAGGCCTGCAGATCCGGCTCCACAATATGAATGCCGGCCGGCTTTGTCGAGCGCGCTCCGGCGGCGAGAATGCGTTGCATTGCGTCCTGGAATTCCGGACGATCAAACTGTCCGGGAATGCCCAGCGAACAGGAAAGGTCATAGGGGCCAATGATAAAGCCGTCGACGCCGTCCACCGCGAGTATTGCATCCAATTGTTCGATAGCATCGCGATGTTCAATCTGGACGATCACGATTGATTCCGTCGCCTGCCAGGCGAGATAGTCGGCGAAACCCGGCCCGTATTCCTGCGCGCGCGCCAGACCTACGCCGCGAAAACCGGCCGGGGCGTAGCGCACTGCGGCCACGGCCAATTCTGCGTCGCGGGCCGAATTCACCATCGGTGCGACAATGCCGTGAGCGCCGGCGTCCATGACGCGCTTGATGAGATCGGGATCAATCGAGGTCAGCCGCACGAGCGGCGCGCCGCCGCAAAGATCAATCGTGCGAATAAGTTCGCCCGCTTCCTTGATGTCGATCGTGCTGTGTTCGAGGTCGACTACCGTCCAATCGAATCCGGCGCGCGCCGCAATCTCGCCGATTGCGGGATGGCCCAGGGTAATCCAGGAGCCGAGCGTGGCCGCTCCGGATCTCAGTCGAGATTTTAAATTGTGCTTAAGATTCATGCCTTTCACTCGACGAAAAGATCGCCCCAGATGGCGCACGGCGCGCCGTCCGCGTCGGCCAGCTGCAGCGGCGAAACCAGCAGATTACGCAGGCCGCTTTGCGGAAGTTGGCGCAAGTCCATGTCTTCGATCGGAAGAATGGCGTGATCGGGCTGCAACAGCGAGCGGTGCGCAGCGCGACCCATTTCACGGTGCGCGCGACTCGTAACGGAAATTAGATCAAAACCCAAAAATCGCAGCGCGGGAAAACGCTGCCGCAGGTACGGGCCCGCGTCGCTGTGGACGCCCGGCGAATTTTCATAATAGAGCGCTTCGCCGCGCACTGCGCAATAGCCGGTCTTCAGAATCAGCGCCTCGCAATCGGCGGGAGCGCGAGCCAGGTCGGATAGCGCATCCAGTTCGCGCGCGCCGATAAGCGTTCCCGGCGCAGGTCGCTCGGCGAAGAAGGCGCAGAACACCTTGCGGGTCGCCCAGAACTCGGGCCGGTAGTCGCTGAGAGTGGCGCCGTTCTCGAAAAAATGCGCCGGCAGATCGATATGCGTGCCGGTGTGATTGCTCATGGCAATATTCAGCGTGTTGCAGCTGTCACCGACGTGCAGCCGCTTGTCGGGATGCAGGCGGGGACCCGGCCCGCCGCCGTACATCGGCATGTCTTCAGAAATGGGATACGATAAGAGAATCACGTGCGCTCCATTGCAATTTTGCGGGCCGATGCGGCGCCCTGGATCGCGTCGTAGATGCAATCCCAGACCGGCCGCTCCGGCGAACCAGGCGTCTTGATGTATCTTTCTATAAATCGATTGTAAGCGGCGTCGTCAACGGCCATCGTCGCCGTCCAGTCGATGTCGGCCGGATGGACATGATCCAGATTAATCACGGGGCGGCCCAATTCGCGCGCCCAGGCGGCAGTGTAGGGGCCGTAGTCGGACATGCGTTCCAGTTCGTCGGTTGTTACAAAGAGAATCGGTTTTTTGTAGTAGATCGCAAAAAATAACGCGGTCGTACAATGTCCGATGGTCAGCTGCGCCTGGCGAATAAATCCGAGCGATTTGCCGCGCTCAAAACGCACGCCGCGCAGATGCGCGCGCAGGGCGTCAATATCGCCCCAGGGATGCGTGGTCTTTATGATCTCCAGTCCTGACTCGCTCTTTATGTAGTCAAAGAGTCGTTGCAGCGCGCCGTAGTAGTTCTCCGGCGTGATGGTGTTCGTGTAGCCGGGCAGACGCAACAGCGGCGCATATTGCCCGGCGAACACTGCTGTGGGCGCAGGAGCCGACTCTTCCGACGCCTGCGCCAGAATTGCATCGTACATGAAAACATGCGTCCATAGAACTCGTGTTTTTTTTCCGACCGGGAATGCGTGCGGATAATAAAAATCCATGGAGCCGCGTCCCTTTGCCACCCAGAAATCCGGACCGCGCAGGGAAACCTGACCGAAGATGCGCGTGCGCAACCTCTGGTAGGCAAAACCCAGAGCGTCGCCGGCCCGGCGACGATTTTCAATTGCAAAGCGCAGCGGGGCGCATACGGCGGCGGCGCCCCGCGCCGCCCGTTCTCGAATGAAACGCAAAACGCGACCGGCGATGCGCCGCAGCTTGCGATATGGACTCAGTTCGTTCCAGCGCGGCCCGCCCCGGTGCAGCCGGAGAAACTCGGTAAAATCCGGCTGCGGCAAATCGCCTTCGTCGCTCAAAAGAAACGCATAACGTAAGCCGGCGCGATCGGCGGCGCGGATCACCCCGTGTTCGCCGGGGCCGTATTTATGCAGAAAGAATAAGACAAACGTTGAATGCGGTTGGAGCCGCCGCAAGGCCGCGGTTAAGTCCGCGGCGCCGACAAACTCTTGGACCCGGTCGGGAAAAAGTACAGTCGGGTCGCAATGGCTTAAGAGAATTTCATTGCATTGATAAAATTCAATGCGGACTCCGCGTTTGCGCCAGGCGTCCAGCGGCCAGGAATCAATGGTTCTCTGATCGATCGGCGCATCGATAACGCCGATCACCGTGTCCACACGCGGCTCAGGCATTGCGGATGAATTGGCGCAGCAGGTTCAATCCGACGCTCTTGCTCTTTTCCGGATGAAACTGCGTTCCGGCCACGTTATCGCGCGCGACAACGGAGGCGAAAGGAAAGGCGCCGAATTGAGTCTGGCCAATGCAATGCTGCGGATCATCCGTCTTGCCGGCGAAAGAATGAATAAAATAGAAGTCGCCTGCGCCGTCATAACCTTCGAGTATCGAAGTGCGCCATGCGCTCGCGTCGCGACCGGTCGGCGGCGCCACCGGATTCCAACCGATGTGCGGCGTCTTGAGGCCGGGTTCCTCCGGCAACCGGGTTACTTTGCCGGGAATCAGATTGAGCCCTTCGTGAAAGCCGAATTCTTCGCTGGAGCTGAAGAGCATCTGCATGCCCAGGCAGATGCCGAGCATGGGCTTGCCGCTTGCGACGAACGCGCGAATCGGTTCGATAAGATTACGCTCTTTCAGACGCTGCATCCCGTCGCCAAATGCGCCGACGCCCGGCAGTACCAACAAATCGGCGTCGGCGGGCGCAAAGGGTTCAGTAACGAGCTGCGTGGCGCAGTCGAGATACTCAAAAGCGCGTGCTACGCTGTAGATGTTGCCTGCGAAGTAGTCTATAATTGCGACTTTTTTCATGGAAACTCAATGACGCGCCGTGGCGATCGCTTCTTTTTGAAGCTGCGCTTTCACGGATTGTATATCCGACCAGCCGTAGTGCAGCATCGATGCAATGGCGATCCCGTCTACGCGCGCTTCCTTCGCCAGTGCGGCCAGGTCCTCGGGCGTTTTCGCTCCGCCGGAGGCGAGCACGGGGATGTTTACGGTTTGAGTCAGTTTTTTGTACAGTTCCACGTCAAAGCCGCGGCCGGTGCCATCCTGATCGATGGAAGTCGCGAGAATTTCGCCCGCGCCGAGTTCTTCCGCGCGGGCGGCCCACTCCAGCGCATCGATGCCGGACGGCTCGCGACCATTCTCCGTATACACAGTCCAGCGACCGTCGGCCGTTTTTTTCACCTGGATGGATACGACCAGCGCCTGTGATCCATAAATTTCCACAATGCGCGTAATCAGCGAAGGATCGGCGACGGCGGCGGTATTTACCGCGACCTTGTCCGCGCCGGCGCGCAAGAGCATGCGCACGTCGTCGGGACTGCGAATTCCGCCGCCGACCGTCATCGGAATAAACAGGTGATTCGCCGCCTGGTGCACAACTTCGACAAGATTATTGCGTCCGTACAGACTGGCGACCGTGTCAATATAGAGCAACTCATCGGCGCCCTGCTCGTAGTAGCGCGAAGCCAGGTCGTCGGGATTGCCCATGATGCGCAGCCCTTCGAATTGGATGCCCTTAACCACATTGTTGGTTTTGACATCGAGGCGCGCAATGATTCGCGGCTTATGCACCGGGCTCATTCCAGCCAGACGGCGTGGCGCAGTTTCCACTCGCCGTTTTCTTGCTTCCAGATATGATCGGCGCGCCAGCTATCGATGACCGCCCGGAATTCCTCTTCGGTGATGTCGGTGTACTGGAGAAATTCTTTAAAGTAGCGCTTGGGGAATTCGCCGTCGTATTTTTTGACCAGCGCGACGCCTTCTTCGCGTGATATGCGCCCGTCCCGAATTTCGTGGGCCGAATCGGAAGTGGTGCGACCAATACCGAACTTTATGAAACCGAGGTAATAATGAAAACCGTCGGTCTGGTCGTCCAGACTTGCGTATTTGGAGTAGGTTCCTTCCGATCTTTCCGTGTGCGGCGAGAAGCCGGTGTTTTCCACACAGTAATAAAAATTCTCCTGGGGGTCCCAGAATTTATAATACGAAAGGAAGTGGATCTCGGTCTTGTTGGCAACGATGTCTTCGTGCCGCGGGGCGCGATACGGCCAGATTTCCTTTTCCGTAATGCCGTGTTCGGTCCAGAATTCCGGCGGCATGCCTGAAAAGTAGTGTTTATCGTGATCCTGTATTTCGCGCGTCGGCGAATTTGCGTTTTTCATATCGCCGCCGTACTCGACCTCGCCGTTTTCGCCGTACATGATCAGCGAGACGCCGTGTTGAACCGCCATGCGCAGCGGGAAATTCGTCTGGCCGTAGATGAAAGGCTGGAATCCGTCGCCCAGGTGCAGGAACGCCAGCTTCGTCATGCGCCGATGGACCGGTCCATTCATGTGACCCAGGACGTTGTCAAATCCGCCGACATGGATAAATGACTGCAAATTCTTCCAGCCGATATCCGTGTAGATGTGCGGCGCCCAGGTTACCGTGAGCGGATTCATGCCGTATTTGTATTTGAGAACGTGCGCCACAAAGCCGCCGTCCTTGCCTCCGCTGCACGGGACGATCACGTCGTATTCGCCGGTGGATTTGCGGTGCCGATCGCAGAGCGCTTGAAGTTCACGCTCGCGCTCCGCCCAATCGATTTTCGTCTTTTTGTGTTCCGCAAAGCGACAGGCGCTGCAGACGCCCTCTTCATCGAATATGATTCTCGGCCGCTGATTGGAAATCGTGCATAGTTTGCAGAACTTCACCGTATCAGGAAGTTTGTACTGCTCTTTTACATTTCGCTTTTGTTGCACCAGGCTCATATTGATTCTCCGGGAAACTACAACGGACGTTTTGTCCGATTGCTCCAATTGACTGCTTTTTCGTATTCGTCCCAATGTCCCACGTCGATCATCTCCGCCGACACCGGGTACACTCCGACTTTCATTCCGTCTTTTCGACAATTTTCGAGAAAATGCGGCATGTCCAGGTACTGCTCGTCCTGAATACGCTGAAGAGTGTCGGGTTCGATGGCATAGATGCCTGCGTTAACCACGAATTCGTATTCCGGTTTCTCCACGATGCCTTCGAGTTTTCCGTTCTGCATCTGCATTACGCCGTAGGGAATCTTCACATGGCGTACGACTCCAACGACGGTGGCGTCATTGCCGTTTTTCCGGTGAAAGTGAAAGAAATCGTCAAAGTCCATGTCCACCAGCACGTCGCAATTGGTAACCAGCAGAGTTTCCTTCACGGTATTCTTTGTAAGGTACAGCGAGCCCGCGGTGCCGAGGTAGTTTTTCTCGGTAACGTATTCGATCTGAAAGCGATCTACGTTTTCGGCAAAATACGCGCGAATCATGTCCGCTTTGTAGTTGATCGAAAGCACAAAGTTATTAAAGCCGAAGTAGCGCCAGCGGCCCATGATGACTTCGATAATCGGTTTTTCACCGACCGGAATCAGCGGCTTGGGTAGAATGTTGGTTACCGGGCTCAGGCGCGTGCCCTTGCCGCCGGCCAGAATGAACACCTGATTGGAGCGGGGCGCAAACTCGCGTTCATTTATATAAGCGTGGGCCAGAAGCAGGTCGTGAATCACGCCGGATTCGTCCACCAGCGGCACGGCGGAAATGGCGTGGGTTTCCATGAAGGCGCTGGCCAGATGGCGTTCGGCGAGCGGCAGGGTTTTGCAGCCGCGCATCATAATGCGTTCAACCGGAGCGGCGAGCGGGATGTCGTTGAGTATGCCGCGCCGGACATCGCCGTCGGTGACGGTCCCCAGCAGCTTGCGGTTCGCGTCGGCTACAAGGAGAATCTGCATCGCCGACTCGTTGAGTTGCGCAATCGCTTCCTTGATTGTCCGCTCGGGACCAATCAGCGCTTTTTCGTAGTTTACGTGCATCTTGTTTCAGGCCTCAGGCGTCGTCAGTTTCGCTGCAGTTTCCGACGCGAAGCTCAGATCATGGAATTCTTTCTTGAGTATGCCGTCGAGGTTGAAATCGGCCAGGATCTGGAGAATCGCGTCGCTGGCCCCGCCTTCGCCGTAGGGATTCGGGCTGTAGCGGCGCGGTTGGAAGTCAGCGCTCAGCGCGGTATTAATCGCCGTTCGAATATCGGCGCGGCGCGGCGCGCAATCGATCGCGGATTCCGCGCGCACGCGGCCCTTCTGGCGATCGCCAATGTTCACCACGGGCACATGCAGCGCCGGAGCTTCGATGATGCCGCTGGAAGAATTGCCGACCATGACATCGACGTGCTTTAATACGGATAAATAGCGCAACTGACCCAGGGACGTGCAGGCGATGACCCGGTCGCTGCGTGCGCCGGCATAGTCGCGCACCATCGCGATGAGCGCGCGCCCGTCGGCGTCGGCGTTGGGCAGCGTGACGATAATGCCTGCATCCGGAAACTCGTCGAGCGCGGCCAGAAGTTCGGCGAACTGCTCGCCGGGTTCGCCCGCGTCCAGCGTGGCGGGATGAAAGGTGACCAGAAAGTTCCGACTGCGCCAGATAAAGTTCAGTTGCGCCGCCAATTCATCTTTTGAGAGCAGCGCGAGTCGGCGAATGTTATCGATGCCGGGCGCGCCGACGTTAAATACGCGATCGGGCGCCTCGCCCAATTGAATCACGCGCCGCCGGTAGTCTTCCGTTGACGTAAAGTGCAGATGCGACAACTTTGTAATCGCATGGCGAATGGCTTCATCGACAGCGCCGTACGTGGCCTCGCCCCCATGCAGGTGCGCGACGGGAATGCGCGCAAACGCGGCGGCGATCGCCGGACCAAGCATCTCAAAACGATCCCCCAGTATCACAATCAGATCAGGCTTGAGTTCCGCAAACGCATCCGCCATGCCGGAGACGCCGAGCGCCGTCGATTTGGCGATGCCGACCGCCGAGTCCGATGAGAGCAGCATTTCGACGCGCCGGTCGATGGTAAAGCCGTCCGCTTCAATGGCCTTGTAAGTCAGGCCGAACTCCGGCGACAGGTGCGAACCCGTGGCAATCAACTGGAGTTGCAGCCGCTCGCGTTGTTGAATGCCGCGCATCAGCCAGTACAAGAGACCGTATTCGGCGCGGCTGCCGGTAACCACGCAAATCTTGCGCACCGCTGCGTTGTTCGAATTGTTCAAGGGATGCGTCCCCCGGCGCGCAGTTTCGCCAGCAGGTCCAGGGCGCGCTCAAAATCCGCAGCCGTGTCAATATCCGCGGCGATATCCGCGTCCGTTTCAAAGGGCAAGGTGCGCTCAGTGTAGAAGGAACGCGTCGACCGGTACAGCTCGGTGGGCGCAATGTAGAACAGACCGCCGGGCAACCAGTACTGCTGCGTCGCCTGCCGATTCACCGGATTGCGTTCTAATGCAAAATGCACGTAGCCGTTCGGATCGGCGCGCATGAGCAGGGCGGCTTTGGCGTCGGCGCGCGTCACCGTGACCAGGGTGCAAGCGGCCGGGTCGGCGCAGGAGAAAAAAGCGTCCAACGCAGAACCGAGAAAACCCGGCGGCCGCAGGGGTTGGGTCGCTTGCAGCAGGATCACATAGTCGAAACGCGCCGCTTCGTTGGTTGCGAGCCAGTCCAGGCAGTGCAGGATCGCATCGTTCACGTTGCTGTCGTCAGCGGCGAGTGCGGCCGGGCGCAGAAAAGGCGCGCGCGCGCCGTATTCGAGCGCAACCGCACGAATTGATTCATCGTCCGTGCTGACCACCACGTCGGTGATGCGCGAATCTGCGCGGGCGCTTGCGATCGTCCAGGCGATGAGCGGCTTGCCTGCGAAGTTGCGCAGATTTTTTCCCGGCAGACCTTTCGAGCCTCCGCGCGCGGGAATAACTGCGAGAATTCGGGGAGCGGACGACATGCTCAGAATTCGATCGCCTCGCCGGGGTTATACGCGCGCGCCGCCCTCGATCGGAGAACGAGATCCCAATTTTCTGCGGGCACGCCCTCGAGGGGCCGGCGCGTGGCCAGCGCTTCTGCGCTGAACTGTTCGCCGGCTTCAATACGCCGCGCCGCCACCACGCCTTTGCGCACGATGCGCGCCGTAGCGATTTCCTGGGGCGAGGGCCCTTTGCGCGCAGACCCCAGGGCCAGACTCACTTCACGAATCTCGCGGATCATGCGGGCGAGTTCTTCCGGCAGCAACGACGCGGGATGGTCCGGACCGGGCAGACTGCGATCCATTGTAAAATGTTTTTCGATGACCGTTGCGCCCAGCGCGGTCGCAGCGACGGCGACGCTGGTCCCGAGCGTGTGATCCGAATATCCAACCGGCAAGCCGAAGGCCGTCCGTAGAGTTTCCATTGCGCGCAGATTTACGGAGTCGAGCGGCGCCGGATACTCGCTTGTGCAATGCAGAATTGTAATGCGTTCCCGCTCAAGGCCGCCTTCGGCCAGGCAGCGCAGGGCCATTTCGATTTCGCCGAGCGTCGCCATGCCGGTCGAAAGGATCGTCGGCAGTTTTTTTGACCCGATGTGGCGCAAGAACGGAACGTTGGTAATATCGCCGGAAGAGATCTTAAGAAGAGGGACGCCAAGCTCGACCAATAGATCGGCGCTCAATTCGTCGAACGGGGTGGATAAAAATCCGACGCCGGCGGCCGCGCATTCCCGAGTCAACGTCTGATGCATGTCCGCGCTGAGCTGGAGGCGCTTGAGCATAGCGTATTGCGTCTCAGCGCCGCCGGAATTGCGCGCCTGATAGTCGGCTTTGCGCGCGTCGCGCGAAACCAGGCGATCCGCGTCAAATGTCTGAAACTTTACGAAATCAGCGCCCGCCGCTGCGCCGGCGCGCACCAGATCCCGCGCCAGATCCGGGTCGCCATTGTGATTCACGCCGGCCTCGGCGATCACGAGCACTGGTTTCATGCGCGCACGCTCCCGGCGCTGCGCGCTGCGAGGCGTTCCGCAAGTCTATCGGGCGCCGCCGAGCTGGGCAGATTCACGATTGTTTCGTAAGCGCGCTCGGTATTGGGCAGGGGGCCGCGCGGATCGGCGGCGTACATGGGCGACCGGTGCAGCGGCTGCCACACGGCGCGCGCCATGACGCCTGCAGCCGTCGCTCGTTCCAGGAACGCTGTGCGCTCCGCTTCGTCTGCGAACTGTACGGCGTTTAACCAGCAGTTGGAGCGCGCCTCCGGCAACTCTTCAATGAACCGCGCTGTAGAGCCGTTGCGAAAAAAATCCGCATACCGCTGGGCCGTTTCACGATGCACTGCAATCAGTTCGTCCATATACTCGAGCTGGGCGACGCCCAGGGCCGCGTTCAGGTTAGGCAGACGCAGATTATATCCGACTTCGTCGTGTTTGAATTCGTAGGGGTGCGCAACCTTTGCGGTAGTGCTCAAGTGGCGCGCCCGCGCTGCGAACTGCGCATCGTTGGTGAGAATGGCGCCGCCGCCGCCGGTCGTGAGCGTCTTATTGCCGTTAAAACTCAATACGCTCGCCCGGCCCCAGGCGCCGGCCGCTCGTCCATAGCGGCGACTCCCGAGCGCTTCGGCCGCGTCTTCAATCAGCGGCAATTCATAAGCGGCGCAAACTTTTGCAACCGCGTCGATGCGCCCGATTCTGCCAAAGGTATGCATGGGCGCGACCGCGCGAATGCGCTGGTCGGTCCGAGTCAGACGCAAAACGCCGGCTTCGTCGCGCCCGGTCTGAGTTTCCAGAAATTGCAGCAAGCTGTCCGGGCTCAGGCTCAACGTATCGGCGTCAATGTCCGCAAAAGCCGGGCGCCCGCCGGCGTGCGCGATGGCGTTCGCCGTCGCGGCGAAACTCAAGGACTGCGTAATGACAAGATCGCCCGGTTCCACGCCGGCGACTTTAAAAGCCAAAAACAAGGCGGCTGTGCCGTTGACAACCGCCACGGCATGTTCGCATTCACAGTAGGCGGCGAGCATTTGCTCAAAGCGCGTCACGAAGGGTCCCACGCTGGAGACAAAGGTGCTGTCAACGCACTCCGCCAGATATTCCTTTTCGCGTCCGACAAAGACCGGCGCGTGCAGGGGGATCGGACCGGCCGCGCCGTAAAGCTTCCGCACAAAAGCAATAATCTCGTCGTGCGCAGGATTGAACCGATCCTCAGACATGGTACACGTCCGGCCGGTAGCGATTCAGATTCTCAGGTTTGCGAAACCACGCGATCGTTTCCGCCAGGCCGTCGCGCAGCGACGTCGTTGGTTTCCAGCCGGTCAACTCCTGAAGCAGGCGCGCGCTGCCGAGCAGGCGCTCCACTTCACTGCGCTCCGGCCGAATGCGTTGTTCGTCGGCGACGAGTTTCGCCCGGGTCCCGGTCATCTCAATGAGAAGTTCCGCCAGCGCCTGCATGCTGATTTCCGTTTCCGTGGCGATATTCACCTCGCGACCGATGGCCAGGTCCGACTCGGCGAGTTTGATGAAGCCCTGCGCCGTGTCTTTTACAAAGACCAGATCGCGAGTCGGATGCAGTGATCCCAGCTTAAACTCCTGTTTCCCGGCAAGAGCTTGCGTGATGATTGTCGGAATAATGGCGCGCGCTGACTGGCGCGGCCCGTAGGTATTAAACGGACGTACGATTGTGACCGGCAGTTCAAAACTGCGAAAGAAGGATTCAGCCAGACTGTCCGCTGCAATTTTGGTTGCAGAGTAAGGCGACTGGCCCTGACGCATGTGCGCTTCCGTGATGGGAACAAATTGCGCCGTGCCGTAGGTTTCGGAAGTCGAAGTAACCAGGACGCGCTCCGTATTCAAGCGGCGGGCCGCCTGCAACACATTGAGCGTGCCTTTGACGTTCACATCCACGTAGCTGTCCGGCGAATAATAGCTGTACGGAATGCCGATCAGCGCGGCGAGGTGAAACACGACATCGCACGACAACATCGCGGTGGCGACGCCGTTGGGATCGCGAACATCGCCGGAAAAAACATCAAGATCCTTGCGCAGCGACTCGGATAGCGAGTCAAGCCAGCCCTGGCGCCCGGCCGAGTTGTACTGCACAAAGGCGCGCACTGTGCAGCCCCGCTCAAGCAACGTTTCAACCAGATGGCTGCCGATGAAGCCTCCGGCGCCGGTGACAAGAATACGTTTTCCTTTAAGTTCCAGTGGAATTTCTCCGCAAATAAAAAGTTTCGCCCTGACTTCAGAGCTTCTGAATGGACCAGCGCCAGTTCATATGTACAAATCCGGTTTCGAAGCGATCTCCGCCGCCGGTCGTCTCAAAGGCCGTCTCGCCTTCCGCGTAGTCGACGGCCAGGCCGCTCGACTCGTGGACGATTTCCAGCGCAACGCGATAGACGCCGGGCGCGAGATTGTGACGCGGGATCTCAATCGATACTTCGCAAGATCCCGGTGCGGTCTGGATCAGCGGCGCCGCCTTGTGCGCGAGTTGCATCAGCGGTCGGCGCTCGCCCATGTCGTCGCGCACATACGCGATCAAGAGCAGATCGTCGATGTTCTCTGCGCCTGCGTCAATTTCGCAACAAATGCTGAAACTCTCATCGGCGCCAA
Source organism: Leptospirales bacterium (assembly GCA_036170535.1). Taxonomy (GTDB): domain Bacteria; phylum Spirochaetota; class Leptospiria; order Leptospirales; family Leptonemataceae; genus SSF53. The sequence continues at coordinate 18,732 of JAVHPJ010000054.1, read as the reverse complement.
GTTTGCGCAGCGGCTCTCCGTCGGCGGCGACCGCCCGGGTGCGCAGAATGGCCGCATGCCCGTCAGGCGCAGGGCGCTCAGCAATTCGCAGACTACGTACTCGCGCCGATTTTTGCAGCTCCTGATCGAGGTTCTTGCGACGTAGATCGCGCGTCATCTCTTCGTACAGCAAACAACCGGTGCGCACGTCGCCGTCATATGCAACGCGGCCCTGGTGAATCCATACCAATCGATTGCAGGCGGTGCGAATCTGGTTTACGTCGTGCGTAACATACACGATTGCGCCGCCGTTGTCCGTGACTTCCTTCAAGCGTCGGTAGGCGCGATTGCGAAACAGAATGTCGCTGACTGCCATCACTTCGTCCATGAGCAGGATCGCCGGGTCGCTGCTCATGGCGACGGCGAAGCCAAGTCGAACCAGCATGCCGGAGGAATAGGTTGCGGCCGGCGCATCCATAAAGTCCTCAAGATTTGCGAACTCGGCGATGCGGGGAAAGTTCTCGTCGATCTCTTCACGCGACATGCCGAGGATACTGCCGTTGAGATACACGTTCTCGCGGCCCGTCATGTGCGGATGGAAGCCGACGCCCAGGGCGATCAATGCGCCGACGCGGCCGCGCACGGTAATTTCCCCGCTATCGGGTGGAAACACGCCGGCCATCACGCGCAACAGGGTGGTTTTGCCCGAGCCGTTGAGACCGATCACGGCCGTAAAATCCCCCGGACGCAGTTCCAGAGAAACGTCCTGCAGCGCCCAGAACTCGCTTTCGCGCAGCGCCGGCGCACGGCGCCGCAGTCCGATCATGTTGCGCGCCATATCGGCGACGCCGTAAATCATGCTGCGTCTGAGATCCCGGGTGAACTTCTTGCTGACGCTCTTGACCTGCATGAGCGTCGCGTCGGAAGAATCGGCCTGTTGCGGATCAGCGTTCATTGTCGAAAGATCTTTCGCGCTCAATTCAAGCTCGAAGGGGCCGCGCGGACCAGCGTTCCGCAGTCTGCACGTAACCGCGCGGATACTCCATGTCGTTGTGCGATTCATCGCGCACTGCGAAGGGCGCGCCGGCATGCTCCGCTGAATACAGTTCGTAGCTTTTGCCGTTAATCACTTCGACGATGGGCAGGTATTCTCCGGGCGCAAAGTTATGCTGGTTCGTTTCTACAACTATGCGATAGCGGCCCGGTTGCTGCAGTGGCATCACAAAACCCTCGTCGTAGGCGCGCATCATTGCCAGCGGACGCGAATCGCCCGTTTTGTCGCGGATGTAGGCGACCACTGTCAAATGGGACAGGGCGCGACGCACTTCCAGGTCGCAATAAATTCGTAATGGAGCGCCGGGGGCGACGGCGGTCGTCGGCGCGCCGTCCCCATCGAGAACGCCCGCCTGCTGCACTTCCAGCGCCTCTTGCATGTGCGCAATTGCGACGTAGTTTTTGGCTTTCTGGCGTTCTTTCTGGTCCAGACTTTCGCCCGCCGATTTGCACATTTCTTCGTAGCGCAGTATGCCCTCGGAGACCGAACCGTTGTAGATCACGCGGCCTTCTTCCAGCCAGAGCAAGCGATTGCATGTCTGGCGAATCATCGACATATCGTGCGATACGAATAAAATCGCCTTCGCCTTCTGGCGATAGGTTTGCATGTGTCGATTGGCTTTGTGGCGAAATCCTGCGTCGCCCACGGACATGACCTCGTCGATGACGAGGAGGTCAGGGTCGGCGTGAATTGCTATCGCAAAACCCAGCCGGACCTTCATGCCGGACGAATAGGTTGCGACGGGCGCGTCCAGAAATTCACCGATATCTGCAAACTCTGCGATGCTGGAGAATTTCTCGTCGATTTCGTCGCGGCGCATGCCGATGATGCTGCCGTTCAGATAGATGTTCTCGCGCCCGGTCATGTGCGGATGAAAGCCCACGCCCAGCGCGATCAGCGAGCCGACCTGGCCGCGCACCATAATCGAGCCTTCGTCGGGCGAGTAGATGCCGGCGATCATCCGTAGCAGAGTGGATTTGCCCGAGCCGTTAGCGCCGATGATTCCCAGACGGTCGCCCTCGCGCAATTCGAAGGAGACTCCGCGCGTCGCCCAGAACTCTTCTTTGCGGAGGCGGGAGTAGTCCGGGCGCACGCCGATCAGATTGCGCGTCAAATCGCTCAGACCATAGAGCATGCTGCGCTTGAGATGTTTGCAGAACTTCTTGCTCGCGCCTTCGACGCGCAGCAGCGTCTCGCGATTGTCGGCGTCCGCCTGGAGCGCCGCAGGATCCGTGGCGTGTGCAGCGGACAGGTTCATATCATACGCTCGACGACTTTATGTTCCGCCAGATAAAACAGACGGACGCAAAGGATAAACACGGCGAGCGACCCGGCGCTTGAAATCAGAAAGCCCTGCACATCGTAGAGCCGCCCGAATAGCATGATATCACGCGCGGAACAAACGAGGTAGGTTAGAGGATTCCACGTGATGATTGTTTTTAAGAGCGGGCTGTCGACGTCGCTGGAGTAAATAATCGGCGTAATGAAGAGGGCCAGCCCGATGGTCCGAGTGACAAATGCGTTTACGTCAATAGCCACGACAGAGATCAGGCCGATCAGCAATCCGACGCCCGCTCCCAGGAAAAATAGCGGCAGCAGCACAACAGGCAGAAATACGGTTTGCCACGAAATATCGACGCCCATAGCGAGCAATAGAACGATGTTCAGTGCGAGCACGAGACCAAAGTTGGTGAGCTCGTTGGCCGCCTGCTTGATGAGCAAAACTTCGTGCGGGAACTTCACCTGGTGAATCAACGCCGCGCCAACTTCAAGGGTTTTAGAGCCCGCCGTGAGAAACCCGGTGAACAAACCCCACATGGACGTGCCGACCAGCACATACGCCGGATAGGGCACGCCCACCTCGCCCGGCTGCAGCAAGCCTGTGTTCTGGAGCAAGAGCCACGAAACAATCGCGATCAGCGGGCTGATCAGGATCCACGAATAGCCGAGAAATGATTTCTTGTACTGGGCCAGCAGGTCTTTTTTATACAGCTGCCAGATCAGTTCGCGGGCGCCGATCGCATTACGGATCATGAGTGCGGTCATCTTGAAGATGTTGATATCGCTGCGTTCGTGCGGTCGGTAAACGGCGGTAACTCGAGGGGTCATAGTTTTCCTGTGTAGATGCAAACGCGATACCGGCGGTCTGAAAGCGCCCGGTACGGCTTTTACGCTCCCGGCGCCTGGCTTTTTTGGAAAGCCGCGTACGTGCTGCGCAGACCTTCTTCCAGTTCAACCTTGTGACGCCAGCCCATGCGGTGCAGGCGCGACACATCCAGCAGCTTGCGGGGCGTGCCGTCCGGCTTGGTCGTGTCGAACACCAGCTCGCCTTTAAAGTCGACTACCTTCTTGATCATTTCCGCGAGCAGGCGAATCGAAACTTCGATTCCGGAGCCGACGTTGACGATCTCTCCGCCGCCTGGCGCTCCGGTTACGTCGTAGCTCTCCATCAAAAACAGACAGGCCCGCGCCAGATCATCAACGTAGAGAAATTCGCGCAGCGGGGTGCCCGTGCCCCAGACAACCACTTCGGATGCGCCGGCCATTTTTGCGTCGTGAATCCGACGAATCAGTCCAGGCAAAACATGCGAGTTTTGCGGATGGTAGTTGTCGCCCGGACCGTAAAGGTTCGTAGGCATCACGGATATGAAATTTGTGCCGTACTGCCGGTTGTAGCTTTTGCACATAATGATGCCGGCGATTTTGGCGATCGCATACGGTTCGTTGGTAGGTTCGAGCTTGCCCGCGAGCAGTTCGTCCTCGCTCATCGGCTGATTTGCGAACTTAGGATAAATGCAAGACGATCCCAGGAAAAGCAGCTTTTTGGTTCCGGCGCGATGGGCCGCATCAATGATGTTGTTTTGAATCTGCAGGTTGCTGTAGATAAATTCCGCTGGAAAGGTATTGTTGGCGAAAATTCCGCCCACCTTCGCTGCCGCGAGAATTACGTAGTCCGGCCGCTCGCGTTCGAAGAACTCATTCACCGGCGTGCGGTCCGTCAGGTCGAGTTCGGCATGCGTCCGATACAGCAGACTGCTGAATCCTTCCGCCTGCAACACTCGCACAAGGGCGGAGCCCACGAGGCCGCGATGTCCGGCGATGTAGATCTTCGCGTTTTTTTCCATCGTTATTTAACTCCCGCTTCGAATTCAGGATACGCGTTACGAATGGACTCCGCTTCGTGCGTGAGTTCTTCGATCTGCTGTTTGAGTTCTTCGTATTCGGTCATTTTGATGCGCAAGTAGCGCAGAGTAAGTCGCGCTTTTTCCTCCACGCCCTGGGGCGTGAGCAGGTAAGCATACGCGAGTTTGTTTTTGTTGTTCTTGAAGTTGCGCGCTTTAATCCAGCCCTTTTCCATCAAGGCCTGCAGGCAGTAGTTCACTTTGCCCAGGCTGACGCCCAATTTAACGGCCAGCTCGCGCTGATTCAAGTCGGGCTGATCGGTTAAAAGGCGCAGGATTCGGTGTCGTAGTTCGTCGTTCACGGTAGTTCCGGCCGCTTGTGCGGCCGCCTCGGGGTCGGATAAAAAGAGGAAATGGGGGCGCCGGGCCAGGAGGCGGACGCAGCTTCGCCAGGTGAGTCCCAGGCGGGATTCTGTAAGGCGGACAGGGTCGGCCAGCGCGGGACCGGGTCAACCGTTTGTTCAACGATTGAACACAAATTTGTTCAACGGTTGAACACAGGCCAGCCCCTGCCGGGGCTCGCCCCAAAACATACAGTCATAACTGAATGTAGGAACTCCGACGAATTCAGCCGGTGGTCGCCTGGCGGATACGGTTCAGGAGTTCCACGAGGCCCACTCCGTTTATTGAAGAAACTGCAATCGAAACGTCCGTCACGTCGTCTTTGCGCCAGGCGGCCAGCGCGGCGCTGCGCTCTCGCGCGTTGAGCTTATCCCATTTGGTGCGCGCCAGTATCAGCGGCCGATCGTGTTCGTTGCAAAAATCCAGGATGGAGCGTTCCTCGTCGCCCAGATCGCGCCGTGCATCGAGGGCGACAATCGTCAGGGCGAGTCCGGGGCCTTCCAGGAGAAACTGGTCGATCATGCGCCGGAGTCGATCGCGTTCGGCGTGGCCGAGTTTTGCAAAGCCGTAGCCGGGCAGGTCGACCAGGTACAGGCCGCGCGGCGGCGCCACGCGATCCGGTATGCGAAAATAGTTCAGGGCGCGCGTCTTACCCGGCTCGCTGGAGCTGCGCGCGAGGTTCTTGATGTCGCAGAGCGCCGAAATTAGACTCGATTTACCGGAGTTGGACCGTCCGGTCACGGCCGTTACCGGAATGCCATTGTCCGGACAGTCTTTCACGGTCGGATACGACGCGACATAGGTCGCTTCACGAAGATAGGGAATGTCAGGTCGGGACATGGATTTCGAGCAGGCGTCCAGTACGCTTGAGCTGCGCGGCTGCGTCTATGAATTCCCGGCGGCTGCGGTCGCAGGATAGGTTTCAAGCAAGCGATGCACCGCGCCCTCGGGGCGTAAGACGCTCGAATATAAGCCGAACTCGCTCACCCGCGACGCGCGTGCGGGCAAATTCTGATGCACGGTCAGATACTCTTCAAGCCGCGCCGGCGCTGCGTCTTTCAGGCGCGCCAGGGTCACGTGCGGTTCAAAGCGACGCTTCTCGCCAGGCAGTCCCAGTTCGCGCGCCATTGCATCGACGCGCCGCTGCAGATCCAGCAGATCCGGCGAGCTTGCCACTCCGTACCACAGAATTTCGGCGGTCTGCCGGCGCAGAAACAGTCCCAGGCCGCCCGTCCTCAATTCAAAGGGCGCAAACTCGATCTCCGCCAGGCGTTCTGCAAGCTCATCGAGTTCAGAGTCCGACGCCTCGGGTATAAAGCGCAGGGTCAGATGTAATTGTTCGGGCGGGGTCCAGCGCACGCCCGGCAGTCCGTACTGGATCGACTCCAACTCGCGCACAAGCGCGGGGTCCAGATCAATCGCAACAAACAGTCGGTTCATGAGACATGCCGCCTCGCCACGCGACGGCGCGCCGCCTTCAGGAGCGAATGTCGGCGAGCGCGTGCGAAAGCAGCGCTTCGACGAAAATTAAATCTTCCGGCCGCGTCAGCTTCACGTTGCGCGGACCGGCCTCGACCAGATACCCCTGCACGCCGACGGCTTCGCCCCACGTCAGAAGATCCGTGTACTCCGCCGTCGCAGCTGCATTGCGACGTAATAACTCAATGAACATGCCGACGCGCGCCGCCTGGGGCGTCTTGATTGCATAGAGTCGACTGCGATCGGCGCTGCGTTCCATAGGGCCCGGCAGGCCGCTCGCCTCAACAACCGTCTCTGAGACGGGCCCCGCGAGGCTGGCAATGCGCACCGAGGGGTTGGCTGCGAAAAGTTCGCGCAGGCGTTCCAGCTCGTCGGTTTCAATCAGCGGCCGCGCCGCATCGTGGATGTAAACCGCATCGTCGGCCGCCAGATCGGTTCCGCCGGGCGTCACTCCGAGAGCGGCCAGGCCGGCGAGGGTGGAGGCGTGCCGGGTTTCCCCGCCGGGCACCACCGGAAAAAGTCGATCTGGAAAGGCCTCCTGCACCATCCGCGTGGTTTCTTCGAGGAAGGCCGAGGGCGCAACCAGAGCGAGTCGACCGTTGAGTCGCTTCCAACCCAGAAAGGCGTCGAGGGCGCGCAGGAGCGCCGGCCGTCCGGCGACAGGCAGGAACTGCTTGGGCCGATCCGCCGCCATGCGTTCGCCGACGCCGCCGCTGAGCAGGATTACATGCACCGTGCGCACAGGGCAGGGTCCTCCAGCCGGGGCGGGGCCGCCACATTTTTACAGCAAGCCTCAGGATGCGGCTTTCGAACTGTCGAAAATAAAGGCAGCACTCCGAGCCGGCGAAATCCATTGCGCACAAGAATCACAAAGTTCGGCTATCTCCTGCATGGAGACCCGTATTCTTTCAGTGTTGAACAACGATTGTTCAATATGGCCTGTTTGTACGCAGGCGTGATCGGTCTTTCCTACTGCGCTTTTAATTATTCGCTCGGTCTGAACTTCTGGAGCTACGCTTTTATTGGCCCGGCCTCGCTGGCGTTTCTGGCGATCTATTATCTGGTTCGCTCCCGGGACGCGTTTCGCGAGAACTACCATAGATTTATCTGGGTCGCCTTCCTGCTCGCGCTGGGCGGCCTTATCGAGCTGTGGTTCGCCAACGGCGGGACGCGCGGCGGCAGCCAGTATTTTTTCTTCGTGCTCACGGCGCTTTCGCTGATGGTGCTGCGTCGTCCGCATCGCTGGTCGGGTTTTGCGCTGATCATCTCCGCATTAATTTGCGCGCTGGCGATCGAGTATCTTTATCCGGAAAGCGTTTCGTACTACGGTCGGCGCAGTCAGCGATTTGTCGAAGTTTCGTTCAGTTTAATAGCCGCCCTGGGCATGCTGATGGTTTCTCTGGTTACGCTCCAGGACGGCTTGCAGCGTAACGTCAAGATTGCGCAGGACAATCGTCTGCTTCTGAATGAAGACCTGACGCTGGCGCGCAATCTGCAGCGCAAAGTCTACGAATATCGACCGGAACTCGTGGCCGATTTTGATCTTTTCCTGAGGCACGCGCCTTCCGGCATACTGACGGGCGACCTGTTTGATCTTTCACGGCCCGATCCGGCGCGCCTGCGCATCTTTCTGGCGGATGCGCGCGGGCACGGCATTAACGCAGCGTTGTGCGCGATGATCATCAAGAGCGAATGGGTCAATCTGAGCCAGAGTCGCCTTTCGCCGGCTTCCGCGCTGAATATACTCAATCGGCGCATCATTACGCGCTACGACGATACGGTCACCTTTACGGCCGTCGTCGCCGATATCTACGGCGACACTCTGGTTTTCAGCAGCGCGGGCCACGTGAATCAGCTGCTTTCGCACGCACGCAATGTAACCGAACTTGTCGCGGGCGGCCCGCCGCTCGGTTTCACCGAACAATACGAATATTCGGAAGCGGAATACGCCTTTCCGCACGACGCGCGGTTGACCTTGTTCACCGACGCCTTTACCGAAGAGGTAAACCTTTCCGGTCTTGCCATGGGACAAAACTGGATTATTAATGTTCTTAAAAATACGCACCCGGACTCGAAAAGCATTGGCGAAGCGTTGATTGCGCATTTTGCACGCGACATTGGTCAGAGCCCGCGTCGTTTGCACGCAAGCGACGACCTTACCGTCATCGTCGCCGGGCGACAATAATCCCGGCTCAATCCTGGACTTCGTAGACGCGCCCGGCGTAGTTGCGAAAACGAAACAGGCGTCCGCCATTTTTTCCCGGCAGCGGCCCCGCGACGCGAAAGTCCGGTTCCAGCGGAATTTTACCCCCGCCGCCCGGCAGATCGACGACGTAGCGCGGAATTGCATAGCCGGGCAGGCGGCCGCGCAGTCCGGCGAGGATTTCCAGGCCGCGCTCAATCGGCGCCCGAAAATGGGACACGCCGCGCGTTTCGTCGCAGCGATGCATAAGGTAGGGGGTAACCCCGGCGCGCAAGAGCGCGGTGATCAGATCAAAATGAGCTTCGACCGAGTCGTTGATGCCGGCCAACAGGACATGTTGATTGAGGACGCTGACTCCGGCCAGCCGCAAGCGCCGCACCGCGCCGCGCGATTCTTCGGAGATTTCTCGTGCGTGATTGAAGTGCGTCACCAGAGTCAACGGATAAGCGCGCTCGAATATTCCGCATAGCGCCGCCGTGATGCGCATGGGCAACGTCACCGGCATGCGCGTGTGGATGCGAATGCTCGCGAGCTGGGGAATGGCGCGCAACTCGTCCAGAATCCAGGCGAGACGTTCGTCCGAAAGTGAAAGCGGGTCCCCCCCGGACAGAATCACTTCTCGCAATTGCGGCGCGGCGCGAATATATGCGAGGGCCGACTCGTAATCGTTGCGGGCCGGCGCCGACTCCTCGTGCGAAACCTTGCGTTTGCGAAAACAAAAGCGACAATAAACTGCACAACGGTGCGATAGATACCACAGTGCGCGATCCGGATAGCGATGGATTAAGCCCGGGGCGGCCATGTGCGTTTCCTCGGCCTGCGGGTCCGGATTTTCGTAGACCGGGTCTGCGATTTCGCGCGGATCCGGCAAAATCTGCGCGAGGATCGGGCAACGCGGGTCCGCAGGGTCGACCAGGCTCAGGTAATACGGCGTAACCGCGGTCCGAAAATGCCGGGCCAGTTGCGCCTCCGTGTGCGCGTCGCAACCGCTCGCCGCAGGCCGGTGCGCAAGGTCCGGCAAAAATTCAAATATCTCTGCGAGGGACGCGGCCTGGTTGCGCATTTGCCAGCGCCAGTCGCGCCATTCAGGCGACGCGCTGTCTGGCAACAAGTGTTTGACGGCCTGCGGCATTCTTCGAACCCTTTCCGATATGATCGACTCAATAGACATAAAGAAAGGAATGGTTCTGAAAGTCGAGGGCGATTTGTGGTCCGTGTCTTTCTCGCAGTTCGTGAACCCCGGCAAGGGCAGCGCGTTTGTTCGCACTAAACTGAAAAACGTCAAGCGCGGCAACGTAATTGAGCGCACCTTTAAGTCCGCAGAAAAGGTTGAAGACGTCGATCTCGAAAAGCGCTACATGACGTACCTTTATCAGGACGACGACTCGGTCGTCTTTATGGATAAGGACGATTTTGAGCAGATTAACATCCCCAAAAGCGTCGTGGAAGATTACATCCCCTTCATGAAGGAGGAACTCGAGTTCGAGATTCGCTTCTACGAAGGCGCTCCGGTCAGCGTGGATCCGCCGACTTTCGTAGATCTGGTCGTCACGTACGCGGAAGAGGGGCTCAAGGGCGACACCGTAGGCAATACCAAGAAGCGCATTACTGTGGAGACCGGCGGCGAGGTCTTCGTTCCGCTTTATATCAATCAGGGCGACATGATCAAAGTCGACTTGCGCGACTTTACCTTCGTGGAACGCGTGAACAAAGGCTGATGAAGCTGCGCCGCGACCGAATCACGGTGCGCACAATACGCTGAGCGGCATATACACGGCGCACAGCATCGATCTCAAAAAACGAAAAATCCAAAACCGGAAAGGAACATGTCGGAAAACATTCTCAAACAGGCGGAGTCGGGACAGGCTCGCTTCTTTATTCAATTTGGCGGACAAGGCGCACCGTGGTACAAAGAACTTTCAAAGTATTACAATGAGCCCGCCATGAAGAAGTTCTTCGACGTGGCGCTAACGGCGGTGGATGAAGAACGTCCGCGCGTGGACGGCACGATCGGTCTGCCGCTGGGCATCGACGTCAAGAGCTGGCTCGCGGATGAAACGAAACTTCCCGCGGAGGAATACCAGGGCTGTGCGGCCGTCTCCATTCCGTTGATCCAGATGACGCAGCTGGCGCATCTCGAAAACCTTGTGCAAGCCGGTTTCCCGCGCAAGAAGCTGGTCGAATACAGCCTGGGCGCCAGCGGTCACAGCCAGGGACTGATTCCCGCCTGTCTGGTCGCGATGGATCGCGACGGCGACGCCTACTACGAAGCGGTCGCCAAATACATGAAGTACCTGCTTTACCTCGGCGTGAGCGCGCAGAAGGCCTTTCCGCACTTTGAGGCGACTGCGGACGAGATCAAGCTCTCTGAAGAATTGGGCGGCAAAAGCCCGTCGCCGATGGTCGCAGTACTGGGCGAAACCCACGACGCGATCCAGAAGCTGGTCGACGAGGTGAACGCGGGTTTGCCCGCCGATCAAAAGATCTACATCTCGCTTTACAACTCGCCGTCGAATCGCATTCTCTCGTCGTTTCGCAGTTCGCTCATTGCGTTTCACAAAAAGGCGAAGCCGCTTGTGGACGAAAAGAAGCTCAAATACGTATACCTGCGCACCACGTGCCCCTTTCATTCGCAACTGATGACGCCGGTGAAAGAACACTTTGAGCCGGAGATCAAGCGAATTGGTTTTGATTACAAGGGCGAAGACCTCAAGCTGCCCGTGTATTCGTTCTTCGATAAGAAAGACCTGCGCACGGAAGGCGCAAATTTGCCTATTAAGATGTACGTCGATATGGCGATCAATCCGCTCTACTGGCAAAAATCCATGGAGCCGGTCGTCGAAAACAAACAGATCACGCACATCATCGACTTTGGTCCGGGCAAGACGAGTCAGCGACTGTCCGCCGACACGCTCGGCGAGATGGGCGCCCAAACGCCGGTCCTTGCAGTTGCAGTGCCCAAGGAATTCAAAGAGATTATTGGTTGAGTCGCCAGTCCGGCGAAGCGCGTCTGCATTTTAAGAGGGAAGCAATATGAAAGTTCTCGTTACCGGCGGTTGCGGATTTCTGGGTTCGCACGTTTGCGAACTATTTCGGAAAGAAGGTTGGGAAGTCGTCAGCTACGACAGCATGACGAAGTACGAGCTGGGCCGCACCGGCTACGGAACGGATAAGACGCGCGACTTCAACTGGAACGAGCTTAAGGACCTGGGTTGCACCATGGTCAAAGCCGACGTAGCAGACGCCGAGGCGATCAAGGATCACAGCTCCGGCTGCGATTACATCGTACACACGGCCGCCCAGCCGGCGATGACGATTTCTTGGGAAGATCCGCGCCTGGACTTCAATACGAACGTGTTGGGGACGTTTAACGTGCTCGACGCCGGTCGCCAGCACAAGATCCCGGTGGTGAATACATCCAGCATCCACGTTTACGGCAACCATATCAACAATACGCTGAGCGAGGGCGCCACCGCCTACGAGCGCACGCCGGTCGCCATCGGCGAAGATGAATCCGTCATGGTCGGCGAGATTTCTCCCCTGCATGCGTCAAAAATGTCCGCCGAACACTACGTGCGCACATTTACCGACATGCTGCAGACGCCTTCGGCTTCGTTTCGCTTCACCGGCATTTACGGTCCGCGTCAGTTTGGCGGCGAGGATCATGGCTGGGTGGCTAATTTCGCCATTCGCGCATTTTTTGGTTTGCCGCTGCGTATCTTTGGAACCGGCAAACAGGCCCGCGACATTCTGTTCGCTCAGGACGGCGCGCAGGCCTATCTGGACTACTTTCGTAAGCCGACGCCCGGCGTTTATAACATTGGCGGGGGCCCGGCGCACAAAATCAGTTTGATCGAGTGCATCCATTTGATCGGCGAAATCCTGGGAAGAAAACTTGAGATTGAATATCACGCGGAGCGTCCGGGCGACATGCGCTATTTCATATGCGACATCACGCGGGCGAACAAAGCTTTTAATTTTGCGCCAAAGTTCAAGCCGCGCGAAGGCGTGGAGCGACTCCTGAAGTGGATTGAGGCGAATCGGTCGGTATTCGAGATTAAGAACTGAGGGATTCGCCAGGCGCCGGGCCTTTGCTGATATTCAAAGTAATTTAGGAACTGGCGAAACCGCCCGGCCGGGCGCGTTCAGAGTGCGATAGAAAAGACTTTACCGCTTGTGGGGCGCCGCAAAAAACTCGTCCCTCATGGAGCTGAGCAGGCGCACAGTGGCGGACGGCATTGTCGTCTTTTCCGTGCAGGGCTCCATGGATCTCTACGCTATGCCCGAAATGAAGGGCGCCTTCCGGGAGTGCGTCGAAAACGGCGAACTTCGGGTAGCCGTAAATCTCCAGGACGTAGAGAGTCTCACCTCGACAGGCATAGGCGCCTTAATCGCGTTTCAGACCGAGCTGAGTCGGAAGGGCGGTAAGCTGGCGCTCGCCGCCCTTTCCGCACCGTGTCGCCATGTCATGGCGCTTACCAAATTGAGCCCGCTCTTCCAGATTTTCGAAAGTGAAGAAGAGGCGTGCCGCTTTCTTGCCGAGAACTGAGCGGAACTCAGGCGCGTCGCTCAGCTGTCGCGCCGTATGGTCAAATTGCCTTCATCCGCCGGCTTGATCCAGCGGCGCAGCGACGGAAAGATCTGCAGTACGATATCGCGCGCCGTGACCGAGACGCGCTCGCGGTTGTACTCCACCTGCAGGTCCACATGGTAAGAAAGCGCGTTTTTCAAGCGCTCGATGCTGTTTCCAAAATAGAGATACCGCACCGGGTCGATGCCGCGCACCAATAGAGGAATCAAATGCACCCGATTGGGTTTCGCCTTGCGGACGTAGCGCGTAATTGCCGTGATCGTATCGGTTCCGGGGCCCACCACGATATTCTTAAACCAGGGCGGCAGATCACGCGGAATATTTTCGGAGAGGTCGGTCTGGAAGTGCACCACGAGCGGGATGTGTTCGCTTTTTGAGTAGTTCTTCAAAAAGTGAATAACTCCCGGATGAAAGTTATTCACGAGCACGATATTTTTCTGGTCGATCGTCTTGTTCTGGAACGCCGGGTACCACAACACCAGCTCCAGCGGCGCCAGCATGAGTTTCTCTTCCCAGATCTGATAAATCGCTTCGGAAATCAGGAAGACGACCATGTAAACGCCCATAAGGACGACGATGAACCACGCGCCGACAAAGAACTTATTGTAGAGTATGTTAACCAGCATTGCCGCCATGACCAGGCAGCCAATCAGCGTAACTGGCGAATAAATGCGAACGCGCACCTGTCGCAAAACGAAAGCCAGCATGTCGATGAACACGGCTGTGATCACAGCCAGACCGTACATGCCTTCAATGCTATGGCTCGAAGGAAAGAAGTAGATGATGAACAGACTCAATACGCCCAGCAATATGGTGGCGCGCGGATTGTAGACGCCTTCGTGTCCCCCGATTACGGGCGCCGGTCGGGTGCGCCGCCACGCCATGTCGCCGACTGCGCGCGGAAAAAACTTTGAGCGTGAGGCTCGCAGAATCTCAAGCGGGAAGTCCGATTGGGCGGTCTGGGCCGCCAGCAAAAGCATGAGCGTTGTGGACAGGCCGAATGGTATTGCGACCAATTCCGCTCCGGGGAAGTAGCTTCCAAAAAAAGTAAAGCCGCCGGCGAAAATATGCGAACCGACAGTTCGCGCAATTTCGATTGGAACCGGTCGATGGTGGAGTCCGTCGTATGTGACGCCCAGACCCAGAATGTTCACCATCTGCAGCGAGTATGTAAAAAAGACAATGGCGTAGAGCATCCACATGGACAAGCGGATCGCTTTTCCCTTGTGGTGCGGAAAGTTGACTGAAGAATACCCCACTTCGACGCCGGTAACCAGCGTGGCGCCGTTGGCAATCGCCGAAAGCACGACGGGCCAGAACGCTGCGTTGGCAGTTACGTTTTTCAATTCAGGCGGAGTCCAGCCTTCTGTAAAAATAATCCCGAGCCCGACGAGTTGAATTGTGAGGTTGCCAGCATAAAAGACCAGCACCGGCCAGATCATGTACTTTGCGAGATTGGACAGACCGTAGCGCTGAATTATCGAAAGGAAAATTACAAAACCCAGCGCCCACTGGAGGCGCGACTCGCGCGGAATGAAATACAGCGCCTCAACGCCTGAAATCACGCTGATAGCTTGCGTCGCCGGAAAATCAGCCAGCAGGCTGGCGGTACCGGTCATGCCCATTACATGCAGACCTTTTTTCAACCGCGGGTGGTTGCGAACTTTCGAGGAAGTAATGGTGGCTGAGACGAACGCGCCGCCGCCCAGAACGGGGTGTACGTGCAGTTTCGTCATCTGATTGAAAACAAGGACCGCCAGCAGATAGACGCCCAGGATCACGCCGGCGGCGAGCGCCGTCGCGGCGGCGCCCAGATGATAATTGAATGCCAGCAGAGCGACGGTTACGGCCAGAACGGAATCCGCCCCGTAAGCCAGCGAGCTTCCCGGATCGGTAAGGATCGTCGAGAATATCAGTCGTATGTCTTCCAGCAAGGTAGGCGGCGGCTGGTCGCCGTGGTGCGCGTCTTGCGACTTAAACTTTCGCGGAGCAATATCGTGCGCCATGGATGGGGACCGGTCAAGGCTGCGAGCGCTCCCTGGCGACGCAACCCGTATTTGACGCTTACATTGGCAAGAGCGCGCGCGCTGCGTCTTATTTATGAAGCTGCGGGTCCAGCGCGTCGCGCAGCGCGTCGGCCAGCGCGTTTAAGGCCAGCGCCACCGGCAGCACGCCGAGCGTTGCGGCGCTCGCAAACACCCACCAGATCGGCGGCGTGCGTATCAGCTCGGTTTGGGCTTCCGTCAGCATCAAGCCCCACGAAGCGGAACCCGGTTCGGCGCCAATGCCAATGAACGTGAGGGCGGTTTCTGCAAGGATGATCATGGAGGCGGTCGTGGCCGTTTGCACGATCACAATATGCGTCAGATTGGGCAGGATGTGCCTGGTCAGAATGCGCCACGGCGATGCGCCCAGGGCGCGCGCTGCGCGCACATACCCGCTCTCGCGCAAGCGCAGAGTTTCGGCGCGTGCGAGCCGCGCCAGTTCGGTCCACGACGCAAGACCAAAGGCCAGGCAGAGCCAGAAGAGACTGCGACCAAAAACAATCAGAAATGCCAGCGTGAAAAGCAGCCAGGGCACGCTGGCCAGCGTTGTATACAGCCACTGCGCGGCATCGTCCGCCAGGCCGCCAAAGTAGCCGGCCACGCCGCCGATCAAAAGCCCGAGCGGCAGGCAGATCAACAGCACGCCGACCGTCAGAGTGAGCGCAGTGCCCGCGCCCCGCGCCGTTTGATGCAGCACGTCGTAGCCGTTGATGTCCGTTCCGGCCAGGTGGCGGCCGCGCAGTTGATTTTCCGGAGCGTCCGGATCCTCGCCCATGCCGGGTACGAGTCGGTCCGCGAGCGGCGCGCTGTAGGAGCCTTCGCGGGGAAAAATCGAAAACGCCAGATCGATGGGCGTGCGCTCCAGGACGGCTCCGCGCGCCGGCAGGCGCAACTGATCCAGGCCGCCGATCAATACATAAACGCTCAGAACATAAAGCGCGATGCGCGCGCCGCGTCGACGTTTGAGTTCCGCGCGAAACGCCAGCATGCCCGGCGAATTGCGAAGCGCAAGCAAGGCGGCCGCACAGGCGACGGCGATGCTTATGACGATGAAATTGCGCTGCCAGATTTCCACGTTCACCTTCCAGCCAGACGGATTCGCGGATCAGCCCAGGCGGAGGCCAGATCGGCGGCAAGCGCACTGAGCATGTAAACGAGCGCGCCAATGTATACGAGCGCTTTGATGATTGCGAAATCCTGACTGGCGATCGCTGAGTACAATAAATCGCCCATGCCCGGAATGCCGAAGAACTGCTCCAGCAAAAGCGAGCCGGTGACGAGGTACGGAATCGAAAACGAAATCTGCGTGAAAATCGGCGTAAGCGAGTTGCGCAACACATGTCTGTAAAGGATGCGCGCCTCGCCGGAGCCGCGTGAGCGGGCCGTGCGCACATAGTCGCGCAAAGTCTCCTCCAGAAAAACCGTGCGATAAAATCGAATCTGCGCGCCCAGGTTCGCGGCGATGGCGATCAACATCGGCGGGAGGACGTGATTGTAAATCGGCAAAATTCGCAGCCAATCGCCGAATATTGAGCTGGCGGCCAGAATATAAACCGGCAACGGCGCGCTCATCAGAATTGTGGACAGCGTCAGCGCTCCGCGATCAAACGGGGCGCCGCGAAAATACGCAGCTGCGAGCGCGATCCACGCGGAGAGCGCGACTGAAATCACAAACGCGGGCAGCATCAGTCCGAGCGTCGGCCCAACGCGCTCGCCCAGGGTTTCGAGCGCCGGTCGCTCGCGGCGATCCAGTCCGAATTCGAACAAAAAGAAACTGCGCAAATGCAGGAAAAACTGCGAGTAAAAAAGACCC
Source organism: Leptospirales bacterium (assembly GCA_036170535.1). Taxonomy (GTDB): domain Bacteria; phylum Spirochaetota; class Leptospiria; order Leptospirales; family Leptonemataceae; genus SSF53. Next base: position 2,044 of record JAVHPJ010000054.1, on the reverse strand, counting down.
TCGTCCGCAAATTCCGGATGTACGCGCCCGTCCGGACGTTCTTCCTGCGCGTGCCGCGGCAGATTTAAGAACAGCGGCAGGTGATAGTTGTGTTCGCGAACCCACTGCTGTAATCGTTCGCGCGGCGCCTGGGGCGCCTGGACGGCGGCGAGCGTCAGCGGATCGTGCACGTGAAAAATCAAAAACGTTAATAAAAACACGCCAAACCAGGCGGGTATAAATGCGAGCAAGCGTCGAACGATGTAGGCGATCATCGCGGACCCCCGAGCGCATTGCGGCGCGCAACTTCAGCGGCGCGACGTTCCGGGTCCACATCCCAATGTTTCATTTCCGCCAGGTCCAGCGGATTGGGTTTTACCGGCGCGGTCCAGGGCTGGGTGAAATACGAACCCTGACGATGAAAGAACAATACGACCGGCAGATCGCGTTCGAGCAGGGCGTGCATTGCGCGAATCTGGCGCGCGCGTTCCGGTCCCGCCGGAGTTACGCGCATCTGTTCGTAGAGGCGATCGTATTCGGCATTTGCATACTGGCTCACATTGTAAGTGTTGTTGATGTTCGGCGAATAGAACAGTTGCAAAAAAGTTTCCGGGTCGGGATAATCGGCGCCCCAGCCCCAGTGTACAAGATTAAATTCGCGCGAATTATGTATTCGAATCAGGGAGGGAAAATCAACCTGCTCGACCTTGAGTCGCAAGCCGACGGCGGCGAATCGATCGATATAGTAACGATACACTGCCGCGCGACCCTGTGCGGCGCGATCAAAGAGCTGAATTTCCAGCGGTCGTCCGGTTGAAGGATCGCGACCGTCGGGATAACCGGCGCGGATTAAGTGACGCCGGGCGGCTGTTAGGTCGCCGCGCGCCCAGGCATTGCGGTAATCGGGATCGTAGCCCGGGAACTCCGGCGGCAACAGCCCCATCGCCGGCTGCGCACGGCCTGGCAGAAAAAGCCGGATCAATTCCTCGCGATCAATCAAGAGCGCCACTGCGCGCCGCAGTTCCAGATTATTACCAAAAAGTTCGCCGCGCATGTTGAATACCCAGCCGAAGGTGGAAAATTCCGTTTGAGAGGTGCGGCGTACGCCGTACTCGCGATAACGTTGTTGCAGCTCGGCGGATTGGACCAGTCGCTCTTGCAGATCCAGTCGATTGCGGTAGAGGTCCAGATAGCCCTGGCCAAATAGCGACCATTTGGGCGGCGCCCGGCGGATGATGTACACGCGCACTTCGTCGAGCATGGGCAGGGGACGTCCCGCACGTTCGAGCAGGCCCGCTTCTGCGTCGCCCGGGTCGCCTTCTACGGGATAAAAATCATCGCGGCGATAGTTTGGATTTCGCACCAGCCGGATCAGATGATCTTCGCGCCACTCGGCCACGTGAAACGGCCCGGAGGCGACCGCCCGACGCGAATAGGAAGGCCGCGCGCCGCCGTCGTAGTAGAACAAACATTCGAGCGGCACCGGCGAACTGCTCGGCATGGCGAAAAAGAAGAAGCTCTGCGGCGCCGGCTTTTGAAAGAGGAGTTCCACGGTATAATCGTCCAAGCGTACAATGCCGGGCAGATCGCGCTGGTAGGCCTGGTACAGCGGGTCATCGGCGAGCGACGCCGGCGGGCGTGCGCTGCGCTCGGCCCGGGCCCGCGCGAGGTCCGCGTTAAATTCGTCAAAGCCCAGCAGCGCGCCTTCAAAGAAGGGCTTTCCGAACGGTTGGATGGCGTCGTCGGCGGCGCGCTTGATCGGCAAAATAACGTCGTCGATCGTGATCGCGCGTCCGCGTCCGTCCCCGAAGCACTCGTCATCGGCGTAGCGCAGGTAGCGCTTAATGCTGAAGCGCAAAGTATAATAGGCGCGCCCGTCGCGGCGCGTTCGGCCAATTACGGGCAGCGTCGTCGCCATCGCCGGAATCGGGCGCAGGGGTCGTTGCAGATAATGGTAAGTGTAGGGCGCGTCGTGGATATTGGAAGCAATGTAGGCGGAATCCATATCCTGCACGCGACCCGGGTCCACGGTCGTGGGCGTTTCTTCCATAGAAGTGAAGAATAC
>JAVHPJ010000053.1:0-18360 GCA_036170535.1 Leptospirales bacterium | reverse complement strand
GTTCAACGGTTCCATCCAGGCGGCGAAGTACTCCGGTGCAAAGGCGGGCGGCGCATCAATCACCCGCGCGTCTTTCATTAACTGTACACGATCCTTTAAGAGTTGCATGAGTTCGCGCCGCGGCATGCCGACGGCCGGCGCGCGTGCGCCGCGCGGCTGAAAAACCAGCACGCTTGCAATCCGGAAAAAAATCTGATCCGCCCAATCGGCGTTCATCCGGGCCGCGCCCGCACAGTCCCGGGGAAAGAGGGTCGGTTCCGGAATGCGTTCTTCGATAATTTCCGCAATAAGTTTTGTATCGCAGTAAATGTTGGCGCCGATTTGCAGCACGGGCGCGCGACGATAACCGCCGGTGAGCGCAACCTGCTCCGGCTTCGGCAGCGTCATCGGTTGCAGGACCGAGCGCCAGGCCGCATTCTTCAGTCCCAGCGCGACGCGAATTTTTTCGGAGAAAGGGGACTCCGGATAGTGGTGCAGGATCAGTTCGCTCATCGGCGAAGACTGGGTTTTGGTCTTCGCGCGGCAAGCCTGAATCCTCAGCCCGGATTCTGCATGAGGCTCTCGCCGTGCTGCGGGGCCGCGCCGCTACGGCGCGGACGGGGCCACGCCGTTGGCCGCCGCCACGCCGCTCACGACGCAGGCGAGTTGCGCATCGCACGAATCCGTCGAGCGCGCCAGGCAGGCGTTCAGCTGGATTTCGTACCGCGCACAGGCCTTCTGACAGGCGGGCCAGAGCGCCGCCCGCTGACTCTCATACTCCGCCGGAAAGCGCGTTTGCAGGCAAGCGCTGATGCGTTCGCAAGCCCGATCGCACGCGGCGCTTTCCATGGTCGTCGTTGCGCCGGAGCGCGCGGTCTCGGGCGCCACGCGCTTGGCGACCACGGCGCTGGCGGCGATCAAGGCGAACAGCAACAGCGGCGCCAGACTTTCAAAGCGAAATAAAACACGTCGATTCAAGCGCAGGGTCATGGCGAAGCATCCTCCCGGGAAAGTATTTCAGCGCGATAGAGCGCAGCCCCGTCGTACAGGCGCGCCGGGCTTTCAAGCGCCGCGCGTAAGTCTTCGGGGGTCAGGCGCTCTTTCCACAGACGCCACGTTGCGTCCGGTCGGCGCGGCGCCGCCGCCATGGGGGCGGCGCGCAGGACCAGCAGATGACTGGCTTCTGGCGTGCAATCTCCGGCGGTCAACGTCGAGTAATACAGCGTGGAATCGTGCGGACGCAGCAGGGCGATTTTTTGCGCGTCATGCGGATTTGTCGCGAGCACGCAAAGCGGCCCGTGCAGAGCAGCATTCACATCAGGCGGAATCAGCGGACGATTCATTTCCGGCAAAAGCAGAAATTGGAATGCGAGCAGGGTCAATGCTCCGCCGGCCAATCCGACCAGACGCTGCGCCGCGGGCCGGACCGCGAGCCTCGGAAACCAGACCGCGGCGCCGGTCAGCAGAAGGGCCAGAGCCAGGAGGCTGACCGCGCCGAAGGGCTCGGCGGCAAGACGCGTCCACAATACGGCGAAGACGAGCGCGAGCGCGGCCAGCGCGGCCAGAGTTAAACGCAAGAGCCGGCCGGCGAAGGGCGCCAGTCGGCCCCTGCGATCCATAAGCGCTGCGGCGGCGAAAAGCAGGGGCAACATGGGCGCCGTGTAATACGCGCCCTTGCGGTTGGGCAAAAGGTGCATGAGCAGCATCAGCAAGGCGCCGGTCGCCAGCCAGCGGGCCAGGGCGCGACGCCGGCCGGTGAGCGGTCGAACCAGAGCTGTAAGCGCGAGGCCCGCGATGAACAAACTCCAGGGCGCCGCGTAAAAGATGAATCCGCCTGGAATAATCAGTTCGTTTTGATTCTCGCTGCCGAACTTGCCCGCATTTTCCACTACAAAAAAGAAACGCAGCAAATTCGCGCCGTCCGGAGTTGCGAGCGTGATCGCCGTCATCCATGCCAGCGGCGCAATCAGGGCGGCGGCGTGAAACCACAGCCATGCCCGCAGATGTTCCGGCCAATCGGCGCGCGCTTTCCAGCGCCACGGCGAAAGATCAAATCGCAAAAGCGCGCCCGCGCTCCATGCGAAAAGCAAGAGATCGGCATAAATGATCGAAAGCGGTCCCTTCAGGAGAAAGCTGAGTCCGGCGCACAGGCCGGCGAGACTTAAGGACGCGCGCGAGCGCGTGCGCAGGTAGTCGGCGAAAAACAAAGCGCAGGCGGTGAGCGCGAGGGTGAGCCATTGCTCCATGAGGGCCAGTCGCGAAAACTTAAATGCACCGAGCGTAAACAAGTAGAGCGCTGCGTAGAAGGCGGACCGGCCGGGCGAGGCGCCCGCGCGCCGCAGCAGGCCGAAGAGCGCCACCACAGTCAATGCGCCCGCCAGAATCGACGGGGCGCGGGCCGCGAACAGGGAAGCGCCGAGCGCCGCCTCGGAGAGCATCCCGAACCAGTACAGCAGCGGGGGCTTAAACGGGTTGGGCGCGCCGTAAAGCTGCGGCGCGAGCCAGGCCTTACGCTCCAGGCTTTCGCGGGCGATCGAAATGTGCATCGCTTCGTCGCCCTGCAAGAGCAGCGCGAAACCGTCTGCGCCGGGCGCGAGCAAAAGCAACGCCGCGACAAAGAGCCCCGTTCCCGCTACGAGGCCGACGTAGCGGCTGGCGCGCGCGGCGCGGTCCGCGCGACCTGTGGCCGGCTCGGGAGCGCGACCGATCGGATCAAATACAAACAGCCCCATGGGTCCACTTATTAGTGAGTATTCACTCACCAAGGTCACAAAAAAAAGTCCGCCGGGGTCTGTCCAGGGCGATTTATACGGAGTCATTTGCGGCGGGACGCAGCCGCGGGCGCAGGGTCGGGGTCTTCATGCAGGCGTGTTCGCCGCTTTCTTCAAGTATAGCGCGCAATTCCGCAGCCCGGGCCTCGAGCCGGGCGGGTTTGAAGTATTTGCGGATGGCTTCCGGTTTGAGACCCATGCCGCGCAGGCAGAATCGCACGACCGAGCGCACCAGAGCCTCGCCGCTCTGGGCGGCGCTGCTGGCCGGCTTTTTGGGTCGGCGCAGCAGGATCAGGGCCATCATCAGATGATGGGAGAACCACAGGGCGGATTCGCTGTCTTCGTCCAGATCCGGCAGATCGCCGCTGGCATGCGCGGCGCGCTGGAAGGCGCTGAGGTTCTGGATCAGCGGTTCAAGATTGGTCTTGAAAAACGAACGCGTGAAGTCGCCGTCGCTTTGCAGGCTGGCGAGCATCAGATCCACGACCGTGTGACTGCTGCGCGAATTGAGATCCATTGTGCTGATCAAGAGATACAGCAGGAATACAAGGTTTTCCGTGCTGGGCTCTAACTGCGCAATATTGTAAACTACGCGCCGACCGTGTTCCTTTACTATGGAACGATAAATCTCATCTTTGCTGGAGAAGTGCTTGTACAGCAGCGCTTCCGAAACGCCGGCGCAGGCCGCGATTTCCCGGGTGGTGACGCCCTCTACGCCGCGCCGCGCGAAGAGGGGCGTGGCTGCGTCGAGAATCCTGCGTTTGCGTTCCTGTGCGCTGATGCGCGGCATTTACGGAAGGCTGGCTGGAGCGTCCGGCCTGGCAAGTAATTACCGGGAGTGCGCGGAAGAAGCCTGCGCCTTCCTCTTAGGGGAAGGCGCAGCAGGGCGAGAGCTTCATGAATCATCCGGGTCAGGGTTGGCCGAGTTCCTTGAGCGAGTCCAGGAACAATGGACGCAAGGCGGCGAGATGTCGTTGAACGGCCGCGGCGCTCTTGTCGTCCACGGCCAGGCTGGCGGCGCCCAGCACGGCCTGAGCCGTTTGTTTCGCCTGCGTCGCCTGGTTCTCGATAGTTTTCTTGGAAGCTTCAAGCTGGGCGCGCGTCTCCGCCGGCAATGCGGGACTGTTCAGCTTCTGTTCGATTTCGGCCAGATTTTTGTTCTTTGTTTCTTCGAGCTGGCTGACGAACTGGCGCGCCTCGACGACTGTGTAAGCCAGCGTGAGTTTCGTGTGCAAAGCCGAGTATGCCGCGTGATTTTCAAAGCCGGCGGCGCGCGCCAGTGCGTCCATGTCGGCTTTCTGCTCAGCGGTGAGCGCGTCGGCGTTTTTGCCCGCGTCGGGATACTTTGCATCCAGGCTTTTGCGCGCCTGCAGATACTGGCGGATGTTATCGTCGGTGATCTCCGGACCAAGCAGCCCGGAGCAGGCGGCGAAAAGCCCCGGCAGCAGGACGGCCAGCACGAGTCGCGTGCAGCGCGTGGGTTTCATAAGGGAATCCTCCAGAACGACGCGCACATGGGCGGCGCGGCGTCGTAACGTCTTCAGCCGTCGCCCGGCATGCGTCAAGCCCCGAAAAATACGGACGGCCGCCGCGGAAGCTGATGAAAGTGATTGCAGGCGGAGGGAGGAGTCAAAAATTATTGAGATATCTCTACACAAATTTCACGCAGGCGGCCGCATGTCCAATCTACCAGGAAATCTTGATAATCAGCAGCTTTCCGTGGCCACGAGTCGCGCACAGGACGCGATTGTGGCTACGTTTCGAGGCGAAGTCTCGGTGGAAGACCCCGCCGCCCAGTTGCGGCCTTTTCTGGCGGATCTGGACGCCGCAGCGAAGGACGCTAAGGCTGTCGTATTAGACTTTACTGAGTTAAACTTCATGAATTCGAGCGGCATCAAGCAATTCGTGGGCTTTTTGCTGCTTGGCGTCGGTCGTCCGGCGGATCAGCGCTATAAAGTACGCATTCGCTACAAGGAGGCGGTTACCTGGCAGGTCACTTCTTTGCCCGTGCTCGGAAAACTGGCGCCGGACGTCGTCGAATTGGAGGCGGTCTGAGCGCGCCGGACGCGTGCAAATTGTCCAATAGGATCAGTTTTTGCAGTTCGACGCAAGTCCGGGCGTTAGAGCTCTGTAAAGCGCGTTAAATTAGAATGAATATGCGCGCCGATTGCAGAATCAATACGTCAATATAGTTACACATGAGCGTCAGTAAAAAAGAACTGCAGGCGGCGATCGAAAACTTCTCCGGTCTTCTGGCCGATCCGATTGCGCTTTATTTTGAGCAAATGGCCGCGGACAGCGGCGGTCGTTCCGCGCCCCCGTCTCATCCCGCCCATCTGGCGAATGATCTCAAAATCTATCAGTTAAAAGTCACACTGGTCGGCGTGCTCCCGGCGGTTTCGCGCACTCTCGAAGTGCGCGGCGACGCGAGTCTGGAGCGCCTGGGCGGCCTCATCGCGCGCGCTTTTGGCTGGAGCGGTCAGGCCCAATGGCAGTTCAAACTGGGCGGGCGCTACTTTGGCGCGCCGAGCGAGTTCGATATTGAGCCAGTGTATACCGCCGGACAGTACCGCCTGAGCGGCTTCATCAGCGAGCCCCAGGAGGCGCGCGATCTCGAATTCACATACCTCTACGACTTTGTCGACGCCTGGGAACACCGCATCGAGGTCGAAGCGATCGCCGACCCGGCGCCGGGCCTCGCCTACCCCCGGTGCATCGCGGGCGAGCGCGCCGCGCCGCCGGAAAAAAGCGGCGGCGCCGCCGGCTACAGCGACTGTTTGCGCATCCTCGGCGACGCCAATCACGCGCTGCACGCAGATTTTTGCGCGCTTGCGCCGGCCGACTTTGACGCCGAGCGCTTTGACCTTGCCGCCGCCGACGCCGCGCTGCGTTAACCGCGCGGACGCAGGGAAATCGTGACTGCGAGCAAAAGCACGCCGATTGCAGCCGAGGCGACCATAAACACGATCGCCGCTTCCCAGACGTTGCCAAAAATCGCGATGACCGCGGCGTCAAACTTGTGCGACGTGATCGCGCCGATCATTTGATTTTGCGCGGTGCGTCCCATGTAGCCCATCAGCCCGATGAAGCCGGCCGCCGCCCCGACCGCTTTTTTTGATGTCATGTCCAGCCCGGCGACGCCCAGCAGCGCCACCGGCGGATAAACAAACAGACCGATCATCGCAAAGCAGAGATTGTCGAGCCATAACATGCCCGGCGGCGCAAGATACAACAATGCAAAGCCGATAGTGACCGGAATCATGCACAAAAAACTGACCAGGCCCCGCCGGCCTTCCAGCCTGTCGGATACCCACCCGACAAGGATCGTGCTGGGTATGCCGGCGAACTCCAGATAGAGGGTGCTCATGCCGCCTTCTAACACAGAGGCGCCGCGCGCTTCTTTCAGGTAAGTGGGCCCCCAATCGATCAAGGCGTAGCGCGCGATATAAACGAAAAAGTTTGCTGTAGCAAAGATCCAGAGAAACTTATTTAAGAGCACGTTATCGATTAAGAGTTCGCGCCAGCTGAGTTCGCGTTCTTCGTGATGTTCGCCGGCCGGCGGATAGTCGTTACGGTGCGCTTCAATCGGCGCGAGTCCGACCGACTGGGGCGTGTCTTTCAGGCGCAATAACAAATACAATGCGCCGCCGAGGGCGATAACGCCCGGTATGTAAAAAGCGTAGCGCCAGCCGAACTGATGCAGTGCAAAGGCCGCTACCACGCCGACCAGTCCGCCGCCGACGTTATGGGCAATATTCCAGAAGGCGAAGACCTTGCCGCGTTCGTTTTGCGAGAACCAGTGTCCCAGCGTGCGACCGCAGGGCGGCCAGCCCATGCCCTGGACGAGTCCGTTCAAGGTCCACAGGATCAGGTGCGTTTTGTAGTCGGACGCGGCGCCAAACGCAAAGTTGCACAACGCAGTCAGGAGCAAGCCCAGGGGCATGAAGGTGCGCGGATTGGATCGATCCGAAAGCGCGCCCATCAAGAACTTGCCGATGCCGTAGGAAATGGAGGCGGCGGACAGAAAGTCGCCCCAATCCGCGTTTGTATAGCCGACGCTCGCCGCCATTTCGCGACCGACCGGCGCCAGGTTGTTGCGCACCAGGTAAAAGACCGCGTAGCCCAGGAAGGCCGCTTCGAACATACGGTAGCGCAGGCGCGGATACAGGCGCTCGGCCTGGTCGGGCGGCAGCGGCGGAATCGCCGGAGCGGGCTTCAGAAAGGCGAAGAGCGAACGCATCGGCGAAATATCCGGGTCGCGCCCCGGCTGGCAAGCGCCTATCGCGCCCCATTGGACCGGCGCGATGCAGACGGTTTTGCCGCGCGGCGACTGCGCGGCCCCGGGACAATGCGCACCGGTCCTTCGATCAGATGGTAGGCGATGGCGCGCGGTCTTAAAATTTCCCTGGAGTCCGGCGCCAGAAAGGCGCTCTTTGTGCGCGCGAGTTCCGCGCCCAGAAGCTTGCGACTGGCCGCGGACAGTTCATCCGGATCCGGCAGCGAGTAGGCCCGCGGTCGCGCCACGCCCACGGGATACGCCGTCAGCGCGCCGGCGCGATCGATACGCAGGCGCAAAAAGCAATGGTAGCGATCAATCGGGAGCAGGGCCGATGCGTCGTTGTAGTTGCCGCTGTTGAGGCTCAGGTTGAGTGCGAGATAACTCGACAGAGCGGCGGTGGCTGCAAAACCCGATGCGAGCGCATGCATGACGAGCGCGGAGACGTTATAGAGCAGGGGATGGTCGCCTACCGGCGCGAAATTGGCAAACGCGACCAGCGAGTAGGCGATGAAGTGTCCGCCGACGGCGACCGCGCATTGCAGGCTGGCATGCGCGGCGCCCATCGTGCGGCGGAGCCAGGGCCGTTCGCCGTCGGTCCAATGCACATAGTGCGCAATCCACAGGGCGGCGAGCGCGAGGGTCGCCGAAAGCGGCAGCGCGGCCAGGGTCTTTTCGATGGTATTATAATCTTCGGGCGCGTCGCGCAGAATCTGGTACAAGGGTTGGAATAAAAATCCGATTGCGGCGTACAAACCGCCGCAAAGCAGGGAAAGCCGCCAGTTAAAAAACGGCGCTTTGCACGCGTTCGCGAAGATCAGCTTGCGCGACACGGATTCCTCCGGATACTTTCGTTTGCATTCATATTGATCGTACAGGTACGCCTCCGCGCGGTTTTCTTCCGTCTGCCGTCCGCGGCGCGTTTCGGGCGCAGCGGTGACGATCATGCGGTCGCGGCGATCGCCATGCGTGGCATGCAAAAATGCGCCTCCGCCGCCGCACACGATCTTCTGGCGCGGATAATGCAGCGCGCGAACTTCCTCCGCCACGCGCGCGCGGATTTCCTGGGGATAATCGCCGCGCGCGAAGCGCTCGGCGTACTGCGCTTCCACGGCCTCGCGCGACACGCGCTCATATCGCTGATAGTTGTGCGTGTCGCCGCTGAGATTCAAATATATCCGCGCCTCGCGCCCGCGCGTGCGCGCCGACTTGCGCAAAAGCGACTCGAAGTTCTGCAGACGCTGATACAGTCTGGGATTCTGAACTCCGCCGAAGACCCAGTCCGGCTCGGAGGCAGCGAGAATAATGCGCGCGTCCGGTTCCAGGGCTTCCAGAATGCCGGCGAAATAATTGAATTGATGATTGTCGTAGCTGAAAAAAAGACCCAGGTCCACGCCGAACAGATACCAGTGTTGCGGCAACTTCAGCGCGAAGTAGCTGCGGCTCTGATCCGTGCGCCAGAAGCCAAAGGCCCGGCGACGACGGGGATTGCAGAAGCGCGCCCGAAAGGCGCCCAACGAATCGTACCAGTCGTGATTGCCGGGAATCGCGTAGAGTCGCGGCGCCGGGCCCGGCGGCGGGGCGTAAGTTCCCATAGGTCGGCTTCCGTCGGCGGACTTCTGCGGCGTCCAGCGCCAATCCCAGGCGCAGGCGAAAGGACGCACCAATCGATCCCGGTATTCTTCGTCGCCCGGCGCCGGATACACCTGGTCTCCGCCCAACACGAGAAACTCGCCGCGCGGCAATGTCAGCTGCGCTCCGTCCTCCGGATTGCGCGCAATCAGCTGATCGCGCGAAAGCAGGCTGGCGATGCTGTAGGTCGAATCCCAGCCGTCGCCTGTGTCGGCGACGTAGTCGAAGTAGAAGTCGCCGTTACGATCCGCGCGGCGCGAATAGTCGCGAATCCAGCGTCCGCCGATGCGCACAAAACCTGTGCGCGCGCTGGCGTCGCCTTCCTCCAGAGCGGCGATAAGCTGCAATTCGCGCGTATCCACGTTTGCGCCCACGAGCGCGGACGATAATTTGCGAAAAACGGTCAGTAAGAATGCGCGCGGACTGAACCAGCGCACCATGGGCCGGCGCATCGATCGGGAGGGAAAGTAGGGCCGTACGCGCAACTCATCGGACGCCATAGGCGCTCATTTCAATCCGCGCGCGCTCCCGCAGCAAGTCTATTCCGGGCGCCGGGCGAAGCCCGTCCGAAAGCTCGCGAAGCGGCGTTTCGGTCGCCAAAAAAAACAGGGACTTTCTGTCAATGGGCGCAAAAGCGCGATTTACAGCCCAGGCGAAATCGGCCATAGTCTGGTCTGACGCCGCGTGGCGTTGGCGGGAGCAGGACCCTATGGACGGCGCATACACAATCTCGTTTATCGAGGACAATCTGGACCTGGCGGAGCGCCTCAAGCGACTGCTCGCCGACGCGCCGGATTTCACGCTGCTGGATCACTACGCCAACGCCGAGGACGCCCTGCGCATGCTGCCGCGCCGCCCGCCCGGGCTTTTGCTCGCCGATATGGATTTGCCCGGCATGCACGGCGCCGAATGCATCCGGCTGCTGCGCAGCTCGCAGCGTTTCGACTCTATGCGCATCGTGGCGCTAACGATTTTCGAAAACGAGGACCTGATATTGCGCTGTCTGCAGTACGGCGCGAACGGCTATCTGCTCAAAGACATTACGCCCCAGTTGCTGCTGGCGGAGCTGCGCGTTGCGGCCCTGGGCGGCGCCGCCATGACGCAGTCCATCGCCGCGCGCTTGATGAACACCCGCATGCGCCAGGCGCGTCCGGACGCGTCTCGAAATCCCCTGACCGATCGCGAAACCCAGGTGATAAATTTGATTTCCCTGGGACTCACGTATGCGGAAGTTGCGGTGGAACTGAGCATCAGCCTGCATACGGTTCGCAGCCACATTGAAAACATCTACGGAAAACTCAAGGTGCGGTCAAAATCGGCCGCCCTCAAGCGCGGTCGCGAACTGGGCGTCGTTCCGTCCTGATCGAATTTGCGGGCCCGGGCGGCGCGGGCCCGCGCGGCGCGCCCTTGCCGCTTTGACGCTGGCGTTTTTTGCGTTTCTTCCCGGGCCTGCGTCCGCCGCGCCCGGCGGCCCCCCGACCGTTCAACTCGCGGCGGATCTCGCGGAGATTCCGCTTGGTTTTGCGCTGGAGTATTATCTTGATACGGACTCGCGTCTCACGCTGGCGGACGTGCGCGCGCCCGAATTTTCCGGGCGCTGGAACGCCAGCGTCGAGGCCGCTCCGAATTTTGGTTTCACCGATGCTACTGTCTGGATGCGCTTTCGCGTACATAATCCGGAAGCGGCGCGCCAGTCGCGCATCCTCGATATCGAGTGGGATATAATCGATCGGTTCAGCATTTATTGTCATCAGGGGGCGCGACTGACTTACAGCGCGGAGCACGGGCGCGCCTTGCCCTTTAATGCGCGTCCGGTCGACTATCGCAACTTCGCGCTGCCGCTGGAATTTGAGCCGGGAACCACTGAATGGCATCTGCGCCTGCAATCGAGCGGTCCCCTGACTTTGCCGATGACGCTGCGCACGCCGGCGGCGATGATTTCCCGCGTGGATCGAGACGCGCTGTTTTACGGCGCCATTTATGGCATCCTTGCGATTCTCGCGGTCTACAATCTTTCGTTATTTTTCGCAATTCGCGATCGGGCTTATCTCGAATACGCCGCTTTCATACTCGTCTTTGCGCTGACGGAATTTCACAACAAAGGCTTCGCGCTGCAATATCTGCAGCCGGAATGGATCTGGTCCACCGTGCGCACTTCCAGCGTTCTCCGCTGGCTTGAGATTATACTCGCGGCGCAATTTTTCCGCTCCTTTACGGGTACAGCCGCCCACCATCCGTGGATTGATCGCAGTCTACTGGCGATAACGGCGGCCGCTCTCGCGGGCGCGGCAAGCAGTCTGTTTATCGAAATTCGTCTCGCGGATACGATCGGCCTTAGATTTTTCGCTCTGGCTGCGCTGTACCTGCTCGCTGTTACGATCTATCTTACATTTCGCAGAAATCGTCAGGCCGCCATTTATCTGGCGGCTTTTGGCGCTATTATTCTGGGCGCGGTTGCGACGAGCCTGCGCAGCCTGGGTCTCGCGCCGTATCACTTCCTGACCGCGCACAGCATCCTGATCGGTTCGGCTGTACAGGCGGCGCTGCTCTCGCTTGGTCTTGCCGATCGGTATCGACAGCTGCGCGCCGAGGCCTCCGCCGCGCGACTCAAACTGGTTCAGGATCGCATGGAACTCTCGCGCGAATTGCACGACGTGCTGGGTTCGGACCTTGGCGAAATCGTCATTCATGCCGAATCGAAGCGGGCGGCGGAGGCGCAGACGGATGAGCAAAACGTGGTATCGTTTCTGGCGCGCCGTTCGCTGGCGCACCTGCGGGACATTGTTCGCCTGCTCAAGGTGAACGCCGAAGAAATTGAGCCGCTGCACGTCTATGTGGAGCAGTACATTGATCGTCTCCGTTTGACCGGACGTTTTAAGGTCGATGCACGCCTGGATTCTGTCGCGTTGCCGGATTATCTGAATCTCCAGGCGCAGCGAATCTATCTGGAGTGGATGGCGAACGTGGTGCGCCACGCGCGCGCCCGGGACATTGTCACCGCGCTGCGTCAGCGGGGTCGACGCCTGACGCTCTACGTACTTGATGACGGCGTCGGGTTTACCTGGAATGGGGAGCGGACTGGATCGGGGCTTGCGCACATAGCGGATCGCGTGCGCGTCCTGCATGCGTTCGTTCGTTGCCGCCGCCTGGGCCGGCGCAATTGTTTTGTATGTCGAATTCCCTTGCCCGCGCCCCCTTCCTGAAGTTCCGAGTCGTCTTGATCGTCCGCAACTGAGGCGCCGCCGGACCGCGAATTTCTTGCAGAATCGCAGCGCCAGCGGCGATTCGACGTGTGCCGAAGGGTCTGAATCATCTGGCGCTGGTCAGCGTCCAACCGGAACGCCTCGCTCAATTTTACGAGGCGGCCCTGGATCTGCCGCGCTTGCGCAGCGCCGACGACGACGTCGGGCGCCTCAGCGTGTGGCTGCAGCTGGGGGCAGGCGCCGTGCTGATGATAGAACGCGCCGGAGGAGCCGCAGCGAACGCTGCAAATGAAAAATCGGCCGCGTCTTATTCGGCGGACGGCTTCTTCGCCCGCGAACCGGGGCTTTTCCTTTTTGCGCTTTCGGTTGCGAATGCGGATCGTGCGCGGTTTGCAGAGCGACTGCAGCGGCTGGGCAGCCCGGTGGAAGCGCGTTCGAACTTCAGCGACTACTATCGCGACCCGGATGGCAATCGTTTTGCGTTGTCCTGTTTTGATCCGGCGATATTTCTGCAGACGGAACGCGAGCCGGAGGAATCGAATTGATCTCTTGCATGGCCTCGCGCATAAGGGAGCGCCGGCATGGAAGTTTTTCTCACGTATCACTCCCTCGGTCGCGTCGCGCCGGCGATACTTACGGCGATCATCGCCGCCTATCTCCTGGTTCGTCGGCGCAAGGAGCGCGCTGCGCGCTGGCTGGGACTGTATTTTGCATTTCTTACGGTGTTTAACTGCGGGTACGTTCTGGGCTACAGCCTGAACGCGCCCGCCGGCGCACTGGGTTGGTATCTGGCCTGCGCCGTCGCCTTCGCGGGGGCCGCACGCCTGCAATTTGCATACGTTTTTCCCACGGCGGTCTTTGAGCGAGAGCGACGTGCGGCGCTTGGCATCGCTTTTTTCGCGGCCGCGCTGGCCTTGCTGGATTATGCGGTGCGCGTGGATCGGCCGTTCTTTTTGGGTTACGCGCTGCACGCCTACGGCTCGCGTTATTCCTCGCTCTGGATCCCGTTGGTCAGCTTCGTGTGCTTTTTTTTCAGCGTGGTTGTCGCGTTTCGCAAGGTGCGCCTGATACTGGTCGGCGCGAGCGGGCGGGGGAGCGGGCGCGGGGCGCGCGGCGCTGGTTGGCGCAAACTCTGGAAGTCGAATCCGGATTTGCGCACGTTGAGCTATCTGATCGGCATTACCGTGCTGGAAGTCGCCATAAACGGCGTGTATTTTCTTGGATACTCGCGGATCATCGGCAATCAGAGTCTCGCCTGGCTCATGAATGTCAGCACGCTGGTTATTTTTTCCGCGTACATTATCGTTTATTCGGCGGCGCCGTCCGGACGCATCAGCTTTATGCCGCGCCTGGTGGGCGCGTCGCTGGTTGCGTTGCTGGCGCTTTTGACTTTCGCGGGCCTGGCCGGGCGGGAACGCGAGCTGCAGAACTTCGCCGCCGAAAAACGAGCGGCGGCGCTCTTGCGCCTCTCCCATGCGAGCCAGGCCGACTCGCCGCCGTCCGATTCGCCGGCCGCCGCCGTCCGATTTATTCTGGCGCAAGACGGCGGGCCGGACCTGAGCGCGTCGTTCGGAGCGGAGGCGCTGCGCGCCGCGCTGGCCGCGCGCCGCAGCGACGGCGTTAACGAATTTACGCGCGTCGGCGATGCATCTTTTTATCTGATCGATCTGCAGCAGGCGGGGCGCTCGTATACGGCCGGCTTTGAATACCGCGAATATCGCGAGCGCGTTCATCAGGCCGTGGCGCCGATCTGTCTGGCCTTGCTGGTCGCCGCGGGGCTGAGTCTGGCGGCCCTGCCGCTCTTGTTTCGCGCGAGTTTGATACTGCCGCTGCGCTTTCTGCTGGAAGACCTCGGCCGGCTGCAGGCCGCGCCCGCGCGGCGCGGAGGCGACGACGAGATCTCGGTGTTGCGCGAATCCTTCCATAAAATGGCGGAATTGCTGCGCGAGGCGCGGCGCGAGATGCCGGATTTTTCGCCGCACATCGTGGAATTAGAAAAATTCAGCGAAGCCGAGACGGGCGTCATCGTGCTGGGCGATCGCACGCTGGTGTATCGCAGTCGCGCTTTGCGCGCGGTCATCGCCGCCGTGGAACGGGCGCGGGCGTTTCGCCATCCTGTGTTAATTACCGGGGAGACCGGCTCGGGCAAGGAGTTGATTGCGCGCCTGGTGCACGGCGGCGACGCGGAGGCCGGACCCTTTGTTGCGGTGAACTGTGCGGCGCTGCCCGAGGCGCTGTGGGAATCCGAAATTTTCGGTCACCGCAAAGGCGCATTTACGGACGCGCGCAGCGATCGGCGCGGGCGCCTGTTGGAAGCCGCCCGCGGCGCTGTGTTTTTTGACGAAATCGGCGAAATGCCGCTTTCGATACAGGCGAAACTACTGCGCCTCCTACAGGATAATCAGTTTACGCCCGTGGGCGCCGACGCGCCGATCGCGGCCGAGTGTCGCTTCGTATTCGCCACCAATCGCGATCTGGCGGCCATGGTGCGCGAAAAGACCTTCCGCGAGGATTTGCTCTATCGCATACGCGTATTTCATATCGAAGCGCCGCCGCTCCGCGACCGGCCGGAAGATATCCCGGATCTGTTGCGCTATTTTGTGGAGCGTTTTGCCGCCGAATACAATCTGCCGGCGCCGGAGACGGACGGCGCGCTTTTGCAGGCGCTCTTGCGCTATCGATGGCCGGGCAATATTCGGGAAATGGAAAACGCGGTGGTGCGGGCGATGGCGCATGGGCCGGGCGATGTCTTGAGTTTGAGCCACTTTCCCGAAATCGCCCGCTCCTTACGGGCCGACGCAGGCGGAACGGCCGCGGGCGGCGATGCGTTTGAGCGTCTGGATTTTGATCTGGAAGTGAAACGCTATTCTCGCGCCCTGCTGGAGCGCGCGCTCGGCGCGGCCGGCGGGAATAAGACGCGCGCCGCCGAGCTGCTCGGACTCAAACGCACAACCCTGCGGTATCGTCTCAAGGAATTGGGCATCGACCCGGATTCCTGAACGCGCGCCGCCGGCAAAAATTTGCCGATCGGCGAAATTTTGCCGCCGGGCTTCGACTGTTTCGCGCCTCCGAATGCGAAATTCGGCCAGGTTTCATCAGTATTGGCCCCTCTGAGCCCGACTTTTCGCGTCGGGACCTCTGGCACGCTTTCTGCAATGCGTTCGCACGGTTCTTCGGAATCGAAACACACGAAAGTTGAGGAAGAGTATGAAAAAGTTAGCGGGACTCCTCTTGCTATCGATCGCATTCACGGGAAGTTTATTCGCGGAGAAAGTGATCTACGTGCACGGCATGAGCCTGACCGAGTCCAACGAAGCCTGTCAGGGGCAAGCGACCTGCGGGTACTGGAAAAACCCGGTTACAGGCGATCACGTGTTCGTCGGCTACGACGGGCGCCGCAATCCCTTCGAGTCCATTGCGTCGGCCGGCAGCGTGCGTTTATTGCAGATGTTGAATCAGTATTGCCGCAATGACCAGGGTCAGAGCTGCCGGCTGGTTGTGGATTCCATGGGCGGCTTTACGGCAGCCGGTACGATCGCCATGTATAATCGCGACCGAATCTACAACATCCTGTACTCGACGCATTTTGTTTCCGCCGAGGGCGGATCCGATATTGCGAGTCTGGGCGACACGGCGATCGCGATTCTCGAATTCGTGTTCAACCTGGGAAATAACCAGGCGGCGCAGGGATTAATCGAGTCGCGCGACGCAATTGATGCGCTGGTGGTCAGCAATGCTCGCAGTCTGTTTGATCACAACCGTACCAACGGAACGTTGATTTATCACGTGGCGGCGAAAGGATCGATTTTTATCGCCGAACCGTTTCTGCCGGGCAAAGACGACTCGCTGGTCGCCTTCCACAGTTCCTGCGGCTATCGCGTCGCGGGCGGATTTTCAAAGTGCATGGGCGAAAAAATTCGCACCTGCGCTTTGTGTTTCTGGCAAAAGCCGACCAACATCACGCCCTGGGACGGGCATCGCATGTATCCTGGCGCGCCCATCGAAGGCGTGAGCACGACGCACGCGCCGACGCATAACGACTTTCCCCAGTTCTATGCGCGTCCCTGATCGTCAAGTCGCATGAAACTCTGACTGGCCCGGTTTCTCAATCGGGCCCTTTTTTTAGAATTACGCAGGAGCCTTATCATGAAACGCATCTATCTTTACGGCGCGCTGGCGTTTGTCGGCGTCCTGTTGCTTGGCCTGATTTTTATTCTAACGCAGTCCGATTCCGCCGGCGATTCGGACGCCGCCGCTTCCTTTCTTGATCCCTCACGCCGCGCTATCGAGGACATGGCGGGCGGCGCCGTTGATCTGGATCTGGTGCTGGAAGACTATCGCGAATGGGCCCAGTATCCGCCGAACAGTCGGCCGCTGCGCGCGGATCACCTTGACGTGATCGAATACCGCAGCATTCGCGTCGGCGTCCAGAATATGCCGGTCAAAGCGAACGGCGAGTTGCGCGAGTCGGGCTACGCCTGTGCGCTGGAACCCGAATTTCATACTGTGACCGAGGGCGAATCCCTGCGCGTTTTTCTGTATTGCCTGCGTTCGGGCGACGGCGCGCGCGTAAAGGTGCGCCTGTCGGAGGCCCGTCTGGAAGCGAAAGCGGGCGAGCGGCGCTTCAGTCCGCCCGTTCCGGAGGGCAATGACTCCGGTCTGCATGGCGACGAGCGGAGCGGCGACGGCGTTTACACGTTTGTCTTCAGGCCCCGTCCCGAGGATTGGGCCAGCATGTATCTTACGGCAAACTTCGCCATCGTCGGGGATGATAGCGGCTTCACTCATTCTCTGCGCACCCAGTTCTTTTCTTCGCCCGTGGCGCCGGCCCGCTTCACCGGCGCCGTAACGGATCGCGTCGAAAACGGCGCGTTGTTTACGAGCGTCGAGCTGGCGGTTGTTAAGCCTGGCGAGTATACAATTGAAGCGAATCTATTCTCCGGCGACGAGCCTGTGGGGTATGCGCGAACGGACGTAAAGCTCGGCGGCGGCCGACAGACGGCGGAACTCGAGTTTTTTGGCAAAGTCATCGCCGACGCGGGGCTTGCCGGTCCGTATCGCCTGGTCGGCCTGCGAGCGTATTTGAACACGGACGTGATTCAGCCGGAGCTGCTCGCGCGGTCGCCGGCGGAAGTGGAGCGTTTCCTCAGTACGGTGCGCGACGATCGGCCCAAGCGCATGGTCGTGCCGTATTTTTCCGGTGCGCCGGAAACCGCCGCCTACCGACTCGAGCAATTCTCCGATCGCGAGTACGACTCGCCTGAGAAACGGGAACGTATTCAGCAGCTGGCGGCCCTGCGCGACAGCGACCGTTGAGGGGACGGCGAGCGCGCGCCTGACCCGGATTATTCATGAGATTGAGAACGACACTGTGTGCTGCGGCGGCGCGCGGCGCCGCACCATGGCGGGAGCTTCATGAATCATCCGGGCTAATAGACGCAGCGTTCGCAGACTTCGCGCGGGACAAGTCCGGCCTTCATCGCGAGGCCGAATACAAAGCAGCCCGCGCAAAAGCCGATGAAAGCTTCCAGAAAGGCGAAGACAAACAAGACGCCGATGATCCAGGCGGAGACGGCGAAAGCGCCGGTCGCCAGCCAGGCGGCCGCCGCAGCCAGGCTGAAGAGCAAGCCGACGAATTGCGCAAATCGTTTGGGCGGGCCGGAGACGGGTTTGCGCGCGATCTTGAGGGGCTCCAGGACGAGCCGCTCGGCGATGGTCACCATAAAGGAAAGGCGCGGTCCGTAGAGAACCCGCGCCAGAAATTCGTACGCCAGAAACGCCAGAAACCAGAAGGACTGTGAAAGAACCAGAGCCGCCGCCGTCACCGCGACCAGGGCGGCTACGGTGCGCGCGGTCGGCTCATTTACAGTCTGTGGAAAGGATGGCTTCCAATAGGACAGCGAGGGCGATTGCATGTGTCCAGGAAATTATCCGGATTTTCGGGCGGCGAGCGTATTTTAATATTCCCATCGGAATAGTATGAAATAAGCGCCGGCCGGAGTTACATACCCGGCAGCTGCGGGCGGCCTTCCACTTGACTGCCAGCCGGTCTGGCCGGGGCGTATCCCGATGCGCGGCGAGCTCTTAAAACAACGGATTCCCGCGCTCGTCCTGATTGGCGTCTACGCGCTCCTCGCCAATGCGCGGACGGCCTCCGCCAACCCCTTTGCGCCCGGCGATCCGGTCGACGTGCCGATGCTGCTGCCGGTATTGGCGGGGGTGCTCTTTGGTCCGCTGAATGGCCTTCTCGTCGGCTTTTTCGGGACAATGTTGAGCGCAACGACGCCCTCGGGCGACCTGTTCGACGTGCTCTCCATACTGCCCCATGCGATTATGGGCTGGCTGGCGGGCTGGCTCGCCGGCCGCGTGCCGACCCCGATTCCGATGCTCGCAATCTACGCCGGCCTGTTCTTGAATTCCGTGGCGTACTGGCTCGCGGGGGAGCTGCGCTGGCGCGAGGCGACCCAGACCCAGTACCTGCTGGCGCGCGCTGGCGGGG
>JAVHPJ010000052.1:53664-60980 GCA_036170535.1 Leptospirales bacterium | reverse complement strand
CCCGCCTGCGCATGAAAACAAGCGCATCGGGGCAGGCCCCGGAGCGCGCGGCTGCAAGCCTGGATGCAATCGCCGGCCTCAGAACCGCCGCCGCCCCGGCGGATCATGGCGGCGCCCGGGCCGCGCCGCCCGAAGCCAGCGGCGGTTCCATTCGGGACATACCCTGCGATCAATGCGGAGAACGGCGATTTTTGACCCTGTTTGAGAAAGCGTCCGCGCGCGGAGAAATTTTCCGCGTGGTGCGCTGTCTGCATTGCGAACTGGTTCAGGTCAATCCCCAGCCCGACGCGGCGGCGGTCCGGCCATACTACGAGGCGCACTATTTCTCCCGGAGAACGGATCGAGGTTACGATAACTATTTTTCACCGCAGGTTAAGGCCGTCATCAATGAAACGTATCGAAAAAATCTGCACGATCTGGGCTTTTTCGAGTACGAAGAGCAGATTCAAAGCGACAACTGGATCTATCGACATTGCGGCGAAACCGGCGCTGGAGAAGCCCAGCCGCCGCGTGCGCTCGACGTGGGGTGCGCCGCAGGCTACTTTGTAGAGTATTTGCGAGATCGCGGCTGGCGCTCCGAGGGCGTCGAACTGAGTGCGGACGCGGCGCGTTTTGCGATTGAAGAATTGCATCTGCCGGTGCATGTGGACGACTTCCTCACTTGCCGCAAGCTGCCGACGAACAGCTATCAACTGGTCACGCTCTGGGCTTCCATTGAACACCTGCACAGTCCACGTAAGGCGCTCGAACGCTGCTACGAATTGCTCGCTCCGGGCGGACGAATGCTGCTCAGCACCTGCCGTTGGGGAGTCCTGGCGAAGTGGCGCGGTCCGGCCTGGCGTTATATGAACACGCCCGAGCACCTCTACTTTTTCAGCCTGGAAGGCCTTAGTGATCTGGCCGAAAGCGTCGGCTTCAGGGTTGCCAGTCACGTCACCTACGGATCCGGCTTCACCACCCGTAAAGGCGCCGGACCGCTCTATAACCTGGCCAAGCGCGTCGCCGATCCGCTGGTGAAGCGTCTGGACCAGGGCGACATGATGGCGCTGCACTTAATGAAGTAGGGTTGCGCCGCGCCCATGCCCGCCGACTTTTTTGCGAATCGCACTGCGCTGATCACCGGCGGCTCCAGCGGAATCGGGCGCGCCTGTGCGCTGGCCCTGGCGGAGCGCGGCGCCCATGTTTTCATCCTCGCGCGGCGCGGGCCGCAGCTGGAAAGAACCGTTCTTGAGTTGCGCGCCGTCGTGCGCTCTCCCGAGCAGAGCATCGACGGGTTTCGTGCGGACGTGCGGCACTACAGTGCGCTGAAAAAAATCGGCAGACAACTGGCGCGCCGCGGTCGCCCGGTCGACCTCCTGATCAATGCGGCGGGTTTCGCCGCCCCCGGCTATTTTGAAAAACTGCCCATCCATCAGTTCCACCGACAAATTGAAACAAACTACTACGGCGCTGTGCACGCAGCGCGGGCCGTCTTGCCGGACATGCTCGCGCGCGGGGCCGGCTGCATTGTAAATGTGAGTTCGATTGCCGGATTTCTGGGCGTGTTCGGTTACAGCGCATACGCCCCGGCGAAATTTGCATTAAACGGCTGGTCCGATGTGTTGCGCCAGGAGCTGACTCCGCGCGGGGTCAGCATCCACGTCGTGTGTCCGCCGGACGTGGACACGCCGGGATTTGCGCGCGAGGCGCGCGACAAGCCCTATGAAACCGCGCAACTTTCCGAGACGGCAAAACTCATGCAGCCCGCCGCGGTCGCCGCGCGCATACTTCAGGGCGTGGAGCGCGGTCGGTATTTGATTCTGCCGAATTTCGAGGCGCGCTGGATGCACTGGCTGCAGCGCGTGGCGCCGGAATCGTCTTTTCGCATCATCATGGCCTTGATTCGTCGCGCGCAAGCGCGTCGCAAGCCTCAGAGCTTGTTAAAATAACCCGACTCGACGACCGACGGGCAAAGTTGGCCGGCTGAACCCGTCGCGACCCGCAGGGCGGAGGTTGCATCGAGGGGAATCCCGTAGATGTCGCCGTTTGCGGCCAGCACCGCGCCGAACCACTTTCCGGCGCCCGCAAGGCCCGTCAGGCTGCTCAGATCCACCGTGCGGGCCGCCGGATCCACAATCAGCACGCGCGTATCGGCGTAGGGCAGCGCGTAGATCTTCCCGTTTGCCGCCAGGACGCCGGAGGACTGCCACGCAAAACCGCCCGGCAGACCGGTGAAACTCGAAAGATCAACGCTGTTTGTCGCCGGGTCAATTACCAGTATGCGTGAGTCATTCACGGGCAGGGCGTAGATTTTTCCATCTGCGGCAAGAACTCCGCCGCTCCATTTTATCGACCCGGCGAGTCCGGTGATGCTCGTCAGATCGACCGTGTTCGTTTGCGGATCGATGATTAAGACTCGCGTATCGGTAGCGGGGATGCCGTAAATCTTGCCGTTCGGCGCAAGCACGCCGCCGCTCCACTTAAACGATCCGGCGAGGCCGGTGATGCTGGCAACGTCGGCCGTGTTGGTCGCCGGATCAATGATCAGCACGCTCGCGTTGCCATCGGGAATTCCGTAGATCTTTCCGTTTGGAGCAAGCACGCCCCCATTCCACTTCTGCACTCCTGCAAGCCCGGTAATTGTCGCTGTGTCTGCAGTGTTTGCAACCGGATCGATAATCAGGACGCTGTTAGAGTTGTAGGGGATGCCGTAAATCTTGCCATTGGGCGCAAGCACGCCGCCCCACCACTTGGAACCGCCGGCGCCGAGGCCCGTGATTGTAGTTGTATCCGCCGTATTCGTCGCGGGATCGAGTATCAGAACGCTCGGGGAATCGTAAGGCATCCCGTAGATCTTGCCGTTGGGCGCCAGCACGCCGCCCTGCCATTTGAGCGCACCGGCGAGGCCGGTAATGCTCGTTACATCGGCAACCGGCGCAGCGCTCTGCCCTTTCGCCGCTTCCGTTTGCAGAGTGGCCTGAACGCGCGCCCAGTTCGCCGGCTGTATTACTTCATCGCGGCTGAGCGGGCAGGCGCCTGGCACGGAAAAGCCAAAGCAATTACCGTAGAGCAGGCAGGTCCGCAGGGCGCCCTCCGGCGTACCGGGATCATTGGGGCTCAAATGCAAGTCGAGGCAGGCCAGCCCGGCCAGGGCGCAGGCGCCGGCGGCCGCGCGCGTCGCCCCCTGGGCCCAGCCGGATAGTATTCCCACTAAACGATTATGGACCTTCCCGTACGGCCCAGTCAAGTACTCAGGCTCGAAACGCTTCCGGAACGGCTCAAACGGCACTGCGCCTCGCCACTCCGCCTTCAGGCGGCCGAGCCGCGTCGGTTTCGCGCTTGCCGTCCCCGCGCGCCGGCGCCGGACTTCCGCGTGCGTTGCGCTTCGCTCTCGGGTTATGATCCACTGCTTTGTACGCTCAGGCGGAGCTTCCTCCGGAGCGTGCGGCTGATCGGGATGGCGCCGTTGCTTGGCCTGGTGGCGGCTTGCGCCAGCGCCCGCGACGGGGCGCGCAAGCCGGATGTGATCTATGTGCCGACGCCCGATTTTGTCGTCGCCCGCATGTTGTCCATGGCGCGCGTCGGCCGGACCGACGTGGTCTACGATCTCGGTTGCGGGGACGGACGGATTGTCATTGCCGCGGCGCAGCGTTTCGGAGCGCGCGGCGTGGGCTTTGACATCGATCCCGAACGCGTGCGCGAGGCGCGGGCGAACGTTGAGCGGGCCGGGGTCGGCCATCTGGTGCGGATCGAGCAGGCGGATATTTTCACCGTTGATTTTAAAGAAGCGACGGTAATTACGCTGTATCTCTTGCCGTCGTTAAACATACGATTGTTGCCGCAGTTCGCGGAACTCCGTCCCGGCGTGCGCATCGTCTCCCACGATTTCAGCATGGAACCGGCGATTCCGGAACAGAGCGTTCTACTCCGCGATCCCAACAGCGAACGCGAACACCTGCTGTATCTCTGGCGCACGCCCGTCCGCCGACGCTGAGCGCCGGCGGATCTGAGCGAACGGATCCATATCCCGGGCTAACTTATACGAAACCGCCGCCAATCGCCAGACGCAGAATTGCGATGGCGAGCACGATGATGTTAATGATCAGTCCGGTTTTTTTCTCGGCGAAAGCGCCGAGGATTCCGCCCAGACCGCAAGCCGCAAGGGCGATCCAGTTCAACCAGCCCAGCAGCGGAATAATGCCGACGAACATAAACACGGCGCCAATCAGGCCAATGGCAATCGATACAAGATTCATAGAGTTCTCCTGGATGAAAAATTGATCCGGCGGCTCTGCCGCCCGCGAGCAGCGCGGCGAATTGGACGCAAGAAACGGCCGCAGGATCGATACTTTTTTACGCCCCGGCGCGCATCAATCCGCTTTCGGTCGATCACTGTGACCCAGATCGCGCTCGGGGTCCAGGCGATCTCGCAGGGCCTGCTTTAGTTCTTTTGCTTCGGGAAAGCGGCCGACCGCAGCGCGCGAGAACAGGACTTCGCCGTTCAGGCGCGCTTCGAATATGCCGCCGGTTCCGGGAATCAGGGCGACTTCGCCGAGTTCTACGGGAAAGGTTGTGAGAATTTCCTGCGCCATCCACGCCGCCCGCAAGAGCCAGCGGCATTGGGTGCAGTACTCAATCTCAAGGCGCGGAGCGCGGGTCGGCTGGCGGGTCATCGGCGGACTCGGACGATCCACTTCGCCGGATGAGAAAATGCGCGCCAGCATAAAATCCAGCGAATCGCCCGGCACCAACGAATCACGCGGAAAAACCGTTGCCCTTTTTGGGACCGCGCCTCGAAAACGGATGATGCAACTATCCATCGCCGCCCTCACCCGGAGCGAGCGCGCACGGCCGCCGGAGCAGCGTGAAATTCTGAGCACCTGGCGCATTGTTTGCTTCTTCGGCCTGATCGGGTCGGTGATCGGAATCCCGTCCGATACGGCGATGATGCCGGCGCAGTATCACCAGCTTACTACGCTCATTCGCATCGGCTATGTGCTGATCATATCCGCTTATATCCTGCTCTCCTACTTTGCGCCGCAGTCGACGCTCCAATATCACACGATCCTCATGAGCGGACTGCTCGCCTCACTATATATTTATCTGTCATGGCTCGACGGAAATTCCGGCGACTTCCAGCGCTCGGCGTATCATCGTGCGATGACCCAGGTCGGCTGTTCGTTGCTCGTATTCCGGGGCATGCGGCCGGTGTGGCAGGCGCTGACCACCTTCGGCGGGATAAGCTTCTACGGCGTTTACGTGGCGTTGTCCTACGGCATTAATCCGCTGGGCGAAGACGCCCTGGCCGACGCGTATCGTTACACCATGAACGATCTCGTGATTTTTCATCTCATCTTGTTTTTCGTGTTTCGGCGCTACGTGCGTTACCAGCGCGAAGAAGTGCAATTGCGCGAGCAGTTGAAGCGTGCAAACGAGATCAAATCTGAGATCATCGCCAAGGTGAATCACGAGTTGCAGGTGCCGCTTCTGGGCATTCTGGCCAACGTTGATTCCATGCGCCGATCTGCAGATGCGTCCGACTGGCGGCCGCGTCTGGATAAAATTTTCAACTATTCCCAGTACCAACGCACATTGATTAACAACATGATCTATGCGGCGGCCTCCGAAGCGGCCGAACCTTTTTTTGTGGACCGGGACGATTCGAGCTCATTGCAGGCGTGCTACGAAGAGGCTGCACGCCTGGTCGCCGATATTCACGACGGAAGCATCGAAGCGGAGGCTCCGCCGGACGTGGACGTCCCCTGTCAGCGGGAAATACTCATGATTATTCTGGTGAACCTGCTGGCCAACTGCGCGGAGCACTCGAGTCGGACGGTGATTCGGTGGAGTTTAAGCGGCGGTCGGGTGACAATGTTTACCGAAAGCGATGCAATCAGTCCGATTAACGCGGACTCGGTGTTTGATCAGTGGACCACCACGCGACGCGATCGCACCAAGCCGATTCTGGGGCTCGGCTTGAACATTGTGCGCGGTCTGGTGATTAAAACGGGCGGCGCAATTGAGGCGGGCGAGGAGCAACGTCGATTTGCGTTGAAGCTCTCCCTTCCGGCGATTTGAGCGCCGAAAGGGAGCATCCAAAAACCCCGACCGCACGGCGGCCAGGGCGCGCTTGCGCCTCGGTCAGGCGACCGCGCGCGCCAGCGCCTCTTCGGCGATCAGATTCTCCTGCATTTCAAAACGCGGAGAGTCATAACAGGGCCGCATGTCGAGGGCCGAAACATAGCTCCGACCGATGTAATCATGCAACGCGGTTATGGGTTTGAAACGCAGGCCGATCTGCGAAAGTCGACGATTCACGTGCGGGTCCGTTTCCGCTATCGTGTACATGCCGCCAAGTTGGTGCATGGCCCATACTGCATGACGCAGTATGTGATAGGTCAACGTATCCGGATTGGCGTCGACGCGCTGCGCTTCCGCCTTGTTCAACGCCAGCTGACTGCCGTGCCACAGGGACGTCGGCGCCACGCCGCGGTCCCGGGCGAAATCGCGAAAATCTACGCCAAAAATCCGTTCGGCGGCGAACCGCCGTTCCGGACTCCAGCGCACCATTCGATACCCGGCGATCAGCGCCCCGGTGTCCGGGGCGCGGGCGCCAAAGAATACGCCGCGCGGCGCGTAGCGTAATTCTTCTTCCAGCATCTCATTCAGGTCGTCTTCGGTGGCCTGCCATCCCTGGCGTTCGCCGATCCGTTCCCGAAACACTTCAAATACGAATCGCGTGAAACTTTCCACGCTATCCATGCCAAGCTGGTAAATCCAGATTCCTCCAACGGTCTCGATTAACCGATCCCGTCGCGGGCAGGGAAACTCATACATATGGACCTCCGGACGGACCGGTTCTTTGCAGAACGACGTTGCCCGTCCGGCCCACAAGCCCGACCCCGGGGCCGGGTTTTCTTGTTCGCACGACGCAGATAACGCCGGTCGGCTCGCGCCAATCCGTCGCTTTTTACTTTAAATTTTGGTGCTGTTATGGAAATGTTGATGAGGAGCGATCCCGATGAACATTCTACTCGTTGATGATGAAGCCATAGTGCGCGACTGGTTGAAGGAGCGCATCGTGCAGACGCCTGATTTGCAGCTGATCGGCGAAGCGCGCAGCGGCGAGGCTGCGGTTTCCTTTCTTGAAAAGTACGAGGGTCAGGTCGACATCGCGGTGATTGATCTGGCGATGCCCGGCATGGACGGGCTGGCGACCGTTGAAGAGGTGAAGCGGCTGCAACCCATGGCGCGGGTGTTGATTTATACCCAGCACAGGGACAGCGATATCGTGCGGCGCGCGCGGTATACGTGCGGGCGCGGCTCGGGCGCGGCTT
>JAVHPJ010000052.1:0-53654 GCA_036170535.1 Leptospirales bacterium | reverse complement strand
CGCGCGCAACGGCGCGCGCAGGGCTATATGTTGAAGGACGAGCCGGTCGGCAACATCCTGCCCGTGATCCGGAGGATCCTGGCCGGCGAGAACTATGTTTCTCCCGAATTACTGGACTCCGCCGAGTCGCCGGAGTCCATGGAAACGGCTGCGCGGGCCCGTTTGCAGCTTTCGAAGCTCACGCCGAGCGAGCGGGAAGTGGTCGCGCTGACAGCGAAAGGGTATACGAGTCGCGAGACCGGCGAGGAACTCAAAAAAAGTCATCGGACCGTCGAAGAGCAATTGCGAAAAATTTACCGGAAATTAGGTATCAACAATAAAGCCGAGGTGGCTCAATTCGCGATCAAGGCTGGCCTGATTTAGTTGAGCCGATAATCCACTTCAATACCTTTTACCTTTTTAGGTAAATTTACGTATCGATTTTTTGGCGAAAAAATCGGCCATTATGGCGATCTAATACAAACGAACTATTTTGTCGACTGTTCGTCTGAGTAGCAGCGACCTGGAGGAGTTGGAATTCCTATGCGACCCGTGCACCATTGGACGAGCAAAGTATGCATTGCGTTTTGCTTTATAGCTTTCGGCGCTGTGTTCCCCAACGGACTGAGCGAGAGCGAAAAAATTCAACGACTGATTGCGGCCGTTGAAACCTCGAACGTCGTGTTTATTCGCAACGGCGGCGAATATAATGCAAAGGCCGCGGCGGATCATATGCGTCTGAAGCTCTCGCGCGCCGGATCGCGCATTTCTACGGCGCGCGATTTTATACGCTACATTGGCACGCGGTCCTCCATGTCCGGCCAACCCTACTACATTCGTACGGCTGACGGACGCCGCGTAGAATCGGCCGCTTGGTTGAATCGGAAACTGGCGGAAATAGAAGCGCAGGAAAAAGCCTGTTGCGAAGTCGGGCCCTGAGTCCGTCTGAACGGCCCGGACGGAAGAGATCTCAGTCGTCGCCGGAACCGTCGGCGCCATCCGCCTCGCCTGGTTCGTACAGCGGATCGCCGGAGAATTCGGCCGCAACGTCCCCGGGTCCCGATGCGCTGTAGTCGGCCGCTTCGCCAGCGAATTTTTGCATCGTCAGAATCAGATATACGCGGCCTTTGTAGGAGCGTTCACGGCGATCGCGCATGAAAAATATCAAGATGTACTGCCGATAACGTGCGAGGTCAATCGGCACCAATTGGTGACTCAGGTTTTCGGGCGGTTCTAATTCCACATCAAAGCCGCCGTCGCGCAGCTCTTCCACCACATTGGATGCAAGCTGATTGGAAAACTCAAGCAAGACCGACTCGGCCATGCCCTTGAGGCCGGCATTAATACCGTAGCGCTCCGCGATCCGCGGCAGCAGTTTCAGCTTGGTATAGCCGTCCATGCAGAAGTACAGACGACCATTGACGTCGCCCTTAAAACCGATCTGCGAGCAGCTTTCGTAACACAGGCCTTCGTTGCGCGACGGACCGTAGGCTTCCTTGTCCGCGCTCAGGTACAGGTTCTCCTTAAAGAACTCAGTGCACACCCGACTCAGCGTCAGGACGATCTTTTCGTCAAGTAAGGGATCCATGTTCCGCAAAGACGGGCGTTTTCTGCGCCGATTCGTAGATGCGATACGAATTGGCGCCTTCCGCCTCCGCCTGTTCGAGCGCCAGGCCTGCGCGGCGAAACCAATCGGAGGAGGAACTCACGTCCTCCTCCAGTATCGCGCATCCGATGGCGATGTCAACGGCTTCCCGTTCCCGGATTCGCGCCAACGCGGCCGCGAAGCGACGATCCAGTTCCGACTCCGGGATTTCGGGACCCAGACCGGCGAAGGCGTCGGCGGCGATCCGGTACAGGCGGCAGGGCGGCGCGAGTTCTGAGCGCAGGGCGTAACCATACTGGTCGGCGCGCTCCAATCGGCTGCGTCCCGTAAAGCGCACGATCCACAGTGCGCGGCGATCGCGCCATTCGCGGCGCATACTGAACTCAAGTTTCAAATCGCGCTGAAACAAGAAGCCATTACCCGTGGCGCTGGCCGGATCGGAAGTGGCCTGTTCGAAAATGCAGGCCTGCAGGAGCGTCTCGCCGTATTTGCGAATCTCAAACCAGACGCGGGCGATCAACTCCGGATTCAACAAGGGTTCCGATGCGGTCAGACGCATCGCTCCGAGCGCGCCATAGCGCGAGGGTACGGGAAAGTACAGCGTGCAACCGTCTTCCAGGGCGAGATACTTGCCTTCTTCAAAGCGCCGTATAATGTGCGGCGACAACTCCGACTCCTGGAGCGCGGCGCCCGAGATATAGACGCCCCCCAGGCGTCGCAGGCAGGCCCGATAGCGGCCGCTGCGGGTGCGCAGGTACAAAGTCGCTTCGCCACGGCCGGCCGCGTCGAGGGTTGCGTTCAGGAAGGACTTTGAAAACGACTCGAGATCGGCGGCGTTATCGGGAAAACCCGGCGCGTCATGGTAGCGATAATAACGAAAATTGAAGAGTCCGTCGCTGGCGTCCAGCGCGCGCTCAAATTGTGCAGCCGGATCAAATTCTGCGGCATTTAATCGCCGACGAATCGGCGCAAGGGCGGACAAAAAGCCCGGCAGATTCCAACGCTCCTGTTCATATTCGCTAACGTATTGCGCCGCGTTGTTCGGAGCCGAGACGGGCGGCGGATTTCGAATAAGCCCGGCTGCGTCGCCGTGAATCCGCACCGCCTGCGGCTGCGCCGCACCGGGAGCGCCCGACGCTTCGTCCGTCGGGTCCGCGTCAAGGCCCGGATACGGCTCAGGTTGCGCGCCCTCGTCGGCGTAATCGTCGTCGGTCGCGAGGCCGGAATCGCCCTGCCTGGCGTCGGGCCGGCGCCGGATCATTCGGCTGGCGCTGAGCGCTAAAAGCAACGCGCCGCCGACGATCAGGGTCCAGGCCGCGTACGGCGCAACCCGCACGTAAAGCGGCGCGCTCGCACGCGATTGGGGCCGCGGTATTTCGGGCTGGTTCTGACTGGCCAGACCCGCCAGGGGCGCCAGGGAGAAGAGGGCCAGGACGCCGGATACAATGCTGGGACGGAGGCTCACAGTTCAGAAGAACGGCAGTTCACGACGCGCTCTTCACTGAAAAACAGTCGACCCCAGGCTCGACCTGGCCGAGTTTGCCGTCTGCCGCCCGGATGGTGGAATTGGTAGACACGCAAGCTTGAGGTGCTTGTGCCGGTTTCGGTGTGGGGGTTCAAGTCCCCCTTCGGGCAGTTTCCATTCGTCGCTCGCCGTTTTCACTCCCTTCGCCAGCGACCCTGCCGTGGCCGCGTCATGAATCTTTCATGAGGCGCTGCCTTAATATCTCAAATAATTGCTGACTCCTATCAGCCTTCGTTCAGGCTGGGATCGACGCAAAATTGCGTACGCGCCCCCAACGAGTCCCTGAAGTTATGACCGCCGCATTTGAAACCGTCATGCCGCCGCTCTGGAAAGAAATCGGGAGCCTGCGACAGACCGTGCGCAGTCGTCTGCGTGAAATGGGCTTTAATGCGGAAACTGCCCAAACCATCGAGATGATCATCAGCGAACTGGCGGAAAACGCTGTAAAATACGGGGATTCCACGGGAGGCGGCGTCCAGATTTCCCTTGAGTGCAGCGAGGAAACTATTAAGGCATTGGTCGCTTGTTCCGTGAAAGGCGACGCGGATCAACACGTGATCCGCCTGCGCAGCCATCTGGACTGGATGCATTCGTTTAATGATCCCTTCCTGGCATATATCGAAAAGATGCGCGAAGTCGCGTCTCAGGATCCGGCTCTGGGCGAGAGCGGTCTGGGTCTTGTGCGAATTGAGTACGAGGGCGCGGCGCGGGTGGACTTTAAACTGGACGGCGATCGATTGTACGTCTGGGGACTGCATCGATTGGCGCCGGGGGCCCGGGCATGATCCGGGAGCAGATCTTCCGGCGCGAAAATCTCGAACTGAAGATCGTCGAAGAAGATGCGGCTGTGCGGCTGTACTGGCAGGGCGTGAGCGCGGAAAAAGATCCCACGGAATTTCTCGACCCGATTATCGCCGATTTCTTTGAGCGCGCCCGGGTCGGGTCGCGGGAACTGCAAATGGACTTCACGCGCCTCGAATTCATGAATTCGCTGACGCTCAAGCCGATCATTCAACTGCTCTATTCCATCAAGAAGGACCGGGATAACCTCGGTCTGCGCATAAAAATCCGGTATGCGAAATCGGTCCTCTGGCAAACTGTGAACTTCCGCTCGCTCAAGGCGCTCCGCACCGCGGACAACCGCATCGAGTTTGAAGCGGTCTGAATTTCCACTACGGCCAGCCGGATTTATGTCTCAAATCGACGTCGCTGCGCTCACCGCGCGCGGAAACAACCTGCTCATTTCCATATCGGGGGTCCGCGGCGTTTTGCCAGCCGGCCTTGACCCGATTAACGTTGCGCATTTTATGCGGGCCTTCGCGGCGGTCACCGGACCGCGCATCGTCGTTGGCGAAGACGCGCGGCCTACCGGTCCGGCGCTCAAGTCGCTGATCCTTGGCGTGCTGCAGCTCGCCGGCAAGGAAGTTCTGGACGCCGGCCTCGCGCCCACGCCGACGATTAAGGCGGCCGTGGCCAGCGCGCGCGCCGCCGGCGGCGTAATGATCAGTGCGAGTCACAATCCTCTGGAATGGAACGGCTTTAAGTTCATTCAGTCAGGCGGATTTTTTTTCGATAAAAGCATGTTCGAGCGCTGGAATGCCGCGCTCGCCACGGGCGCTTTCCCGGGCGCCGACTACCGCAAACAAGGTTCGATTCGCAAGATTGATGCAGTGCGCGATCACATCGCGGCCGTGCTCCAGGCGATTCCCAATCTGGAAGAAATCCGCAAACGCAAATATTCGGTTGTTATTGATGCCGTCGCCGGCGCCGGTCGCGACGCGCTACCGATGCTGCTCGAGGAAATGGGTTGCCGCTTGATTCGCCTCTATTGCGACGCCACGCCCGGCGGCACCTTTCCGCGTCCGCCCGAACCGACTCCCGCCGCACTTAAAGAATTCAGCCGTCTGGTGCGCGCCCGCAAAGCCGCCGTGGGATTCGCCCTCGACCCCGACGCCGACCGTCTGGTGTGCGGTTCGCCCGGCCTGGGCGCCATAAACGAAGAATACACCGCTCCGCTTGCGTTTCTGGGTCGCGCGCGCTATCTGCCGCGCGGCAGCGTTCGCAACGGCGTTCTGGTGGTGAACCTGTCCACCGCCAATCTCCTGGCCGCCGTTGCGCGCCCCCTGGGTCTGCGCGTGGTGCAGGCGCCGGTCGGCGAAGCGAACGTGGTTGCAGCCATGGTAAAAGAAAAAGCGCTCTTCGGGGCGGAAGGCAACGGCGGGGTTATTGATCCGCGCATTCCCTCGTATGGTCGCGACACTCTGATTGGCGCCGCGCTGATACTCTCCGCCATGGCCGCTTCGGACGCAGACAATCTGGACGCGTTGCTCGGCGGTTTGCCGTCGCTATATATGGAAAAAACGAAATTCCCTGTGGCGAAAGACCGGCTCCCCGCGATTTTTCAGCGCCTTGAATCCGCAGTCCGGTGGTCGGCTGTTGATCGTCGCGACGGTTTGCATCTATCCCGTGACGACGGCGCCTGGCTGCATATTCGCACCAGCAATACCGAGCCGATCATTCGCGTTATCGCCCAGGCGCCTGCGCCGAACGAGTTGAAAAAGTTGACTGCGCTTGCGCGCGCCGCAGTCAGCGGCCGTTGACTGCGCCGCGCTTTTCGCGGGCCGGCGATCGACTGTAAAAATGGACCTCGGGCGATTGCATCGTATAGCCGGCGCGCTGATGCTTTTCGTCGCCGCCGTTCTGGGTCGATACGCTTTTGCGCGCCCCGATTCCGAACCTTCGCCGCACGCCCCGTCGCTGGGTGCAACCGCGCTGCGTGAACTGGCTCAGCAATCAGCGGCGCGTCCGGACGCTCTGCCGTTCGAAATTCGAATCCTCGAACTGGCGCAGTGTCCGCTTCCAGCGATGCAGCCGGCCTGCGCCCGCACCGCGGCGGCCGGCGCACGGCGCACTCAAACGTACGTTTCTTTTCAGTTAGTGTACCGCAATAGTTCGGTCGTTGTGGATACCGGACCGGACCGGGAATGGCTGGATTCTCACCGCTGCACCGCAAATGAAGCGGCGCTTTCGCGACTGGAATCCGAGCTGGGTCGAGCGCGCATGATTCTGACGACGTCCGAATCGCGCGAAGAGTTGGGCGGCTACGCGAGTTCGCCGCGCCTGTACGACTTCCGCGACCGTCTGCACCTCACGCGCGCCCAGGCGGAGAGCGCGCAAATCCGCGAGGCGGGCATACCGCCGGCTGTACTGGAAGCCTTGCGCTGGACGGAGCCTGCGGCGGCGGCTGCGCTGCTACCAGGCGTGGTCGCGGTGAGCGCCCCCGGAGTCTCTCCGGGCGCGCGCTGGATTTACGTGCGGCTGCAAGGAAACCGAGAACTGTTGTTGTCCGGCGCGACTGCGCCGACCCTGCAGTGTTTGAACGCAGACTGGCGTCCGACGCGAATCGAGGCCTGGTTGGCTGGCGGCGAAGCCGCGAAATTGGCCGGCGATCTGGAGCGCCTGCGAAACCTGGCGCGCGAACTGCCGGTGTTACCCGCGCACGACGAAGTCGCCGCCGAAAACTATCTCGCTGCGGGCCTGCTCCAGGCTGGCTTCGTCTATCGCTCTAATTTTGTTTTGAACGACCAGGGGCGCGCCCGGCGCGATTGAGTTGACGCAAAGTCGTTGGCGAGTTATCCTTTCCCATGCTTTGTTCCAAATTGCGACTCCCGGCCATGCTCGCATTACTGGCGGGTTTCGCCTGCGGCCCATCGGATGCGATTGGCGCCGATTCCATTGCGGAAAAAATTCGCTCCGGCGCGACGGTTATCGACGTACGTTCCACGCAAGAATTCGCCTCGGGCGGCTTCACAGGCGCGCTGAATATTCCGGTGCAAGAACTCGAAGATCGATTGGCGGAAGTCGGCCCGCGGGACAAGCCGATAGTGCTGTATTGCGCCAGCGGCGTTCGCAGCGAGCGGGCCCGACTGATATTGTTGAGCGCCGGCTTTAAGGAAGTCTACAACGCCGGCGGCCTCCGCAACATGCCCCAACTCTGATACGCCCTGGAGCGTGGGCGACGGAACGCCCGCGGTCGTGGCCCGCCATATGCGCCCTGCGAAAAAATGCTGTCGCAGCAGGCGGCCGGGAGAGATCGGTAGATCCAAACCGTTATGAGAATGTCCGGCAAACAGCTGGCAGGAGAAGCCATTAAATGAGCGGCGCCATATCTACTATTACACCAGTTGAACTGGAAGAACTGCGCAAGTCCGGTCGCAATCTGTTTCTGATCGACGTTCGGACGCCCGAGGAATTCGCGGAAGTGCACGCGACGAACGCAAAGCTCTTTGTTCTGCAAACCTTGAACGCGGACGAGGTGCGGGCTGCGCACAATGCCAGCGGTGCGGAAGAAACGATTTATGTAATTTGCCGCAGCGGCGCGCGCTCGCTCCAGGCGTGCAACATACTGGCCCAGGCCGGCATGCAAACCGTCAACGTAAGCGGCGGCACGCTGGAGTGGATGGCGCAGGGTCTGCCGACGGAGCGCGGTTGATGTTTCGATTCGGTCGGCGACGCCATCATGAGTTTCTTGGTCCCCACCACGGCTATTTCTACGACATCAAGCGTTCCCTGTATCGCGGCAAGAGTCAGTTTCAGCAAGTCGAGCTGGTGGAAACGAATAGCTTTGGTCGCGTCCTGATTATTGACGGCATTACGCAGCTATTCGAATCGACCGAGTTTCAGTACCACGAACCTCTGACTCATCCGGCGCTGACCGCCCATCCCGATCCGCGGCGCGTGCTAATTATTGGCGCGGGCGACGGAGGGATCTTGCGCGAAGTCGTTCGGCATGCGTCCGTCGAGGAAATCCATATGGCGGAACTTGACGGCGAAGTAGTCGAGATCGCAAAGCGCGAACTGCCGTCCGTGCACGCCGGGGCATTCGACGACCCGCGCGTTCAATTGCACATCGTGGACGGTCGCAGATACGTTGAGGAAAATCCCAATCGCTACGACGTTGTGATCATGGACATGACGGACCCCCAGGGCCCTTCGTGCATGCTGTACACGCGCGAGTTTTTCCGCGCGGTCAAAAAGAGCTTTCGTAAGGGCCGCGGCTTGTTTGTAATGCACGCCGAGTCCGCCGACGATCGGCCCGTTGCGTTCACTTCGATAATTCGCACCAATCGCGCCGTCTTTGAAACAGTGCGTCCGATGTACCACTATGTGCAACACTACGGCGCGAACTGGTGTTTTCTTGTGAGTTCCGAAGGGATCGATCCGCGCAAAGTCTCCGCCCGGGAAATCGACAAGCGTCTGAAAAAACGCGGAGTGACCGGCCTTCAGCTATACAACGGCGAAGTGCATCATGCGATGCTCGTCGGCCGGCCGTATCTGGATCGCATACTTGAAAAAACGCTCGCGCCGATCATAACGGACGCGGCGCCGGAATTTGCAGATCGTTTCGAATGATATGCGGCCCGGCGCCCTGCGGAGCGGCCGGGCGCTCCGGATTACATCCAGCTCTGTGCGTAGTTTTGTTCGCCCAGGCGCGGAATCAGGCTGAGCTGAGTTTCAAGAAAGTCGATGTGCTCTTCTTCGCTCTCCAGGATGTCTTCGAAAAGTTCGCGCGAAATGTAGTCGCGCACGCCCTCGCAATATGCGATCGCTTCTTTGAGATCCTTATGCGCATCGTGTTCCATGGCCAGGTCGCACTCGAGCAGTTCTTTCACCGTTTCGCCGATGCGCAGTTTGCCCAGGTCCTGCAGGTTCGGCAGGCCGTCGAGGAAGAGCACGCGTTCAATCAGTTTGTCGGCGTGTTTCATTTCATCGATCGATTCTTTGTACTCGTATTCGCCCAACTTCGTGAGACCCCAGTTGCGCAGCATGCGGGCGTGCAGGAAGTACTGATTGATCGCGGTGAGCTCGTTCTTGAGCACTTTATTAAGATGTTGAATTACCTGGGCGTCGCCTTTCATGGGGGTCTCCGGCGCGATTCCGCCAACGGGCGTGAATGCGTATTGATACGGATAATTAATGCGCCGGACGCATAACGTCAATGCCGCAACGCCAGCCGGGCTCGGTGCGCGTTGAAAACGATATTGAGAATTGGTCTTTCTGCAGCGGGCCGGGAGGCTTCAGCCAGCGGCGGCCTGCAGGCGGGGCAGGGCGTCTTCAATGAGGCGCTCGGCGAATTCAACGCAAACGCCGCAACCGGAGCCCAGTTTGAGCTCGCGCCGAACGTCCTCGACCGTGCTTGCGCCGCGCTCGACAGCGGCCCGAATCTGGGAGTCGCTCACGCGATGGCAGATGCAGACATACATGGTAAAGCAAAAGTATTGAGACTCAGTCTCACGGTCAAGCGTACCGAGGCCCTTTTTCCAGGAAAAACGCGGCGCAGTAAAAAAAGAGTCGGCCCCGGATCAGGACAAGTTAATATACGGTATGGGGTATGGTATGAAAACCGATGCGGAAAATTTGACGCTCAAAACCGGCCGGCCGGCGGTGCGCGCTTTTTTTGATCCGGCCACCTTTACACTGACCTATGTCGTCGCTGACCCGACGACGCGCGATGCCGTCATTATTGATCCGGTGCTCGACTACGAACCGGTCGGCAGTCGGATCAGCGAGGCTTCGGCGGAAACTGTCGCCGGGTATGTGCGCGCGGAGGGCCTGCGCGTGCACTATCTGCTGGAAACGCACGCCCATGCCGACCATCTGAGCGGTTCGCCCGCGTTGCAGCGGCGCTTTCCCGACGCGCAAGTCGTAATCGGCGAGCGCATTCGAGAGGTGCAGGCCGTCTTTCGCGACTTTTTTGATCTGGGCGCCGGATTTCCCATCGACGGGCGGCAGTTTGATCGGCTGATGCGCGACGGCGAGACGCTTACGGCCGGCGCCCTGAGCATTGAAGCGATCGCAACGCCGGGCCATACGCCGGCCTGCATGAGTTATCGGATTGGCGACGCGCTGTTCACCGGGGACGCGTTGTTTATGCCGGACTACGGGGCCGGTCGCTGCGACTTTCCGCGCGGCAGCGCGGAGGATCTGTACGATTCGATCACCGGTCGTATTTATGCGCTGCCGTATGATACGCGCGTATTTGTGGGCCATGACTATCAGCCGAATGGGCGCGAACTCCGCTATGAAACGACGGTGGGCGAGTCGCGACGCAGCAACGTTCAAATACCGGCCGAGAGATCGCGTTCCGATTTTGTCGCGTTTCGAAAACGGCGCGATGCGGAGCTGGCCGCGCCGCGTTTGCTTTACCCTTCTGTGCAGGTGAATATTAACGGCGGCCGTTTGCCTGCGCCGGCCGCCAATGGAAAGAGCTATTTGAAGATTCCGTTGAACCAGCCGGACGCTTGATTTATTTCTGCGGTCGCGTCGCACCCGTCGATCGATATCTGGAGGGAGCGACCCCGCGCAGTTTTTTGAAGCCCACGTTGAAGGCGGTTTTGGAGTTAAAGCCCGCTTCAAAAGCTACATTCAGAAGATTTGTTTCGGGATGAGCTTTCATCAGTCGTTCCGCTTCGTCTACGCGATAGTTCAACAGAAGTTGCGGAAAACTCAAGCCCAGACGCGAGTTCAGCAACTCCGAGAGTTCGTAAGGCTTCATGGCCATGCGCTCCGAAAGCGCTGCGAGCGTCAGCGTCGCGTCTCGAAATAACTTCTCTTCGTCCATGATTTCGTTCAAGCGCAGCAGCACGGCGTCGGAGTCGATTCGCGAAAGGCGACTTTTCGCATATCGCGGGCCGCCTTCGCGAAAGGATTCCATGCGGCTCAGAATTTCCGCGTGCCGGCGCGCCAGATCTTCTTTCTCCGTCAGGATGGCGCGATAGCGCTGAAACAAGCCGCCCAAAAACAGCATGGCCTCCAACGGCAGAATCAGGGCGGGACCAAACACGACCGGTAGGCTGTACGGCAACGCGTTGAGCAGATATAATATGTGCGGGATCGCCGCAAGATAGAAGATCGTCCAACCTGCCGCAAACAAATGCAGCGAGCGCTGTTTGTAATTAAACAAGAGACGAAAGATGATCGCCAGAAAAGCGGCGATCGAAATCAAATATAGCGTTATGTAGGTCCAGGCCAGGATGAAACGCGGAGTATCGGTCAGAGAAATCGGAATGAGTGCGATCGCAAGGTATTGTAAAAGAACGGCGGCCCGGTCGGCGCGCGGCATAAATTCGGCCAGACGTGTGAATTTTCGAAAGAATAGAAGGGTAAACAGATACGTGAGACCCAGTGCGAACAGATTGATGTGCTCCGCGATCCACGGCGCTTCCGGATACATCCAGCTGAAGGCGTTTCCATAGTTGGCGTTGCGATTCAGCCAGATAAAAAAAACATACCCGGCGTAATAGGCGTACACGCTTTCGCGCAGACCAACCGCAAACACCAGCGCGCCGAGAGCCACCACGCCCAGGATGCCAGCGTAGCTGAAGGCGGTTGCGGAGTGCATTTCCGCGCGATGTTCAAACTCTTCGCGCGTCTGGACAATAATGGGAAAGTTCAGGCGGCCTGCGGAATGGATGCGCAAATACCAGGCGCGGCCGCTGTGCGGTTCGATCTGAAACGCCGGATAGTCGGAAATGGGCAAGGGCCAGGTTGAGCGCGCTCGCCGGATACCCGCCTGCAAGCGTTCGGTCCGACCATCTGCACGCTGGACGAATAGATCCACCTCGGAGATGACCTTCCACTCGAGGACCACAACTTGCGGCCGATCTGCTGCGGGCGCCGCAA
Organism: Leptospirales bacterium; assembly: GCA_036170535.1. Lineage (GTDB taxonomy): Bacteria > Spirochaetota > Leptospiria > Leptospirales > Leptonemataceae > SSF53. Next base: position 41,862 of record JAVHPJ010000052.1, on the reverse strand, counting down.
ACCGCATCCAGTGAGCCGAGCCGGAGAAGCCCGCGTTCAGGATCCGCGGCGCGCAGGGCGCCCAGTCCCGTGCGCCGATCACCTCGGCGAGTTCGTCGGCTGCCAGCGGATCGGCGCGCTCCAGGCACTCCACCCGGCCAAAGGCGTCCGGCAAACCGCGGTCCGGACCTGCCGTACAGGCTGGCGTCAGCGCCAGGCTCAGCGCCGCGAATAGCGCGAGGGGACCGGGCCGGCGCCGTGATTCTGTCAGTGCCATGCCCGGGCAGCGTGACGCCCGCCCGCAGGTTTTCAACCCACAACAGAACTTTTTTGGTTCCGGATCATAACCCGGTGCGACCCGGCCCGGCTTTTTCGGGTAAGCTGAGCTCTGGAGTTGCCGCGCCGCTCTGCAGCGCAGCGGCGCGAGGGGCGTTATCGTGAACGTGTTGAGCCACATGCGATCCGGGTTTATATGCGGCCTGCTGTCGCTGGCGGGCGCCGGGTGTTTCCCCTACAAGACACAGTGCGCTTCGGGGGACGTCGCCTGCAATGTTGCGTTTGCGGCGCTGTATCTTTCGAACACTGCGACGCCGCCGTGCTCCGGCGCCGGCGCAAGCTTTGCATCCTTTCACTCGTATCTTTCGAGCGGGATCAACCTGGAGGGCCTGGCCCTTTGCGCGACGAAAGACGGCGGCCTGCTCGCCGTGGGCGAGACCGATACCGGCGTGACACTGCAGGGGCGCGCGCCCCTGATTCCGCACAGCGGTTCGCTCGGCGACGCGCTTGTCATCAAATGGGACTCCGCCGGTACGGTCGTCTGGTTCACTTATCTGGGCACGGGCGGATCGAACCTGCGCTTCGAAAATATCGCCGAAACCAGCGACGGCGGCTTCGCGCTCCTCGGTTACATGAACGGTCCGGATAACTATGTAATCGGCGGAATAAGTCCGATCTTGCCAGCCACCTTCGGCGATGATACCGACATCTATCTCGCCCGCTTGCGCGCGGACGGCAGTCTGGCGTGGCACACCGCGCTCGGCGGCGGCGGCGCGGGCAACGAGTACGATGCCGGCGACCTGGTCGTTGCAAGCGACGGCAGCATTTATCTATCCGGCACGGGCGGCGCCGGCGCGCCGACGAACATGGGCGCGACGGTTGCGCGCGTCCCCTTTACTGCGGGCGACAGCAACAACATCCTCTTCGCAAAACTCTCGGATGCGGGCGAGTTGCTCTGGTTCCGGTACATCGGCGGCGGCGGGACAGGTGCGAGCTATTACGCGTATGGTCTGGCCCAAACCGCCGACGGGAATATAGTTATCAGCGGGGATGCGACGAATGCGCCGTCGAATGCCATCGATGGTCGGAATGCGATTCTGCCCTATGGTGTCGGCGATGACCGCAACGCCCTGGCGCTGAAAATAGATCCGGAGGGCAATCTGCTGTGGTTTTCTTACCTGGGCGGCGGCGGCCCGGGGTATACCTACTCCAATCGAGCGATCGCAGCCCACAGTGACGGATCGGCCATACTGGTAGGCGACGCTGATCCGACTGGCGTCAGCGTCATCGGGGGCGTAACCGCGTTATATCCGTACGGCGCAGGCAATGCGCAGAATGGACTGGTCTGGCGGTTGGATTCCGTCGGCGCGCTCCAGTGGTTTACGTACCTGGGCGGCGGCAGCGGCGCCTATCGCCTGAACGATATAAGTCGGTCGACGGACGGGCGTTTTGTCGTCGCTGGCACGATTCAGAATGGAAGTTCAACCATGGCCGGCATAAACGCGGTGGCGCCCGACCTGCCATCGGTCAATTCAGCCTTCCTCACTAAACTTACGCCGTCGGGAAGTTTGGAGTGGTTCACGTACGCCTCGGGCGGCTCCGGTTCCTACTACGCTATGGCCAACGTAACCGGCGCGCTTGGCGGCGGTCTCATTGCCGTGGGCTTGGCCCAGAACGGGTCGCCGACCATGCAGGGCAAGGCCCCGCTCAATCCCTTTAACGTTGGCGATACGTATAATCTATTTTTGTTGAAACTCGACGGGCAGGGCCGACTTTAGCGCCCGTCTGCGTTTCAAATCGGTTCAGTGCTCACGACCCCAATGTGGCCCGCCGGACGAGCCGCGCGGTGGATCGTCAGACTGGCCGCGTTGAAACATTACACGGGACCCGGGAGAGCCCCATGACCCTGAAACGAATCGGCCTTCGGTTGCTCCAGGTTTTCGGCGGCCTCTTATTGCTTTTCGGCGCGGCCGGTTGTTTTCCCTTCGAACCCGAGTGCGCGACCAGCGATATTACGTGCAATTTCGTTGCGTCGGCGCTGTACCTTTCGGTCGGTCCGTCGGCGCCGTGCAGCGGAACGGGCGGCAGTTTCCCTTCGTTTCATTCGTATCTTTCGAGCGGCGTCGATTTGCAGGGCACGGCGCTCTGCGCGCTCAAAGACGGCGGCCTGGTTGCGGCGGGAGTGACGGACACAGGAACAACCCTGCAGGGTCGCTCGCCGTTAATCGCTCACAGCGGCTCTCTGAGCGACGCACTTATTGTGAGGTGGGATGCGTCGGGCAATGTACTCTGGTTTACGTATCTGGGCGGCAGCGCGTCCAGTCTGCGCATCGAGGGCATTGCGGAAGCGAGCGACGGCGGCGTCATCCTCCTGGGCGACCTGGGCAGTCCCGATAACTTTCCCATCGGCGGCCTGAACCCGATTCTGCCCGGCACTCTGGGCGATAACCAGAACGTCTTTGTCGCCCGGCTGCGCGCGGACGGCAGCCTCGCCTGGCACACGGCCCTGGGCGGCGGCGGCGCTAGCGGCGAGTACGCGCCGGGCGATCTCGTGATTACGAGCGACAGCGGCATACTCTTGTCCGGCAACGCGACATCGACGGGCGCGACCCCTACTATGGGCGGGATTACGGCGCGCGTTCCCTTTGCGGCGGGAGATTTCAGTAACATCCTGGTCGCAAAGCTCTCCGATGCGGGGGAGCTGCTCTGGTTTCGCTACATTGGCGGCGGAGGCGGTGCGTCGACTTACAGCGGTGTGAGTCTGGTCCAGACTGCCGACGGGAGTTTTGTGATCGGCGGAGGCGCGGCTGCTTCGCCGGCCAACGTCATCGAGGGCCGCACAGCGATACTGCCATTTAATGCGGGGGACGATAACGATGGCCTCGCTGTCAAAATCGATCCGGAAGGCAACCTCGTGTGGTTTTCTTATCTGGGCGGCGGCGGGCCCGGCTTTTACTACGACGGTCTTGGCGCCGCAGCTTTCAGCGACGGATCGGTTGCGCTGGTCGGCCAGGCGCAGGGCGCGGGGGTGAGTGCCATTGGCGGCGTTACGGCGCTCAACCCCTACGGCGTGGGCGAGGGCCAGAACGGCCTCGTCTGGAAGCTCGACGCAGCCGGAAATCTCGAGTGGTTTACCTACCTCGGCGGAGGCGGCGGGACCTACGGTCTGCGTGATACGGGCCGGACCGCCGACGGCGGTCTTGTCGTCGCCGGGGAGGCCCAGAATGCCACGGCGACCATCGGTTCAGTGACTGCGGTCGCGCCGTATGAACCGTCGTTTTCGGCCGCGCTGCTCGCGAAACTCAGGCCTTCCGGCAGTCTGGAATGGTTCACCTACGCTTCGAGCAGCGCGGGCGGCTACGAGGTTGTGGGGATCAAGGGCGCGGTCGGCGGCGGCCTCACGACAGTCGGCTCCGCGCAGAACAGCCCTGTCACGCTGCAGGGCAAGACGCCGTTGAATCCCTATAACATCGGCGACCTGGGCAATCTGTTCCTGTTGAAGCTCGACGGACAGGGCCGTCTGTAGCCCGGATGATTCGGCTCAGAGCGGTTCGATGCTGACGAAAACCCGGCGGCCGGTCGACGGCGGCGAACGATGCACGGCGCCGCGCCCTTGAAATTCCGGCCACGCTTCGCCTTTCAGGATTACAATCGCTTGTTCGGGCGCTTGTTGAATACGCCGGGCGTTTAGTATCAGGCGGCGATCCGCGTCCGACGCTGCGCCCAGCCAGCGGCGATCGCAGTCGCGGTTTTCGATCCATTCCGTGCCCGGTCCGAGCCAGGTTGACACCAGTCGGGCGTGCACGCGGTCCACGTGAAAGCGTGGACACGGCGGACTTTCGCTTACTGACAGGCGCACTCCCGCGGTTTCGCCGCCAAAAAGATCGCCCGTCAGTTCCGCCAGAAAACTCAGCTCCGCTGTCAGGATTTCGCGCGCATCCGCGGCCAGTCGCGCCGGAAGCAGATCGGTCCAGTTCGGAGCGGCGAGCGAAGTTTCGCAGCGCGCCTGCGTCGCGCCCAGGGCGGCCAACGCCTGCGCCGCTGCGCGCAGGGTCTCGCGCGGCGCGCGCCGCAGTACGCAGACGTTTACGTCGTCTTCGTAAATTTGTGCAAGCCCGGCGAGTTCATCGCAGATTGCAGTCCGATCGTGTGCAAGGAGTTTCATCGGGTTAGTCTCAGAGCCTGGCCGACATCGCGGGTTGAATCGACGCGCCCGGCGCCAGGATGACGTAGTTTACGGGTCCGCGGTCGCTTTCCCAGGGCGCGCCTTCCAATACCAGCGGATGGGTTTTTTCGCTCACGTTGTGAATCACAACCGTGCGCCCCGCATAGACTTCGATATTTCCCGGACGCACCTGTCGGTCCAACAGCTCGATCCGCGTGGGAATGGAAGCGCTCGGCTGCGAATGCACAAGACACAGTCCGATCAAAAATGCGCCCGCCAGCGCCAGAATTCGTAGAAATATATCCATGGTCGATGCGCCATCTCCCCGGGCGGCCGGTCCGCCGCCGCCTACCCATCCACTCGGAACAGTATGCGCAGGCCGTTGGGTTCGGGGTCGGGCGAACGGTGCACAATCGCCTGCGTTTTGTCCGGATGTTTTTCACCCTTCAGAATTCCCACATCGCCCGTTGCGAGCGCATGGATCCGCGCCGGATCAAGCAGCCGGTCCTGTGTTTTGCACTCGCGAAAATTGCGGCGTACGTTTGTGTTCTCCGTCCACAGCGTGCCAGGGCCGCGGTACGTTGTAATCAGGCGGAGACGATTAAAGTCCGTATGAAACGCGGTGCACATTCCGTTGCACACCGTTTCGAGCGCAAGCTGGCCCGTCTGTGCGCCCGATATTGCGGCAAAACGCGCCGTCAGCGCGACCGCATCGTCGAGGAAGTCGACGGCACCGGACTCGTCGGGCGAAAAGCCGATTTCGCTCAAGGCGGTTTCGAGCCGCGCGCGGCATTGCGCGAGTTCAACGGTTTCACGAAAGCCGAGGCCGCGTTCCCAGCGCGCGTCGGCGGCGAAGTTCGAGAGCGCGGACGCGAGGCTGCGCCGCCAGACGGCCAGGTTTACGCCCGGCCGGTTGATGTCTTCAAGAATGGCCGAATCGTCCGTTGCGCGGACATGATCCGGATAGCGGAGCGCGGCTGCCGTTGCCATGACACGGCCAGCCTGAGAGGCGCCGGCGGCAGATGTAAATAAGAAATTTCCTATTTAATAAGATTCTGGGCTGTGGCGGGCGCGCGCCGCGTCAGCCAGGTCAGAACGGGCCCTTATTCCGTCATGCTGCGCAGCATCCAGACCGTCTTTTCGTGGATCTGCAGACGCTGGGTGAGCAGGTCCAGCGTCGCCTGATCGCTGGCTTTTTCCGCCGGGGCGAAGGCGTCCCGCAGGGTTTGTATCAGGGTTTCATGGCCCTCGATCAAATTCTGGATCATCTGCGCCGCTTTGGGCACGTCGCCGTCTTCTTTAATTTTGGTAAGTTTGCTGAAGGCCGTGTAGCCGCCCGGCGCAAAATGACCCAGAGAGCGAATACGTTCGGCGATCAGATCGACGGCCATCCACATTTCGTTGTAGTGTTCCATAAACAGCCGGTGCAGGCTGTCGAACATGGGGCCGGTTACGTTCCAGTGGTAGTTGTGCGTCTTAAGGTATAAGCTGTACGTGTCAGCCAGAGCGGGACGCAGTCCCTCCACAATCGCATGGCGATCGGCTTCTGCGAGACCTGTATTCATTTTCATAGTATCGTCCTCTCTTTTCAGTTTAACTGAAACCGGCGCTGTCTTCTACCAGAAAACCCTTCAAGACCGCTTGAAGGTCCGCTTCCGCTTCCTTTTCTTTGTAGGCCATCTCGAGACGCACCAGATCGGCCACATGCTGGGTCAGATAATCGTCCGAATCGAAGCTTTTGAGTACTTCTTCGAGGAAACGTATCTGTTCGCCCTGCAGTAGATTTTCCAGGTAGAGATTGCACAGCGTTTGAATGCCAATGGCGCGCGCTGGACCTTCGGGACTTTCGCTGATCAGATCTTGAATGGGCCCCATAATGATGCGGCGAAACGACGGGAGTATGCTTGAAACGAGCTCGACCACGCCGTAACTTGCGCCTGATGGCAAGGCCCGTGTAAAATCTATCAGAAGCTTCATGGAGCGCAGGGTGGCCGAATGGCCGACGGCGTGCACCACGGCGGAGCAGTAGCGGCTGTTACGATTCCAGAATGCCATGTCTTTGCATTCTTCGAGCATTTCGCGCAGAGCGTCCATGGCGTCCCGGTCGCCTTCGGCGGCCTTCAGGGAGAGTTCCTGCATGGCCTGTACGAACTGGTAGCCCTGGCCGCCGGTCTTTATGCGCTGTATCAGCTCGTCTTTCATAGCGTTTGCGCAGCGTTTAACGAACGGCGCCCGCAATGGATTCGACGCGCCGAACGACCGCTTCCCAACCGAGAATCGAAAAAAGCGTGGGCAGTTCCAGACCCTGGCTGGTTCCGGTGGAAGCGACGCGAATGGTCATGAACAGGGCGCGACCTTTCGCGCCGGCGGTCTTGCCGACCTCTTTCATGGCCTCTGAAAATTCGTCCGGCGTGGCGGGTTTTTTTTCGCGCAGGGTTGCGAGGAAGGCCGCCACAACCTGCGCGGAAAGATCCTCTTTCAGCAGGCTGCGATCGGCTTCGTTCTCGACGGAGATTTCCGTTTTAAAAACTTCGCGCAAATAGCCTGGCAATTCATCGAGCGTGTCCAGGTAGACGCGCACGGATTCAAAGCCATGGCGCAAACGCGCCGGATCGCTCTTTGCAATTTCGCCGATCATCGGGTCATTTTCGCAAAACTGCAGCACCAGAGGCCAGAGCGCATCCACGGGCATGTCGCGAATGTAGCGATTGTTGAGCCAGTTAAGTTTGGACTTCTTGTTGATGTACTTTGTGAGTTCCGTGCGCGAAAGCGTCGCCGGATCAAGGTCTTCCGATGCGTTTTCGGTAAGGAAGAAGTCGAACATGGCCGGCGCTTTGGAACACTGGGCTACGTCGAACTTGCGAGCGAGTGCGCCTTCCGGCATGTATTCCACTCCGTCGCGCGGATACCAGCCCAGCAGCGCCATGTAGTTGCTGAGCGCTTCCGGCAAATAGCCCAGGTCGCGAAAGAACAGAACCGAGGCGGCGCCGCGACGCTTGCTCAGCTTCTTTTTATCCGTACCGACGATTTCCGAAATATGCGAAAATTCCGGCTTTTCCAGACCCAGCGCCTCGTAGATCAGAATCTGCCGCGGCGTATTCGAAAGGTGGCCGACTCCGCGCACCACGTGCGAAATCTGCATCTCGTGATCGTCAATTACGACGGCGTAGTTGTAAGAGGGAAAACCGTTCGACTTGATGATGATAAAATCTCCAATCAGGCGCGCGTCAAATTTCACGCGACCCTGCACCAGATCGTCTACGACGATTTCCTTTGGTTCTACTTTAAAGCGAATCGCGCTGACATCGCCTTTGTTCTTGCGCGCTTCGACTTCCTGGTGCGACAGCCCGCGGCATTTTCCGTCGTAAACGTACGGCAGGCCCAGCACCTTCGCCTTCTCCTGCTTCTCCGTCAGCTCCTCGTCCGTGCAGAAACACGGGTAAGCGGCGCCGCTTTCCAGAAGTTTCGCAACGTATTTGTTATACGTATGCAGGCGCTCCGATTGACGATAAGGCGCGTAGGGGCCGCCTTTGTTGGGACCTTCGTCTTCTTCGATGCCAAGCCACGCAAGGGATTCCAGAATGGCTTTTTCGGATTCCGGCGTGCTGCGTTCTTGATCGGTGTCTTCGATGCGCAGAATAAACTGACCGCCGCTCGACTTTGCGTAGAGATAGTTGAACAGCGCCGTGCGAGCGCCGCCAATATGCAAATAGCCGGTGGGAGAGGGCGCAAAGCGCGTCCGGACCGTACGTTGAGTCGTCATGTGTTGATCCGCCTGTCAGATTCAATAAAGTCTTCGTAGATAGTCGCGCAAACCTTGTCGGTAGACTTGAAGAACCACGATCCACGTGTCGCGGCCTTCGGGATGAACGCGTACAACATCGCCGCCTTCCGCGAGACGTCGGATTTCGCGTTTGCCATTTTCGCCGATCATCAAATTGAGAATCGGTTCCTGCAACATCAGATTGGCCGCTTTCGCGCGCGCCAACGTGCGCCCGCGTTCCAGCGCTTCCTCTTCGGTTTCGGCGTACACCGTAATGTGCACCTGATAGGTGTTGCTGGATATCAATCCGTCGCGGCGAAATTCCGGTCCCAGAGGCTCGTAAATGCGCCCGTCCGGCCCGACGCCTGCACCGGGCGGCAGAGAGCGACATGCGCCGGTCGCCAGCACCGCGCTTGCGGCCAGCGCAGCGCCGAGTGCGAGCTGCCGCCAGCCGCAGCCTTGTGCACGGGTCACGGAAACTTCCGCTCCGCCTCCGCGGCGCGTCCGGTTCTCAGAGTCGGATTGTCTCGCAGCGTCCATGGGCGGCGTTCAGGAACAAAACTCAGTTCAAAGGCCCGAATCCGCGCCGGCAAGTCGGCGCCTTCGATGCGAAATACTACGGAGCAGACTTCGCGGGACCGGCTGTCCTGTAAAGCAAGGAAACCCTGTCGCAGGAGCGGCGCAAAATCCAGTTCGGCGCGCAACAGATCGCGTTCGCTGAAGACGACAGGATAGTCGCGCTCAAAGTCGGCGCCTCCGCTGAGATCGCTTGAGGCCTGGGCGGGAATTTCGAAGTGCGCATGCAGGAGCACGCGCACGGCGCGCGCCCGGGCCATGGCGCCGGCGCGATTTAAACACTCCCGATCGGCCGCCGCTTCGCCGGCCCGGGAAAGTTCCCGACCGGCCTGGCCCAGGGTTTGCAATGTATGCGGGTCCAGAAAGCCTTCGGACTTGAAGTTGTACGTCACCTCGCGCTTGCGTAAGAATGACGAAGGCGTGCAGGCGGCGGCAAGGCCGATCAGGGCGAGCGCGGCCGCAAGCAGGCTTGCGCCGCCGGTCCGCAAGGGTCGGCTGATTTGCACAGGCGCCATCCCGCCAGCCTGTGCGCCCCGCCGCCGCTTTTCAACCCGATTCATGGCTTCGATTCCGCCGCCGCTTGCGCTGACGAGGACTTTCCCGGGGCCGGGCCGGCGCTACGCGGCGGAGGCGCACGAGAATTTCCAGGTGCGGCGTGCGCGGAAAAAAATCGAAAGCTTCGCAGGCGTCCGCCTCAAAGCCTGCGTCAAGGAGCGCGTACAGATCGCGGTTAAGAGTCGCCGGGTTGCACGAAGAATACAGCAGCCATTCGGCGCGCGACTCAATCAATTTTAGAACGCCGCTTTTGCCCAGGCCGGCGCGCGGCGGGTTTAAGAGTATCAAATGTGCATTAGCCGGCGGCGCCAGAGGGCGGCGATATAAGTCCACGCAGTGAAAGGCTCCGCTAATATTCATCCGATCGAAATTAGCACGCGCCGCCGCAAGCGAGTTTTCCGCTGACTCGTATCCTGAATATTCGCCCAGCCGGCTGCGCACTGCGCCGCCGATCAATCCGGCGCCGCAAAACAATTCCGCAGTATCGGGGTCGCCTTCGGGAATAAGCGTCTCAATACGGTCCAGCCACGTGGGCAGCAAAAACCGATTCGTCTGAAAAAAACCGTCGAACGGAAAGTCCCAATCGAGCGTACGACCGTCGCTGAGCGTAATCGTCTCGCGGACCAGCTCCGCTTCGCCCTGGCAAAATACGCCGTACGCGGTTTCGCGAAAGCGGCGCGGGCCGCGCTCCGCCGGGCCCGCGAGCAGGCGCGCGTTCATGGCCGGGCTCACGTTACGACAACCCTCGCCTGGCAGCGGTAAAAGATCATGCGAGTGCGGCGCAAAAAATCCGGACTGTACTCCGTCGCCCTGAAGCTGAATATGATTTCGATATCCGACCGGCGCAGCCGAATGCAGGCGGAAGTCGAGCTGCGCTCGGCAACGTGCGATCGCTTCAAATTCATCCAGCAGTTGCGCCTTCAGCTTCAGCTCATCGGCGTATGTTATATGCCGGAAGGAACAGCCGCCGCAGCGTGGAAAAATCTCGCAATCGCTGACAATTCGTCCAGGCGCCGCTGCCAGAATTTGTTCCGCAGAAGCGAAGTGATGCTCGCGAGTCGACTTCAGAATGCGCGCCAGCGCGCGTTCGCCTGGCAGGGCGCCCTGCAGAAACACGGGAAGGCCGTCGCGCGGATCGTGGGCGAGGGTGCAGCCCTTCTGAACCCATTTGAGCGGCGCCAGTTCGACCCGCGGGGACGCATCGGCGGTCGGATTTTCAGGGCGCGCATTCACTCCTGAAACAGGCGGTTCTGATCGGCGGCCGAGCGGTCTTCATCTTCATCCGTTTCGATCACTTTACGTTCCAGGCTGCCGTCCGACTTGCGTTCCAGGTATTCGAGCTTCTTTTCCGCACGGCTCAGCATTTCCTGACAAATCTTCTTGAGTTCCATGCCCTTTTCGTAAGCCTGAATGGATTCGTCGAGGGTCAGCTGGCCGCCTTCGAGTTTACGCGTGAGATCTTCGAGCTGCTCAATGGCTTCTTCGAATCCAATGTCTTTTTTCTTTGCGGCCATAGACTCTGTGCGGCGCGGCCGCGGAACCCAGACAGCCTGAGTCGGCGGCGCCAGGCAGGCAAGTCGAATTCGCGCCTCAGGGCGCCGGCGGCGGAGCGGCGGACCAGATCAGGACCCCGGCGGGCGATATGTAACTGCGCCGACCGTTCTTTTCGACCGGCGCCAGGCCGCCGCGAAATGGGCCGGCATAATCGTAGGCCGGCGCAATTACCAGCTGACCGGCGCGGTTGATGTAACCCCATGCGGCGCCGGTGCGGACTGCGGCCAGGCCTTCGCTGAAGGCGCCCGCCTCGTCAAAGGCCGGCGCGATCGCCAGAGCGTATGCGTCATTGATGTAACCCCAATTGCGATTCATGGGACGCTGCAGGGGCTGCGGATTTTCGTACGCGTCTGCGCGGGGCGGAACGATAAATGAGTCCGTCGGCAGGCGTTCACAACCGCCGCCGCCGTTCAGGCATGCGGCCATGTAGCCGCCAATGCGCACGGCATGCGCCCAGCCCGGATTCTCAAGGAACCAGTCGCTCAAGCGTTCCCCGGGCAGGCGGCCGGGTTTTTCCTGGAGTGCGCCTAACATTCGCGCGCTGATTTTTACGGGCGCAAAGCCGTCGTGAAAGCTCCCGACGCTTTCAAATGGGAGCTCTTTAATGCTTTCACCCTGCGGGTTAATCATGCTGAGTCGGCCGGCCCGGCGCACCGGCGCGACGCCATTGCTGAAGCGTCCGGCTTTTTCGTAAACTGCCGGCAATTTCAGGGCGCCGCTGGCGTCGATGTAGCCAAAACGTCCGCCGCTTTCGACGACGGCCAGACCCTCGGAGAATTCCTCGGCAAAGACGAATCGCGGCGGAATTTTCCACGCGCCGCTACGGTCGATAAAGCCCCAGCGACTGCGTTCGGCGGCGGGCGCGAGACCCTCGCGAAATTCTCCGGCGGCCGTGAAGCGCGCCGGTATGGCCAGTCGATTGCCGGCGTCGATATAGCCGTAGGCCGCGCCCGTCCAGACGCTGGCCAGGCCCTCGCTGAAATCGCCGGCGAGTTCGTAACGCGGCTGAATCACAAACACTCCGCGCGCGTTAATGTAACCGAACAGTTCGCCTTCCTGAGCGGGAAAAAGCGTCGGCGCGGGAGCGGTCTGAGAGTAGAGCGGCCAGGTCAGAGCGACGATGAGCGTCGCCAGGCGCAATACGAAGGAAGCCATGGTTGCACGGAAAGCGCGCGCCGCGCCGGCTTCACGCGCTTAATGGGGCGGGCGCGGGGGGCGCGGGTCTGAGCCGCCCGCCGCGCCCACAGTTCTTACTGGGTCAGGCGAAAACGCACGGGCTGAATAAACTTAACCGTGACGCCTTTGCCGTCCGGACCGCGCGCCGGAGCAAAGCGCTTTCGCCGAAACGCAGAAGCCGCAGACTGATCCAGCTCGGGGTCGAGCGACTTTGCGACGCGCACGCGCAGGGTCGTGCCATCGTCGGCGATGACCATTTCCAGATAAACGATGCCCTCGATTCCGCGCGAGCGAGCGGAGGCCGGATAATCCGGTTGCAGGTCCGGCGTTAAGTCGACTGGCGGCGCCAGGCCGCTCGCCAGAGCGTTCACGGCGGAGCCCACGCGCGGGTCTTCGCCGTTCTCCGCGACCTTGTCCTTGTCTTTGATGAACTCGTTGCCGAAAATCTCGTCGATTTCGAGAATCGGCGGTCCCGTCGGCTTGCGCTGCAAGGGCGCAACGTCCATAGCGAAAGTGGCAAACGGGATTTCACCGTATTCGTCTGCGCCGCCCCAAGGCCGGAAAATGCTGAGCAGTACGCTGAGCAACATCAAGACGAGCAAACCGCTGAACCAGAGCGTGGAGCGATGCCGCGCCCAGAAACTGATATTGCGTCGGACCGCGAAACTGTTCGAAAGACCAGGCAGGACGCGTTCGCCGCCCGGCAATTCGATGCCGTCGAGCGTGACGGCGTAGGAATCGCTGAACTTCGGATTCGCGAGTTTTTTTTCTTCAACGCCCGGCATGCCTATTGTCCGCCAGATTTTTTATCAACCGCGAGGCCGACCTTTACGATGCCCGCTTCTTTCACGACATCGAGCACTTTGAGCACGTCGTCGTACTTAGTGTCGCCTTCTGCGCGCAGGATGACGGCCAGCTCGGGCTGGAGTTTCTTTTGCGCTTCAAGACGTGCGCCCAAAAACTGCAAGCCGTCGCGCAGCGGTTGATCGTTCCACCACAGCGAACCGTCTTCTTTCACCGTCAGGTTGACTTTTTGCGGCTCCTGTTTCATCGCCGCTGCGTTTACGTTAGGAAGCCGAATCGGAATGGTCCGATACTTTGTAAATTCCGCCGTGACCATCAGAATGATCACGATAACCAGCATGATGTCGACCAGCGGAACGACGTTAATGCCGGATATTTCGCCGTCTTCAGAAGAGGAAGATCCGCCTGCCATAGTATTGCTCCTGTGCTTTTGCTGCGCCTTTTGCGCGGAAACTTGACGGAGTTCGGAAAGCTGCGCGGCTCAGCGGCCGTGCAGCACCGAACCTTCCTTATGCGCAACGGCGCCGGCGCCATTGGAACGCGACAGGCGAATCGCCTGCATCAGGCTCACGATTTCTTCCGCCATCGAGATGCGCGTTTTGGCTGCTTTCGAAAGTCCGTTATAAAAGATAACCGTCGGCACAGCGACGATCAGACCCAGGGCGGTTGCGATGAGCGCCTTGGAAATGCCGAGCATTACCACAGCCGGACCGGCGTCGCCGCCGGAGGTGGCGAGATCGCCAAAAGCCTGCATGATCCCGAGCACGGTGCCGAGCAGACCAATGAACGGAATATTGTTGCCGAGCGTATTCAACACGATCAGTCGGCGTTCGAGATTGCGGCGTTCGGCGGCAAGCGCGGTTTGCGCGTACTGGTGAATCGTATCGACGCCGTGCGGCCAGCCCTTCAGAGCAATGGCAGCGACGCGGCCTTCGAGGCCGAATTTCGGCTGGTTTACCTCGTTAGTAATCTCGTCGAGGTTCTGCGGATCTTTGATCAAACGCTCGGTGAGCAACTGAACCAGCTTCTCATTATCGCCCTTGTTGCGAATGGTGATAACATAGATGCGATCGATGGCGACGGCCAGCACCAGCACGCCCAGACCGATGATGATCCAGGACTCCCAGTTGACGTTCGCCCAGGTGAAACCGGCGGATACGCTGGCGGCCGGATCGGCGGCGGGCGCAGGCGCGCCATCCGGCGTTGCGCCTTCGGCGGCCGGTGCGCTCGGCTCTTCGGCCGGAGTCTGTGAATTCAGCGGGGAATAATGCAGGGTCAGTGCGACGATCATTGCGCCCAAAACAATCAGGCGGGCGAGTAGGTTGGTCTTCATCAGGACGCTCCAGTTAATACGTAGAGGCAGAGTCCTGTTTCTATGTTACAATGGGATGACAGAACGGTCAAAACCCGTGCATTCACGCGCAGTGAGGCCCAGCACTACTTATAGAAGAAAGGGGGCTCGCGGACCCGGACCGGAACTAATGAGACATAATTCTGTAATACTTTGCGCAGCGCGCGGGCCCGGGTGGAATCTCCGTCGCCGGTTCAGTCGTCGCGTTGCAGGAGTTCGCGCACCAGAGGTTCAAGGTCCGGATGGGGCTCCTGTTTGCGCCGTGCAAATATCTTGCGGCAATCGGCAAGGAAGCGATCCGGGTCGTAGCGCTCGCCGCCCAGCCCCCACGCCAGCGGGGCCAGGTACTTGGGCGGCGGTCCGCCGAATACGTTGGCGCCGGCATCCAGCACTGAGCCTGTATTGATGAGCGTGCCAATTGCGGTCTTGACGCAGTCGCCGATGATCGCGCCCAGCTTGATGCGTCCGGTCGCTATGGACAACAAAGGCGAGGGGCCGGCGCCCCTTGCAGCGGCGCGGTCGGCGGGAACGGAGAGGCGAATCTCGCCGTAGTTATTTTTAAGATCGGATGTGGTGGAGAGCGCGCCCAGATTCACCCAGCGGCCAATGATGCTGTGACCGACAAAACCCTCGTGATGTTTATTTGAGTAGTCATCGATCAAACTGTTTTCGACTTCGCCGCCGACGCGCACGGCCCGGCCCAGAATGGTTCCGCCGCCCAGCCGCGCATCGTCCGCGCAGGCGTCGGGTCCGATGTAAAGCGGCCCCTGCAAGTAGGAAAACGGACTGATCGCAGCGCCCGCGTCCACAACGACCGGCCCGTTGCGCGCATCGATCACTGAACCGGGCAAAATGCGCGCGCTCGCGCGTATCCAGATTTGTCCAGGATCGCCCAGGCAATGCACGCCTTCCGCTCGCAGCTGAGCCGGATCCAGGCGCTCCGCCGGCGCAGCGCCCGGCCAGAACTCCAGGTCGGTTTCGATGCGTTCTCCGATCCGATCCAGGGCGTCGATCGGCGACGCGTCTTCGGAGCGCAGCTGAAAGGCGAAGTCGCCGTGCGCGGCGAGTTGCGCCAGCGTGCAGTCGGCGTACGGCGAAGCGGGGGCGCGTACCGCGTGCAGGCCGTCGATTTGTGCGAGCCGGAGTTCCAGTCGCCGATCTGGATGATAATAATAAATGCGTGCTCCGGGGAAGCGCAGGCGCAGGCGTTCGATATCGGTGTAGATGCCGTTGCGTTGTGAAAAGGCGGTGCGAAATCGAAAGAGCGCTCGCGTTGCCGGCGCATCTGAATCAATCAACAGCAGCGATGTCATGCGGGCCCGGGCCTCTGCGCGCTACTCGACAGTGACTGATTTGGCCAGGTTCCGCGGTTGATCCGGTTCGCAGCCGCGTTCGAGAGCGACATAGTACGCCAGCAACTGAAGCGGCAAGGCCGCCAGTATTGGCGAAAGGATCTCCGGGCATTCCGGTATCGCAAAACTGTAGTTGGACATGCGCGGCGCTTTTTCGTCGCCTTCGGAATGAATTGCGATGATCGAACCCTTGCGTGCGCGCACTTCTTCAATATTCGAAAGCATTTTCTCGTATATGTCGCCCTGCGGCGCAATGCAAACGACCGGAATGCCGTCGGTGATCAATGCGATCGGTCCGTGCTTGAACTCGCCGCCAGCGTAGCCGCTGGCGTGAATATA
The DNA here is from genome assembly GCA_036170535.1 of Leptospirales bacterium. Taxonomy (GTDB): domain Bacteria; phylum Spirochaetota; class Leptospiria; order Leptospirales; family Leptonemataceae; genus SSF53. The sequence goes on along the minus strand of JAVHPJ010000052.1, from coordinate 25,972 downwards.
CGAAATCTCTTTCAGTTTGAGCGCGCCCTCGAGCGCAGTCGGGTAGTTCCAGGAGCGTCCCAGAAAAATAAAGTCTTTGGTTTCGCGAAAATCCGCAGCCCACTGGCGAATGATGTCCGCCTTTTCCAGTATGCGCTCCATTTTATCCGGCAGGGCGCGAATCTCTTCGAAGAGCTTCTGGCGATCGCCGCGTTCGAGCATCCACTTGACGCCGGAAAGATACATCGAGTAAAGCAAGAGGTGCATTAACTGGGCCGTATAAGCCTTGGTGGACGCCACGCCGATCTCCGGCCCGGCCAGTAGCTCGATAAAGTGATCCGACTCGCGCGCAATTGTGGAGTTCGGATTATTTACAAACGAAAGCACTTTAATGAACTTCGCTTTCGCCTCGTAGATGCCGGCGATCGTATCCGTAGTTTCGCCGCTCTGGGATATGGCCACCACCTGGGTGTCGCCTTCGGCGATGGGGTTGCGATAGCGAAACTCAGAGGAGATATCCACTTCCGTGTTAATTTTCGTGAAGCGCTCGAGATACATTTTCCCCAGCAGTCCGGCGTGCCAGGAGGTGCCCGCGCTGGTAATCATGATTTTGGTGAGGCGACTGAGAAACTCGTTGTTCATTTTCGCTTCGGGGAACAGGACGCGTGCGCCCTCGCCGATGCGAGTCTGAATAATGCGTCGAAACATCCCCGGCTGTTCGAAGATTTCTTTGATCATGAAGTGATCGTAACCGCCGCGATCAATATCGCTTACGGTGATCTCGACCTTTTTCAGATCCGCGACGCGGGGAGCGGCGTCGCCGTTAAACACGTGCAGGGCGTTGCGCGTAATCCAGCCCCACTCGCCGTTTTCAAACACGTAGTGCTCTTTGGCGAGCGGCACAATGGCCGGAACGTCGCTGGCCAGAAACGTCTCGTTGCGGCCTTTGCCAAAAATCAGGGGCGACCCGTCGCGCGCGAAGAAGATCCGATCCGGCGCGCCTTCGTAGAGCATGACAAAAGCGTAGCGCCCGTGCAGGCGTTTGATCGAGGACTGGAGCGCGTCTTCAATAGACAGGCCTTTCTGCAGTTCGCGCTCGATCAGGTGCGGAATCACTTCCGTATCCGTATCAGAGTGAAATACATGACCTTCGCGCAGGAGTTCCTGGCGCAGTTCATAATGATTCTCGATGATTCCGTTGTGGGCGATCGCCACTCGACCGGCCCCGTCCGTATGCGGATGCGCGTTAACCCGGTTAGGCTCCCCATGGGTGGCCCAACGGGTATGACCGATCCCCGCCACGCCCTCGACCGGATGCGCTTGCAAAAGCGCCTCGAGGTCCTTAATCTTGCCTTTCTCTTTGCGAACCTGAAGTTCGCCGTTATCGATGACTGCCACCCCGGCGGAATCGTAACCCCGATATTCCAGGCGGGTCAGACCCACGAGCAGCACGGAATTGACGGACTTCGATCCGATATAGGCGACAATACCGCACATAGGCGACCAGGGTTTCCTGTTTGCGCTGCAAAGCAAGGAGGAAAGCGTCGATTAAATCGCCCGTAATGCATTAGTGTTGCGAAGCGGATACAGTGCAGCGTTTCTGCAACGCCTACCGCTTGACTTCCAGCCGCCTCTGGCGCGCGATGATGGGGCGACGTTTTTTGCAGAACGCAAGTTACCCGGACGCTTCACGGCAATCATAAAGAGAGAAATTTATGCCTCGTATTATCGCCACCGCGGCCGAACTGCCTGCGCATTATTATTCCCAGGATCAATTGATACAGGCCTTTCGCGAACTGTGGGCCGACCGCCACTTCAATCTTGATCGAATTGAACAATTTCACCGCAACGCTCTGGTGGGCGGTCGCTTTCTTGCACTGCCGATGGAAGAATATGCCAGGCTCAAGGGTCTGGCTGACGCAAACGCCGCCTGGCTTCGCGTCGCCCTGGAGTTGGGCGAGCAAGCCCTGCGCAGTCTGCTCGCAAAGTCGGGCGCAAACGCGGCCGACATCAATCACATTGTCAGCACCACCATCACCGGTCTGGCCGTTCCGTCCATTGAAGCCCGACTGATGAATCGGCTGCCTTTGCCGACCAGCATGAAGCGCACGCCGCTCTTTGGTCTCGGCTGCCTGGCGGGCGCCGCCGGAATCGCCCGCCTGCACGATTTTCTTAAAGGCTGCCCGGCGGAAGCGGGCGTATTGTTATCCGTGGAATTATGTTCGCTGACGCTGCAGCGCGAAGACCTGTCGGTCGCCAATATTGTTTCGAGCGGTTTGTTTGGCGACGGCGCGGCGGCCGTATTGATGGCGGGCGACGAACATCCCCTGGCGCAGGATGCTGCGCGCGGACCGCGCACGCTCGCCACGCGTTCTATCTTTTTTCCCGACTCCGAGCGCGTGATGGGCTGGGACGTGGTGGATACGGGCTTTAAGATTGTGCTCTCTTCCGAGGTCGCCAATTATGCGCGCGAGAATTTACGCAAGCCGGTGGAGGCGTTTCTCCAGGAATACGGTCTCGCCATCGATGATATCGCCGTGTGGATCGCTCATCCCGGCGGACCTAAAGTAATCTCCGCCATGACGGAAAGTCTGGGCCTCGCCCCGGACGCGCTCGAACTTTCGGTGGAAAGTCTGCAGAAGGTCGGCAATCTCTCGAGCGCGTCGGTTTTGTTCGTTTTACAAGAGACTTTGCGGCGCAAATCGCCGCCGCCGGGCAGTTACGGGCTGCTGCTGGCGATGGGTCCGGCTTTTTGCGCCGAAGCGGTGTTGCTCCAATGGTAATGGAATTTCTTTCAAGTATTTCGTGGACGGAGCGCGCTTTTTTCGCGCTCGTCGGCATGCTGGCGATTCAACGCGTATTTGAGCTGCGCATTTCAAAGCGTAACGAAGCCTGGATGCACGCGCGCGGGGGACGCGAACATTTCCCGCGCCATTTCCTTGCGATGAAGCTCTTGCATATTACATGGTTCTTTGCCATGATCGCCGAAGTCGCATTCTTGAATCGTCCGACCAGTGTTCCGCTCGCCCTGGGCGCTGGCGCGCTGGTTGTCGCCGGGCAGCTCTTGCGTTATGCTGCGATTCGCACCCTCGGGCCGCGCTGGTCGGTGAAAATATTCACCGTGCCGGGCGCCCCGCCGGTGCAGGGCGGGATTTATCGGTATGTGCGCCATCCGAACTACGCCGGCGTGGTACTCGAGATCTTTGCCGTCCCATTATTACATGGCGCCTGGCTGGCTGCGCTCGTTTACAGCATCTTAAACGCTGCGCTCCTGTACGTGCGCATTCGTTGCGAAGAGCAGGCGCTCTCCGCGGAAAACCAATACGCCGCGCGCATGGGCGACCGGCCGCGCTTTATTCCGGGTCTTAAGGCGGATTAGAATGTTGAGCGAAACCGATATAGAAGCCGCCGTAGTCGACGCGCTGCGCAAGCATTGCGGCGTTGAAAAACAGGTGCGCGCCGACAGTCGCCTTGCGGAAGATCTGGGTCTGGATTCCGTGGGACTCCTGACTCTGGCTGTCGAAGTTGAGAATTTTTATCGAATAAAGTTGGGCGAAGATCCCGAGCATCCGCCGCGCACGGTGGCCGACATCACCGCTCTGGTGAAACAACGCCTTGGCGAGTCGCCGCTGGAGGGCCGCCATGACGGCTGACACAGGTCCGATGCGCCCGGGAACCATGACCGGCGCATTGCTGGCGGCCGCAGAGACGGAATATGGCGTTCAGATCTTTGGCCGGGACGGAAACATGGATCGCCGCAGTTTCCGGCGCGTACTCGCCGATGCGCTGCGCCTCGCCAACGGCCTGCAGCAGCGCGGTTTTGCGTCCGGCGATGTGGTTGCGGTGGTGTTGCCGACGTCGCACGAGTTCGTGCGCGTAATGTTCGCTCTGTTTCTGTTACGCATCATACCCTTTTGCGCCGCCACGCCGCGCCTGGGCCGCATGGCCGATTACAAGGAGTCGATCGCCGGCATGCTGCGCGCCGCCGGCGCGAGCGCCATACTCACGGACGCCAGCTTGCTGGCGCAGTTGACGTCGGCGGCGGAAGCCGGCGGCGCCGTTCGCGGCGCGATTGCCCTGCAGGAATTGGAGAACGCGCCGCCCGGAGCGCCGCCGGTTGCCAGCGAATTTGCGGATGCAAAACCCGGCGACGTCGCTCTCATTCAGTTTTCGAGCGGCACAACCGTCGATCCGAAGCCCGTCGCGCTGAGTCACGCGAATCTGATCAGCAATACGCGCGCGATTCTCGCCACCTTTCCCGGAAAAATCGCCGAACACAGCGGCTGTTCGTGGTTGCCGCTGCACCACGACATGGGACTGATCGGCGGGTTGTTCAGCGCCGTCGTCGCGCCTGGCGACATTACGCTCCTGCGTCCGGAGGATTTTATCGCGCGGCCGGTCTTGTGGCTGCGCGCCCTTTCTGATTCACGGGCGACGGTGTGTCCCGCGCCGAACTTCGCCCTGCAAATTTGCGTGGACCGCGTAAAAGAGGAAGACCTGGCGGGTCTGGATCTTTCGAATTGGAGGATTGCGCTGATCGGCGCGGAGACCGTGCGCGAGAAGAGCCTGCGGCGTTTTTATGAACGTTTTCAACGCTGCGGTTTCCGGTTTGAGAGTTTTACTCCGGTCTATGGCCTGGCGGAAGCGACGCTCGCTGTGACCTTCAGCGATCCGCGCGCCGCGCCGCGTTCCGTGCACGCTGATCGAACGGCGCTTTCGCACGGCGAGATCCGCGCGATTGCAGCGGCTGATGAGGCGGCGACGCCGGTTATGAGCGTGGGCCGGGCGCTGGCGGGAGTGGAAGTGGAACTGCGCGATCCCGCGGGTGCGGTTCTGCCGGAGGCGCGCGTGGGCCGTATTTTTGTGCGCGGTCCCTCGGTGATGACCGGGTACTACCGACGCGAAGATCTAACTGTGCGCGCCGTACAGGACGGTTGGCTGGATACGGGCGATCTGGGCTTTTTATACGAGGGCGAACTCTATATTTATGGCCGCGAAAAGGATATTATTATTCTGAACGGCCGCAATCATGATCCGCAATCAATCGAGTTCACGCTCGATGCGGTTGCGGGGCTGCAGCACGATCGCGCTGCGGCGATCGCCGTGGAAGACGAGCGACGCGGCACGGAAGGGTTTGTCGTCCTGTGCGAGAAAGAACGCGGCAAGGTGGATGCGCAAGAACTGGCGCGCGCCGCCCGGGATGCCATAATCGCCGGTTCCGGTTTGATACCTGAGGCGGTTGCAATTGTCGAAACCGGACGCCTGCCGCGCACCACCAGCGGCAAGGTGCGCCGAGCCGAAGCCGCGCGCCAGTATCGCGACGGCGCGCTGGAAACACTGGCGCTGAGCCTGCGCTGAGCCTGCGCTCAGCGCGCATGATGGAGCGGAACATTACAGAACGGATCCACCCCGCGGAATCGAGCGCAGCTGTGATTATAGCCGGCGCCGGGCCGGCGGGTCTCGCCGCTGCGCTGGCCTTTGCTCAGCGCGGCGTTCGGTCTTTAATCCTTGAACCGCGCACAGGTTCGCAGACGAAAGTCTGCGGCGAAGGGCTCATGCCTACCGGGCTCGCGGTCCTCCGGCGGCTGGGCGTCGCTGAGTTTCCGGACGAGTCCAGCCGCGCGCTCGTCGGCATTCGCTACATTGCGGCTGATGGCGGCCGCGCCGAGGCGCGTTTTGCCGAAGGCCCGGGCCGCGGGATGCGGCGCGAAACTCTGTCTTCCATTTTACTCGCGCACGCAGAACAGGATGCGCGTATTCGCATCGAATTCGGCGTCGAGTGCGTCGGCTATGCGCCGCAGGAGGGGAGCGTCGCAGTGCGCGTGCGCCGCCGCTCGCCTCGCAGCGAACAAACGTTTCAAACGCGGTTGCTTGTGGGCGCAGACGGTCTGCGTTCTCAAACGCGACGTCTCGCGGATCTCGAACTGGGCAAGCGCGGCCCGGAGCGTTGGGGCGCGCGTCAGCACTTTCAGCTGACGCCGTGGACCGACTTTGTGGAAGTCTACTGCAGCGTCGGGCTGGAGGCCTACGTTACGCCCGCCGGTCCGCAGGCGGTAAACATCGCTTTCCTCTGGGACCGTCGTCGCATTCAACCCTCGCCCGCCGGTTCGCAGCTCTTTGCCGGATTGCTTGCGCGTTTTCCGGAGCTGCAGGCGCGGCTTAACGGCGCGTCCGCGCTGGACGCCCCGGCAGCGATCGGCCCCCTGTATCGTGCGGTCGCCAGCCCGATCGCCGAGGGTCTGGCGCTCGTGGGCGATGCGGCCGGCTATCTGGACGCAATTACGGGAGAAGGATTAAGTCTCGCCTTCGAAGGGGCCGAGGCTCTCGCGGACGCGAGTGCGCCGCATCTCTTGCGTGAAGGCGGCCCCTTGAGCGCGGCGGAGTTGGCCGGCTATCGCGCGGCGTACGCGCGCCTTACGCGGAACTATTATGTGGTCACGCGGCTGGTGTTGGAACTCGCTGCATATCCGCGCCTGTTTTCACTGATAACGGCCGCGCTTGGATTGCGCACCGATCTGTTTACCCGCATGCTCAGCGTAAATATGGGCCGGCGCAGTCTCTGGACCCTGCTTGCGGATCTGCCGGGCTTTGGCGTGGCGCTGCTGCGGGCATTTTTTTCCGGACGCGGAGCCGTTTACGCAAAGCAACCGCGTTCAGCGCACAGCGATTAACCGACCGTCCGCGCGCGGCCCGCTCACAACGCCGATCGGACTTGCAAACTCCGCTAAGTTAAGTTCAGCCAATACTTGCTCAAACTCGGGCGCGGCGTCCGGGCCCACGCTGACGAGCAGGCCGCCCGAAGTCTGAGGATCGCAGAGTACGCTGCGTTGCTCGGGTTCAAGCGGCCCGATTTTTGCGCCGTAACTGTCGAAGTTGCGACCGGTTCCGCCGGGAACGGAGTTTAGTTTCAGGTAGAAGTCGAGATCCGTTAGTTGCGGCACGGCGGCGAACTCAAGTTCCGCAGAAACGCCGCTGGCTGCGCACATTTCCGCCAGATGACCGAGCAGGCCAAAGCCGGTTACGTCCGTGAGCGCATGTACGCCCGACAGTTCGCCAAAGCGCAGGCCCGCGGAATTTAACTTCAGCATATTGCGCGCGGCGAGGCCCCGGTCGGCTTCGCGCAAGAGCCCCTTTTTTTCCGCCGTCGTTAGAATGCCGGCGCCCAGGGGCTTGGTCAGATACAGACGATCGCCAGGACGGGCGCCGTTGTTGCGTTTCAGATTGGCGATCGGAGCAACGCCGTTCACGGCGAGTCCGAAGATCGGCTCCGGGCTGTCGATGCTGTGCCCGCCGGCAAGTAACACGCCCGCTTCTGCGCACAAATGACGCGCGCCTTCCAGTACGCGCCGCGCGACGGAAGCCGGCAGTTTCTCAATGGGCCAACCAAGAATTCCCAGAGCCAGAATCGGTCGGCCGCCCATGGCGTAGACGTCGCTGATCGCATTCGCCGATGCGATGCGGCCAAAGTCGAAGGCGTCGTCCACGATCGGCATAAAAAAATCGGTCGTGCTGAGTAACGCCGTGCCGTCGCCCAGGTCGTAGGCGGCCGCGTCGTCTTTTGCATCGTTGCCCACGAGCAGTCGCTCTGTACCGGGAACAGTGAGATTGGAGGCGAGGATTTCGTCCAGTACGCGCGGCGAGATTTTGCAGCCGCAGCCCGCGCCGTGGCTGAACTGAGTCAAACGATGTTCGGCTGCGACTGCGTCCATAGTTGCGATCCTTCCCGGTCGGCGTGTTCGATTAATTGCGCGGCGATCCGGGCCGGGTCTTCGGAGCCGGCCGGAAAACGCCGGATGCGTTGCGGCGAGCGCCGACTGAGTCCATATTCGTATGTGCGATCGTAGTAGGTCAATACGATTGTGCAGGCGCTCTCCAGATCCCCGGCCTCCAGGGCGTCGAGCGCGCGCGCAGCATCCAGACCGCCGAGGCGCTTGCGAATACGCACAATGGCGTCGCGCAGTTCTGCGCGACTGTGGACGCCGTAGTCGATCGTCAATCGCGCTGCGCGCTCGGACAGGGGCCGATCGATGTAGAAAATCGGCGAATCAAAAAAAGCCGCATGCACTGCTGCGGGCAACACGCGGCAGCCGATCTTCTTGCTTTCGTCTTCGATCCAGATGCGTTGGTTCGAACCGGTCCTGGCGCCCGCCTCGGGATAGTCCAGGCGTTGCAGCAAAAGCCCGAGTTCGTTCTCAAACTGTTCCTGGGTCGGCGGCGGCGGCAGTCCGATCTGGCCAAAACTTGAACCGCGATGATGCGCAAGCGCTTCCAGATCCACCACGCGTTCGCCGCAGCGTCGGAGTTCGTGCAGCACTTCCGTTTTTCCGGCGCCGGTTCGCCCGGCCACGACAATAAAGCGCCGCGATCGTTGGAAAACTTCGCCCAGAATATATTTGCGAAACGACTTGTAGCCGCCCGAAAGCGTAATCACGTCGAGGCCGTAAAAACTCAAGAGCCAGGCCATCGCGCCGCTGCGCATTCCGCCGCGCCAGCAATGCACCAGCGCCGCGCCGTCGTGCGCCGAAGCTTCGGCGCGTTCGATGTATTCGCGCAGGCGAGGACCGGTGAGTTCCAGTCCGCGTTTCAGCGCCGCCTGGCGGCCCTCGTGCGCATACAAGGTTCCAATTTCCGCCCGTTCGGCATTCGTGAAGAGGGGCAGATTGATGGACCCGGGCAGTCGGCCGCGTTCGTGTTCGGCCGGCGTACGCACGTCGAAAACCGAACAGGTGCGGGCAAGCTCGAGAAACTCCTCGATCGGCGCAGGGCGCGTCGCCATACGACGGTTTCCTCCGGGTTGGCGCCGGCGTCAGCTCCATTCGCGGTCGCGGTCGCGTCCCGGGGCGTTCGGCGCAGCTCGTCCGCAACAATGCACCTGAATTTTGCACGACGGCCCGGCGGGCCCCGCGTTTCCTTACAGTCGAAGATGGAACGCGAACTCATCAAGGATTTGCTTATTCGCTCTGGAGACGGCGCGGCCGTAACCGTGGCCGGTTGGGTGCGCACCCGCCGCGATTCCAAGGGCGGTTTCTCCTTTATTGAATTAAACGACGGCTCATGTTTGAAAAACATTCAGGTGCTTGCGCCGGCTGATCTGGCCAACTACGAAAGCGAGATAGTAAAGACCGGCGTGGGCGCGGCGCTGGTTTGCCGCGGGCGCCTGGTCGCTTCCCAGGGCAAAGGCCAGAGCGTCGAGGTGCACGCGACGGAAGTGCAGGTCGTGGGCCAATCGGACGCGGAGTTTCCGATTCAAAAAAAGCGCCATACCTTTGAATTTTTGCGTGATATTGCGCACCTGCGTCCGCGAACAAACACCCTGGGCGCCGTATTGCGTCTGCGCAGTCAGATCAGCTTCGCGATCCATCAGTTCTTTCACGAGCGCAGTTTTCATTACATACATACGCCGATCATCACCGGCAATGATTGCGAGGGCGCCGGTCAGATGTTTCGCGTCACCACGCTCGATCTGGCGCGACCGCCTCAGGCGAACGGCGCACCGGACTACGCGCGCGACTTTTTCCACATTCCCGTGCATTTAACCGTCAGCGGGCAACTGGAAGGCGAGGCGTGCGCGCTGGCGCTCGGCCGCATTTACACATTCGGGCCCACATTTCGCGCGGAGAACTCCAATACATCGCGCCACCTGGCCGAGTTCTGGATGATCGAGCCGGAAATGTCCTTTGCGACGCTCGCCGACGATGCGCAGCTGGCGGAGGACTTTCTGCGCTACGTGTTTCGATTTGCGCTCGAACGTTGTGGCGAGGATCTGGAGTTCTTTAACGAGTGGGTTGACAAAACCGCGATTGCGCGGCTGGAAAGTCTGGTTGCAGAACCCTTTCTGCGCATGACCTACACGGAAGCCGTCGCCATTCTTGAACAGTCGGGGCGAAAGTTCGAGTTCCCCGTCGCCTGGGGCAAGGATCTGCAAAGCGAGCACGAACGCTACCTGACTGAGGTCCATCTCAAACGGCCGGTGATTCTTACGGATTATCCGCGGGAAATTAAAGCTTTTTATATGAAGCTGAACGATGACGGCAAGACCGTGCGCGCGATGGACGTGCTGGTTCCGGGCGTCGGCGAGATTATCGGCGGCAGCGAACGGGAAGACCGGGCCGACGTGTTGGGCGAACGCATGCGCGAATTCGGCCTTGAGCCGGAGCACTACCAGTGGTATCTCGATTTACGTCGGTGGGGTTCGACGCCGCATGCGGGCTTTGGCCTGGGCCTCGAACGTCTGGTCCAGTTCATCACCGGCATGGAGAATATACGCGACGTGACGGCGTTTCCACGCACGCCAGGTCACGCAAAATTCTGAACCGGCCGCAACGCGGAGCCCGCGTGTGCGGCGCGCATGACGCGCGCAGTTCGCCGGGCGTTCAGCGTTTAAACATCAGATAGGCCGCCAGGCAGATGAGCGCAAACGCCGCGACGTGGTTCCAGCGCAGGGGTTCTTTGAGATAGCTTGTGGCGAATACCGCAAAGACGCTGAGCGAGATGATCTCCTGGAGCGTCTTCAGCTGGGCCGCGTTCAAATGTCCGTAGCCGACCCGGTTGGCCGGCACCTGCAGGCAGTACTCGAAAAACGCAATGCCCCAACTCGCCAGAATCGTGATCCAGAGCGGGGCGTCACGAAAGCGCAAATGACCATACCACGCGAAGGTCATAAAGACGTTTGAAGCGGTCAGCATGAGCACGGTAAACAGTACGGCGGACATGCCGCATCCCTGGTACCGCGCTCGTATATGTCATTGTTTTTTGCCGCCAGCGTGCGCCGGGCTTGACAGACCGCGTCCAGGTGTATACTGTATAGGGTATGGTATCGATTCCGCACGGCCGGCGGGGCGGCTGAGGGGCGTATGGACGTCGTCCCGATCCTTAACTTTCCCGATGTCCCCGGCTTTCTCGCAGCGGGCCTGATCGGTCTTACTCTGGGCGTATTTGGCGGCGGCGGATCGATCCTGGCCGTGCCGGCGCTCACGTACCTGGAAGGCGTTCCGGCGACTCTGGCTACAGCGTATTCGTTGTTAGTCGTGGGCTTGAGCGCCCTGACGGGAGCGGTTTCGTATTTTCGCCGCGGCTACGTGAATCTCTGCGCGGCGATGGTCTTCGCCCTGCCGTCCTTTGTAACGGTGCTGATTGCGCGGCACGCGATTTTGCCACTATTGCCGGACGCGATGACAATCGGCGTTCTGAGTTTGACGCGCGACGGACTCTTGCTCACGCTCTTTGCCCTGCTTATGGCCGCCGCCGCGATTTCGATGCTGCGCGGCCGGGTGAGCGCCGAGGAAATTCCCGAATCCGAAGGCGGCGCGTGTTTTATCTGGCCGCGGCCGGATACGGGCGCGGCGAATGACGACGACTGCGATGCAACCGACGCGAAGCTCTGGTCGCGTAAGCGTTTGCAGATAGTTCCTGTGCTGCTCTCCGGCGCCGGCGTGGGGCTCGTCACGGGGCTGTTTGGCGCCGGCGGCGGCTTTTTGATTGTTCCGGCCCTGACGAACTTCGCCCGACTGCCCGTGCGTTTTGCAATCGGCGCTTCGCTTTTGATTATTGCGGCCAATTCGCTGGTCGGTTTCGCCAGCGCGGCGCTGCACGAACCCATCCGCTGGAGCTTTGTGCTGACCTTTGCGGCGGCGACCGTCCCCGGCGTCTGGCTCGGCGCCCGGCTCGCGCGCCGCGCGCCGGCCCTTGCACTCAAGCGCGTCTTTGGCGTTTTTGTGCTCCTGACCGGCGCCTGGATTCTGTGGCGCGAGTTGCCGCGCGTCTTTTGATCACACGAAGAAGACCAGGGTCAGCAAGATGAAGATGGGGATCAGGATTCCGCCCGAGTACAGCAGATAGCCGCCGAAGCTCGGCATTTTTACCCCCGCCTCCTCCGCCACGGCCTTCACCATGAAGTTTGGCGCATTGCCAATATAGGAATTTGCGCCCATAAACACGGCGCCCACGGATATCGCCTTGAGCAGGGCCTCGGCCGCCGGATCGGCCAGGATTTGCGCGATGGCTGTGTAGCCGGTCAGTCCCTTCATCAAGCTGAGGAAGGTGAGATAGGTGGGCGCATTGTCCAACACCGAAGAGAACAGGCCGGTCGCCCAGAAGAATTGCCAGGGCTCCGTGACGCCCAGGCTCTTGCCGTTTTGTTCAAGGAGCACCAGCGCCGGGATCATCGCGATAAAGATGCCGATGAACAGATACGCGACCTCCTGGATCGGGTGCAGAGTGAATTTGTTCTCCGTTCTGAGCTTCGCCTGGGTGGTGACGCGCGACAGTACAATCATCAGAAGCATGACCGCTTCCCGTAGAAAACCCAGGTAAGGATACTTCTTAATCGCGGGGATATAGTTAGAATTGATGAAAGCTACGGCCAGCACTACGCCCAGCAGCCAGATGAAGTTGGTCTGCCCGGCCACCGAAATCGGCTGAATCTTTGTGTGGTCGCGCTTGATATCGCGCTTTGTCTCCTGACGATGGGCGAGCGAGTCCCAGATATAGTAAATGACAAGCAGGATCACGCTTGCGAAGATCATATCCGGCGCAAGATTCAGCGTCCAGGCGAAGGGCACTCCCTGCAGGTAACCCAAAAAGAGCGGCGGGTCGCCCAGCGGGGTCAGGGAGCCGCCAATGTTAGAAACCAGAAAGATAAAGAAAATAACTGTGTGAACGATGTGCTTTCGTTCGGAATTTGTCTTGAGCAATGGACGTATGAGCAGCATTGAAGCGCCAGTGGTCCCAATGAGGGATGCGAGCGAGGTCCCCACGATCAGGAACAACGTATTGTTCACGGGAGTGGCTTCGATATCGCCACGCAGGACAATGCCGCCGGAAATATAGTAGAGGCTGCCGAGCAGAACTACAAACGGGATATACTCAAATACGAGGGTGTGGTAAACCTTGCCCACCCAGCCGTAAGCGAGCAGCGCGCCGAGGGCGATGCCGCCGAGCGCCAGAGCGAGAATGAGCTTGTTATTATTATTTTCCCACCAATGCGACGTCGTTTTTGAAGCGATGGGCAGAATTGCTATGGCCAGAAGCAGGGCCGCAAAGGGCAAAACGGTCCAGAGCGGCAAGGGGTCGCCGTCGCCATGAGCATCGTGCGCCGCATGCGTCGCGTCTGTGCCGGCTGCGCCCGCATCCGGTTCGGCGCTGAGTTCGCCGAGAAAAAAGAGGCTGCAAAGCGCCAGAAAGCAGACGAGGAGCGTGGAACGTTTCATAAGTTCCGCCCGATTTAGGCGTGTCGCAAACTGTGAAGCAACTCTTTTTCCGGCGGGCCGCCTCAGGCGCGCTGTGCGGCGGCGCCTTCCTGGCCGTCGTCGGCGCGGCGCTGTTTGCAGCCCTCGCGGCCGGCTGCGCGCCGGTCGAGCAAAGCGAGGCCGCACCTGCGGAACATGCGCCGTCCTCCGGCCTGCCGCTTGATCTGTCCAGGCTCGACTGGGTCGCGGCGCGCGGATACACGGCCAACCCCGCTGCGTGTCCGACCATCGCAGAAAATGCGAGCGAATCGATTCACGACAATCGCTTGTGGCGGCCGATCCGACATCCGCCTTTTTCGCTGCCGGTGGAATTTGCGGCGCCGCCAGGCGACGATGCGCTCGCTTTTTCGGCCTGTACGACTTTTACCTTGAATACGCAGGAAATCGAGTCCATCCATCCGGCTCTGTTTCTGATCGGCGTCGGCTCAGGCTGGAAGTTATTCGTCAACGGGCGCCTGGTGCGCGACGAGTTATATCTGGATCCGACGGGCAAGCGTCTGGCGGTCACGCGGACTTTAATGGGCGTGCGTGTGCCGCTGGATCGCTCCAATTTGCAAGCCGGCGAGAATACCGTGATGTTCTACATGGCGGGCTATCCGCCGCTGTACAAGGGTCACAAGCCGGCCACGCCCGGGCTCTTTTTCGGCAACGGCTATATTCTCGCTGACGAAGCGACCGTGCGTGAACTCCGGCGCGAAGAGATCTGGCTCTCCAATCTGTTCATCTATCTGTTTTTCGCGCTATACCACGTCGTCTTGTTCCTGGGTCGTCGGCGCGAACGCTATCTTCTGACCTTCGCCCTGTCCTGCGTGGCGATCTTTGTGTACTTTTTTTCGCGGTCCTTTTATGCGTACGAACACATATTCGAGACTTCCATACTGACGCGCATCGAAAACAGCGCCATGTGCCTGGTCGGTCCCTTGCTCATGGCCTTTCTCAAGGATTACTTTTACACTAACTCGCGGTCCTCACTGATTCTGCGCGGGTACTACTGGGTATTTGGCGCCGCGGCGGCGCTCTTTCTGGCGATACCCTTTCGTTGGGTGGACGCGGTTTCTTCGTGGCTGTTGTTCATGCAGGCGCCCATGGTGCTGGGCTACGCGCCCTATTTCATTTTTCGTATCGCCCAGAGCCGACTCAGAGACGCGCGTGCGGTTGCGACGGCGATGGTGATCTTCTTAATCACGGCCGCCTGGGACCTTGTAAACACGATCTTTGCTCTCGTTTCGATGAGTCCGCTCTTTCAGTACGGCTTTTTCGCTTTGATTCTCTTTCTCGTCGCGCTGCAGGCTCTGCGCTACAATCGACTGCATCGCGAAACCGACCGGCTCAATCAGGAACTCGATCGCAAGAACACGGCGCTGCTTGCGTTGGACCGATTAAAAGACGAATTTCTGGCGAACACTTCTCATGAGTTGAAGACGCCGTTGCACGGGATCATCGGCATTGCCGAGTCCATGATGCGCGGCGCCGCCGGCCCGGTAAGTCCGGCGGCCAGTGAAAACCTTTCGCTGATCGCCACCAGCGGTCGGCGCCTGGCGACGTTGATCAACGACATCATGGACATGTCGCGCCTCAAGCAGGGCGAGCTGCCGCTGGAAATTAAGCCGGCCGACTTGCGTTCCGCGTGTTCGATCGCCATCAGCATCTTGCAGCCCCTGACGGAAGGCAAAACTCTGGTGATGGAAAATCGCATCCCCGCCAATGCGCCGCTTGTGCTCGCGGATGAGAATCGCCTGCTGCAGATTTTTCAGAACCTCCTGGCGAATGCGATCAAGTTTACGGATTCAGGAGTGATTCGCGTGCGTGCGGAACGACGCGGCAATTTCGAAGAAATCATGGTGGAAGACACCGGGCCGGGCATTCCCGCCGATCGTCTGGCCGACATTTTTCAGCCCTTCACCCAGGCGGACGCGTCGGAATCGCGTCCCTTTGGCGGAGTCGGACTGGGTCTCAGCATTACTCGCAAGCTGGTCGAGTTGCAGGGCGGTTCAATTCGCGCCGAGTCCCAACAGGGCGTCGGGTCGCGCTTTATTTTCGCTCTGCCTATAGCGCGCAATGTCGCGGCCGCCGATCGCGAGCCCTTGCTGGCCAACGTGGCCGAACCGACTCCGCCCCTGTTCGAGGCGGCGCGGGCGGCGGCCGAAGCGGCCGGCGTGCAATCCGCCGGACCGACGATTCTGGTCGCCGATGACGAGGCGGTGAACCTGAAGATTCTGAGCAATATCCTGATCAATGCGGGCTATTCGGTGAAAACGGCGCTCAGCGGTCAGGAGGCGCTCGATATTGCTCTGGGGCCGGAGCCGCCGGATGCGGCGATACTGGATGTCATGATGCCTGGCGTCACCGGTTACGAAGCGCTGCGGCGCATACGCGAAAAACATTCATTGGTCGAATTGCCGGTCCTCATCGTCACGGCGCGCGGTCGCGAGTCGGACATCAGCATGGCCTTTGACGAACAGGCGAACGACTATTTGACCAAGCCCTTTCACAGCGAAGAACTGCTCGCGCGGCTCAACCAGTGCTTGCAGCTTAAGAAGGCTGCGGAAGAGCGCAGTCAGCTGCGCGCCCTGCAACAGGATCTGCGCATCGCCCAGAAAATTCAGGAGTCGATTCTGCCGTCGACCACGCCGGACATTCGCGGATTGAAGATCAGCGCGCTGCATCGGCAAATGAGCCATGTAGGCGGCGATTTTTATGATTTTCATGTGCTGGACGAAGCGCGTCTGGGCGTACTCTCCGCGGATATCAGCGGCCATGGCGCGTCGGCGGCGATCATCGGCGCGATGTTGAAGATTTCGTTCAGCATTGAAGAGGCCTACGCCAACGAACCCGATCGGCTCATGGCCCGATTAAATCGCAGCATGTACGGTCGCTGCGAGAATCACTTTATCACCGGCGCCTATGCGTACTTCGACCTTTACACGCGCCGCATGATTTACGCCAACGCGGGACACACTCCGCTGCTGGTGTGGCGCGAACGACTGCAACGAGTGGACTCCATCGAAGCGCGCGGGTTGCCTCTGGGCGTCTCACCGCGGATTGAATGTGAAATTCGCGAATCGGAATTGGAGCCGGGCGACCGCTTTCTTTTTTTCACAGACGGCATTACCGAAGCCCGCAACAACGCCGGAGTATTTTTCGGCGAGGAAGGCCTCGCGCAGCTGCTCGCAACGCGCCGCCAGGTTCCGCTGGAAAAATTCGTGCACGAGGTGGAGGCGGAGTTGGTTCAGTGGATTCGGCCGCGGACGCAACTGGAAGATGACATTTCACTGATCGCAATTGACGTGATGTGATCTGACGCGTTACTTTGAAAAACGCTTAATCAGAAGCACGCTGTTGCCAATTTCGTTGTAGCGCACCACGTCGAACTCGCTGCGGGCGAGCAGAATGCCGCGGCCATGCGACTGGCCCGACTCGTTGATCTGAGCCGCCGTGCGCTTGCGCATGGCGCGATGATCGAAGCCAGCGCCCATATCCGTGATGCGAAACCACGCGCGCTTGCTGTCCAGGGAGTATTCAACCGTAACTGTTTTGTCGCGCGTTTCCGGCGCATGTTGCCGCGCCCGGAGAAACTCTATGTATGCGCCTTCGCGTTGCACCCGGCTTTTTTCGGCGTAGTTGATGCGCAGATTGCCGTGTTCGATTGCGTTGATAATGATTTCTCGCAAGCAGAGTTTCACCCCGAACGCCGCCTCGGACCCTCCGTACCGCGCGACGCCGGCCGCCAGTCGATTGGAAACCAGTTCGGCCAGGCCGATGTAGTTGCCAAATACGTACCGCTGACGTTCGGCAATCAGAAGGCGCGTCAGCTCGTCTTCGTCGACGCCGCTGAGTCGCGCGAAGATCGGCGCCAGGGCGGACTCCGTGCCCACATACTGAAAGCGCAGGTCCAGCGTGCGCGGTTCGCCGATGCGTGTGCGAAAAACCGCCCGAAACGCGATGTCGCGGCGAGCGCTAAGCGCCTCGAGAAACTTGTCGCGCACGACCTGCCGGCTCAGCCCGTGTTCGCTGTCCTGAACCGTTTCGTAAATTAATGATTCAAAGGGTTCGCCAATCACGCCAACGCGATTAAATCCCAGCCGCTCGGTCAGGGCGCGGTTCGCCGTAAGAATGCGCCCGTCCGTATCCAATGACAGCAGGATATCGTGCGAAGCCTCAATCAGGCTGCGATACATTCGTTCCGACTCTTCCAGAATTCGGCGCGCGTCTTCCACGGCGTCGGCTTTGGATTGCAGCGAACGGTGCACCGTTTCCAGTTCTCCGTGCAGCGTTTGCGAGCGCATGGCCAGAGCGAATTGCATCGCGATAATGAAGCACAAAAAACTTTCGTCGAGCATGCGCGGAGTTTGGAGAATGTCGTAGTATGACAATATTTCGTTAATCGCTCCGAGCCCGAACAAATAAAATCCCAGGGATAAGAGGCGTGCGCCCGGAAAACCAATGTGAGTCGCCTTAACCGTCAACGGCACGCAGTATAACACGGCTGCGATTGACAGAGTGACCAGAGCCGGCAGCATGAATCGCTGATACGGGCTGAATAGCGCGGGCGCAATCAGGGTCGCCGCGTAGGCGCCAGCGAAGGTGAGCGCGAGACCAACCGCCAACTTTTCAACCGGCGCGGCGCTCAAGCCGTAAAAGCGTCGGAAAAACAAAATCAGAAGGGCCGGAAATGCGGCGGTGCTGAAATTAAAGAGGCTCTGGTTGATCAAATAGGAATCGAACAGCCAGTACGAAAGCGTTTTCAACGATGCGTGGATCGCCGCGACGCAGGCGGCGAACAGAGCGAAATAGAGATGATGCCGATCGACGCGTCGCCCGGCGAAATGAATCATATGGATCGCCGCGACAAATAAGAATATTCCCGCCAATGTGACGTGCCAGAGCTGCCAGCGAAAAAATCGCGTTTCCGCCCGGCTGAATTCGCCAAAAGCGATTTCGCGCGCGACAATTCCGCCGGGTCCGGCGCCGCCGTGAATGCGTAGAGCGAGCAGGTTGTCGCCGTCCGCTGCCAGCTTCGCCCGCGGAATCGGCGTCAGGTACATGCGGCCGTCCGCGACCTGCAGGCGGCCGTTGGGCGCGATTACTCCGCGGCCGCCGATCCGCTCCCCGTTAAAGTAAACTTCGGAGGCGGCCTGAATATACGGCAAAATCAAGCCGTAGTCGACGTTTGCTCCGTCGGCGGGCGTACGTATTCGCAGACGATACCAGCCGACGCCCAGACGCGCGCCCGCGTAGAGATTCCAGGGCGCCGGTCCGTTAACGCGGCGCCAGGCCGAGTCGTCGTGCGTGCGCTCCGCAAACTGCGGGTCATCGCCGGGGAAAAAAAGCCAATCGCCGGCGAGGCTGATCACGGCATCCGGCCGCGCCTCAAATACCGGCGCGTTTAATTCCGCCGGTCGGACGCCGCAGGCGCCGCACAGCGCGATTGCGCTCAGCGCCAACAACCAACTCAGGGTCCGGCCCTGCAGGGAAATTCGAAACATATTCGGTCCGGGCGGAAACGGCGCCGCGCAAGTCAGTTGGGAAAAATTACAATCCCCTGTTCAAATCGCCGGCGAATCATTTCGCGCACTTCCGGCGGCGCATCCGGAAACTCCCGGACGTCGCGGTAGGCCGCTTCCGCCAGTTCGCGATCGTGCACAAGATCCGCCAACTTGAATCCCGGCAGGCCGTGCTGCCGCAGTCCCAAAAGCTCTCCCGGGCCGCGCAGGCGCATATCGACCTCAGCCAGATGAAACCCGTCTTCGCTGCCGGCCACGGCCGAGAGGCGTTCCTCCGAATCTTCCGAATCGGCGTCGGAAACAAGCACGCAAAAACTCTCTTCGGAACCGCGGCCGACCCGCCCCCGAAGTTGATGCAGCTGAGAAATGCCAAAGCGTTCGGCGTGTTCAATAACCATGACCGTCGCATTCGGCACATCAACGCCTACTTCAATAACGCTGGTCGTGACCAGAATTTGCACGCGGCCTTGCCGAAACTCGTTCATCACGATTTCTTTCTCCGCCGACTTGAGCCGGCCATGCAACAGCGCTACGCGAAAATCCGGAAATACAGTTTGTGATAATTCTGTAAAGGCGTCAGTTGCGGCGCGCAAATCGCTCTTTTCGGATTCAGCGATCAGCGGATACACAATGTAACATTGACGACCTTCACTGACGCGCTTGCGAATCGACTTGTACAGCGCTGCGCGGCGATCCTCGCCCAGGCGCATCGTTTGAATCGGCTTACGTCCGGCGGGCTTCTCACGCAGCGTCACCAATCTCAAATCGGCGAACTCGGTCAGGCATAATGTGCGGGGGATGGGCGTCGCTGTCATGGCGATGGCGTCCGGATTGACGCCTTTTTGTCGCATCGTTTCTCGTTGGCCCACGCCGAATCGATGCTGCTCGTCGATTATCACAAGGCCGAGGCGTTGAAACGCCACTTCGTCTTCCAGCAGACTGTGCGTGCCGACGACAAGCAAAGCGGACCCGTCCTGGATGCGTTCGAGCTTTTCTGCGCGCGATTTTTTTTTATCGCTCCCGGTCAGAATTTCAAGCCTGGTCGCGCCTTCGAATCCCAGCATGTTTGAAAGGGTATTGTAGTGCTGGCGCGCGAGCACCTCGGTGGGCGCCAGCAGCGCAACCTGGGCGCCGGTCTCCATGTAATGCAGTGCGATCGCCAGCGCGACCACGGTCTTGCCGGAACCGACGTCGCCCTGCAACAGAAAGGCCTCGCTGTGCTTGCCGCGGCACAATCCGAGTATTTCCCGAATGGCGCGCAGCTGCTCCTCGGTCATTTGAAAGGGCAGCCGGCCGAGCAAGGCCTCGTATTCCCGGCAACGCCCGAACTCAAGCGGCGTGATTTCGCGAGCGTAGCGTTCCCGCGCCAGGGCCTTGTGATACATCATCAGACTGAATAAGAATAGTTCTTCGTATTTGAGCGTGCGGCGCGCTTCGTCGAGTTGCGCCTGATTTTCCGGATAATGTATGTTCCGCAAGGCGTTGGTGCGCGGCAGCAGATTCTGGCGTGCGCCGGCGCGCGGCGGCAAAATTTCGGGAGCGACGAATTCCGGATCTTCGACAACCGCCGCAATCAGGCGGCGAAAACCGCGACTGTCGAGGTGGTTCTTCTTGAGCGTTTCGCCGGAGGGATACAGGGGGATAATGCGTCCGACGTGCACGAGCGCCTGCTCGTCTTCAGGATCAATCGATTCAAAATCGGGGTGAATGATCTGGAGCCCCTGATAGTACTCGAGGCGTCCGGAGACCACAAGCGTTTGATCCGGTTCGAAAAGCTTCCGGAGATATTGCACGCCGCGAAACCAGACCAACGACAGCCCCTCGCCGGACAAGGTGCGACACTGGACGACCAAACGCGAACGCTTACCGTGCGCGAGGTAGTGGTTCTGCACATGACAGATGAGCGTGACCTCGCGCCCGGCTTGCAGCAGCGTCGTATCGCTCAGAGTGCGATCGATGTAGCGTCGCGGAAAATAGTAGAGCAGATCCTCGACGCTTGCGACTCCGGCCTCTTCGGTGAGCGCCTTTTCGCGCGCCGGGCCCACGCCCTTCAGGACGCTGACCGGTCGCTTCAGCGGCGGCGTGTGATCGGCGGCGGCCACAGTTCAGAGCTCCAGAACCACTTTGCCCACGCTCGCGCCGCTTTGAAAATAGGCGATCGCTTCCGGCGCGCGCTCGAAGGCGAAGCGTCGGCCAATGTGCGGCGGGCGCAGCTTCAGGCGCATCATGGAGTCGTAAAGCGACATCAACACATCGACGCGATCCCAGAGCCAGATTAGATTAAACGCCATCAGACTTTTGTTTGCGCTCATCATTTCGAGCGGGTCCAGGCGCGGTCGTCGCAAATAGCGCCACGCTACTTCCAGGTAGTTCGGCCGCGCGGAATGAGTCATCATGGTCGCCGATCCAAACAGTATCAAGCGGCCGGCGGGATTAAGCCGCTCGTAGCCTGGCCGAAAATATTCGCCCGCAACGGAATCGAGGATCAGATCAAAGCCGGACACTTGCTCGGCGGACAAAGCGCGATCAAGGTCGGCGGCGAACGTACGCGCATTGCGGACGATAATCTGGGATTCGCGCAAACCGGCGCGTGTTCTTAAGAATGCGACCTTATCGCGGCCGCCGACGACCGCTATGGGATGCAGCTTGAGTTTCGCCATCATATCCAGGGCGAGCAAACCCACGCCGCCTGCTGCAGAGTGCACCAGCGCGCTCTGGCCCGCAGCGGCCGCGCCCAGAGCGGTGAGTGCGTACCAGGCGGTGAGTCCCTGAGCGATCAGCGCCGCGCCCTGGGCGAAATCCCAGCCGCGCGGAAGGCCGCGCAGATAGCGCAGATCGACATTGATGCGTTCGCTGTATCCGCCAAATCGAGTTACGCCAATGACCCGATCGCCGCGCTTAAACTGCGGCGTTCCGCGGCCGCCGGGAGCGATTTCTTCGATGACGCCGGCGAATTCCAAACCGGGCGTAAACTCGCCGCGCGGCGTCGCGGAGTAGAGTCCCTGGAGGGCGAACACGTCGGCAAAGTTCAGTCCGACCGCATGCACCCGCACCCGCGCTTCGCCAGCCTGCAGGGGCGGCGTTTCCTCGCTGACCAGGCGCAGTCGATCAATGCTGCCGGCTTTCGATATCTTCCAGATTTTCCGCGCGGGCATGGGACGAGAGAGCCCGTCGGCGTGCGCCGGTCAAGCGCGTGCGTCGCGATTGCGGCGTTTAAGGGCTTGCCGCGCGCGCCGGTTTTGCAATTCAGTGCGTGTTCAATCGCGCCGTCCCGGGTTCCGGACGTCGGCGGCGAGATCACCGCGCCCATGCAAACGAAGCCCGCCGCTCCCGCGTCCGCCGTTCTCGCGCCTGGCGCTCCGGTGCGCCCGCGCGCCGGTTTGCTGGGAATATTCGGCCTGGCGCTGCTTTTGATCGGCGCCCTCACGATGTTTGTCATCGTCATGGAATACGATCCGGAGGGCCGCGAGATCAAGCGCGGCGGCCAGGCCGCCATGGGCGAAATTGTCGACTGCAGCGAGTCGCCGGCGGGCGTCCCGCGCATTCGTTTTCAATTTGAAACGGCCGACGGCCGGCGCATTGTAACCGAGCACGCGGGCCGCCTGTCCCGATCGTACTTTCGCGCCGTACAGCCTGGCGACAGCGCTGCGATCGTCTATCTTCCCGAGCGCCCGGACCGCGCCGCCATTGTGGACGCTTTGCCGCACGCCCCGCGCAATCTGAGCGACGGCATTATTCCCGCACTGCTGCTTGCGCTGGCGGCGCTGATGTTGGTCTTTGATCCGCGTTACCTTTACATCGGCATGGGGCGGCTTTGAGCATGCTGGCGTTCATGATTGCGCTGGCCCTGGGTTTTTTCGCTCAAACGAGCTGGCTGGCCTCGCGCAGTCTGGCGCGCCGTCCGGCCCTGGCGGTGATTACAGTCGCCGCTTTGTGGCTGTGCGCGCCGGCGCTGCTTGAGACCGCGCAAGTGTTGGTCCGGGCGATTTTTCCAGGCGCGGCGGCGTGGCGCGAGGGCGAGTTCCTCGGCGGAGCGCTGCTCGCGTTTCTCTATGTGGGGCCCTTTTACGGCTTTGTGAATGCGCGATTTTTGCAGACCCTGCACCCGGCTTCGATTGCCAGCTTAAGCGTGCATTTTTGCGTTCTTGGCAGCCTGCGTTTCTCGGATTTCCCGGTTCCCTGGCTGCCGGTGGTTGCGGGAGCGATCGCCGCGGCGGTTCTACTGAGCGTATTTCTGGCGCGCAATCTCGCCTGGTTTTTTCGCATGGCGCTGTACGGCTGGTTTCTGATAATGCTCGGCGCCGCCGCCTGGCTTGAGTCGCGCTACTTTTTTCAACAGCTTGATGTTTCGCCGGATGAACTGCCGGGGCCGGTCACCAGCTTCTTCGCGGCCATGGCGGGCCTGTATGCTCTGTTTCATATCTGGTTCGCCGTCAAATACGTGTTGATCGCTCTGAGCTGTCTGCGCGGCGAGGGGCGCGCACTGGCGCGCGATTTTTTTATCGAGAAATTTCCGTGGGCGGCGCCGCGTCCCGCGCCGCTGGGCGCGACGCTGTGTGTCCAATTACTCGTTTCAGCGGCCGGATTGTATTTTATACCCGACTATCAGGAATTGATACTCGCGCTGGGTCTAGTTCTGCCGGGCCCGCTGGCGGATCGCATCTTCTCCAGAAATTCGCAGGCGCTGGAGCCGGAGCGCGTTCAGGACGACCGAGACCGAGGATAAGGCCATGGCTCCGCCGGCGAGCCAGGGCGCGAGAAATCCGGCCGCCGCCAATGGAAGGCCGAGCGCGTTGTAGGCCAGCGCCCAGAAGAGATTCTGCTTGATGTTTGTTACGACGCCGCGCGCAATCCAGAGTGCATCCGCCACGCCGTTCAGATCGCCGCGCATCAGCGTGAGGTCCGCTGCGCCGATCGCGACATCGCTGCCGTCGCCCATCGCCACCCCGAGGTTCGCCGCCGCGAGCGCCGGGGCGTCGTTGATTCCGTCGCCGACCATCGCGACGCGCGCCCCGCCGGCCTGCAGCCGGCGAATTGTGTCCGCCTTCTGTTCGGGCGAGACGCCGGACTCCACGTCGCTTATGCCAACCTGACGGGCGATCGCCCGGGCCGCGGGCGCGGCATCGCCGGTCAAGAGCATGGTCTTAACTCCCATTTGATGTAATCTTGCCAGCGCCGCGCCGGCGTCGGGCTTAATTACATCTGCAACGGCAATGAGTCCGGCCGCAGCGCCGTCCAGGGCCGCAAAAAAAACGCTCCGTCCCATTTCTTCTTGCTCGCGCGCCAGCGACTTGAGATCGTCCAGCGCGATGCCGCGTTCTTGAAAGAGCGACGCTCGCCCCACCAGCGTTTCAATTCCGGCGACGTCGGCGAGCACGCCGGCGCCGGGGAAAGCGACGAAAGTCGGGACGCTCGAAAATGCGAGCGAGCGTTCCGTCGCCGCACGTACGACGGCGGCGCCCAGGGGATGCTCCGAGTAGCGTTCGGCGGAAGCGGCGTAGCTTAACACGCCCGCCGCGTCAATCTGCAGCCCGGTGTTTTTTTCATAAGCCGGGGAGACGATAATCTCGAGCACATCGGGGCGACCCGCGGTAAGCGTTCCGGTCTTGTCAAATACGACCCAATCGATCCGACTGGCCCGCTCCAGACTTTCCGCGCTGCGAAAGAGCGCCCCGCGTTCCGCAGCGCGGCCGGCGCCAGCGAGAATCGAAACCGGCGTGGCCAGGCCGAGCGCGCACGGGCAAGCGATCACGAGCACAGCGATCGCGTTTTCGAGGGCCTGTACGGAGTCGCCGACGAATGCGAACCAGTAGAGAAAGGTCAGCCCCGCGAAAGCCAGGACGATCGGCGTAAACACGCCCGCGACGCGGTCCGCCACCCGCTGGATCGGCGCGCGCGAACTCTGCGCTTCTTCAACGGCGCGAATTATGCGGGCAAGCGCCGCATCTTTGCCGATTTTTTCCGCGCGGACAAGCAACGTGCCGTTTGAGTTCAGAGTGGCGCCGCAGACCGCATCGCCGGGACCGCGCTCCGCCGGCAGACTTTCGCCGGTGAGCATCGATTCGTCCACGGCGGAGCGGCCCTCCACAACGCGACCGTCCACCGGGATGGTTTCGCCCGGGCGCACACGAATCAGATCGCCGACTACGACCTGGTCGATCGGCAACGCAATCTCGCGATTGTCGCGCACCACGAGCGCGGCTTTTGCGCGAAGGCGCATGAGCTTGCGAATCGCGCTTGAGGCGCGTCCGCGCGCCGAACGTTCGAGGAGTTTACCCAGCAAAATCAGGGTGATCAATACGGCGCTGGTTTCGTAGTAGAGTTGCGGCCCGGCGCCGCCCGCCTGGAAGGGATGGCTCAGGTGTTGATAAAGCGAAAAGAAAAACGCCGCTGAAGTTCCCAGGGCGACCAGCGTGTCCATGTTGGCGCTGCGATCCAGCGCGGCCTTCCACGCGCCGCGATAAAAGCGCGCGCCAATTACAAACTGCACCGGTGCAGCGAGCGCCAGTTGCAGCCAGGGATTCATAAGCCAATCCGGCATGGGGACGGCGGCGGCTCCGGGGATGTGGCCGGCCATCGTATACAGCAGCGGCAGGGCCAGCAGCGCAGAAGCGATCCATTGCAGGCGGAGACTGCGGTCTTCGCGCAACCGCTCCGCCTCGCGCGCATCTACGCCGGCGTCGGCGGCCTGGTGCAGCGTTGCGCCGTAGCCGAGTTGTTCCACTTTGCGGATAAGTGCGTTTTCGTCGGCGGCCGTGCGGTCGAAGGCGACGGTCGCCGTTTCCATTGCGAAATTCACCGTCGCGGATGTTACGCCCGGGGTGCGCGCGAGGCCCTTTTCGATGCGCAGCGCGCAGGCCGCGCAGGTCATGCCGGAGACGTCGAGGGTGAGTCGGTCGTTCATGGACAGAAAGGGCGCGCTATTCTTCGATGCTCAGCACATCGTAACCCTGATCTTCGATGGCGCTTTTGAGCGCGTTAACGTTCAGGCGGGTTTCGTCGAAGTCGGCCTCGACCCGGTTTTCCGATAAGCTCACCCGCGCGTTTGCGCCAATGTACTCGAGCGCTTCCTGGACGGACTTCACGCAGTGGTCGCAGGACATGCCCTCTACATGCAAGGTGACTGTTTTCATAGGATTCTCCCCGCGAGCCGTAACTCCTTACAGTTACATAATACCAGATTCAAGCGTTCCTGTCGTGTTTTTTATGGCGCAGCGGCGGCGTGATCCTACAGGAAGTCTT
>JAVHPJ010000051.1:0-3906 GCA_036170535.1 Leptospirales bacterium | reverse complement strand
GGCCCGCAAGTCGTCCGAATGCAAGACCTCGCGCGCAACCAGATCCGCATCCAGCACAGCCGCGCCAGCGGCCGCAAAGGCCCGCGTCGCCGTGGATTTCCCGGCGCCAATCGCGCCGCTCAGGCCGACCGCAAAGGACTGCCGTTTCCAGCGCAGAACCGGTAAAGCCGGATAGTACATCGGACCGACAAGGCCTGGCACAGGCGCGTCGGAGTACAAGGATTTTTTGCCGGCCGAGGGGAACCGCACGCGGCGCCGCAGTATGGCGTGCGCTTCAGGACATTTCGGGCTCAGTAGCGATCGGTAATGTCGTCGATCATACCGTAGGCTTTTGCGGCGGCCGGGTCGAACCAGCGATCGCGATCCGTATCCGCGGCGATCTCGTCGAGGGACTTGCCGCAGGCCTCGGCCAGGATGCGGTTTACCAGGTCGCGCTGTTTGCCAATCTCTTCGGCGTGAATTCTGAGATCCGTGGCCGGCGCCTGAATCTCGCCAGGCACCCAGGGCTGATGAATCATAATACGCGCATGCGGCAAGGCGAAGCGGCGGCCCGGCGCGCCGGCCGCAAGCAAGAGGGCGCCAAAACTCGCCGCGAGTCCGGTGCAAATTGTGGCGACCGGACAACTCAGACCGCGCATGGTATCGAGCATGGCGAAGCCCGCTGTATTGGCGCCGCCGGGGCTGTTAATGACAAAGCGGATTTCCGCCTCGGGATCGAGGGATTCCAGATAGAGCAGTCGATCGACAATGTGGCGGGCGCTGGCGTCGTCGACCTGGCCCCAGAGCAACACGCGGCGCGCTTCGAGATGACGGCGTTCCAGAAGATCGTCCATGGAGCGGCTGAGCGGCGCGCGCTCCCGCGGACGGCTGGCAAGTTGGATCGGATCGGCGCGAAACATGGAAACTCCTGGGAATAAAAAATATCAAGCGGCGAAAGCCACCGGGCCGCGCATGGGATCGATGTGCGCGCGCGTAAAGGCGCCGGCGGCGTGCAACCCAGGACCGTAGTCCGCGAGGGCGCGCTGAAAATACGGCCGCAATACGCGCAGGCGATTCTTTACGCCGTCCGTTGTGCGCTCGACTGCATCCGCGATCTGTGCGAGGGGCCGCTCTTCCAGAAAGCGCAGGCGTGCAATCGTGCGGTCGACGTCGCCGAGTCCGGCAAGCGCCGCTTCAAAGCGGCGATTAATTTCCGTCCGCAAGAGGAGTTCCGCAGCATCCGGCCGCGCGCAGGCGGGGTCCAGCTCCAGCGCGGACGTTTCCCGCTCCGCGCGTCGTTTCAACCGCAGACAGTTGCGCAGCACAATCCGTGCAAACCAGGCCTCGGCCGCGGCGGCGTTGCGCAGCGTGTCGAGTTTGCGCCACGCGGTGCTGAGGGCGTCCTGCACCGCATCGTTCGCCAGATCGGCGTCGCGCAGTACGCGCAGCGCCGTGCGCTCGCCCGAACGCAAAAAACGGGCCAGTTGACCGGACAGTTCCGCGTCGCGGTTGGCGGGCGCGAGCGTAGCAGGGGCGCGAAGGTCGGCAGGGGAAGGGCGCGTCATAGTCTGCTATTGTAGAGTCAGGCAGCGCGAGCGGGGTGTACTTTTTTGGAAGCGGCGGCGGAAAAAATCGGCGGCGCGGCGAGGCTTCCCGGCCGGGAGGATCGCCCCCCGCTTTCTGGTAGCTATCCGCGCCCCCGCCGCGCGACGCTGCACTGAATGAGCCGCCTCCGCGAATTGTATCCGCCGATTGAACCCTACCACGAGTTTCGGCTGCCGGTTTCCGCGCTGCACAGCCTGCATGTGGAAGAGTGCGGCAATCCGGCCGGACGCCCGCTGATCTTTTTGCACGGCGGCCCCGGCGGCGGAGTGGATCCCATGTATCGCCGCTTTTTTCATCCCGAAAAGTGGCGCGTGATACTTTTTGATCAGCGCGGGTCCGGCCGCAGTCTGCCTTTTGCGGAGCTGCGCGAAAATACTACCTGGGATCTGGTCGAAGACATCGAACGGATTCGACGCAAACTTGGCATTGAGCGCTGGTCGGTGTTTGGCGGAAGCTGGGGCAGCACCCTGGCGCTCGCGTACGCCGAGCAATATCCGGAAACAGTGGAGCAGTTGTTTTTGCGCGGCATCTTTCTGTTGCGCGCCGAGGAGATCCGCTGGTTTTATCAGGAAGGCGCGAGCTCGATTTTTCCCGACGCCTGGCAGGAATACCTGCGGCCCATTCCGGTCGCGGAACGCACGGACCTGCTGGCCGCGTATTACCGTCGACTTACTTCGGAAGATCGCCGCGAACGAGTCGAAGCGGCGCGCGCCTGGAGCATGTGGGAGGGCAGTTGTTCCCGGCTGCTTTATGATCCTGATCTGGTGGCGCGCCATGGCGCGGACGCGTTTGCGGAAGCCTTTGCGCGCATTGAGTGTCACTACTTTGTAAATCGCGGTTTTTTTGAACGCGACGACTATCTGCTCGCAAACATTGATCGCATTCGACGCATTCCGGCCGTGATCATCCATGGGCGTTATGACGTCGTGTGTCCGATCAAAAGCGCCTTTGATTTGCACCGGGTCTGGCCGGAGGCGGAATTGGTCGTGGTCCCGGACGCCGGGCACTCCGCGCTGGAACCGGGCATTCGATCAAAGCTGATTGAATATACGGACCTGCGTTGATTGCGCTTGTTATAAAAATCTTACCTCATGAGGTTCAGCGATGCTTTCCCCCGTACATAATCTGCAATTTCAAGTTAAAAAAAACGCTCTGCGTGAATCGCGCCTGGTGCGCGCCGATGCGCCTTTCCCGGAAACGCTCGCGCCGGGTTCGGCGCTGTTGCGCATCGATTCGTTCGCTTTTACGGCCAACAACGTCACCTATGCGGCCCTGGGCGATGTTATGCGTTACTGGAGCTTTTTTCCGAGCGGCGCAGAAGGGTGGGGCGTGATCCCGGTCTGGGGTTTCGCCAATGTCGTTGCATCCGCCGCGCCGGGCGTCGAAGTGGACGCGCGTTATTACGGCTATCTGCCGATGGCGACGCATCTTCTGGTCGAGCCGGAAGCTATTACGGCTGCGTCTTTTTCCGACGGCAGCGCGCACCGCAAGGGCCTGAGTCCCGTCTACAATCAGTACACGCTCTGCAGCGCCGACTCGCTCTACGACGCTCGCTTTGAGGCGGAGCAGGCGCTGCTCCGGCCGCTGTTTACCACTTCGTTTTTAATCGACGACATGTTCGCCGACAGCGATTTTTTTGGCGCGCGCACGATCCTGCTTTCGAGCGCCTCCAGCAAAACTGCATGGTCCACGGCGTTTCTGCTGTCGCGGCGCCCGGGCCTGCGAGTGATCGGCCTGACTTCCGCGCGCAATCGGGAGTTTGTAAAGGGTCTGCAATGTTATGCCGACGCGGTCGCTTATGAAGACATTGCTCGACTGACGCGCGACGAAGCCTGCGCTTACATTGACTTTGCCGGTTCGCCGGAAATCCGCCGCGCGGTGCACACGCAATTTACTGATGATTTGCGTTACAGTTGCTCGGTGGGACTCGCGCAGTGGGAAGCGGCCACGGCGCCCGCGGAGCCGGCCGCCGAGAAACTGCCCGGCGCCGCGCCCAAAACATTTTTTGCGCCCGCGCGGGCGCGCAAACGTCTGGTGCAGTGGACGCCGGCCGGATTTGAAACGCGTCTGGCCGACGCGTGGCGCGACTTTATGGCGCACATCCAGAAACTCGACGGCGCGGCCCTGCGCGTTGTAAAACAGAGCGGCGAGGCCGGCGTGCGCGAAACTTTGCTGGCCCAACTCGAAGGCCGCGCGGCGCCGGCCGACGGCTATATTCTTTCGCTTTAGTCCGGATTATTCACGAAACTCACGCCGTGCTGCAGCGACGCGCAACGCCGGCGTGTTCGCACGAACGTCCGTGTCCGAGCGAACACGCACTTC
>JAVHPJ010000050.1:0-18767 GCA_036170535.1 Leptospirales bacterium | reverse complement strand
CGCGGAGCGCGGCGATCCTTTTGCGCGTCGCGGCGCCCTGTCTGTGGAACGAGACGTGGGTTTGCATCGCGATCCGGCCTACGTTAACTACAAGCAGGGTTTTATCCATTACAGCGCGGGCGCGGGCGGCATGATGTTTCGGGGTCGGTCGGCCAAAATCACGCCCGATCAGGACGGACTCAAGCGCGTGCTGGAAGCGCTGGACCGCTTTCTTAAGGCGCAGGATTACTTTTCGCGCGTGGTTGAAGAGCATCCGGAGAGCGTGTGGGCCGCCGACGCCGAGTGGAAGTTGGTGCGCATTCGGGGCTTTCTGCGCATCTATCGCAAGATTCGCACGAACCTCGCCGATCGCCTGCAGGAAAAGACGGAGTCGGTTTAGTGCGCGCACTATGAACTGGCGCTTCTGGAAAACTCATCCGCGTTTTGATGCGGAGCTGGCGCTCGAACTACTGCGCTTCACGGGCAAGGCCTATGTGCAGTATCTGGAAGCGCGTTACGGCGCGGATCCTCAGCTCTGGCGTCCGCGGCATATGCGCGGCAAATACGAGCGCTACTCGCCCGGTCCGATTGCGCCGCCCTTTGAGCAGGTGGAAACCATTCGCTGGCGCGAGCGCGGCTCGTCGCTCTGGCCGATCGGGTATCTGGCGCGGCGCAAGCGCGAATGGCGCCTGATCTTTCGCGGCACGGTCTCCGATCGCGAGTGGCTCAAAGACGTGCAGCTCGCGCAGACCGATTGCCCGGTCCCCGCTCCGGCCGGCGTCCATGCGGGCTCCACGCACCTGGGATTTACGAAAATATACAAGTCGCTGAAACCCTCGCCGGCGGAACTCGCTCCGCTATTTCGCAAACACGATCGACTGCGCATCGCGGGTCACAGTCTCGGCGGGGCGCTGGCGACATTTGCGGCCTTTGAATTGCGCGAATTTAATCCGGAGACTTATGTATTTGGCTGCCCGCGACCCGGCGACGGCGCTTTCGCGGATGCGGTGCAGCGGTTTGCGCCGCAGCTCTATCGGATTGAAAATGTCTGGGATCCAATCGCCGACTCGCCGGCGCGCGAGGTGCGCGTGCTCACCCGGGTTTATCCTTACCGTCATGCGGGCGAGTTTCGTCCGGTGTTTTCCCTCAGCAAGATGGACGGCGATCGGCTGGTGCACGCCCTGGGTTCCGGCAAAGGTCTTGCGGATTATTTGCTTTCGGGCGGCGACATTGATCTATTGTTCACGCATCAACTGCGCACCTACGAGCACGGGCTGGCCAAGCTGATCTGGCATAACAAGACGCGCGGAGGCGCGGCATGAGCGCCGCCTCCGACGATCCGCTCGAACCTGCAGCGCCGAACGCCCTGCCGGACGC
Organism: Leptospirales bacterium; assembly: GCA_036170535.1. Classification (GTDB taxonomy): domain Bacteria; phylum Spirochaetota; class Leptospiria; order Leptospirales; family Leptonemataceae; genus SSF53. The sequence continues at coordinate 17,411 of JAVHPJ010000050.1, read as the reverse complement.
GCCGCTGGATTTGCCGGCGATTCTGGCCGAGGCGCGGTCGCTGCTGGAACGCGAAGAGGCGCAACGCGCTCGCGAACTCTTGAATCCGGCGTTAAAAGCCTTTCCGCAGAACGCCGAGCTGCATTACCTGCGGGGTCTGGCCCGCTACGTGCGCAAGGAGTTCGCGGCCGCTGCGGCCGACTTTGATCGCAGTCTCCAACTTGATCCGGCGGCGCCCGGCGCCTATTATCACCGCGGCCTGTGCCGATTTGATTTGTTCGATCTGAAGGGCGCCCTGGAAGACGTTTCGCGCGCGATCGAACTCAAGCCGGACTTCGACGAGGTGTGGTTCGTTCGCGCGCGCATTCGGGAAGAGCAGGAGGATTTCGCCGGCGCCGCCGGGGACTATCGCGCCGCGCTCGGATTTGCGCCTGACGACGCCGAAGCCGAACTGGGTCTGGGCCGCTGTCTGTTCGAGCTGGGCGATGCGGCGGCGGCCGAGGCTGCAATGCGTCGTGCGATCGCGCTCGACGCCGACTACGCCGAGGCCTACGACGCCCTGGGCGCTACGCTGCAGACGGCGAAACATGAATACGAAGCGGCGCAGGTCCTGCATCGCGAGGCCGTCAAACGTAAACCATACTTCAGTCGCGCGTGGTACAATCTGGGCGTCGCGCAAATCGCGCTGGGCGACGAAGAAGGCGCGGAGCTGTCTTTTGGAGCGGCCATTCACACCTGGTCGGATTTTGACGGCGATGCGCCGCCGCCGCTGCCGTCTTTGTATTTTCAGCGGTCGCTTGCGCGCGCGCAAACCGGGCGGATCGCAGCGGCCCTCGAAGATCTGGATGAAGCGCTCGAAATTGATCCGCAATTCAGCGAGGCTCACTATAATCGCGGCGCTCTCGAATTCGAACGCGGCGCCTACCGGCGCGCGGTGGAAGACCTTACGAACGCCGTCAAGAGCGGCGAGACGCTCGCGCCGGCGTATTTCCACCGTGGGCTCGCCTGGAAAGCGATCGAAGAATATGAACGCGCCATTTCCGATTTCACGCAAACGCTCACGCTCGAACCTGAACATCGTTCCGCGCTGCTGGAACGCTCTTTGAGTTACCAGGCTCTCGCCGCCGAACAACCGGCTGGCGCGCTTGAGCTTTTGTCTCAGGCGCTACGCGATATTGAGCGTCACATTGAGCTGCACCCGGACGATCCGGAAGGCTCGTACGAACGCGGCTATCTGCACTTTGATGCGGGCCGCATTGCAGAAGCGCGCCGAGACTTTAATCGTACTCTCGAACTGGACCCCGATCATTTTGACGCGCTGATGCAACGCGCGCATCTGGCGCTTTTTTTCGACGAAGACTATGCGCGCGCGGAAACGGATCTGCGCCGCGCCACCGCAGTGGATCCCGACAATGCTGCGGCCGCTCTGCAACTGGGCCGGGCCCTCGTGCGGCTTGAGCGCTTTGTGGAAGCGGCGCGCAGCTATCGTCGCGCGCTTGAACTGAAGCCGGATGATCCCGAAACGCGCTATGAACTGGCTGCGGCTTTGTTTCAGGCGGACCGTCGGCGCGATGCGGTGGAACTTCTGGAGGAACTCGTGGACGAGTTTCGCGTGGGCGCGGACGCAAACGCACTGCTTGGCAAAATTCGCTACGAGGAAGGACGCTATGAAGAGGCTTTGCGGCGCCTGAGTCGCGCTGCGGAACGCGAAGACCTGCGCGCCGACGTGTTGCCCTTAATCGCCGATACGCGTGAGAAACTGGGCGACGTCGTCGGCGCTGCGCGCGATCGCGAACGCGCCGCAACGGAAAAAAAACGGCGTCGGCAGGCGGAGAAAGGAGTGCGTGCGGCGGAACGAGCGCGCCGCGAACGTCTGGCGGAAGCGCTGCGGCGCGCCCGCGGCGCGATGGGTCGCATCGAAGGCCGCGAGTCCCGCGAAAATGCGCTGGCGCGTTATCGCCGCGCGCTGCGGGCGAATCGTTATCTGGACGCAGTTGATGTTATGACCCACAGTCTGGCGGGCCATGGCGCCGATGCGGAGTTATATTGTTTGCGCGGCAAAGCAAGCCGCGCAGCGGGCAACGGCGCGGCCGCCGTCGACGACCTCAGACGGGCCACGACCCTGGCGCCCGAATACCGCGAGGCCTGGTTGGAGCTGGGCCTGCTACTGGCGGAAAACGGCGATCGCGCCGGCGCCTGCGAGGCTCTGGCGCGTGCGGAGCAATTCGGCGCGCGCGAGGCGGCCGTGCATCGCAAGGCCCTGGCCTGCACGGAGACCGGGCCCGCCGACGAAGCCGCCGGTCGCGACCCGCAGGCGGAGGAAAGGGACGCAAACGAAGGGGAACCGGCGGACGCCGGAGACGCCGGCTGAGGCGATCGATCCCATGCGCTCCGGCGTACGTCCCGGCGGGCTTGAGCGTTCAGAGGGAAGTGGCGCGCCGAAACGCGCGTTCATTGCGCACGTCTTCCATGAGTCGTCCGCGGGGATCCATGTAAGCGCCCAACTTTTCGCGCAGATAAGTTTGCAGGGATTCGTTGCCGTTCAACTCGTGCTGCGCGAGCATCTCCAGCACCTTCTGGTTTTCGCTGGCGCTGATGCGCGTCCAGTGTTGCATCAACTCAATGCAGATGCGTTTGTAGTTTCGTTCCCAGTATTCGTCGGTCATGGCGTCGGTTTTGCCGCGGTTCAGGATATGCGCCCTGCAGTCAGATTGCAGACTGACAACCCCTGACGGAGCGCGTTTTCTCAGAGTCGCGGGTTAATTTTCTGCAATGATGACCGGCGCACTCAGAATTGGACGAAGCCCTCGGGCGAACAATCGGCCCGCGAGGCTTCGGCGCCGGGTTCGGCCGTATCGTACCATACGAGCCACATATCCGGCGCCTCGGTCTTTTCCGGGAACACGTCCGCCGCGGGCACCCGGCAGGCGCTCACGGCCGCTCGCCGGTCGCATTCCTCCAGAGACTCTTCCGCTTCGGGGCCGGCGAAGCCTCGTAAGAAAAACAGGGCGCGTTTCAGTTTGCGTTTTTCCGATTCGTCAGCGTCCCGGACCAGATAGACCTCAAGGCATCGACACGCGGCCTGACACTGGTAGCCGCGCGGGATAAATTTTACTGCGTGCACCCGCGAGTAGCCGTCCGGGATCAAGCCGTCGGCGGACTGGTTGCACGCCGCCAGCCACAGCGGCGCAACGACCAGCAGCCGGATCGTTCGCCAGAAAGAGGAGCGCATTTTTTTAGAAAGACGGGAGCGCCGTCAGGTGCAATCCTTTTCCGATGCGCGTAAAACGAGAAGATGTGATCGGAGTTGTAATCGACCTGCAGGAGCGTTTGCTGCCGCACATACAGGATTCCGCCGCCCTTGAACTGCGCGTTGCGCGCCTGATTCAGGGATTGGCGCTGCTTGAAATTCCCCTGCTTGTCACCGAGCAGTACCGCAAAGGCCTGGGACCGACCGTCCCGGCCATCGCCGACGCGTTGCGCGCCGGCGGCGCTGGCGCGGCCCTGGACGGCGCCGTAGATAAATTGAGCTTCAGCGCGGTCGGCGATAAGGTATTTCTCGATCAGTTGCGAACTCGTCGAAAAAAATTCGTTTTGCTGTTTGGCGTGGAGACGCACGTTTGCGTGCTGCAGACCGCGATCGATTTAATCGATCTCGATTATATCCCCGTGCTCATCGAAGACTGCACCGGATCGCGCCACCCGGAAAATCGACGCATCGCTATTGAACGCATGCGCGCGGAAGGCGTGATTATCACCAGCGCCGAATCGATTCTGTTTGAGTTGTGTCGCGTCGCTGGAGCGCCGCAATTCAAAGCGCTTTCGCAACTGATAAAGTAGGGCGGACTTGCTCAGCGGGAACTTTTGCGCCGCGGTTTTTGCGCGGGTGCGGGGCGGCGCTTTGCCGCTTTTTTTGCTGTGGATTTGGTCGCCGATTTGGCGGCCTGCTTTTTCGTTTTGCCGGCGGTCGCTCGCGCGGCGCGCGCGGCGGCGGCGATCGCTGAACGCGCCCAGTGCCGCAGCAGTTCCCCGTCTTCCAGAGCCTCCGCCGGCGCCTCGCTGTAGCTCATGGCAATGCTGCGGCGATCCGTCTGATACACAAACGGCTTTAAATCCTGCGCTTCAAACTCGCCGCGATTCTGCTCGTCGGTCTTGAGATATAGCTGATCTTCCGCCACCAGTCCGAACATGCGTGCGCCGTAATACACGCCGTAGCCGCCGAACATGCGGCGCGCGCTGACGGCGCCCAGGGGGCGCAGTTGCTCGAGCAGATATTCGACAAATTCCCTGGAACTCATGGCGGTGCGTCCAGCCGGCCTCGCCTCAGGCGTCCGCCTTGAGACCGGACAGACCTCGTTCGAAGCTCGTGATCGGTCGATATCCGAACTCCGATTTGATTTTGTCAATGCGATAGCTGCGGGGCTGGTTTACAAACGCCAGCTCGAAGCGCGACAGCGGCGGCGCTCGCTTGATGCGAAACAACTTCCAGACGCCTTCTACAATCGCAGCCGCTGCGCGCGCCAGGCCGCCGGGCAGGTTCTTTTCGGGCGCGGCGACGCCGCGCGCCGCAAACAGGGCGGAGAGAAATTCGCGTGCTGATCGCGGCGAATCGTCGGTTACGTAATAGATTTCTCCATCTCGGCCGCGACTCAGAGCAAGATGCATGGCGTGCGCAACATTGTCCACATGGACCATTTCCATCAACGTTGCGCCGCGATCGACCCACATGAATTCGCCGCTTTTGACTTTTTCGATCATCGTATCCAGCGCTTTTACGCCGGGTCCCCAGATGAAGGTCGGGCGCAGAATGATGCGCTCGGTTTTCACCTGCGCGGCGCGAATGGCCTCTTCGGCCGCTTTTTTTGCGCGTCCGTAGACCGAGTTGGGCTGCGTCGGGTAAGGCGCGTTTTCGTCGATGTCAAGCAAGGGCGCTTTATCCTGTAAGACGGATTCAGAACTGATGTAGACAAAACGCTTCACTCCCGCTTGATCGGCGGCCATAAGCAGGTCGCGACTGGCGCCGACGATCGACTTTTCAAAGTAATCCCAGGGGCCCCAGAATTCCACCGGCGCCGCGGCGTGCACGACCGCGTCGCACTCCGCCAGTTTTGCGGCGTAGTCTTCGACGCGGGCGGGATCGCCCTGCAGAAACTGCGCGCCGGTCGATTCAATCGCCGCGCGCGCAGCGACGCCGCGCGCAAGACCGATCACCTGGTGACCTTCCGCTCGAAAGTACTTGAGCGCGCGCATGCCCAGAAAGCCGCTCGCGCCGGTGAGAAATATACGCATCTGTAAAAACCCCTCTCGCCTCCGTGGCGGAGGCGGTCCGCAGGTAAATTACGGGCTCATGCAGAAGCGGACTTGAACGTTCCTGGCGCCGGAGAAAAAATACGACGGGGGATAGCCGAAGTTTTCACGAAAGGTGCGGCTCAAGTGCGCGGAATCGGCGAAACCGGCTTCGTGCGCCGCATCGGTCAAACTGAGTCCTGCGCCGAGCGCTCGCACGGCGCGAAACATGCGCAACCACAGTGCGTAGCGTCGCACCGGCAGTCCCAGCTGGTCTTTAAATAGATGCATAAAACGATCCGCCGACAGTCCCGCCTGGGCGGCGAGTTCGGACGCCTTGACGCGATCCGGCAGGTCGTTTTTCAAGACCTCCAGAGTTTTGAGCAGGCGCGGATCCAGTTCTGTCTGGCGGTCCCGACGCGGCGCCGCTCCCGCGAGATCCAGAATGTCCAGAAAGATGCGGCGCGCCTTGCCGCAACCGAGCGGATCGTTAAACAGATGCGCGAGTTCGGATTCCGCCGGTGCGAACCGATCGTACTCGAGCGGATACAGCTTCGGCGGAGAAGGCGCAGCGAAGGCGAGCGACTCGTATTCGGCGCTGTCCGGGTCGAGCTGCAACACGATCATGCGCGTGTCCCGCGCCACCAGCCGATGATGCAGGTTGGGGCCCAGCAGGCAGGCGCGCAGTTTTACGCGCTCGTTTTCCAGCTCGACCTCAAACGGATCGTCCAGGGACACCAGCAGCGAGGCCGCATAGTGCGCATGGGGATCGGGTTCGATATTCCGCGCGGCGTAAAGCGCGGCGCCGTTCCATATGTAGAGCCTGCCGCCGGACACGAGCGAAACTCTGGCGCAAGCGGCGCCCGAGGGCAAGTCGAATCGCGCCCCAGGCGCCGCCTGAACGGTCCCTTTTTCGGACTTGCGAGTTGATGTTGTCCTTCTTATGTGTGATGATGACCGAGCGAATTGATACAATCAAGTCCGTGGAGCTTTGCACGGAGAGTTTTGGTCGTCCAGAGGATCCCTGCATCCTTTTGATCATGGGCGCGACGGCCTCGATGGTCTGGTGGGATGCGGAGTTTTGTGCAGCGCTGGCGGCCCGCGGGCGTTTTGTAATCAGGTACGATCAACGCGATACGGGCCGTTCCACGTCATATCCGCCGGGCGCGGCGACCTATTCCGTATTGGATCTCATGGACGACGCCCTGGGCGCGCTTGATCTTTACCAGATAGGCGCGGCGCATTGGGCCGGCATGTCCCTCGGCGGCATGCTTGCGCAGTTGGCGGCGCTGCGCGCTCCCGAGCGCGTGAAAAGCCTTACTCTGATTGGTGCGCGAGTCTGGGACGATCGACCGGACCTGCCTGATATTGACCCGCACATCCTCGAATATCATGCAGCGGCCGGCGATCTGGATTGGGCCGACCGCGACGCCGTTGTCCGTTATCTTGTCGGGAGTTGGAAAACGCTGTGCGGATCCGGCCGTCGCTTTGACGCCGCGCGCGCGATGGAACTGGCCAGACTGGATCTGGAACGCGCCCGCAGTCCGCTCAGTAGATTTAATCACGCCGCTCTGCAAGGAGGCGAAGAGTACTACGGTCGCGCCGGTGAAATTCGGACGCCCGCGCTGATCATTCACGGTTCGGAAGATCCGGTTTCGCCCTTTCCCCATGCGCTGGCGATTCGCGATGCGATTCCTGGATCGCAACTGCTGGCGCTCGAAGGCGCCGGTCATGAACTTCACCGCGATGACTGGCCGAGAATTATCGACGCGATCGTGGAACACACATCGGATCAGCGGCGCGTGGTGCAATAGACGCCGCTGAGAATCAGCGCTGCGCCCGCCCACTGAGCCGGCGTCGGCGTTTGACCGAGCAGGGCGGCGATCAACATGGCAAACACCGGCACCAGGTTGATGAAAATCGCAGCGCGGGGAGCGCCCAGATCGCGCACGCCGTGCCCCCACCAGACGAATGCCAGCGCGCTGCCAAAGATCGCCAGATACAGCGCCGCGCCCCAGAATTCGAGCGAGTCAAGCCAGGGCGCGGGATGCGATTCCAGCGGCAGTAGCGGTAAAAACAGCGCCGCGCCAAGCGCCATGGAGACGGCCGTAATCGCCAGCGAACTTGCGTTTGCGCCGGCCGCGCGATTCAGAATCGAATAGATCGCCCAGCACGTCGAGCTGACCAGAATCATCAGATCGCCGACGGCCAGTTGCAGATGCAGCAAGGCTTCCAGCGAGCCGCGCGTGACAATCGTGAGCACGCCCGCAAACGATAACAATACGCCGAGCCAGCCGAGCGGGCGAATCGTTTCGCCTTTCCAGAAGCGACTGAGCAGCGCGGTGATGGCCGGATTCGCCGCCACAATCAGCGAGCCGTTAACCGGCGAGGTATCGCGCAGACCATAATAAAAGAAGAGATTATACAGCGTAACGCCGAAGAAGCCGCTGACAAACGCCCGGCGCAAAAACGTCGCATTGCGGAGAGCGCCAAAGCCTTCGCGATAGTACAGCCAGAGCATCAGGACGCTTCCCGCAATACCGAAACGCACCAGGCTGACTTCGATGGGCGCGGCGAGGTTTACCGCCGCCTTGCCGGCGTAGAAGGAACCCGCCCACAAAAGCGCGCAAAGGGTCAACAGGACCACGCTCAGACGGTGCGATGCGGGCGTTTCGGCGTTCATGCGGGCGCAGCGACCAAATCAGCGCCGCAGATCGATGTCGTCGGCGGATCGAACGGTCGCAGGCGTCTGTGCCGGCGCGCGCGCCGGCCGCCCGGCGTTTGTGTTACGGCGAGTTTCGCGGCGCGGGGAGGGCGGCGCCGGGCGCGGGGCCGATTCGCGCGCGCTCGTTCGCGAGGCGCCTTCGCGGACTTCGGCCGCTTTCTCGGCGGCGTTCTCCGGGCGGCGGGCATGATTCCGCAAGATGCTGTAGACCAGATTCCAGCCGGCTTTCGAGATCAGGTAGCGCGGAAGTTTCAGCGGATTGCGATTTCGCGAAAGCGGTATCAGAGTGCGACCATGATTGATGGTAAAGGCGTATTCATAACCGGCGCGTTTGAGCTCGGTTTCGCCCAGCTCCGTATGGACGCCGAAAGGATAAGCGAAGACGCGAATGGGCGCGCCCAACTTTTGCTGCAGCACATCGCGCGACTTATAGACCTCGTCGCGAAACGCCTGCACGCTGCGGTCGCGCGTCTTTTGATTGAGAAACAGGTGATAATAGCCGTGCGAGCCCACAAAGGCGCCGTTTTCGTGGTAGCGCTTGAGTTGTTGGGTCGTCATCGCGTAGTCGACCCGATCCAGAATCGCCGGGTAAATAAAGAGCGTGGGCTTGATGCCATTGCGGACCAGCACTCGCTCGTAAATCGCCGCCACGGACTTGTTGCCGTCATCGATGCTGATCAAGACATTTCGGTCGCCCGTCACGCGGCCGGCCAGCGCGTCCTGCATCGAGACGAAGGAGTAGCCCAGGTCGCGAATCAGTCGAATCTGGCGCTCAAATTCCTCCGGCGATACATCGTAGTCGCTCGATCGACCCTGAAAGGTGTGATAGCAGAGTACGAACACTTCGCCTTCGGCGCGCAGGGCGGAAAGCGGCGCCAGAACGGCGAGCGTTACGACCAGCCCGAGAGCTGCGCGTCGGCGAGAGCAATGGAACAGGCGATACAGAGGGCGGATCATAGCTGGCGCCGATCCGCACGTTCGTCAGCGGCCGGTTGGCGCCAGGGTTCGGCGAGCGCCATCCGCCGCAAGCAGTTTCTGCAGTTGAATAGCCGGACCATTGCCCGGTTCAATCTGCAGCGCGGCTTCGACATGCTCGCGCGCCAGTTCAAGGAGTTCGCCGGTCCGTTCGCTTTCCGCGATCAGTCGCAGTGCGTCTGCGAGTCGAACCAGGTAATTCACGTTTTGCGGATCGCGCAGAGCCAGGCGCTCCACGAGGTCCATGGCGCGGCGGTAGCTGCGCTTTTTGATCCAGGCGCGCGAAAGCAGCTCCAGCATCTCGTTATCGCCGGGGAACCGTTCGATGTAGCTCTCCATGCACGCGATCGCGTCATCGTAGCGTTTGAGTTTGTAGAGCACGCGACCGCGATAACGATCCGCGTCGGCGTCCGCATGCTCGGGAAATTCGCGCTTGAGGCCGTCCAGAATCGCCAGTCCGGCGTCCATGTCGCCGGTGCGCAGCGCTTCCACCGCTTCGCGGAAACGATGCGGATAATCGACCGGCGTCGTCTGCGCAGTTTCGCCCGCGCGATAAGACAGACGCAGCAGCGATAGATCGTCCGTAAATTGGCCGCGTTTTTCCAGAGCGCTCACGAGCTGTTCGAGGTCGCTGTGGGATTCCTCGATGCGCAGCAGGAATTCATTTTCATCTTCGTTAATGATGCGCATGCCGTCTGCGTCGCGACCGATTTCCAGGTCGTCGCGACCGTCCGAACCGGCGATGATTACGTCGCCGGGCTCCAGTTGAAACACCTGTATTTGCAGGCGTTCGCTATTGTCAGGAGTGCCGATCTTGCGCAACATAATCGCGCCTTCGATGAATGAAGCGCGACCCTTGCGATACAGCGCCGTATAGGGATGTTCGGCGTTGATGTAGTACATTACGCCGCTCTGTTCGTCGACCAATCCCATCACGACTGAGATGAACATACTGCCGTCAAAGGTGACAAAGACGTTCTGGAGCTCGTAGTACCCGTCGCGCAGCCAGAGTTCCGGCGACTTGCGCTGTTGATGGCGGGAAAAACGCGTGCGGGTAAGGTATGCGTTAAAGACGACGCCCAGCACCAACGCGCCGCCGGCGCCCTGCATGGATTTGCCCATGGCGTCGCCGTTGACAAATACCGTGTAGCGCCGGTTTTGCAGGGTGACATTGTCCACCACGCAGATGTCCCCGCCCAGCTCCGCTTTGCGATTGCGAAACTTGAAAGTTTTCTTCTGGCGGACGACAAACGACGCGCCGACGGTCTCCGAGCTGTTGCGATCAACGATCAGCGGGCGGGTCAATAGCGAGGTGAGAAAGTAGTCCCCGTCCTGCTGAACTTTTAACATCTGAATCTCCGCCATCTTCTCGGAGAGTTCCTTTTCGTAGCGCGCCAATTGCTGCTGGTGTTCGAGGTTCAGTTTGTCGATGACCTCGTCAGTTGCGGTGCGAATGGCTTCTTCGCGCTTGATGCGGCTGCGTTCAATGGTTCGCCGACGTACGCGCTGCCAGAGCGATTCGGAACGCCAGTCGAGCCGCGCGATCGCTTCCTGCGCGTTGTTGAACATGGCGCCGTCCAGTTCAAAGGGACCGTCTTTGGCATTGGCGACAACCTTGCCGGAGCCTTCTTCAATAATGTTTCGAGTGAATCGATCGTAGGAGTAACGTTTGCCGTTCCAGGCGGGCAAATCGCTGGGCAGATTGGGCCAGTGGGTGATGGTGACAGCGACGTCCTTTAAGCCCTTGCGCGCGTTCAGGCCGTAGAGAATGCCGTAACCGGCGACAATGCTGCTCCAGTGCGGATGTTTAAAGCCTTCCGGAAGACGGACGTAGTTAAAGTGCAGCTGCGTGCTGCGCAGTTTTCCGTTCTTTTGAATCGCGTCGGCGTCGCACTGGGAAATCAGGCTGAATTTTTCGGTGGTTTCTGCGACTTTGTGCAGCAGGGCCTTCATGGGCGCCACCTTGACTTTAAAGGCAAAGAGCGCATCGCGCTGGTCGAGTTCGCCGGAGCCGGAGGCTACGCCGAATTCCCAGATGGCGCGATAGGGGTCTTCGAAGCGATCTTTCAGTCGATCGTAGACATAGACCTCAAGTTCGTAGGAGTTCCAGTTGTCGTCGTTGTAGACGTGCTGGAAAATCGAACTTTCGCGCGCTATGCCGATTTCATTGAGAAACTGATCGCAGGCGGCGTCGCCCTGTTTGAGCTTAAAGTAGTCGATCGCGGTGCGAATATAGCGGCTGGAGCGCTCTTTGCGCGTGATGGCCTTGTGAAAGTCGAGTTCGTCGCTCGGCGCGGCCGAATCGAAGACCTTGCGAGATGTCATTGCGTCGAAAATCGCGGCCTGGGCGCAATTCGGCAACCGAAACGCCGGTCTCAGCATGGAGAAGTGCGGCTTTCGCGCGCGCTTGCAGCGGCGCGAGCCGGGCGTTGTGCGATGCAACAGAAAACGCGCTCGCCGCGCAGTCAGACCGGTCAGGCATTGCGCAACGGGATCCAGGCAATCCGGTACTCGTCGAACTCCTCTCCGCTTGCGACGGATTTCACCAGGGTCACCGAAGGCGAACGGACGCCGGTTTTTGCAACAAGCGCGGTCAACAAACCATGTTGCAGAATGGAATTAAAGGTTTGCGTGCGGCGCATCAGAGCGTGCTCGGGGCCGGATTCCACGATTTCCCAACCGCGCTTCGCGGGATCCTCAATCATGGTTTCCGCCGCGTATTTCAGCGCTCGCAACATAGCCAGCGGGTCGGGGTTCGGGCCTGCGGCGCCGCTTGCGACGACGAGGTTGTAAACCCTTTCGCCAATATTCTGCCCGGCGATTTTCAAAGACGCCGGCCCCAGATTTTTTTCAATCCACGTGCACATGGTGTTGTAAAGTTCCATAGGAACGAGCTTTGCGGGATTGGAGAGGTCATATTGGTTCGCCAGCGCAAAGAGCGGCGCAGCGACCGATTCTCTGGCGGACTCGTAGTTTCGCAGCAAGTCCGAAATAAAGCCAGCCTGAAGGCCTACATCCGTCGTTGAATCATCCATTTGAGCACTCCGTGATGCGCCGCTACGAGCGGACGAGAAAAAAATACTCGGCGTTCGCATAAGAATAGAAAACTAACGAAATATTATCAGTTTACAAGCCGCCTCCGATTGAATCTGCGTGCGCGTTGAAACTCTGCATCCCGGTGGCGGCGAAAGTTCGCATTCCTGCAACGGCAAGGATGGCGGCGTTTGGCGCGCGGGGAGACCGAATGGATTGACCGCCTGCCCGGGAGGCGAAAGTCGATGACTGTGCTTCAATCAACGTATCTTATGCGTGCGGCGTCCTGCGGCGTCGCGCTGTTCTTGCTTTGCTGCGCAGGTTCCGACGCGGACCGTTTCGAGCAAGACTCGACTGTCCGTTTTGTAAGCGCGTTAATTGATGCGGACGCCAGCGCGCACGCAGCGCAATTGCGCGAAACCGGGCTGCGCATCCCTCAGGGCGTCTATACGTGGCCGACGCAGGACATCCCGGTTTGTTTTGCAAAAGGCGATCTTCCGACCGGACCCGTAGTGCGCGAACAGATGCGACGCTACATTGAGGATACGATCGGTCGCGTCAGCGGGTTGCGCTTCAGCGGCTGGAGCGATTGCGACGGCTCGGGTTACGGCATTGCGCTGCAGGTTATGGAAAACGATCCCACGGCCGCCGGCCGTGGGGAACTCGGTTACCGTGCGGGCGAATACACCGATGTGTGGTTTTATCGCACGGTCGGGACCGGCGCGGATAAACATGCGGTCCTGGATATCACCTGTGCGTCCGACTGGCAGGATTGCGAATTCCTGATCGGGCAATATCTCGTTTTGCACGAGTTTATGCATGCGCTCGGATTTGGTCACAACTTCAACGATCCGGCCAATGAAGCGGACAAATTTTGCGGCTGGGAAGGCGCCGAGCCAGGACTCAACCTGACGCCCGGGCAGGCGCAGGATAAAACCAGCATTATGAATTCAGGCTGCCTCAATTCTAACGATCTTGGGGCGCTGAGCGGTTGGGATGTCGTCGGATTGCAGCGCGTATACGGGCGCAAACACGCGGGCGCCATGGTGGGTTTCTCGAATCGTTGTTTGACGATGCGCTTGCCCGGCGGAGAAAACGTTCCGCAGGCGGAAGCGCCGGCGGACCTGACGCCCTGCATTGGCGGCGCCGTGCGAACGTGGCGCTGGAACTATAATTCAACGTTTACGGCGGATTTTGACGAATGGAATTACCTGGAGGCCGGAGTGGACGGTCGCTTCACAGTGGCCGACGCGCATACTGCGACGCCGAGCGGCGGCGAGGAGCAGCGTTGGTCTGTCGACTACGTCGGACTGATTGGCGTCGGGGATCTCGCTGTGGAATCTAACTTCGGATACATCTCTTTGCAGAACCGCTTTGAGAATCACGACAATGCTCTGAATTATGCCGCGAGTGCGGCTCAACCGCTTTCAAAAGAAGACGCACCTTCCTTGTGGCAGGCAAGGCGGCTTGCGTTTGTGGCCAGCCCCAACGTAGTGCAATTCTACCATCTGGGCTTTGGACTGTGTCTGTCTGCGCCTCTATACAATGGCGAATACACCGGACAGGCGCAACTCGCGTCGGATCAATGCGACGCCCAAGATCCTGCTCAGCAATTCACATTGGGTTCCGGTCAGACTTTGCGTACTGCGGAAGGGCGCTGTTTGACTGCGGAATTGAAGGACGATGCGCTGGAAGGAGGCCGCATCTTCGCCCGGGAATGTTTGAGTTTGAATGCACAAAAACGAGAACATCAGATCTGGAATCTGCGCGGGCGTTTCACAAATTCCGCGCTGCCGCGCTCGCCGCGGCGTTGTCTGGATGCTTCGCACGCAACGGGCCCGGCCAGCGCGCGAATGTCGGCCTGTCAGCTTCCTGCGCAGCAGGAATTCGCGACGCAGATCGAAACCAAAACGCTGGAGACCCAGCTCTGGGACTATCACTGGCGTCCCGGCTTATGGCCCTTCGCCGTGATTGCAGTCGAAGCCGTCGGTCGTTGAACCGGGGCGGTCTTGCCGGATTCGGATCGTTGGTTCCAGCAGCCGCAGACTTTGTTCGAGTTTCACCTTCGCCGGATGCAATGTATTGACGCCGCATGATCTATTGTGCGCGTTTGAGTTCGGTTTCTCGATAGAATTGAAGTTTGCGTGCGGACGCAGGGCGCGCGTCTGCACGCAGTTTTTTCAGGCGAGGTTCGGGGATAGGGTATGGTGCGCATACCTTCGCGCCGTTGCAGGCTCGCTATTCGATCACGATCGTCAGCATGGTCACGTCGTCCGTTGTAAGACCATTGCGATTCAGTTCCGCAAGCATTGCTTCTGCAATATTGGGACTGCCCCGGGCGCTTTCGAGCGCAGCGCGCGCCAGTTCGAGTCCCTGGAGTCCGCGCGTGCGATCGTGTCCGCGTTCGAATACGCCGTCGGTGAACAGAAAGTAGCGATCGCCTGGCTCCACTTCAAGCCAGGTCGTCTCATAGTGGCTGTCGGCGAAAAGACCGAGCGGAAAGCCGGTGAGCTCAAATTCGCGGACTTGCTCGCCGCGCACCCCGAGCGCCGCCGGAAAACCGGCGCCGCTCAGTCCCAGGCGGCGCTGCGCGAGATCGAGAAAGGCGTAGCTTCCGCTGACCAGCCGCATATCGCCCATGTACTCCATTAAGAAGCGATTCATCTCCGAAAGCAGCGCCGCCGGATCCGCCGCATTGGCCCGTGCAGCGCTGAAACCGATGCGTACGCTGGAGGCGTCGAGCGCCGCTGGCACGCCGTGACCGGCCACGTCCGCAACCAGCGCGCCTGCACGCTGCGCATCGAGTTGGTGAAAGCCGTAGAAGTCTCCGCCCACTTCGCCCAATGGATTGTACAGAATTTCCAGGCGCGCGCCCTGGAGTTCGGGCAGGCTGCGCGGCAAAATGCTTTGCTGAATCTGCCGCGCGATCTCCAGTTCCAGTTGCATGGCCTGTAACTGCGCCTGCGCGGCCAGCTTATCCTTCATGGCCAGTCGCAGGCGGTCGCCCAATGCAATGGAAAAAAGCACAACTTCCACCAGTGCGCCCAGCTGTCCGCTGTAGCTGAGGCTGCGCACATACGGCGCGACGCCGAGCCGCATCAGAGTGTCGATCAAAGAGCCGGCCAGAAACATCGACCAGCCTATCAGAAAATAGCGCGACTGTTGCACGCCGCCCAGGGCCGCCGCAACGCCCAGCCCCAGCAGGAGCAGGGTGCCGCCGCCCACAAAGATATTCATCAGCCGCACGGCCACGGCGTAGGCGCCAAGCAGCGGCGCAAATGCGCAGACGATCGACGCGACAGCCAGCGCAACCAACGCGCGCGTAATCCACGGAAAGCGATCGCGCGCGCCCAGAAACGCTATCGCAAAAAACACGGCCAGCGCCAGCGATAACGCGGCGAAAACCAGGCTGCCCTCATTGGAGACGGCCGGCCAGTCTGGAAACAAATACTGCGCCGCCACGCCGTTCAAATTGGCGAAGTACAACGCAATCACTGCGACATAGACCGAATAGACGCCGTAGACATGTTCCCGGGAACGCGCATAGAGTATTGCGTTGTAGCAGAAGAGCACGAACATGCCGCCAAAATAAAGGCCGAGCAGCGCGTACTCGCCCGGCGAGCGACGATGAAATTCCTCTGCGCGCCAGAGCAAAAGCGACGCCACGACCAGTCCGCTTGTGCGATAATTTATGTAATACGTAGCGCTTGAACGCGCTGGAACCTCGAGACTGAAGACCGGATTGCGATGGGCGCCCGGGTTTTCGGCGAAAGTCAAGCGATCCCCGCCGGCCTGGCGCAGGTAGCGTTCAGCGGTCGACGCGCGTTCAGAAAATCCGCTCCGCGGAGCGTAGAAGTCGACGTAGTCCACGTACCGCGAGAAGTTTTCCAGCAACAGGCTTTCCGGAGCTGTGTGCGGATTTTCGATGGTGAAGCGCATCCACAAGTCGGCATTGCGCAGTCCGAATACCGGAGTTGTCTCGTTTCGGCGGCGCCAGGCGTCCGCCGGAGCGGCGAGGGCGTCATTCAGCGACCCGGTCAGTTCAAGAAACTCGAGATGCGGTCCCAACGACAACGGAGCGGAAGCAAGGGCCGACGCGGAAATTGCGCGCGCCGGCGGATCTCGGCGGTTCTGCGCATCGATCGATGCGAAGAGCGAGAAGATCATGAGACTGGCGAAACAACCGACGAAAGCGCTGCGCAGCATGTCTAAGAACTCGCAGCCGGTTGAAAGAATTTTACCAGGGTCACTTCGTTGCCGCGCTCGTTGTACCGCACTATATCGAACATATTCAGCGTCATGGTCAGGCCGCGACCGTGGGCCAGTCCTGCGGCGTTCGCTTCCTCCGCTCCGCGGGCCAGCATGCGGCGGTGGTCAAAGCCCGGCCCTTCGTCCGATATGCGATATATTACCCGGCGGCGATTCAGAGAATATACAAGCCGCACTTTGCGATCACGGTAACGCGGATCCTTTTGACGCTCGTTTAAGAACGAAAAATAATCCGCGCGAGTCTGGGCGCGCGTCTTTTCTTCATATGTGACGTTCAGGTTGCCATGTTCAATTGCATTGATGATCATTTCGCGCACGCAAATTTCGACGCCGAGCGCGGCCGCCGGATCGGCGTATTTGCTGAGATTTTTCACGATACGCTGGCCGATGAGTTCGCCAATGTTTATGAAGTTTCCGATAACGAACTCCTGCCGTTCGCTTTCGAGAAAGCGCGCGATAGAATCGCCGGAGGCCGCTGCGGCCTTGCCGAATATCACCGGCGCCGCGCCCTGCGTAAAAGGTTCCAGACGCACTTCCAGGTGGCGCAGTTCGCCCAGACGCGTGGCGAATTCCGCCATAAAGGCGACGTTTTGACCGGCATTCAAAACTTCTTCCAGTTCGCGTTCCACGAATTCGCGTTGAATGTCGATTTCGGGAAGAATCTCTTCCAACTCCACGGATCGATACAACAAATCGGTCAGGCGGCGTCCAATCAATTCGCTCTCGCGATAGCCAAGCTGGTCCAGGGCCGCGCGATTCACGCTGATGAAGCGGGCGTCTGCATCGAGCGAGAAGACGATATCGCTCGTATTTTCCACCAACAGGCGATACTGCTCCGCGGATTTTTTTACTTCAATTTCGGCGCGCTCCAGTTCCTCTACGCGTTCGCTGAGATTGCGCCGCAGAAGATTGACGCGATCAGCCAGCCCCAGGGATAACAGAATCACTTGCGCCAGAAAGCCCGCCTGCATGGAACTGTTAGTTAAAATATTCTCCGGGATAATTCCAAAGGACTTCAGGCTGAAAAATGCGACCCCCAGAAGCATCGCCGACCAGGCGATCAGGTAAAAGCGCGCGCTGCGGTGATGCTCATATAAATTCGCAAAGGCCGCTGCAAGGACGAGGACCGGGACGAGGAAGGCCA
>JAVHPJ010000049.1:0-62817 GCA_036170535.1 Leptospirales bacterium | reverse complement strand
CCGTCCGCAATCACCTGACCGGCGCCTGGATTTACGATTCCGCAAATAATGCTGATCAACGTGGTTTTACCGGCGCCGTTGGGGCCCAGGAGCGCGAAGATTTCGCCGCGGCGGATTTCGAGATTCACATCTTTTAATGCCTGAAAGCCGGAGGCGTAGGTCTTGCTGAGGCCGCGCACCTGGATGATGGGGGCGGAGTCGTTCGAGGCTGCGTCATTCTGTCGCATGCGGGCCATAATCGATTTCTCACGATTCTCTGTCAGCCACATGTCGCGTGTCAGGTTGACTCTTCGCCCTGCGACAGAGTACTGGTCTCGCGTGTTTCATCGATCGCGTGTCCTGGGCCTTTGTTTCGCAGCGCTGACTGGCGCGTTCGCCTGCATTAAGCCGATCGAGTGCGTCCCGACGGACCCGGGCTGCGGCGCCAGTGGATTCCTTGGTCTGGGCGTGCTGTATCCCGCCAGCACGGGTCGTGTGAAGGGCATCGTATTCGGCAACATTCTTGCGACGCCCATCGAGGTGTATTCGCTCAATCCGGACAGCCTTCAGTTGACCTTGCTGGGAACCAATCCAGGCGACCTGGATCATATGTGGCTGGACCAGGCGTCCAACAAGATCTTCCTGATGGATACGGGCGACGCAACCGTGCGCGAGTTGCCGCTGAGCGGCGGCGCCGCGGTTTTCAGTTTTCAGGACGTGGCGGGCGGCAACGTTTCCGGCCTTACGACCACGCCGGCTGGAGACGTTGCGTATTATTCTACAGCGACGCTCGGATTGCGGCGGGCGCAGATGCCCGGCGGAACATCGGCGACGGCGTTTTTTGCGGGCGCAGCGACGGATGCGCTGCCTGCGTATGATTCGGTATCCAATACCGTTTACATGGCCGAAACTGCCGGCGCGACGATCCGGCGCATTCGGGTGAGCGATGGCGGCGCCGAGCCGCAGGTCGGTGGACTGGCCGGCTTCACGCTGCTTGCGATTCCCCCGGGCGGCGAGTTTATCTATTATACCATTTCCGGCGACGGCGGACTCTGGCGCATCCCGCGCGCGGCCAGCGTGACGCCCCAGTTGGTTGCGAGCGGTCTGCCGACTCCTGCGGGCGCTGCGATCGACCTGGTGCAAAATGTCGCTTACGTCTGCGCCCTGGAAGCGGCGAACCCCCGCATCATGCGCGTGGATCTGGCGACCGGCGGCAGTTCGACCTTGCTCAATTTGCCGGTAACCGGCCGCGGGCCGGCGTTTTGCTCGGCGATCTACTGAAAGCGGTCGCCGTTTGTCAGTCGGGCCCATTCGCGGCCAACCTTCCTCTACCCGAAATTTTTCAGCCCGGGCGGTCCTGAAAAACCGATAGTAATACTGGCGAGGCGCGCAAGCGCTCCGTCGTCGCCGCCGTACAGCGGCGGCCGCGCCTTTTTATACGCGGAACTGTTGGACTCGGGAGACATATATGAACCGACTTAGCCACGCTCGGAACCTTCTGTTTGCGGCGTCAGCGTTTGCTGCGCTCGGCGCGTGCACGACGACGATTCAAACGGGCGGCGCGCAGTTTATGCCTGGCGAACGCGGCGCAGCGAATGATCCCGAGAGCCGTTTCTTTACGGAAATGAGCGAACAGGACGAGGCCTTCCGCGATCCCGCGCGCCCGCGCGATGTCGCCGCCGCCGAAGACTGTCCGTGCACGGACCAGGCGCCGCCGATCGCCGCCGGCGCGACCAACGATCGTCGTGCGACGGTCGATCCGCGCGGCGCTCAGCCGACGGCCGCGATGGAAATTCAGGACATGAGCGCCAGCGAGGGCGCCGGGGAAACCAGCGTCCAGGACGCGGCCGTGCAGCCGGAACGGACGAATGGTCGACCGGCGGATTCCTTTTTTGAAGCTTCGACCGATGTCGGCGCCAGCCGACCCCCGACGCCGACGAATGGCGCGCCGACCACGACTTTTAACCCGGTTGCAGCGGGCGAGTTCAATCAGGTGGGCACCGCCTCCTGGTATGGTCGTGATTTTGACGGCAAGCCGACCGCGAGCGGCGAGATCTTTGACAGTCGCAAATTGACGGCTGCGCACAAGGAGATTCCCCTCGGCAGCATCGTGCTGGTGCGCAACATGGAAAACAATAAGGAAGTGCTGGTAACGATCAATGATCGGGGGCCTTTCGTGGCGGGACGCGTCCTCGATGTAAGCGAGTATGGCTCCGAACTGCTTGGATTCAAGGAGCAAGGACTTACGACAGTGGGCATTCGCGTGGTTCGCGTCGGCCGCGGGTCCGAGCAGAGTACCGGCGCCACGCGGCAATTCTTCAGCGAAGAAGGTCGGGCCCCCGCTTCTACGGCGGTTCGCGAGACGGCGCCGGCGTCGGTTCCCGACGAATCCAGTCGCCAGCAATACTACTCCGTCCAGGTCGGCTTGTTTTCGGATCTGAGCAATGCGCGCAACATGGAGCGCTTCCTGCAGTCTTATAATCAGCCCGTAAGCGTTTTGCGCCGGGGCGATCAGTTTGTTGTGAAATTAGGCCAATTCAGTTCGCGGCCCCAGGCGGAAGCGCTGAAAGCCCAACTGGGTTCCGAAGGCTACAGCGCCTTTATTACGGGTCCGGGCCAGTAATTCCGATTTTTTCGCTCCGGTCACTGCGCGAAAGGGTCCGGCGTCGGAATTTTCTTGCAAGTCCGCCGGGCCTGCTTGATTTCCAGTGCACAAGCCGTTTGCGCAGAATGCGCCGGTTAAACTGGGGCGACGCAGTCCCGAGGAGCGGTCATGCGCTTTCCCTTTGCCTGGAAAATCGCCGTAGCAACATCGGCCCTGGCCCTGTTGACCACCGGCGCGAGCGTCTATTACATCTTCAGCCAGGCGCGCGAATTGACCCTGGCTATGATGGGCGCGCGCCTCAAGGACATTGGCGGGGCGGGGGCCTACCTCTTTACAGCCGAAGATCGCGCCGCACTCGCTTCCCTGCGCGCGCGCGTCCTGGCCAATGCGCCGCCGCTTACTGCCATGCCCGGCCTTGCCGAGCAGGCGAACAAAGCCGAGAGCGTAGAACTGCTGGCGCCCGAATTTTCAGCCGCCCTCATGGCGACGCCTGAATTTCAGCGCACGGTTCAGCACTTACGCATGGTGCGGGAAGGCACCACGCGGGAAGTGAAGCCGCTGCACCCGCTCCTGACCATCCATGAGATGCGCAAGGCCGCGCTCCAGCAGTACCCCGACGGCGACATTCCCGAAGGCGCCCTGCCGTCGATCACTTACACGTATCTGTACATGGCGGCGCCAGGCTATGAAAAGACCGGCGAATACATTATCTATCTCGCGGACGGCGACTATCGCCCGTACGACTGGGACGGCGATGGCAAGTTTGATGGCGAAAATGACAACGCCGGCAATCCGATCGGCAACATGGTCCCGTCGCCGAATCCTGAGATGAGCCGCGCACTGGTGGATGGCGCGCCGTATGCTACGCCCGATTGGTCGGAAGATCCGTGGGGCGTTTGGGTCGCCGGATTTGTGCCGATCAAAAACGACGCCGGCGACGTCATCGCTGTGCTCGGTATGGATTACGACGTGCGCAGCGATGCGAACAAGGTCGCCTTTATACGCAATATATGCATTGCGGTGGTGGTTGTGGCTTTCCTGCTCGCGATCGGCCTGGCGATACTTATGGCGCGTTATCTCGACCGTCCGATCAGCAAGTTGCGCGAAGGCGCCGAGCGCGTCGCGAACCGCGATTTCAGCGCGCATATCCAGGTGAAAAACCGCGACGAGCTGGGCCTGCTGGCCAACGCGTTTAACAACATGGTCACCGAAATCCGCCAGTATGCGGAAAATATGGAGGAGCTGAACTCCGCCTTCGAACGTTTTGTGCCTAAAGAATTTCTCCAGCATATGGGCATCGAAAATATAGTCGGCGTGCGTCTGGGCGATCAGGTTCAACGCGAGATGACGGTGCTTTTCAGCGATATTCGGTCCTTTACCACGCTTTCGGAAAGCATGACGCCCAAGGAGAACTTCGACTTTCTGAACGGATATTTGGGCCGCGTGAGTCCGCTGATTCGCTCGCACAACGGCTTTGTCGATAAATTCATCGGCGATGCGATTATGGCGCTCTTTCCGCGACGCGCGGACGATGCGGTTGAAAACTCTATCGAAATGTTAAGCACGGTGGAGGACTACAACTCGAAACGCGCCCGCCACGGCTATCCGCCGATTCGCATCGGCATCGGCCTGCACACGGGCAACCTGATGCTGGGCACAATTGGCGAGGAGCGGCGGATGGAGGGCACGGTTATCTCGGACGCTGTCAATCTCGCTTCCCGGCTTGAGGGCCTGACCAAGAAGTTCGGCGCGAGCATTCTGATCAGCGAATACTCCCTCGGGAGTCTTCAAAACCGCGACAAGGTTAATGCTCGTTGCCTGGGTCGCGTCCAGGTAAAGGGCAAACACGAGCCGGTGTCCGTCTATGAAATATTCAGCGCCGATTCTCCTGAGCAGGTGGAGCTGAAGAATCGCACCAACGCGCAGTTCCTGGAAGGTCTGGCTCTGTTTCAAAGCGGAAAACTTGGCGCGGCTTTGCAGGTCTTTCAGGAAATCATCCGGATCAATCCGCTCGACGCAGCGGCGGCGGCCTATGTCCATCGCCTGGAAATTCGGCGCGCTGCGCGCGCGCAGATCTGAAACGCCCGCTCGTGCAAGTTTTCGCGTCGCCGGCAAGATTCTGTTGACGTACGCAATTCGGGCCTTGTCAGTCGGGTATGTTGCGCCGCGTCCCGCTATGTGCGTTTTGTGCGTTGCTGAGTTTCGTCCTGGTTTTTTGCGGAAAGGCTGATCCGCCGGCCGCCGACGAAGGCGCCCTGCCCATGCCGGCCGCAGGTCCGCATCGGCTGATCGTGCTGACTCCGTTGTGGATGGCGCCTGCTGCGCAAATGTACTTTATCGACGGCGACGAAGCGAAGTTCCTCGCCATGACGGACGGCGGCTTTATGGCTCGTCCGGCTTTCGCGCCGGAAGGCGACGAATTTTATGTGAGTGAAACTTTCTGGTCGCGCGGCACCCGGGGCGAGCGGGCGGACCTGATCACCATTTACGATTCAAAGAGTCTCCAGCCGACCGGCGAGATCCCGTTGCCGGGGGGGCGCTTCATCAGCGGTTCGCGCAAGCATATTCTGAATGTAACGCCCGACGGTCGGCATCTCCTGTCGTTTAATCTGACGCCGGCGTCTTCCGTAAGCCTGGTGGATCTGGAGGACCGCGAGACAATCGCCGAAATTG
The DNA here is from genome assembly GCA_036170535.1 of Leptospirales bacterium. Lineage (GTDB taxonomy): Bacteria > Spirochaetota > Leptospiria > Leptospirales > Leptonemataceae > SSF53. The sequence goes on along the minus strand of JAVHPJ010000049.1, from coordinate 57,560 downwards.
AGACGCCCGGCTGCACGCTCGTTTTCCCATACGCGCCGCGCCGGTTCACGATGATGTGCACCGACGGCGCCTTGTTGACCCACGTATTCGACGACTCCGGCGATGTGGAGCGCGTGCGTTCCGCTAAGTTTTTTGATCCGGATAAAGATCCGCTGATTGACCAGCCGGACTTTGATCGCGCGGACCGCTGGCTGTATTTTGTGTCCTACGAGGGCGCCGTGCAGGCCGTGGATCTGAGGGGCGACTTGCCCGTCTTTCCCGCCGCCTGGCCGGCCATCACGCCGGGCGACGCGGGCTGGCGTACGGGCGGGACCCAGCCCATTGCTGTGAATCGCAAACTGGGGCGCGCATACGTTCTTGTGCATCGCGGCGAGCGCTGGACGCACAAGGAAGCCGGCGAGCAGGTCTGGGTCTTTGATCTGGCCGCGCGTCGACGCGTCGGCCGGCTTGCGCTTAAATTTCCGGCCGACAGCATTGCCGTGACGCGCGATGCCGAAGCGCCGCAATTGTATGCGCTTTCTTCTGACGAAAGCGTCGTAAGCATCTACGATGCAAAAACGCTGCGTCCCATCGGCGAACTTGACGAGATGGGCTACGGGCCGACTCTGCTTTATGTAAATGGAGATTGATGTGAGCGTGGACCCTGTCTTGCCCCTGACGGCCAGCGCGTTTTCGGCCGGGCTGCTGTGCCTTTCGGCGCTGGCCAAGCGGCGCGCGCCCTTGCGCTTTCGTGCGGCGCTGCAGGCGCAGGCGATTTTTCCCGCCCGCAACGTCGCTTTTATCGCGCGCCTGATTGCGCCCCTTGAGCTCGCGGCGGCGACTCTGGCGGCGGCGGCTTTTTTGTCATACCAGTTGACGCGCGAGCTGCGCATCATTGCGGCGACGGTTGGCGTCGCGCTTTATCTCGGTTTTGCATTGGCGCTTATGTTGAACTTGCTGCGCGGCCGGCGCGATATTGACTGCGGCTGCTTTTTCTCCGCGACCGCCGTCGATTTGAGTCCGCGCTTGAGCTACTGGCAGGTTGTGCGCAACCTCGCGCTCGCCGTGAGTCTTGCGTCGCTTATTCCGGCCCCGACGCGCGCGGTGCAACCGCTCGACTACGCCACCGCCCTGGGTTTTGCGACGCTCGCCGGTCTTATCCTGACGACGCGGGCGCAACTCAATCAGAATGCCCGGCGCGCGGAGGCTCCGCGATGATCACAGCGCTGACCGTCTCGCTGATTGCGCTGTGGGTCGCTTTTGTTGCGCTGGCCCTTGTCACCTACGCGCTGGCGCGACAGGTCGGGATCCTGCACGAACGCATCGCGCCGGCCGGCGCCCTGGCGAGTGAAGCGGGCATCCAGATCGGCGAGACCGCTCCGCCCCTGGTTGGATTGGACGGCGCCGGGCGCCCGCTGCGCGCGGAACTCCGACCGGCCGCGGGTCGCCGCATCCTGCTGTTGTTCGTCGCTCCGGATTGTCCGGTTTGCAAAAAGCTCCTGCCGATCGCGGCGGATCTGGCGCGTTCCGAACGCGGCGTTGATTTGTGGCTGGCCGGCGAGGGCGCGCCGGAACTGCACCAGCAAATGCTCGATCGGCTTGGCGTGCGCGCGCCGTTGATTCTGGCGGATCGCGCCGGCGCTCTGTACCGCGTCGGCAAACTGCCGCACGCAACGCTCATCGGCGCGGAGGGCCGCGTTCGCGCGCAGGGCCTGGTCAACACGCGCGAGCATCTCGAAAGTCTGTTAAACGCGGACGAATTGGACGCGCCATCAATTCAGGACTATCTCGCTGGCGTCGGAAAAATAAATTCCGGAGGCGGCGTCGCAAAGGGAGGGCGTACATGAGCGCCAACGCATTGGATCGATTTTTTGAGGCGTTTTCGCGCGGTGCAGCGCAGCGGACTTCGCGGCGCAGTTTTCTGGCGGGGCTCGGCGCGGCGTTGGCCGGGACGGCGCTCTTGCCGCTATTACCTTTCTCCCGGCGCGGCGCGGCCGGCCTGGGCGCCCAATCCGGCGAAGACGACGCGTCTTGCGATTATTGGCGCTATTGCTCCATTGACGGCAATCTGTGCACCTGCTGCGGCGGAACGGTGAGCGCCTGTCCGCCCGGAACCAGCAAGTCGCCCACGGCGTGGGTTGGCGCCTGTCTCAATCCAGCGGACCAAAAGCTTTACCTGATCAGCTACCATGATTGTTGCGGCGTATCCAATTGCGATCGTTGCTTTTGCCACAAGACGGAAGGCGAAATGCCGACCTATCGTCCCGGCCTGAATAGCGAAATCATCTGGTGTTTTGGCGCTCGCAATATGGTGTATAATTGCACCGGTGCGGTTGTCATCGGTCAACCCGGCTGAACGGCGCGAAGTTCGCCGACGCATTGTCACGGGCATGCTGCGCCGCGTAGCCGGTTTGTTGCTCTGCGCGGGCGCGTTGGGCCTTGCGTGCGAGCGACCATCGACGTATGCCGATCGTGAGCTTGCGCATTGTCCGGACTGCTCGCGATTGGACGCGGAGGAATTTTCCAACGTTGCGGGCGCAGCGGAAGACTATGAGCGCCACTGTCGCGGTTGTCACCGCGCCGACGGGTACGGAGCTCCCGGCGCCACGCCTCCGCTTACCGACGCGATGGGTCTATTTTTAAACGTTCCGGGCGGACGCGAATATTTGGTTCGCGTGCCCGGCGTGGCGAACGCGCCCATCGACGATGCGCGCCTTGCCGCTGTGCTGAATTGGACGCTGCGACGCTACAGTCCGCGCGAGATTCCGTCGGACTTTCGCCCGTACACAGCTGCGGAGGCGGCCCGACTGCGCGCGCAACCATTGTATGAAGTGCGCGCCGAACGGGCGCGTTTGATCGAAGCGCTAAACGACGGCGGTTGGCTGGACTGACGGCGCTTTCTGCAGTACAAACAACAGATTGGAGGCAAACTGGCGCGATGCTGCAAAGCGGCGGAGCAACGGATCGGCCAGGGCGAAACGCGCTGCAATCCCGGAATTGCGCAGCAGAGCGAAAGCCAGGGCCGATAGCGCGTGATAACATTCCTCGTGAATGACTTGAAGTCCGACGGTGTGTGCGAGGGACTTTACATGCGCAATCGAATAGACCCACTGGCTCTCGATGCGCCCGTTAAAGAAGGTTTCCACCAGGGCGGCCCGGCGGCCAAACGCGCCGCTCAGCAGGTACTCCGGATTATAGCTGTTTTCAAATTCCAGAATCAAAAATCCGCCTGGTTGCAGCAGGCGCGCGAGTTCCCGCAACGCGGTCGCCGCGTCGCAGTAGTTAATTACCGAACCAGTGCATATGCAAATGCGGAAACTTGCGTCCGGCAAGGGAATCGATTCGACGCTCGCGACGATTGAGTCCGGCAAATGTTGGATGCGCGTCTCCGCGATATCGACATGAATATGCTTCAGGTCCGCACGCCCGTATTCAATGCCGCCCGAGCCGGCGTTTAACACGCGCTCTCCCGAACGCGCGCCGACTCGCTCCAGCGAACGCCGCACAAAACCGGCGATGGCGTCGCGCGCGTAGACATGCCAGGCGTCGTGTTCTTCCCAAACAGGTTTGGAAGCGTCGACATAACGCAGTCGCACTTCGGCCGGATCCGGCGGGCGCATGGGCATGGATCTATGTGCGACGTAATACGGCGCGGCGTCGAGAGTTTTCCGAAGCAAGTTGTCGCGGAAAACATATTGCGCCGGACCGATTTGATGTTCAGAGTGGCGCGCGTCCGGTTCGCGCGCCGTGCGTCGCCGGCGTTTGCAGGCCGCGCCGCGCCGCCTGATTTGCAACAAGGAGACTGGTGCATGCGATTGTCCTTTGGTTGGAAGCTTGGAATCAGCATCTCGCTCATGGCCCTGACCACGACGATGGCCAGCGTGCTGTGGATGTACTCCCAGACTCGCGACATGGTTGTTGAACAAATGGGCAATCGGCTTAAAGACATAGGCCGCGCCGGCGCTTTTTTGTTGGGTCCTGCGGATCGACAGACGATTCAAGAACTCACCGCCATTGTTCAGGGCGCCTTTATTCCGCCGCCGGACATGACGGCGATGAAACTGAAGGATATGCGGGCCGGGATTCCGCCTGACCTTGCCGAACGGCTCATGCAAGAGGCGCGGTTTCAATCCCTGGTCCAGGCGCTGCGCAAAATTCGCGAAGGCACGCGCGACGAGGTGCGGCCGCTGCGGCTCTCGCCTTCGTTCGCAGAAATCGAAGCGAACGAAGCCGACCTGCCTTCGCTGCAATATACCTACTTATTGATTCCGCTTCCGGGCGATACGAAGTACGAGTATCTGATCTATCTTGCCGATGGCGACTACGCTCCCGTGGATCATACCGGCGACGGGGACTTTGACGATGAAGATGACTTTGCCGGCAATGCAATCGGCACAGTCACGCGCGCTTTCCCGGACATGCGCGAGGCCTTTCGCACGGGGCGCGCCATGGGCGAGCGGGACTTTTCTGAAGACGCGTGGGGTTACTGGCTCTCCGGCTACGTTCCCATCAAAAACGCCCGCGGCGAAACGATCGCGGTCCTGGGGATGGACTATAATGTAAGCAGCGCGGCCAACAAAATCGCCGCCCTGCGCACCTTTGCAATCTCCGCTATCGCGGGCGTATTTCTGTTGTCCTTGTTCGTGGCCTTTGTTATGGCGCGCGCGCTTACGCGACCGATTAAGACGCTGCAGGCCGGCGCGGAGCGCGTCGCCGACCGCGACTTCAGCACGCAGGTGGAAGTGGAATCCAAAGACGAGCTGGGCGTGCTGGCCGATAGCTTCAACATGATGGTGACGGAGATTCGCGACTATGCCCAGAACCTCGAAGCGCTCAACGTGGCCTACGAGCGTTTTGTCCCCCAGGAGTTTCTGCAAAACATGGGGCAGGCGAACATCGTCAACGTGAAACTGGGCGATCAGGTGCAGCGCGAAATGACCGTGCTGTTCAGCGACATACGATCCTTTACCACAATGTCAGAAACAATGACGCCCAAAGAAAATTTCGACTTTCTGAATGGGTATCTGGGTCGGGTGAGCCCGTTGATTCGTTCCCATCATGGGTTTATCGATAAGTTCATCGGCGATGCAATCATGGCGCTTTTTCCGCGCGGCGTCCACGACGCGGTGGAAAATTCGATCGATATGCTCAATACCGTAACGGATTATAACACGCATCGCGAGCGCCTGGGATATCCGGCGATTCGAATCGGCATTGGACTGCACACCGGAAACCTGATGCTGGGCACCATTGGCGAGGAGCGGCGCATGGAAGGCACGGTTATTTCCGATGCGGTTAACCTTGCGTCGCGACTGGAGAGCCTCACGAAGCGATTCGGAGCGAATATACTGATCAGCGAGTACAGTCTGCAGCGAATGGAGAATCGCGGAGCCTTTCACGTCCGCTGCCTGGGACGCGTGCGCGTAAAGGGCAAGCTCGAGCCCGTCCAGGTATACGAGATTTTCAGCGGGGAATCCGAGCGCATTGTGGAGCTGAAGCTGGAAACCGGTGCGCGTTTCGCCGAGGGGCTGGAGTTGTTTCAGCGCGGCAAGTTCGGCGATGCGCACATAATATTCGAGGAAATCCTGCGGATTAACCCGCAAGATGCGGCGGCGGCCGCCTACAGTCAAAAGCTGGAAAGTATGGCCCGTCGTTAAATCCGGCGCAGCAAAAACGTTGACGGCCTGCTGCGTGGACGCACTTTCGCAACATGTTATCCGAGCGTGCGGCGTGGGAGTGCAAAAATGAAAAGAACAAGGCGAACGTTCGCTGGCTTCTGATCCTGGTCGTCGCCGCATATCTCACCTACCTTCTGCGCACCGGCAAGGCGGAAGAGGTTGGCGCCAATCACCTCTTCCACTGGACCTTTATCGCCGCCCTGGCGGGCGCCATGATCGCGCTGAATCTCGGCTTTTCCATCTATCTGGCCCTGGCGAGCGCCGGGCGCGCCCCCATGTTTCCGGCGTTCAAATATCTGACCATGCTGACGGATTTTGCGGCAGTCTCGTTCACATTGATCCCAACCGGCGGCGATCAGAGCAAGTTCTACGTGGTCTACTTTATCATCATCGTCTCGAACAGCCTGCGCTACGGCATGCGGCTCGCTTTAGCCGGTTTGTTCATGTTCAATCTGTGTTATGTGGCGGTGCTCGCCTACCAACACTTCCCGGAGTTTCGCACTTCCAATCTGCATGCGGAAATCTTGAAGGTGGCGGGTTTCTGGATCGTGGGCCTGTACACCGGCTACGTGGCGCGGCGTTTTTCGATTTTGCAGGGTGAAGTGGAGCGCTACGAGCGTTTGGTGAAAAAACTGATGCAGCCGAAAAGCGCGCAGGACTGAGCCCCGCCCTCAGAGTTCGCGAAAGGACTTTGGTATGGCGGCGAGGTCGGCGCCGTAACGGCGCAGATTTTCCGTAAGCGTCCACGTTGCGATAAAGTAAAAGCGTTCCTTTGATTCCAGTGCGGTAAAGGTCAGGGTGACCGGCGCGTTGTTCCGGCGCAGGCGTCCGGTCGCTTCGCGCTGCAAACCCTTGAGCGAGCCAATTTCCACTGCGCCCAGATCTTTCAGCGAACGGTCGATCAGCAGTTCTTCGTAGGCCGCAGCGGATATGTTCAGGAACGCGTCCAATTTTTTGGGATCTTCCGGCTTGTTCAATTCGGCTCGCGCCTGGTCGATGGCGATGATATATATTTCGCGGCGCGCGTTCTCAAATTGCAACGCGGCCCGCGAATGCAGGGTTTCGACAGGATCCAGGTAGCCCGGAATCGTCAGCGCAAAACGATCGCCGGCTTTAACTTCGTGCGCGGGTTGGCTGCACGCGAACAGCGCCAGCGTAAGCGCAATCAATGCGGCGCGCCGGGGCGTGCGAAGCGCCGTTGCGCATTCCAGAATCAGTCGAAGCTCAGGTTTCATGAATCGCTCGTAGTCTCAGATGATTGTGATCGTTTCGGCGGCCGTCAGGTGCGGCGTCTGATTGACAGACTCGGGTCGCCACTTTGGGCCGTCGACTCCAAACACGGAGAGCGAGGTGTTGGGGATTACGCGCAATAGCTCGAGCGCTGCGGCCAGATCCAGTCCAAGGGCGCGTCCCAGCATCAGGGCGATCGGAGTCCCGGAACTCACGCAGAGGACTGTTTCGCCCGTCGCCGCCGCCTGGTCGCCGGCGGCGAGAACCCGCATGTGAAATGATTCAAAAGGCTCGACATCGGAACGTTCGTAATCGCCGGATATCCATACGCCGAGCACGCGTTCCAGAATCGGCAGGTAGCGATCGCGCCGCGCCGCGGGATCTTTGCGCAGCGATCCAATCCAGTTTTGAAAGTCGTCGCGGAACTGCTCATCGCGCCGACGCAGTTCATCGCCCAGGCTGTACCACAGCGAGCCGTCAACTTCGTTGAGCCCGACGATTTGAACCGGCTCCGGCGGCGCGAGTCCGGCGCGGTCCAGCTCCTCGGCGATCAGACGGTAGGTTTCCTGCTGACGCGGCAGGTCGCCGGTCGCTCCGGCGTCAAAACGCACGCCTGATTGCGCCAGATGGCGACCGAGCGCGCGCGCCTGGGCGCGGCCGGTTTCGGTCAGCTCGTTATAACGTTCCCCGCCGGCCTGGCCGTGGCGGGCGAGATAAAACGTGCGTACGCCGCTCATTCCTGGGAAAAGCGTGGATTTGCGACGGCCAGCGCTTCCGAGAGCGACTCTTTTAAGTGCCCGAATATTTCGCGTTGTTCGGGGCCGATTTTTTCGGCGCGAATGCGCCCGGCCAGTTCGCGGTTCCACTCGCGTGCGAGGCGCAACTTTTCCGGATACGTTTCCGGCCATTTCGCCGGCGATTTGCCGAGCAGGCTCGCCAGGCGGCCCAGTTCGTTATTCAGCAGTTCGTCGCCCGAGCGACTTTCGCGCGCCAGCACGCCCAGCATATTCCAGCTTACCAGCGTCTTATACGCGAGCAGGTCGTTTTCTTTCAGGCGCGGCAAAACATCCTTCATCAGAAATTCCTGCACCGCCTCCAGTAGATCGCCAGCGTCCGGTCTGTCCTGCATGCTTTGCTCCGTTTTATGCTGCGCGTCGCTACGGCGCTGCGAGTTTCATCTTTTCAGGCGCCCTCGATCAGGCGCAGAATTTCATATTCCATCTCTACCGTGCGGCGCCCGATGGCGGCGAGTTCGATGCCGCGATCTTTGCCGGACAGGTGCCGTTCGGCCTGCTGCACGGAGCCGACCGCCCAGCGCAGGTTGCCCATGATTTCCCAGTAGAGGATCTTGACGGCATCCGGCGCAACGCCGGCGGCGCGCGCATACGCGTCGAAAAACTCCGCGCGATCGGCGAAGCCGCCCACTTCCTTGTTGTTTTTTCCAAAACGCCAGTCGCGCAGGCACAGCCAGCTCAGGTCTTCATGCCGATCGCCCCAGTGCGCGAACTCCCAGTCCACGATGCCATGTAAGCCTTCCGGACTTACCATGAAGTTTCCCGTGCGAAAGTCGCCGTGCACCAGCACCGGCGCGTCGTTTTCCGGCGCGCGCGCTTCCAGGAAGTTCAGCGCCAGCTCGAGCGCCGGCCGCGCTTCTGGAAGTTCGTCCAGGGACTTGCGCATGACCGTCACGGCATCGAGAGCGAGCGTCCGCGAGCCGGGCGGGGGCGCGTCGCCCAGCGCCGCCTTTAATTCCGCTGCGGCGTTTGCGGGCTGCACGCTGTGAATCTTCGCGAGGTTTTCGGCGATTAACGCGGGCAGGGATTTGCGCAGTTGATTCAATTCCCGGTCTTTCACCACATAGCGACCGGTGGCGCGTCCGGGTATGCGTTGCATGAAGTAAAAGGGTCGGCCAATCCACCTGCGATCGGTCTCCAGCCAGTACGGCCGCGGAGTGAGCACGCCGGCGCCATACGCTGATTCAACGACGCGAAACTCATCCGGGCGGCTCAGACTCGAAAGCAAAGCGCCGCCTTTGTCCGTGCGCAGTACGAGCGGGTAGTCGCCGGCGCTGGCGCCGCTTTTTACTTTGACATCGACCAGATAGTTATCCTGGCAAGCGCCGCCGGAAAGCGAGCGCAGTTCGCCGAGTTCGACCTCGCCCTGCAGACGCTCGCGCAGGTACGACTCCAGTTGAGTTTTGAGTTCCATCAGGCTTGCGTCCATCAGAACTCCGTCTTGCCGCTGACCAGATTACGGCCGATCACCATTTTGTGCACTTCCGAGGGACCATCGGCCAGACGCGCGGCCCGCGCGTCGCGGTAAAACAGTTCGAGCGGCAGATCGCGGCTGTAGCCCGAACCGCCGGTGATCTGAATGGCCGTATCGATCGAGTTGCAGAGCGTCTCGCTTACGTGCCACTTGGCCATCGAGATTTCCTGACGCGCATCCAGGCCGTTTTGAATCATCCAGGCGGATTTCAGCGTCATGAGCCAGCCCGACTCAATTTGCCGCGCGCATTCGGCGAACATCCACTGAATGCCCTGGTGTTCGGCCAGTTTTTGCGAAAAGGCTTCGCGTTCGCGCGCGTAGGTGCGGGCTATCTCCAGCGAACGGCGCGCCATGCCGAGCCAGCGCATGCAATGCGTGAGGCGCGCTGGCCCCAGACGTTCCTGGGATAAGCGAAAGCCCTCGCCCACGCGGCCCAGCATCATACTGGCCGGGACGCGCACGTTGGTGAATTTAAGTTCGCAGTGTCCGCCGGGCCCGTGCGAGCCCATCACGCCGATCTCGCGCACCATCTGGTAGCCCGGGCTGTCCGTCGGCACCAGAAACAGGCTCGAACGTCGAAAGCTGCCGCCGGTCTTTGCAAACACGATCAAAAACGCCGCGCCGTTGGCGCCGGTGCAGTACCATTTGTGCGCGTTAAGAATGTAGTCGCCGCTTTCGTCTTTTTCTGCATTGGACTGCAAAAGCGAGGGATCGGAGCCGGCGCCCGGCGGCGGCTCCGTCATGGCGAAACCGGAGCGAATTTCACCGGCGATCAGCGGTTTTAAAAAGCGCTCCTTTTGCTCGGGCGTGGCGGCCAGATGCAGAAGATGCATGTTGCCTTCGTCCGGCGCGTCGCAGTTGCACATAAACGGCGCAATTGGCGAGCGGCCCAGCTCGCTAAAAATCACGCTTGTGCCGACCAGGTCGAGTCCCAGACCGCCTTCGGCTTCCGGTAAGTGCGGCGTCCACAGACCGGCGGCTTTGGCTTTTTTGCGCAACTCATCGCAGACTTTCGTCGGCATACGGCCGTCTTCGTAGTCGTAGAGCTTCTCCGCCGGAATGCACTCTTCGTTTACGAATTTGCGAATTTTCAGACGGATCGCTTCGACTTCGGCGGGCAGCGTAAAATCCATATTAATCTCCGTGGCCTTGCGGCGCGGTTATAGTTGCAATTGGTCGGCAAGTTGAAAGTCCGCATCCAGAGCGGGCGCTTCCGATTCCGTCCAGGTCCAGTCCCCGATCACGCTGGCGACGGGTGCGGCGATCTCGTTTCTCAATAACTTCAGCGTGATGCGCCGCAAGTCCCCGCCGGTAGTGGCGCGGTGCGGCGTCTGGAAACGTGCGCCAAACGCGGCGCGCTCGTTTTCAAAAGCATAGTCAAAGAAAAACTCGCCGAACTTTTTACCCGATGCGCGCCAGCGTTCGCCCAACTCGCGAATCTCGCCATGCGGCGTATCGCGCAGCTTGCGTTGCAACAACAGACCAATGCCGCGCGTAGCCTGGCTCAAGAAGGTCCCGGCGCGCACGGCGCGAAAGCGTTCCGGTGCGCGAAAACACAGGCGATCGAGCGCAATTTTTGCGAAGGCCATTGCGCCGTACGCCGCGCGCGTATGGGGCAGCCAGTAAAAGGCTGAATAGCCGATGGTCACCTGGGGCTGCAGGCGATCGGCGAGCGCCTTCATGGGATCAAACGAAAATGCCAGCGCCGCGCGCGCATCCTCTGCGCTGGCTTCGCGAATCGGATACCCGATGGGCCCGAAGGCCGGCGTGAAAAAGAGCGCGCGCAACTGCACGTCGCCCAGGGCGCTTGCAATTTTCTCCGCCGCAGCGGGATCGTTCAAGTCGATAAACGGGATCAGTTCTGCGCCGGCCACGCCGTCGTCTTTGGAGCTGGTCGCAAAAATCCGCGCGGAGGGATCAAATTCCAGTATGGCGGTAAGTGCGCTCTGACCCGCTTCGCTGCGACCGCCGACGATCAGGAAATCCATCCCGGCGAGGGTGGCGCGCTCGTTCTGCATGTAAAGCCGAACGCGCCGAATGCGGACGCGGAATGATGTTGCGTTGCACATGCGAAAACCTGTTGGCGCCCGGGCGCCCCGGCGCCAGTTGAGGCTATGGAGCCGGAGATTCCGTCGCCGCCTCAACCGGCTGCACCTGTAGAAACCGCAGAAGAGGAGCGCCAGTGGCGGCGCGACTTTCGGCGCGGCAACATCAATTTCGACTTCTTGCAACCTGAGGGCTTTCCCGAAGGCGTCGGCGAGACGCGCGAACCCTTTGTGGAACGGCGCGGCGGCAAGCGCGAGGGCAAGCGGGGACTGTTTGATCGCGGGCGCCCGCCGCGTCCGGCGGGGCGGCTCATGCTCGTCGCCTGGAGCGCGATGTTTGCCGCCAGTCTGGCCGGCGCGGTCGCGTTGTTTGTTTTGCAACGGCATTCCATCTGGACATTGTTTTTTCCCTTCACGCTCGCAATCGGCGTGTGGAGTTTGATAATGCTCGCATTGCTGAAAGCCCGCCCGCGCTGAGAGGCGGCGCTGCGGCGGGCTCTGCGGAGGCGAATCATGGCGCTTGTGCTGGTTATCGATGATGATCCCGCAATGCACTCGCTCGTGCCGGCGATCCTGCGGCCGCCGACTTACAGCATAGTGGCTGCGCGCACGGCTCTGCACGGTCTTGAACTCGCTCAGTCGGGAAACCCGGATGTAATACTGCTTGATCTGAATATGCCGGAGATGAACGGCTTTACCGCCCTGCATAAGCTGCACGCGGACGAAAGAACGGCGGATATTCCGGTGCTGGTGATGACGGCTGTGCGGGAAAAAGAAGCGATTGTGCGCGCCATGCGTCTGGGCGCGCGGGGCTACATCGCCAAACCCTTTACGAAGGACACGCTGCTGCAGAAGGTTGCGGAGGCGGCGAAGTTTCGAGCGACCATGTCGGGCTCGCGCAGCGCCAGCGAACTGCAGCGCAGTTTTGATCAGACTACGATTATTCTGCGCAACAGTCCTGGCGCGGCGATCGCCGAAACCATTCCGGTGATAACAGACGGTTTTCTGCAACGCATCCGCAACGATTCGGTAATCCTGGATTTATCGCGGCTTTCACGCCTCGATGCCCAGGAGACGCCGCTGCTGGACGGCTTGCTCGATCGCCTCGGCGCAGAGCGCTGTGTCGTGTTGTCCGGGCGTCATACGGGCGTATTTCTCGCGGCCAGTAAACACGCCGACTCGACGCCCTGTTTTATCACCCACGCGGATCTGGACGAGTTCCTGCAGGCGAAAGAAAAAGGCGGTTCGCCTTACTGAGCGATTGCTCGAATTTTCAGCGGTATCCCGCCAATCGGCCGCAGCGTGATCGAAGCGAGCAGCTTGAGCTGCGCCGGACCCTCGGGCTCAAAGCGCGCCGCGCGCAGCAGGGCCGCGAGCACCAGTTGCGCTTCCATCAGAGCAAAAAAATTGCCGATGCAGATGCGCGGACCGCCGCCAAAAGGCATATAAACATGTCGCGGCAGACGCTCGGCGAGTCCGTCAAGCCAGCGCTCGGGTCGAAATTCCGTCGGATGATCGAACCAGCGGCTGTCGCGGTGCAAGAGATACGGAGCGATTAAGATCTGATCGCCGCGCCGGAGCGAATAATCGCCGACGACTACGTCGCGCACGGGCTCGCGCCCGATCGCCCAGGCGGGCGGATACAGGCGCATCGTTTCGCGAATGACCGCCGCCAGGAAGGGCGTCTTTTCCGGGCTTTTTACATCCAGCGCGTCGAGCGCAAGCGCTTCCGCACGGGCGCGGTCCTGAATCTCGGGATGATGGGCGAGCAAAAAGAGCGCATAACTCAAAGCCAGGGCGGTTGTCTCATGGCCCGCCGAAAACATCGTGACCAGTTCGTCGCGCAGCTGAGTTTCGTCCATCGCCTGGCCCTGGTCGTCGCGCGCAAGCAAGAGTCGGGTGAGCAAGTCGTCGCCCGCGAGATCGCCGCCGCGTTTATCCGCGATCAGGCTGTCGATCAGGCGATTTAATTGCCGGCTCGCGCGCCGGATGCGCGTCAGTCGCCGATTGGGAAACCAGCGCGGCAAAAGACGCGCCAGACTGCGCACCCAGCGCGCATAGTCTTCCATCACCAACTCCAACCAGCGCCCGACCTCTTCGTGTTCGCCCTGCAACTGCGCGCCGAAGAGCGTTTCGACGACGATATCCAGGGTCATCTGCATCAGCTCATGATGCACATCCGCGCTTTTGCCGACGGGCAGCCGCGCCGCGTAGGCCTCCGCGATGCGCGCCATGCTGGCCGCGTAGGCGGCAATCTGCCGCGGCTGCAGGGAGGGCGCGATCAACTTGCGCTGACGTTTCCATAGTTCGCCCTCCGCCGTCAGCAAACCCTGACCCAGCAGGATATCGAGGTCGCGCGTGAACTGGTCTTTAACAAAGGCTTCGTCGCGATCGAGCAGGATCTTTGTGATCAAATCCCGATCGGTAATCAGCACAAGGTTTGCGCTCACGGCGCGCAAAAGACCCGCGCCGCCCCGGGCCAGGACGGCGAAATCTTCCGCCATTTCCAGGGGATCGCGCAGCAGACGCTGCACCAGTCGAATGTTTTCACGCCAGGGTCTGCCGGGCGGTCGCACGGGCGATGCGGCCGGCGAAATCTGCGGGGGAACGTCCACGCCGGCGGCGCTCACGAGCGAACGCTCACTGACGCGCCGTCGCCGCTTTGCATGGCGCGCCGGCGTGCGTCGCCTTTTGCGGTCAGCGATCGCGACAGCAGTTTTGCAAGCGCAGGAAAGGCCCCGCCAATTTTTGCAAGCGCGCCGCGCGAACCGGGAATCAGGGCTTCGCGCGGGCGTTTGGGCAGGACGCGTTTTATTATCACGCGTTCAATGTCCGCCACCGTCAAAAAGCGGCTGCCCGAGAAGGTGAGCGCCGCTTCTTTAAAGGCGACCTGTTTATCAAGCATAGGCGTAGCAACGGCATCGGGACACACGGCGGTTACGGCGACATTGTACGCCTGCAATTCCTCGGCCGCCGCCAGTGAAAAACCGCGCACGGCGTGTTTTGATGCGCTGTATACGCCGATGCCGGCGATGGGCGCAACACCGGCAAGCGAGGCGAAGTTTATAATGTGGCCCTGCTTGCGAGCCGCCATGTACTCCGCTGCGTAGCGCGTTCCGAAAATCACGCCCTTCACATTAATGTCGATATGGCGATCCACTTCTTCGGGATCAAGCTCATGAACATAGCCGGGGCGAATGTAGCCGGCGATATTCAGCAGCGCGTCGAGTCGCCCGTGTCGCGCGGTTACGTGCGCGATGAGCGCTTGCCAGGCGCGCGCGGACCGCACGTCGAGTTCGTGGATTTCAATCGGGTATTCGGAAAGTTCGTCGGCCAACGATTCCAACGCGGCGAAGTTCACGTCCGTAAGAATCAGTTCGCGGCCCTGACGCGCAAACACGCCGGCCAGGTGGCGCCCGATGCCGCTGCCGGCGCCGGTGAGCAAATAGACTTCGCGTCCGCCGCGACTCGCGCCGGAACTCGCCGTTTGTTTGCGGCGCGCCTTGCCCGCGGGAGCGCCGGAGCGGTTGGCTGGGACTTTCAAGCGCGCGCTTGCCGTCCGGGATTTCGTTTTTGCCATGGGTGTTCCTTGTTTTCAGCAACACGCCTGAATCAGGCGGCCGCGCCGGCCTTGCCGCGTTTTGTCACGGGAGCGCCGTAAATCAGCGGACCAAAGCTGAAGCTCGGCTTTACGCCGGGAAACAGCCAGTACGACGTCATTTCCGACGACGGCACCACGTTGTAGTAGTCCGGATTTTTGGGCGAGGGGCCGGCCAGTTCCTTTTCCAGAATCATCGAAAGATACTGATCGAGTCCGCCTTCCAGCGTGTTGCCGTTCAGGATTACTTCCACGCCGGTGTTTTTTGCGTAACGGCGCACTCCGGGAATGCGCGAAGCCAGGGGCGCGTAGCTGTCGGCCGAGACGCCGTTCTCACTGGAAACCAGCAGACCGTCCGGAGTGTGCGCGACAAGCGAGTGATTGCCTTCCGTGTGGCCGGGCGTGCGCACCAGCGCCACGCCGTCGCCGAGCACGACGCTCGAATCCAAAAGCACAACCCGATCCGCTGGCACGCCTTCGCAGCCGCGCGGGCAATACCAGTCGCTCTGGGGCGGCAAGAGACCCTGCGCGCTTTCCCATTCCTGGCGCATGACCAGCAGTTTTGCATTCGGAAAAAACGCCGGTCGTCCGTCGCCGCCGAGCCAGCGCCGCAGATCCTGGGTGTGCAGGTGATCATAAGAAATGTAATCCACATCCTCGGGCGCAATGCCGGCCGCTTCCAGCGCCTGATCGACGGTGGAAAGTATGGGCGCGATCAGTTTCTGGCCGGCGGTCTGGAACGGGCCGAACGACGCGGCGAGGCGCTTAAAGTAGGGCGTCTCGCGATTGCCGTCCAGATCCGAAGGCGAGAATAAGAGCGTTTTGATACGGCCGGATTGCTTGAACTGCACGATAAACAAACGATTCAGGATGTGCATGAAGGGCGTAGGCAGGGCGAACGCATTCAGCAGGCCGAACTTTGTCGGGTAGGGCACGCGCACCAGGTCGACGGTTTTATAGAAGACAACCTGCGGTCCGGCCAGCAGTTTCTCGCGTACCCGGGCCGCGGCCTTGCGCAGTTCGTCCAGACGGCTCTGCGGCGCGGCGAAGCGCCGGGCGCGATCCAACTCCTGGAGGGGCTGGAAGGACTGCCGGGATGGGGAGGATCGATTGGAAATGCGTTGGGCCATGAGACTGCTCCAGAGTAAGACGTACGCCTACAAGAAGCAGTCAAGCCTGTACGCGGCAACTGAATTCGGGCGGGCGCCCGCGCAACTTTCACTGAAACTGGCGATTCCCAAATCCCGCAAAATCCGCTAAGCTGCATCCGCCTTATGATGTCAATGGATCAAGACGCCCCACCCGTTACTGAAAAAACCGCCCACAGCTGGCGCATCGGCCTGGTGGAGGACGAAGAACGGTATCGCGAGTCCCTGCGCCAGCAGCTGGCGAGCGTGCCCGAGGCTACGGATTTTCGCGCCTGGTCTTCGGCGGAGGAGTACTGGCGCGACCCGACCCGCGGCGAAGTCGACCTGTTATTCGTGGATATTCGCCTGCGGCACATGGACGGCATTGAACTGGTGCAGATGCTGAGTCAGGCTGACGCCCGGCTGCGCATCGTGATGCTGACCGGTCTGGCCTCGGAAGAGATGATTTTTCGAGCGTTGAAGGCCGGCGCGATCGGCTACGTGTTAAAATCGGAAATTCCGGAAATTGGCTCCGTGATCCGGCTGATGATGAACGGCGGCGCCATAATCTCGCCCACCATCGCTTTGCGCATTATCTCCGCCTTTCAGGCGAAGGTCGACGGCGCCGATGAGAGCGCGAATCTGACCCCGCGCGAAAAACAGGTGCTTGAGCAGATGGCCTCCGGGCTATCGATCAAACTGGCCAGCCAAAGGCTCGGCGTTTCGGAAAACACGGTAAACACTCATCTGAAAAGCATCTACAAGAAGCTGAATGTGCGCAATCGGGTCGAAATGATGAATCGCGCGATGAAAATGGGTTTGATCTGATACGCCCGCCGGGCGCAGCCTGCCGACTCGCACCGTCGGAGGCGCGCCTTGCAAGTCGAGAAACGTCACTACAAGTACTTTGATCTGGTGATGGCGGGTTTCGTCATCGTACTCTTGTGTTCAGCGCTGATTGGCGTTCCCAAGCGCTCGATCCTGTTTGGCTATGAGTTTGGCGCCGCGGTCATTTTTTTCCCCTTCAGCTATATCTTTGGCGACGTGCTGACCGAGGTCTATGGTTACGCCCGCGCCCGGCGCGTTGTCTGGGCCGGCTTTGGCGGCCTTTTTTTTGCAACTCTGATGGTCACCGCCGTGGGCGCCATCCCGCCTTCGCCCACCTGGCACGACCAGGCCGCCTATGAAAAAATTCTCGGCAGCACGCCGCGCATCGCGCTCGCCTCGCTCGTCGCGTATTGGGCGGGCGAATTTGCCAACAGCTTCGTGCTGGCGCGCATGAAGGTCGCAACGGCCGGGCGTCTATTGTGGGCGCGAACCATCGGCTCCACCATACTGGGCCAGGCGGTCGACTCGCTGATTTTTTATCCGGCCGCTTTCGCCGGCGTGTGGACTGCGCAGGAAATTCAGAACGTTACGATTTCGAACTACCTGATCAAGGTCGGCGTCGAAGTCTTGTTTACGCCCCTGACCTATGTGATTGTGGGCTTTTTGAAACGCAAAGAAAACGAGGACTATTATGATCGCGATACAAACTTCACGCCTTTCTCGCTCCAGGAGTGACCGGCCGGCGGCTCTGGCAATTTTGCCGCGCGGCGCGCGTCGCGTCGGCGCCGCGCTCGCGCTGGTTCTGGTCAGCGTCGCCTGCAAAGGCGAAAGCATCGCGCAAACAGCGGTCCCGGCCGAACAGTGGCAACCCGATCCGGCGGGGCTGCAGCCCTTCGAAGATCCGGCCAGCGGGCGTTTTGGCTATCGCTCCAGCGATGGTGCGGTTGTCATCGAGCCGCGATTTCCCTTCGCGATGCCCTTTAATCGCGGCGGCATTGCGGCGGCCGCCGCGGAAGACGGCTGGATCTATATCAATCGCGCGGGCGAAGAGATGCTGCGACCCTTTGTCTACGATAACGGTCCGGACTATCCCTCGGAAGGTCTCGCGCGCTTTGAAGACGAAGGCCGCATTGGCTTTCACGATGCAGCCGGCCAGGTTATCATTCCGGCGCGCTGGGATTTTGCGGAGCCCTTCTCCGAAGGACGCGCCAGCGTTTGCATGGGCTGCAAGCGCAAGGCGATGGGCGAACACTTTATGATGGAGGGCGGCGAGTGGGGCGCGATTAACGTTCGCGGCGAGCTCGTGGTTCCGCTGGCTGCGCGAGCCGGCCAATAGCCGGGCAGGCGCATACTGCATTGCACGTCGCGGCGTGCAACGTACGTCCGACTCAGTTCGCGGGCGCGGGCTGGGTTCCGCCTGCCGCCGGTTCGCGGGCGGAGCGGCCTACGGAATCGGAAAGTTCGATTTCGTATTTCTTGATCACTTCGCCGCGTTTCGCTTCGTCTTCTTCCAGATCCGCCAGGACGTTGATTGCAAAAAAGCGCGCGAGGCGCAAATGATCAATGGCGCCGCCAAAGTTGCCATCCCGCATCAGGTTCTCCGCGTTGGTCAGCTCGCCAAAGGCGCTCTGCAGCTGGTAGCGCGCGCGACTGAGTTCGACGGAACTCGGCCCCTGGCGATCCGGATTGCCAATCAGGTTCTGTTCCAGTTGCGCCGCCTTGCGCGTAGCCTCGGTCAGGATCTCGTCGTTTTGTTTTTGAAAGAGTTCTGCAAACTTCTTGAAGAGTTCCTGGGAGTCCTTGTTGGCGCTTTCCAGCTGTGTGCGCGCCTCCACGTAACGGCGGCGCATATGCAACATCATGCCGCCGGTGTGCGCGTTACGAATCTTCTCCAGGGTTGCGCTGGAATTCTCAACCTTTGAGCCAAAGTTTTGCGCCAGCACGCCCAGCCGGCTGATGTCGCGCGTTAGCTGCTCGTTCAGGCGCACATTGCGCTCGGAGGCCATATGCAGGTCGAGATAGGTCGGTTCCTCGGCGGTCTGGCCCGAAGAGGCGCCGGCGTCGGGTTTGTTCGCTTCGCCGGCCGGCGCCCCGGTCGGCTGGGGCGCCGCAGTTTGGGCGTAGAGGGCCGGCGCAAAAAGCGCGAGGCCGAGCCAGAATGTCATTTGTTTCACGGCGATTCTCCTTCGAGCGGGCGGCGCGGCGGCCCTTGCATCCAGTACAAGCTTGCCACTATGCGACGACGCGCGCGGTCGCTGTGTTCAAGCTTCGGCCGGGACGGGGGCCGATCTTAAGGCTGGAGCGGCAAAAATCGGCTGGCAAACAAAAATCGCAATCGGGGCGGCGGTCCGAGCGGACCGGTCTGCGCAGTCCGGCGCGGGAAATACTTTGACAGTCCAGAGCTTCGTGCGCTACACCCGCGTCGGATGGAACGCAAACGCGCCTTTATCCCGCCCGATTTCAGCCTGCCGGTGGCCTGGGCCGTGGATCTCGCCTTCCCGGCTCTGACCCGGCTGGGACTGGGTCTCGAGTCGATTGAGATCGACCCGGAGGATCGTCGCTTCCTGCGAACTCTGCGGCGCGGCCGGCTTATTTACATGAGCAACCATCCCTCGACCGTGGAACCGCCGGTCGCTTACCATGTAGCGAATCTGATCGGCGCGCGCTTTAACTTCATGGCGTCGCGGACGGTCTTTAACTGGTACGGCGGTCTGTTGGGCGAATTGATCCGCCGCGTGGGCGCCTTTTCGGTGCTGCCGGGCGCCGGGGATCGCGAGTCCATTCGCACGGCGCGCGAGATTCTGGCCCGCCCGGACGGGAAGTTCGTCATCTATCCTGAAGGCATGATGAGCGGCGAGAACGACAACCTGCTGCCCTTCCAGCCCGGCGCCGTGCAACTCGCCTTCTGGGGACTGGAAGATGCGCGCAAACGCGAACCTGGCGCAGACATTCCGGTGCTGCCCGCCTTTGTGAAATACGTCCTGGTCGGCGATCGCGATCAACTGGCGGCTGAAATAGAATCCGCCCTTGCGCGCATTGAAGTCGCGCTGGGCATTGATCCCCAGGGCAAGGGGCTGCTGCGTCGCTTTCTCACGGTCGGTCGCGTACTCCTCGAAAACGCTGAACGCGATTACCGGATTCCCATGGCGTCCCAATCGGACTATGAATATCGCGTGGGGCGCGCGCGCCATGCGACCCTGGATGCGGCGGCCAGCGCGCTCGGCTTCGAACTGGATCCGAACCTCGACGCCATTCACAAGATCCGGGAACTTTTCGCGGCCGTGGAAGCCGTGGAGGCGGGTTTTCCAGGCTCCATGAAATACAATCCCAATCCCGAAGCGATTCCCGAGGCGAAGCGGCACATCGACCGCGCCTACACCTTTCTGGTGACGCGTCGTGAATATTTGCTGAGTCGCCCGACCGCGGAGCGTTTTGTCGAGTGGCTCACGCGTTTTGAAACGGTGGTTTTTGGTTCGAGCCCGCTGCGGCCGCGTCGCGCCAGGGTCTTATTTGCGCGTCCGTTTTACATTGGCGACTACTATGAAGAGTATAAAGAGAATCGCCGGCGCGGCGTGGAAGCAGCGCTCGGTCGCATGCAGAGTGAAATGCAAACGCTGCTCAAGCGCGCCGAACTCTTGACCCCGCCGATTGTCGAACCCTATCAGGCGGGAGAAGATCTGAAAATACTGCGCACCTGAAGCTGACTGCAGCACTTCCGACTTGACGCCGCGCACCGCACCAGCGCCGCTGGTCCTGTGTTACGCCACGCCATACATTCGTAAGAGTCGGCAAGCGACGCCCTCCGGCGCTGCGGAAATAATATCAGGCCTGGCAGGCCGCGTTTCCGCCCGGAGTCCCGCACGCGCTTACTGACTCACTCCTGACCTTGAGCTGCGGCTCAATCGCCAGAGCAGGAGATGGAATACGAATCCGATTTTACTTTCGAAAAGATCCGAAGGAAGTCCATAGATCCGGACCATGAGTCCGAAACAAAACGGCGCCGCAAACGCTTCAGCGAGAATGACAACGAGTTTCGTTGTCGACGTTGCAAGAGTCTGATCGGGCCGCCGCTGTCCGGCGCCCGGCAGCGCAACCATTGTCCGCGTTGTTTGTCCAGTTTGCATCTCGACGAACGTCCAGGCGACCGCGCCGCTCAGTGCGGCAGCCTGATGGAACCGATTGCGATCTGGGTGCGCAGCGACGAATGGGTCTTGCTGCATCGGTGCAAAGGTTGCGGCGTGATTCACGCCAACCGTATTGCGCCGGACGACAATGAGACGTTGCTACTGTCGCTTGCGGCGCGGCCCCTGGGACGTCCGGCTTTTCCGTTGTACGTTGCGGAGGAGGATGACTGATGGGCTGCTTAACTGGTCGATGCAAAGCGGCGCAGGGTTTGTTCCGTCCAGGTTTCTTCGTCCACGCGCCAGCGCATGCGTTCAGGATGTTGAAACACGAGTCCCGGAGAAAGGCCGAAGCTCTGCCGGAAGGCGTTTGTAAAATGGGCCTGATCGTAAAAACCGGCGCTGATCGCGGCGCTGGCCAGACTTTCACCGTGCTTGAGAAAAAGGGCCGTCGCCTTCAGGCGAAAGTAGGTGCGAAAGCGTCGCAGGGGCGTTTCCAGCTGGGACTGGAAGGCGTGCAGCAGCCACGAAGTCGACATGCCGATCGACGCGGCGAGGGTTTCGACGGCGAGGGCTTCGTGGCTCGTGCAGAGGACCCGGGCGACGACGTCTTCCAGGCGCGGATCCAGAGCGCGGCGGCGGCTGAATTCCCCGAGGAAGGCCTCGAGAATCCCTTCGTCGGCTGCGGGTTGAGGCGCGGCGTCGAGTTCGGCGGCGAGCCGGATCAGGCGCGCGCCCCCGGGCGGATCATACAATGGCGCCGCCAGCTCATGCGGATGCGGCTCGCGCTTGTTTTCCAACCCGAGCCGCGCGCAGAGTACCGTGCCGGGCTCGGCGAGCAGGGTGGCAAAGCGGCCGCCGTCCGGAACGCGCACCGCGTGTTCAAAGCCGGAGGGCAAAAACGCCGTGCGGGCCCGCTTCCAGCCGCCGCCTCCCGGACCGCGCACTTCTATTTCGCCGTCGAGTCCGGCAATCCAGGCCGCGGCGCGGTGCGCGTGGAGCGGCAGCTCCGGCAATTCGCCGACGAATAATATGATTCCGCGCCAGAAATAAATGGCTACGCCCATGGCGAAGTCCGCTGCGCCGGACGGCGCGGGTCAAGCCGGAACGATTCGACTTTGCAGGTTCTTCCAATACAGACCGCCGGCGACATGCGACCCTGTGCCGGCGGCCGAGACCGCTGATTCACCGAGTGAATCAAAGGAGTACGATCTATGACAGCACGCATCCTGATTACCCTCAGCGCGTTAATTTTTGGCGGAGTGGTTCCTTATCTTGAACTGGACGCAACCCATGTGTTCAATCCGCACTGGCCGGCGCATGCGCGCCTGCACGAGGTGTGGCAATTGACGACGAATAGCGCCATCGCTGTTTTTTGTTTGTGGCAAACCTGGCGTAACGACGGCGTTCGTTTTTCGGCGCTGCTGGGATTGATGGTGACCGGCGGCTTCTTCGTCGCGCTTTTTACGCAGAATTTTTACGGCGGCTCCATGCTGCACACGGACGGAACCGAACGCCTGCTGGCCGGCGTTAACATCGCCGTCATCGGTTTTGGACTGGTGGTGTTGATGCTGCTGACGGCGTTTGTACTGCGCACGCGCGAACTTAACGGTGCGGAGTCGCGCGTCCCAGGACCAGATCGTTAGCGCGAAAACACAGCCGATCGAGTTCGGCTTCCATGGCCTTGCCCTGGCGGGCGAGGCCCTCCTCGCTGGCGTCCGCTTCGGGCGCAATCGGTTCGCCAATGGTCATGGCGACGCGCGAAAAAGGCAGCGGCAAGGCGAAGTCGTCCCAGTTGGGGCCGGTAATGCGCCGGGAGAAACCAAACCCGATCGGCAGCACGACTGCGCCCGCTTTGCGCGCCATGTAAATCACGCCGGGCTTGGCTTCGTAGATCGGTCCATGCGGGCCGTCCGGCGCCACGAGCGCCGGCGCGCCGTTTTGAATCGCCTTGATAAAATTGATCACGCCCTGGGACTGCCGGCCAAGCGACGCGTCGACCACGTCGTAGCCGAAACTGCGAATCACCTTGAGGCCGATTTCGCGCGTGTAGTGCGTAAAACTTTCTTCGTATTCGCGCGTGCGCGGATGATCGGAATAGATGCAGATGCCGCGATGGTGCAGGCCGAAAATCGCCGCGTCCACAAAGGTGTGCCAGACCGAGCAGATGTAGTTTTTGCCTGCGCCCTTCAGCAGTCGGATGTGGTCGTCGCCTTCGACAATAAACTCCAGGGTGGATTCGTAGACGCTCAAAAGGAAACTCGCGAGCGAGGCGAACATGCTGGTGGACTGACTGTACAGCAGGCGCTTAACCGGATTGGCGGGCAGACCCATATCGGCTCAGCCTGCGCCGTTCGGGCGACGACTGGCAACTCTTTTCATGGGCCCCTCAGCATCGGCTGGCGTCGGCCTGGGGCGCTGCAGGGTCTCAGCGATTTTTTCGTAGAGGCCGGCGCGCCCGACCGGTTTGGCCAGATAGTCGTCCATGCCTGCATCCAGGCACTGCAGCCGGTCTTCCGGGTATGCGTTAGCGGTAAGCCCGATGATGAGCGGCTGCGGACGCAAGACGTCCATCTCCCGAATGGCGCGCGCAGTATCGAGGCCGTTTAACACCGGCATCTGGACGTCCAGGAGAATTACATCATAGTTTTGTTCGCGCAGTCGATCGAGGGCTTCGAGCCCGTCGCCGGCCGCGTCGAAACGGGCGCCCACCCCGTCCAGGAAGCGCGCTACCAGGTCCCGATTGGCCGTATTGTCATCGACGATCAGGATGAGCGGTTGTTCGCGTCGTAAAAACTCGGCGTGGCGATCGGCTTCGGCATCTGGGTTCGGAGCGGGCGGCGCGAATTGTACCACGCGCACCGGCAGACGCATCACAAACGAGGCCCCGCCGTCCGTGAGATTTTCGCCGGTCAAATCGCCGCCCATGAGATTCAGGAGTCGGCGTGTAATTGCCAGGCCCAAGCCTACGCCGCCCGTACGCCGCGTGGCCGCCGGATCAAGCTGGCGAAAGGGCTCGAACAATTCCGGGAGTTTTGCCGGTGGAAATCCCGGGCCGTTGTCGCGGACTTCAATTCGCAGCGCGGCGTAGTCTTCGCGCAAGTCCGCGCCGGCGGTCACGCGAGCGCGAATCACGCCGCCGGGCGGAGTGAATTTGACGGCGTTGCTCAGCAGGTTGGCGAAGCTCTGACGCAGGCGCAGCGGATCGGCCTCGATCCAGTCCGGCGCTTCCGCGACGTATTCGATTTGCACGTCGTGCTGCAAACGTTCGATGTCCAAACGGAACATGGCGAGAGTTTCCGCCAGCGCGGCGCGCAGTGAAAATTTTTCCAGGTGCAGCGGCAGGGCGCCGGCCTCGATGCGCGATAGATCCAGGATGTCGTTGATCAGCTGCAGCAACTGCTGG
Source organism: Leptospirales bacterium (assembly GCA_036170535.1). GTDB lineage: Bacteria > Spirochaetota > Leptospiria > Leptospirales > Leptonemataceae > SSF53. Next base: position 33,280 of record JAVHPJ010000049.1, on the reverse strand, counting down.
CCGTTAGTGTGAATTGAACGCGCGCAGCTCATCTGCTCAGGGTCCAGGCGCGAGTCGGTCAAAAGTTCCGCCATGCCGTTAATTGCGTTAAGCGGCGTGCGAACCTCGTGGCTCATGTTCGCGAGAAACAGGCGCATAAGTTGATTGGAACGTTGCGCTTCTTCTTGCTCGCGGCGCGCAGCTTCAATCAGTTCCAGTTTTTCCAGACTCAGTCGCCGGACAATTGCGTGCAGACCGGCCGCCACGAGTACGAACAATCCGTTCGCGACGGTAAAACCGGTCCAGCTGTACGGCGCGGATTCGCCGAGCAGGTTCGGCGGCGGAGGCGTCTGCAGCACTGCGGCGGCGCCAACCGCGCTGTAGCACAAGGCGGAAAACACGGAGGCGAATAACCCCTGGCGCGAGCGCACATTCATTGCGCAGATTGCGATGGCGTACAAATAACCGACGATCGCCGGCGAACGATATGCGCCGCTGAGGTAAGTGAAGAAAGTTATCACCAGAATATCAAGGGCGGTCGGCAGAAAGACAAGTTGCGGCTGGCGGTCGGGACTGATCCAGTCCGCCTCGTTCAGGAGCCACCAAACGATCGCAAAACAAAAGAAAACCGCAACTACGGCGAGCAGCAGCGGCGCGCCCCAGCGGGCGGCGAGGTACACAATGAAGGCGCTCGCTGCAATGCGCACGAGGTTCACGGGGCGGTATCGATCGGCGCAAGGCATGCCGCTTCAATATAGCCGAACAAAGCCCTGCGGCGGCAAGCGAATGCAGTTTTTGAGCACGAATTATTATTTCGAGGGACTTCTTCATCGGCGCCTGTACTGAGTCTTTGTTGCGTTCCGCGCGAGCGTATGTTAGCGCTGAGTTAGTTCTTGGCCGCTGCCGATCAAAAACATTTGAATCGCGTTAGATTCTGCCGGGCGGACTCGTCCTTACGGACGCCGCCGCAGGCGGGCGCGACACGGCTCAATAGAGATTAGCGTGTTCGCCGGGCGCAGACTTCATCAAATAAGAAATTTCCTATTTGCAAATCAGCGGCCGCGCGGGAAAATGGCGTAAACTCAGGGTCCCAGGAATTCTCCCATGACAGTTCGCCCGGTCCTCCGTCTGATTTGCGCTGCGGCGTTCGCTCTCGCGCTCCTCTTGGTCGCCTGCGTTCCGGGACGTCATTCCGCCGCCGCGCACGAAGGCGCCGCGAATCGCCATATGCACGAACACAATTTTGAAGAACTCGTTCGACGGTTTGAACATCCGGATCGCATCGCGTGGCAAAAGCCCGATCTGGTGATTGAGCGTCTGGGACCGCTGCAAGGGCGTCACATTGTCGATCTGGGCGCGGGCACGGGCCTGTTTTCGGTGCGGATGGCGCGCGCCGGCGCCACGGTGACGGCGGTCGATATTGATCCGCGCTTCCTGCACTACATCGAAACGCGCCGGATGGAGGCGGGGCTGAGCGAAACGCAACTGCGCACGCATCTGGCGAAAGCGGACTCGGCGGGCCTGGCCGATGACAGCGTGGACGCCGCGCTTGTGGTAAACGTTTACCATCATATTGAAAATCGGACGGAGTACTTTCGCGACCTGCGCCAGGCGCTGCGAGCGGGCGGAGTCCTGTTGATCGTGGACTTTCTGGATAAAGAAACGCCGATCGGTCCGCCGCCGGAAATGCGCGTACCAGCGGCGCAGGCCGTGCGCGAGTTGCAAGCGGCGGGCTTTACAAAGTTCAGCGTGGACGAGTCCGCGCTCCAATACCAGTACATCCTTCGCGCCGAAAACTGAGCGGCGATCTTTTCATGGAATGTCCGGATTGTTTCCGGGAATTCCCCTTTGCGGCCGCCGCCCGGCCCGGAAATCTGGCTGCACGGGGCTTTACACGCCCTTCGGGAGCGCCTTAATTGGCGGTAAAAGGGCGAGTCGGTTTACCCGGCGTCGCCCGGAAGCGTCTTATTCTGGAGTAAGCGATGTCGCAGAAAAAGGACCCGCCGTCCGGCGGAAAAAAAGCGGAGCAGAAATTTCCGGTCAGCACCATGCGCCACAGCGCGGCTCACGTCCTGGCGCAGGCGATTTTTGAAAAGTACGGACACGCGGATCTGGCCATTGGACCGGATATCGATAATGGCTTTTACTATGATGTTCTGACCGATCCGCCGATCACCGCCGAAGATTTGCCGGATCTGGAGAAGCGGATGAAACGCATTGTGAAGGCGCGCCAGCCTTTTGTGCGTTATCAGCTGCCTCTGGAAGAAGGCGTGAAGTATCTCGAAACTCAAAAGCAACTCTTTAAAGTGGAAATGGCCCGCGATTTTCAGGCGAGCAAGGGCCTCACGGAACTATCATTTTACAAAAACATCAAAAGCAAAAAACCGGACGGCGCGGAAGAAGCCTTTATCGACATGTGCGACGGCCCGCATGTGGACCACACCGGACAGATCGGCGCGTTCAAGCTCACGGCGGTTTCCGGCGCCTACTGGCGCGGCGATTCCAAAAACCAGGCGCTAACCCGCGTCTATGGCTGGCTTTTCGAAAGCGACGAAGAGCTGCAGGCCTACGCGCACATGGTCGAAGAGGCGAAGCGGCGCGATCATCGCCGCCTGGGTCAGGATCTCGAACTCTTCACCACTTCAGAAAAGATCGGTCCGGGCCTCATACTCTGGCTGCCGCGCGGCAACATTATAAAGGAAGAACTCGAGCGCTGGGCCAAGGAAACCGAAGATGCGCGCGGCTATCAGCGCGTGACCACGCCGGTAATCACCAAAGAAGAACTTTTCTATACCAGCGAGCATTTGCCGCACTACGCGGATCACATGTTTCCGCCAATGGAGTTCGACAATACGCGCTACTATATCAAGCCGATGAACTGTCCGTTTCATCACACGATCTTTTCCGATCGGCCGCGCAGTTATCGGGAGTTGCCGCTGCGCCTGACGGAATACGGCCTGTGCCATCGCTACGAAGATTCCGGTTCTTTGTTTGGCACCATGCGCGTACGCGCGATGTGGATGAACGACGCGCATGTGTATTGCTCCGAGGATCAGGCGGTTGAGGAATTTAAGTCGATTATCGAGCTGCACGAGTACTATTACAAATTGCTCGGCATAAAGGACTACTACATGGTCCTGTCTCTGCGCAATCCGGAAAGCGACAAATACCATGGCGAGGACGAAATGTGGGCGAAGGCGGAAGCGTTGACCCGCCGCGCCATGGAAGAGTCCGGCGTGAGTTTTACCGTCGAAAACGACGGCGCCGCGTTTTATGGTCCCAAAATGGACTTTCAGATCAAAAGTTCCATCGGCCGCGAATTTACGGCAAGCACCTGCCAGCTCGATTTATTCATGCCCATGAAGTTTGATCTGAAATACGTCGATCGCGACGGTCAGACCAAACGTCCGGTTTGCATACATCGCAGCCCGCTGGGCACGCATGAGCGCTTCATCGGCTTTTTGATCGAACATTTCGCCGGCGCCTTTCCACTGTGGCTGGCGCCCGAACAGGTGCGCCTCCTGCCCGTGAGCGACAACTACGTCGAATATGCGAAGACCGTGGAGGCGCAGTTGCGTGCGGCGCGTTTGCGCGTTCACCTGGACGATTCCGGCGAAACCCTGGGCAAGCGCATCCGCAATGCCGAGAAAATGAAAACGCCGTACATGCTCGTGCTCGGCGAGAAGGAAAAAACCGCCGGCAATTTGAATGCCCGCAACTACTTCACCGGCGAACAACGTGAATGCGGCGTCGACGAATTCATCGCGCTGCTGCACGACGAAATCGCGGCGAAACGGATTCAGGAAAAAACAAAAAGCTGAGCGGCGCGCGTGCGCTTCAGAACGCGTAGATAAAGCCGACTACCGCGCCGGTCATCATTGTCGCGAGAGTCCCGGCGAAGATCGACTTGAGCCCGAGTCCCACGATTTCCGCGCGGCGGTCGGGGGCGAGTTGTCCCAGGCCGCCGATCATGATGCCCAGGCTGCCAAAGTTGGCGAAGCCGCAAATTGCATAGGCCATAATCAGTCGGCTGCGTTCGCTCAGCGCTTCCGGCGGCACGGTCGACATTTGCAGATACGCGAGAAACTCGTTCAACACGACCTTCACGCCCATTAATTGCCCGCCGACCGCCGCTTCGCTCCAGGGCACGCCCATCAGCCACACGAGCGGCGCCATGATCCAGCCCAGGGTCCCTTCAAGCGTAAGCGCGGGCAGTTGCCAGCCGGTGAGCGCATTAATGCTCTGCGTTACTCCGCCCAGCATCAGGTTTACCAGCGCCACGAGCGCGACGAGCGTAATCAACATTGCGATAATGTTAAGCCAGAGCTTGAGGCCGTCCATCGCCCCGTGGGTCACGGCGTCCATGCTGGTCGTGGCCGGATGGGGTTCGTTCATATGGCCGGGCGTGGGTTCGGCGGTCTCCGGCGTCATTAATCGGGCGATCACAATGGAAGCGGGCGCGCTGATGATCGATGCGACCAGCAGATGCCCCAGGGCCGCCTCGCCCAGGGTCGCCTGCAGCGTGAGCGCATAGAGCACCATTACCGTGCCGGCGATCGTCGCCATGCCGCCGACCATGATTGTGAAAAGTTCGCTGCGTGTAAGGTTTTTGAGATAAGGCCGGATAAACAGCGGCGCTTCAACCATGCCCACAAAAATATTGGCGGCCTGACTCACGGCGACGGCGCCGCCGATGCCCAGGGTGCGTTGAAAGACCCACGCAAAACCGCGCACTACGACCGGCATGACTTTCCAGAAAAAAAGCAGAGAGGAGAGGGCGCTCATAATCAGCACGATCGGCAGGGCGCGAAAAGCCAGAATAAAGTCCTGACCCGGTTGGGGCGGCGTGAAGGGCAGGGGGCCGCCGCCGAGGTAGCCGAATACAAAGCTGGTGCCGGCGCGGGTAGCCGCATCAATTGAGCTGACGATTACGTTCAAGCTCAACAGAGCGTCGCGCAAAAAGGGCAGCTTCAGCAGGGCCACCGCGACTACGAACTGCAGTAAGAGGCCGGTAAGAACGACGCGCCACTCGACGCGTTTACGGTTCTCTGAGACGCTCCAGGCGATAAAACAAAAAACAAAAAGACCGAGCAGGCTCTGCAACGCTGTCATGCGGCGAAATTTCAGCCTGGCAGGTAAGTCTGAAACTTCTTTTTCATTTCAAAGAGCTGCAGGGAGTCTTTTACCAGATTGGCCAGCACTTGCGGCGTAATGGCCTGCTTGGGATCGTCGCCGATGCCCCGAGAGGGGGAGACATGCGATTCAATGCAAAGACCGTCCGCCCCGTAGGCGATGGAGGCCAGGGCGCATTGCGGCACGTAGTCGGCTTTGCCCACGGAGTGCGAGGGATCCACCACGACCGGCGCCCAGGTTTTCTGTTGCAGCAGGGGCGTGATGCTCTCATCGGGATGATTGCGATAGCCGTCCATTGCCGGCACCGTGCCGCGCGGGCATAACATGACATTCGCGTTGCCGCCGGCCACGATGTATTCCGCGGCGCAGATGAACTCGCTCAAAGGTCCCATGTGCATGCCGCGCTTCAGCAGCACGAGGGTGCCCCGGGCGGCCGTGAGTTCGCCGATCTTTTTCAGGAGCGAATAGTTCAGGGCGTTGCGCGTCCCCACCTGGATCATATCCGCGCCGGCCTCGACGGCAATGCGCAGTTGATCCTCGTCCATTACCTCCGTATTGACCGGCAGTCCGGCTTCCGCGCGCGCCTGCAGCAGTATGTCGACGGCTTTTGAGTTGCCCTGATAGCTGTGCGGACTGGTCCGCGGCTTCCAGATGCCGCCGCGCAGCACATGGGCGCCGGCTTCCTTTACTGCGTGGGCCGTTTCGATGAAATACTGCGGATTCTTGGGATCGATGGTGCACTGGCCGGCGACAATCAGCAGGTCCCGGCCTAACTGGCGGCCGGCGATTTCAATCTTATGTTTGGCCAGTTCGGATTCCCGATCCATGAGCCGGTAGGGCGATTGAATCTGGTCGACCCGGGAAATATAGGCGAGACCTTCGATGCGATTGATCATCAACTCGTGGCGTTCGTCGCCGCGAATCGCGTATATGGTGCGCGTGGCGCCAGGAATCGGCGTCAGCGTGCAGTCGAATTCCGCGAGCACGGCGCCCACTTCTTTCAGTTGTTCTTCGGTCAGCCGGTCGGCCTTGGGGATGATCATTCCAAATTCCTTATCTGCTCTTGGTATAAATGCAGCCTTCCGGACCAGGTTGCGAAACGGAACGCCCTCGCGAAACAAGATAATTCCGCAGGCGCCCGGGCGCTACAATCCGGCCGGTCTTTTTCCAATCTTCGCTCTAAAAAAGTCGCCCGCCGCCCGGACGCTCAAGCCAACGCTCTAAAAACGAGCGCGCCAGTCCGAGCGACGCCAATTCGTTCCAATCCAGACGCGGTCGGAGCGACGCGAGGTCCTCGCGCAGGCGTCGACATTCAATATCGACCGTACCGAGCGCATCGCTCCAGTCCGCTCCCGGCGAATCCGGAATTTCGGACAGCTGGTCCGCCGCCCCGGCCAGCGGCGTGAGCGTGATGTTAAGTTCCAGAGCGCGGCTGACGAGGCCGCGGCGAGCGGCGGCGTTCTTTTGCGTGAGCGTCGCAGCATAGCCGCGCGGCCGATAGTCGGCCAGCGGCGCGGTCCGGCGCGCGCGGGCGAGCGCATGTTCGGTATAGCCGCCGCCAGGCGCGTGGGAGAGCCCGCCGCGGGTCTGGAAATCAGCGCCCGCCAGAAACAACGTCTTCGCTCCGGCGCAAGCCGCCGCTTCGAGTGCGAGGCCGGCCAGGTTTCGCGCCGGAATGCGCCACTCGGGCGCGCCGCCGAGGGCGCCCGCGCCCAACAGCTGGTCGAGCGGCGCGCTGCTTCGATAAAAGATGATCCTGGAACATAATCGTTCGAGCGCCGGCGACGCTGCCAGCCAGGTCAGAACCGGCGCCTGCAGGGGCGGGCGCGCACCGTTACGCAGGGCGGCCAGGAAGTGCAGGTAGGTGCCCGGGCCGCTATCAACGGATACTATCAAATCCGGTGCGATGCCGGCGTGATACAGCGGGCCCAGGGCCGAGTCGGCGGCGAGAACGCACAGCGGCCGCGCGGAGCTCTGCAAGCGCGTCTGCAGCGGCGCAAGATCGTCGAGGAGACTCGGGCCGGCCCCGCAGTAGAGAAATGCAAGCGGCCCCGCGCGCCGGTCCGACCGAGCGGCGCCGGGCGCATCCTCCGCGCCGGCGAAACTCAGCCGGCTTTCCTCCGCGAGACGGTTGAGGCCGTTGCGCGTCCACTGGCGCACAAAGCGGCTTGCCGTTGCGCGATCGACGTCCGTTGCGCCGAAGTCGACGTCGACGCTGGTGCGCGCGCCGAGCGCAGCCGTGATGCGTTCCGCGAGACCGGGCAACACGCGACGATAGACGGGCAAGACTTCGACTTTCGCCTGGGCGCCGCCGAGAGCGCGGCGGAGGCCCTCGACATCGCCCCAGAAAATTCGGGCGCCGCTTGCGCGCAGTTCCGCCAGGCGCCCGGCGCGATCGAGGATTGGCGCGAGATTGTCCAGCGGCTCGAAAAATACAAAACGTTCGGCCAGTTCGACGCGGGTCAGACGGCCGGCGAGGGCCAGCGCCACGTAGCCCCAGCCGAGGCCGACGAGCAGACACAGATCGCCCGTGGCACGGGCGAGTATTTCTTTTGCGAAGCGTTCGGCTTCGCGCGCCGGATCACGTGCAGAATGCAGCAGTCCGCCGGAGTGGGCCAGATTGGGGGCGCCATCGGCATTGGGGGCGAGTGTAAGCGGGAGGGAATAAATAGGAAATCGGTCGACCGCGCGCTGCGGCCGACCGCCGGAAAAAAATCAGTCTTCCACGGGTTCTTCGTCGTCGTCATCGAGCAGGGGCTCGTCATCGTCTTCGTCGAGGTCGGGCGCGACGTCTGCATCTTCTTCGGGCTCTTCGTCGTCGTCGCCCAGTTTCGGCGTTTCGTCTTCATCATCGTCGTCGAGCAGCGGGCTGTCGTCGTCATCGTCGTCGTCATCCGCGTCATCGTCATCATCATCGTCGTCATCGTCCGACGTTTCATCGTCATCGTCGTCGAACTCGTCTTTGAACTCGTCCTCTTCCTCGTCGTCCTTCTTGGCTTCGGCGCGCGGGCCGCGACCGGGCCTGGGCGGCGGGGGCTCTTCGGCCTGGCCAAAGATATCGAGTTCCGTACGCGGGGAGGGGCCCAGCTCCTCTTCGAGAGCGGTGCGCGCCTCGTCGCTGATGTAGTCCCACTTGATGGCGCCGTCGGACAGGGCCGCCATGGCCTTCACCGCCGGTTTGCGGTTCTGCATTTTTTTGGGGAACTCAATCTGTTCGAGGAACTCGATGACTTCGAAGGCTGCGACAGCCGTCGCATACTTCTGGTCGCGCGACAGCTCAAGCAGGCGCGAAATTTCAAAATCTCTGGATTCCCTGGACATTCAGCTACTCGGAGGGGCGGATTGGGTCAAAATACCACTTTTGCTCGACGCATGCGGGGGTCAAGCAGTTCAAGGTAAGAGTCGGAGAATCGGAACCCTATGCAGCGTCTTTTTTCAGTGCAGTCCCGCTTTCAGGGAGTCCTGGCGGTCCTGGCCCTCGCGAGTTTGTGCGCCCTGGCGGCGTGCCGCCCGGAGCGAGCCAGCAACCTTGGCGTCCAGGCGATCGCCGGCCGCAGCCTGGCCGGCGAGCCGGTGCGCTTTGCAGGTCTGGACGCAGCGGGCGTGATTCTCAATGTCTACAGCCCGACCTGCGGACCCTGCCTCGAGGAGCTGCCGGCCCTGCACGCCCTGTATCAGGAGAGCCGCAAACTGGGCGTCGCCATGTTTCTGGTCGTCGAAGACGACCCCATGCGTCACGGCATAGACCTGGATCCGACCGCCAGTCGTGAAGAACGTTTCCAGCGAATCGGCGCGCGTCTGCGGGAAGACCAGGCGCGCTACAATATCGAAATCCCTTTTGTGATACTCGACGCGACCTTTCGCGTCGGCCCGGCCGAGTTGGTGACGGCGACGCCGGAAACATTGTTCTTCCGCATGGCGCCGTTGCAGCTTGAGTATAATCTCGTCGGTCCTATTTCCGCATTCAGTCAACCGGAAGAAATCGCGCTCGATTCGCGCTATCGTTTTGCGCTGTCGGCGCTGCGGCGGATTGGCGCGCCCCGAACGGATCCCTACGCCACGGAACCGCCCGGGATCATGGGCGGCGGCGGTTAAGTCTCCCTGCGGCGAGCAAAAGGCGAGAGGGGTATTCGGACGTGGCCGCTCCCAGAACTGCGCCGCTGCTTTCCGCGGCGATCATCACCTACAACGAAGCCGCGCGCATCGGCGATTGCCTGCGCTCCGTGGCGGATTTCTGCGATGAAATCGTCGTCCTCGATTCTTTTTCCACGGACGAAACTGAAAAAATCGCGCGCAGCTTTCCCCGCGTTGTATTTGCGAAACACAAGTTCGACGGTCATGTGCAGCAAAAAAACCGCGCCATCGAATTGTGTCGCGGGCGCTGGGTTTTTTCGCTCGACGCCGATGAACGCGCGACCCCGGAGCTGGCCCGTTCAATTCGCGAGTTTATCGCTGCGCATCCGGACGAACGCGGCGCCCGCGTACGCCGTTTAAATTACCACCTCGGTCGATTTATACGCTACAGCGGCTGGTACGGCGCGCGCACGCGGCTGGTGCGCAAAGGCCAGGGCGAGTGGGGCGGCGAAAATCCCCACGACGCCCTCATCCTCGCCGGCGATCCGCCGGCCCGCGCAAACCGGAGCGGTCCGGTGCTCCAGGGCGATCTGGTTCATTATTCGTTTCGCGATCTGTCGGATCAGATCGACACGATTAACAAATTCTCCAGCATCGTCGCTTTTACGCGCGGCGGCCGCGGCAAGGCGCCATCCGCCTTCGCGCTATTATTCAAACCGCTCAGCAAGTTCATTGAGATCTATTTCTTCAAGCGCGGCTTTCTGGACGGCATGCCGGGCTTCGTGATTGCCGCAGCTTCGTCCTTTTCAACGTTTCTCAAGTGGGCCAAGCTCTGGGAGTTGAGTCGCACCGAGGTCAAGCGACCGAGCAATCTGCGCGCGGATTATTCCGTCCAGGGGGCCGCCGCGTCGCGATCTGCGCCGTCGCCCGGCAAAGCGAACCGGTCCCGGCGGACGAAAAGCGCCTGATGTCGCCGTGACTCTTGTTGAGCGGGACTCTTTACAGCTGAAAACGCGCGGTCTCTTGAGACAATTCATCCGATTTTTTACGAATGTCGTCTGAATGTCCGCGTAGATCCGCCGCTACCATGGAAACCGATTCCGTGCGCTCGGTCAGTTTTTTTAGCAATTCCAGGATTTCAGTAAAAGCGTCCGATTGTTCCCGGGTGGATTCGGCGATGGAGTGAGCCCGCTCGTTTACATTTTGAAAGGAGCGTTGCATGGTTTCGCCGGAGGATTTTTGCGTGCGCGCTCGTTCCCCCAGCTCCGCGAACAGCCTTAAGCGGTCCGAAATTTCTTGAATGTACTCAATCATTACGCGCGACCCGGTGCTCACGTGATCGATGCCGGCGGCGATCGTTTCGGAAGCCTTTTTTGAGAGTTCCTGAATATTCGCCAGATAAGTCTGGGTGCGTTCGGCCAGACGCGAAATTTCGGAGGCGACAACGGCGAAGCCGCGCCCTTGTTCGCCCGCGCGGGCGGCTTCGATCGAAGCGTTTAACGCGAGCAGGCTGGTTTGATCGGCGATGTCGTTGATATTCTTGACCGAGTTAATAATCTCTCCGGTGGCTTTGCCGACGGATTGCATCGCGGCAATCGACCGGGACATCATCGCCTGACTGTCGCTCGCTCGCACCCGGGTGGTTTCGATGCTCGCGATGGCGGCGGCGGTTTCGTTCATAGTGGTTTCGAGTTGTTCGGAAAGATCTTCGAGAATTTTTTTAACTTCGCTCGTGGTTCGATTCTGCTCCTGCGAATTTTCCGCGATCGATTCCGCGACGCGCCCGGCTTCTTCGACGGCCGCGGAGATTTCTTCAATAGCCGCCGCGTTTTCCCCGGTTTCAATCGCGAGGCTATTGCTGGATCGCGAAAGGACTTCAGATCGGGTTGTGAGGTCGCCCGCGGTAACACTCAATGCGCGGTTGCTGTGTCGCAGACTTTCTCCCAGGCTGCTGATGCTCTGCGCGAGATAGCTTACTTCTTCCGATCCCAGCGCCGGCACATTCCCACGCAGATCGCCGTCGTTCAGATCGCTCACCGATTTTTGTGAAGCGTGGAGCATGGTGCGTAAACTGGACGCGTAAGCGCCCGCGGTGGTCGACCCGCAGACGAGAAGCAAGGCCAAAAAACCGGCCAGGTGCGCGAAGGCCTGCGAAATTTGCAGGCGTTCTTCGCCGTAAGCGGTTACGGTAAACGTTGCAAGGACGCAAACGCAAGCGACCAGTATGCTCAACTGAGTCAGTTGGGCCCGCCAGCGAACCGAAAACCGAACGATTTCTTTCGCTTCGAGCGTAACTCGCGCAATTTCCTCACGCGCCAGAAACTGGGTGAAGTACTTTTCGGCGAAAAAATAATACAGCGCGGCGGACATGGGCGCGCAGGCGACCAGGACGAGGCCGAATACCACCATCATGCGATTGTTGTATTCCGTAAAAATCGGAATGATCGCGGCGTGAATGGCCATGCCGATGCACCACCGGATGACGATATTCCAGGCTTCATACGTCGGTGATCGCAATAGATGCAACTTAAGGCCGCGCAAATCGGCGCGGGCCGTCGGGTTAAAAAGCGCGGCGCAAGGGCGGACGACGTATCGGTATCGCAGATAGTTTCCGACGGCCATGGTGACGACGATCGCGACCGGTAAACTGATGGTCCAGAAGATCCAGGTTTGCCGGTGGTCTAATCCGGCGAACACCAGAATAAAATAAATGGCCAGCCCGACCGGCAAAATGTAGACGACCAGGTCGAGGCGAAGGATCAGCGCGCGCATCATGGTGCGAGATTTGCGCACGCTGAATTCCCGCTGCAAACTATTTTTTCGCCAGGCGCTGCAGGATCAGTAAAGCGTGTTAGTAAATAATTAAATACATATTATTTTTCAGGTTTTCTCCGCTTTGCGCCATGTTGTGCAGCAAAGCGTGCAATCGCTGATAAAAATCACGGGATTGTTCGCGGAGCGCGCAGCGCCCTTTCAGCAAGACGAAACGAGTGCGAATTACGCGTGTTATGCTGAGCCAGCTTTGCGGGTCCCAGCCATGATTCGTCCGACGTGAGCGTACTGATTGCAGCGCCGCGCGGCCGGCCGGACTCAGGAGGCCGGCGCGTCCATCAACTGACGAATGAGCCGGCTCAGATCTTTGATCAAGAAGGGTTTCGCCAGGCCGCCGTCAAAGCCGTAGCTGCGGAAGTCGGCGATGACCGGATCGTTTGAGTAGCCGCTGGAAACCACAAAGCGCGCCCGTCCGCCCGTGCGGCGCATTTCGTTGGCCGCCTGCAGTCCGCCCATGCCGCCCGGCACGGTCAGATCCAGAATTACAACGTCAAATTCCGGGCCGCGAGCGCACGCCTGCCGATACAGCGTTACCGCCGACTCGCCGTCGTCGGCCGTCGCCACGGCGTAGCCGAGACGATTCAGAATTTGCGCCAGGGTGTCGCGAATGTCTTCTTCGTCATCCATCAAGAGAATTCGTCCGGTCCCGCTCACGGGCTCGTCACGCACCTCGCGCGGCGTGACGGCCGCGCCCGGGCGCGCGGGCAGATATATCTCAAAGACGGCGCCCTGGCCCGGCGCGGAAGATGCGCGAATGTGCCCGTCGTGTTTTTTGACGATCGAGTACGCGCTTGAGAGCCCCAGGCCGGAGCCCATTTTTTTCGTGGTGAAATACGGATCAAAGATGTGATCCAGGTGCTCGCGCGAAATGCCTGGACCTTCGTCGCGAACCGTAAGCTTTACATAGTGATCGCGCTCCAGCAGCGGATCGCGCGCTGCGGCGCGGTTCTGGTCGAGATTGGACAGACTGATGTAGATGCGGCCGCCGTCCGTCATGGCCTGCATGGCGTTCAGCGCCAGGTTATTTATGACGTGGCTGATTTGCGTTTCGTCCACGTCCGCCGGCCACAGATCCCCGGCTATGGCGTACACGGCGCTCACGCGGCTGCCGCGCAGGACGAAGTCGGCGGTCTCGACCACGAGTTCCGGGATCGACGTGGTTTTTTTGATCGGGGAGCCGCCGCGCGCGAAGGTCAGGAGCTGGTGGGTAAGGCCGCGCGCGCGAATGCAGGCTTTTTCCCCTTCCGCCAGACGCAGGCGCAGGGCGGCCGGGTCTTCCGCGCTGAGCGCTGCGAGCGAAATATTGTTCTGGATTGCGGTGAGAATGTTGTTAAAGTCGTGAGCGATGCCGCCGGCGAGTATGCCAAGCGAATCGAGCGCCTGCATCTTGCGCAGCTCGCGCTCCGTGCGCAATTGTTCGGTGACGTCGCGTAACACCAGCACCGCGCCGATGATTTCCGCGCGCTCGTTATGCAGCGGATTCGCCGTAAAGCTGATGAAGGGCTCGCCGCTTTCGCGATTGGCCAGCGTCGCCGGTCGGTAGTGCTCCACGCGCTCGCCGGTGTGCAGGGTGCGTTCGATCGGGTCGGCCAGCGGCTCGTGACTGCGTTCGTCAATAAAGCGACAGAGCTGTGAGATCGGCTGGCCCAGGGCGGCGTCCTCTTCGACGCCCAGCAGATTGCGCGCGACGCGATTGATCGAAATAATGTCGCCGCGGCGGTCCGTAGTGAGCACGCCGTCGGAAATGCTGCCGAGCGTTACGGTCTGCCATTCTTTCTCCTGGATCAACGCAAGTTCGGCTTGTTTGCGGCCGGTAATGTCGTAGGCCGTGCCCAGAATCTGCTGCGGCGCGCCGAATTCATTGCGCGAGTAGACGATTTCGCGCAGGGAAAGCCAGCGTGAATCCCCGTCTTCGCGCTCGATGCGAATTTCCGTATCCGCGATGCTGGCGCCGGTTTCGCCGCGAAACAGCGCCAGGCGTTCCTGGGCCGGCCGATCAAAATGAAATACGCGGCGAAACTCGGACCCGCCGGATTCCATAAAGCGATCCGCTCGGGCGCCGAGTATTTCCTGCGCCTGACGATTGATGTAATACGGCTTGGCGTCCAGCAGATCGTAGATGTACAGAACCGCGGGCATCGCCTCCATGATGCCCTGGATAAATCGCCGGCTCTCATCGAGCGATTGCTCCGTCTTTTTGCGACCCGTGATGTCCCCGAGCGAGCCCGTCAGCAGCTGTGCGCGGCCCTGTGGATCGCGCACGGCGATGGCCATCGAGTGAATCCAGCGCACGTTGTCCTGGTCCACCTGGATGCGATGAATGACGTCCAGAAAGGGCGAGGCGCCGTTCAGGTGTTCCTGTAAATCGCGTTCGAAGTTCGTGCGATCTTCGGGATGGACCAGCGCGATAAAGTCGCGCAGGGATTGCGGACCGTCGTCGGTTTCAATGCCGAGTACGGAACGCGAACGCGGCGAAAAAAACAATTCGTCGGTTTCCGCGTTCCAGTGCCAGAAGCCGTCCATGTAAATACGGCCGGCGAGCGGATACCAGTCCTCCGCTTTGATCAGGCTTTTTTCTTTGCGTTGCCGGAGCAGGGCGAGCTCAAGCGCGGTGTAGAGTTCCTGCTCGTCGACCGGCTTGAGGATGTAGCCAAAGGGATCCGTGCCTTTCGCGCGTTGAAACGTGCGCGGATCGGCGTACGAGGTCATGTAAATGACCGGCGTGGGCCGCGACTCCAGAATGCGCGTGGCGGCCTGGATGCCATCCATGTCGCCTTCGAGGGAGATATCCATCAGGATCAGGTCGGGCGCGTAGCGCTCAGCCTTGTCGATCGCCTCGCGGCCGCTCGACGCGCTGGCCAGCACGCGATAGCCGAAGTTTTCCAGCAGATGTTGGAGATGCAGGGCGATGATCGCCTCGTCTTCGACGATCAATATTGAGATTTGATCGTCTTCGCGGCGGAGGGCGGCGGTTCGGGCGCTTTGTACGGGTTCCATGCTGTCCACAGCCGGGACCGTACAGAGCGCAGCGACGGGTTACTTCTTGCGTTTCCCGCCAGCGTCCAGAACGGAAAGACCGGCCAACGATTTCTTATAGAATTCGTCGACGGCGCGCAATTCTTTTTGTTTTTGCGCGGGGCTCCATTTGAGCAGCCGGGCCATGCGCGTCGCGCAGGCGTCGAGGGCGGCCTTGTTGGGCGGGCCGTAGGTCCCGATCGCCAGACGACGGCGCAGCAGATCTTCGAGCGTGAGCGCGCCCTCGACTTCCACAGCTTCGTCGATCTGGGCCAGTATGTCCAGTTCGCCCGGCTCTTTAGAGATGCGCGCAGCGAGGCTTGCATCCTTTTTTACGCGGGCCAGTATATCCGTGTGCCGCACGCCGTACATCGTAATCAAATGGCGATGCACGTCCTCCGGGATTTTCGGATGCGCATGTTCACGCAGCGAGCGGGCCATGTATACTTCGGCAGAGGCGGCAAAGCCCGGCGAGCCGACGAAGGCCTGATGGCTGGTGTCGGCCTTTTTCGCCTGAAAGCCCGCCAGTTCCGGCTCGGCGAGCACGCGTTTGACCATGTCCTCTCCCAGCCGCCGCGAGGTGGTCCACTTGCCGCCAGCGACGGACAAAAAGCCGTCAAAGCCGCTGGCGGTGTGATCGTAGATCTCCGACTTGCGCGACGCGCGATACGTGCTTTTGCCGCTGAAGATCAACGGCCGTATGCCGGTAAAAATTAAATGGATGCCTTTGCGCGTCAGCGGCGCCTCGTGCAGGGTTTCATGCACGTCGGTATAGAGCTGCTCGATCTCTTCCGCGCGCGGCGCGACCTGGTCCGGATCGTCTTTGTAAGGCACATCGGTGGGGCCGATCAGCGCGAAACGATCCCAGGGCAGGGCGAAAAAATGACGGCCTGATTTGGTCTTAAACAGCACCGCATGTCCGTTCAAGAACGGATCGGTTAAAAAGTGGATGCCCGTGGAACGCGAAAGAGAGGTTTCCGGTTTTTCTTCGACCTTGCCGAGCACCAGATCCATCCAGGGACCGGTTGCATTCACAAACACGCGACCGCGCACTTTGTACTCTTTGCCGCCAATCGTGTCGCGGACCTTCACCGCACGCACGCGTTTGCGATCGCTGTCCGTCTCGCGTTCCAGTTCAAAATCGCGGACTTCCATGTGATTGTAGAACAATGCGCCGTCTTTTGCGCCGGTCAGCACCCAGTCCATGGTGAGCCGCTCGGGATGCAGGCTCTGGTAGTCGTAATAGATAAAGCCGCCCTGCAGATCTTTGGGGTCGATGGTCGGCTCCAGTTTGCGCAATTCTTCGGGGTTCAGCCAGCGATGGCGCGGCACGCGTTTGTCGGCGGGGACTTTCCAGTTTCGATCGTAGCTCAACAGATCGTAAAAAATCAGCCCCAATTGAAAGATAAAGCGGCCGGGCTTTGCGCCTTTGTAAATTGGCAGTATAAAGCCAAGCGGCTTGACCAGGTGCGGGGCGGCGCAGCCCAGGATGCGACGTTCGGCGAGCGACTCGCGCACCAGCGAGAACTCGTAGTTTTCGAGGTAGCGCAGGCCGCCGTGCAGCAGCTTGGAAGTAGCGGCGCTGGTCGCCCAGCCAAAGTCGTTTTTTTCCAGTACGCAGGTCTTCAGTCCGCGCGCAGCCGCTTCGCGTGCGACCGCCACGCCGGTGATCCCGCCGCCGATGACGACGAGATCAAACTCTTGATTGAGCGCTTTTAAGTCGCGTGTGAGGCGCATGGTCGGTTCCTGCGGCGGTCTGGTTGCGTTGTTACGCTCAACCGCCTTTTTTGATCAACAGGCGGCGTTCGATTTCAAAAATCTTTTCCGCAATCTTTTCTTTGCCCAGATCCTTTTTGTCGTTCTCTTTCACAAACAGATCCGCGCCGAACTTATCCAGGGCTTCCTGGGTGCGCATGTTTTTTACGCCGATCAGCTGCATCTGGACGACGCCGGTTCCAGCCATGGGCCCGTCTTCCACTGACAATACGCGCGAAATCGCGCCCACGGTGTCGCCGCCGAAGGCCGGCTGGGTGTGGTAGCCTTCCGTAAAGCCCAGATCCCACAGGGCGTTTTCCGAAATGTCGCGACTGGCCAACCCGTAGAGCCAGCCGAACACAAGGCCGCCGTAGACGATCGGTTCGCCGCTCATGGGGCCGGACAATGCGGTTGAATACAGGCGATCGTAGTGCAGCGGATGGGTGTTGCCCATGCGATAGGTCCAGGGCACATGTTCGTCGGTAATCGTGCGCATGTTTTTGTGCACGTAGATCTGACCCGGTTTGAAGTTTTCAAAATAGGTGCCGGCCCAGGTGTAGCCATTAAAGTCCGCGCCGGGTTTTTTGAAGTCCGGCAGCTGCACAGCGGGGGCGGCCACTTCCGGAAAGGGAGCGCCCGGATCGCCGTGTTTGGCCGATCCGCCCTTGCGCGGCGGAATCATGATCTTGCGTTCGTATTGAAGTATGACTTCGCCTTTCTGGTTCAGGCCCAGGGTGCGCACGTGTACGATGCCCGGTTTGCCTTCGCCGCGGTCGCGTTTCGAAAGCACTTTCGAACGCGCGGTGATTGTGTCGCCGGGATAAACCGGCTTCAGGAAGGCGACGTTATAATAGCCCAGATTGGCAATGGCCTTCTCGGAGTTGTTCTGCACGCCGAGCGACAACACGACGTTAAACACCATCATCGGGTGTACGAGCAAATCGTTGAAGCCGTGCGCCTGCGCGTAAGGCGCGGAGAGAAACAGCGGATTGGCTTCGTGAAACGTGGTCGAGTATTCTTGCGCGAAACTGCGGTCGATCGTGAATGCACGCGGATGCAGGAACACGTCGCCGTCGCGAAAATCGTCGAGAAAACGGCCGTATTCAGGGACAATCACTTGATCGAGCGTTGCGGCGGAACCCGGTGCGAGTTCCTGGATGTTTTTCCAATCGAACTGAGCCATGGGACGACTCTGGGAAATGCGGGTCGGACGTCTATTGAGTTTTAGGCGGGAATCAGCTCCGGCGCCGCGCGCCGCCGCAGCGCTCAGTGTATCCCGAAGAAAGCCGGGCTACGGCTACGCCAGCTCGCGCGCAAGCCGCGCGCCGAGCAACCAACCGCCGCCGGCGCCGCCGCTCGCGCCGAGTACGAGCGACACAAGCGCGATAATGAAGCTTGAGCCGGAGGGCGGCGGGCTGGCCAGCAGCGCGCTGTCTGTAAACATGAGAATTAAGAAGGCTGCGGCAAGTGCGCCGGACGCGAGGCCGGCGAAGCCCGCCAGCAATGCGGCGCGCCCGCGGAGTTGAGCGGCGTTTGTAATCCGTCCGCGAGTCGCCCGTCGATAAAGCCGCCAACCGATGATCGGTCCGGCGAGAACGCCGCAGAGAAAGCCGAGCGGCGCGCCAAGTACGGCGAAAGCGATCGCTTCCGCGCCTTTGCCGGGCGCCACGTAGAGGGATACCAGGACGCCCAGCACGGACGCCGTGAGCGAACCCAGGAGCGCCCCCGCGGTCGCACCCTGCAGGCAGCAGCGCAAAAGCGAAAGGCCGCCTGGCGCCGGAAAGGCGCGGTCGGCGGCGCGGCCGGGTTCGGCGACGGCGGGCGCCTGAAACGGATTGGCGTCGGGATCGTCGCGCACAGGCTTACTCCGATTCGGCGACTTCCCTGGCGAAGTCCGCGTCTTCCATCAAGGGCACAAAATCCGCGATCGTCAATTCTTCGGCGTCGCGCCGCGCGTCCGCGCGAGTGCGCGGACGAATCGCCGCCAGTCCTTTTTGAAGCCGGGCGTCGAGCGCTTCGTCGGGAGCGGCCAGAGCGCCGTCCAGGATTGCGTTACGGATTTCGGGCAGCGTAACGGCGCCGGCCGGACGAACCGGATAATATTCGCGCGCAGTCGCTTCGTACGCGAGCAGGCCGGCGCCGACCATGCGTTCGCGCGCCGATTCCAGACGCAGATGCGCGCCTTCAAAAAATCGCAGGGCCGTTTCGTCGGTCAGGGGTCGGCGTTTCCGATAGAGGCTATGATAGGAAAGCGCCAGCAGCAAAATCGAATTCCACAGCAGCGAGTCGTAACTGCGCGTGCGTTGTTTGCGTTCGCGATCATTAAGGTACAGTTCCGGATGTTGCAGCACGTATGCGAGGGTCAGCCCGAAAAGTATGATCTGGGTCGAGCTGAGGATCACGAGCATGCCCAGCGGCAGCGCGGCCCAAACGCCGTAGATGTAGGCGGTCGTCGAGGAGCCGCCCATAAATGTGCGAAACAGTATCAAAAATCCTAACAGGGCGGCCGCAGTTATCGCCGCGCCGATTAAGGCCGGGCGCCGGGCGACGTGGGCGTTCGGAATGTAGATATACGCCAGCGAGAAAATTCCAAAGAGGGCGGCGAAGATCAGGCCGTAGGCGATGACTTCGAGCAGCGCGCTCTTGATCAGCGGCGCGCGGGTCAGCGTTACATAGTTGAATGTCGCGAGCGGTCGACCCCGCGCATCGCGCTCTTCGCCGAGCGCGGCGCGCTCGATGCGAAATAGCGCGCTCGACTCGCCGGCGACGAGGGCGCCGCCGTCCGGGCTGGCGACCTGGCGATACAGGTCGCTTTCGCTGAGCAGGGCGCCCTCGGGCCTGAGCCAGGTTCGTCCGCCGTCAAACGTAAAGCGCAAGAGTCCGCCGCCGCCCAGAAGCGCGCCGTAGCCGTCGGCCCGGATGGACAGATCGCGCACTGTCTGACCGAATTCGGCATGCAGTTCCGGCGCAATCTGGGCGCTGCCGTATTCCATCCAGAAGGCGCCGCCGCGGCCGGCGAAGAAGAGTTCGCCGCGCGGGCCCAGCGCCGCCGCCTGCAGGTCCGTCGCCTGTCCGCCAAAAGTCGCCGTCGCCGGACCGGCGAAGCTCTGGCCGTCGTCAAACGAGTACAGATATTTGCCGCGGCCCAGGATGAAAACTGCGGGCGGCGCCTGATTTTCCACGACGGCGTCCGCCCCGCCGCCCGTCTCGGCCGGCGGAGTCTCGCCGGCGGCCCCACCTGCGCCGGGTAACGCTCCGACCTCGCCCGCGCCGCTGGCCGCACTGGCGCGCGCCCGGTCTTCAGGTTCGGCGAAGCGCGTGTAGCGTTCCTTCAGGTTGCGAAAGTTCCAGCGTGGAAACTCGGCGGCGCCGTCGAAGTAGATCAGCAAAGACGAGCTGTCGGCCGAGGCCAGGATTTGCAGACGGCCGCGCGCATCCAGGCGCAGGTCGTGCAACTCCAGCGGATGAATTCGACGATCTATGGCGCAGAGCTTTTCATAGCTCCAGCTGCGCCCGCCGTCATATGAATGAAACAGCGCGCCGGTTTCGGAAAGCACATGCACGGACTCGCCGGCGGCGGCGATGCGTCGCACGCCGAAAAAATCGCCGGCGCTGAGCCGCGCAGGAGTGTAGCCGGGATCCGTGATCAATTTGTAGGCTGGACCGGATTCGCCGGTCTCCACGTCGAAGCAGAATTCGCGCAACTGCGCACGGTCGTCCACGCGCGCGCGCAAATCGATAACGGTAAGTTTGTCCCCGTCCAGGCGCCGCACCGTTCCATCCGTCGCTGCAATCCAATACCGATTTGGGCCGGCGCCGACGGCGTCGACGAAGTCGGGCGGCCGCAGTTCGTTGATGAAGTAGCGCCCGCCGCTCCAGGCGCCCACCGTCACGGCCGGCAGAATGACAAACGCTGCGATGTACAAGGAAAAGCGAATTACCAGCGGCCTTTCGCGCCGTGCACGGTAAATATAGTTGAACGAGCCTTCCAGGTTTTGCAGCAAAACCGTCGCCGAATACAACATGAACAAAACGCCGACGCCGGTGATCGCATACGAACGAGCGAGGATTTCGTCGAGGATCGAGAGTATCTGCGATGCGTCCGTTATCCCGTAGGCGTTCAGAAAACGGGCCAGGTTGCGGCTCAAGTCCTCGCGATTCACATTCGCAACGCGAATCAATACCGTAAAGAGCGGGATCACGGACAACACGATCGCATAAGCGATGCTGTTGGCGCGCACCGTGAGATTATCAGCGGTGAAGCGCGCGAAGGCCGCGCGCAGTATGCGCGCCAGGCGGCCGGCGCCGCGCAGGCTGGCTTCCACCGCCGGAGCGGCCGGTTCGAGCGTGGTTTTCTGGACGACTTCGAAGGCGCGTTTTGCGTGCGCCGCCGCTTTGCGCGCTCGGTTTTTCATGGGAGAATCTGCGCCTCGCGTACGACGCTGTGCGGAATCGCGGCCGCTTGAAATTGGGAACCCCACGCAATTTCGCTGAGGCCGATTGAGTCGCGCGCGGTTTCGCCGGGATAGGCGTCTTCGATTTCGATGCGCAGCCAGATCTGATATACATTCACCGGAAAGCCCGGCGAGGCCTCCGGTTCCGGCAGGCTGGCCAACGAGACGCGTACCGGACCGTAAAAGTCGGGCAAGCGGGCGCGCACTTCGCTCCAGTAGGCCGGCGGATCGGGATAGCGATATTCGCGATCGAAATCCACCTGGGCCTGGCGAAAAAATACCAGACGCAGCGTGCGCGGCCGTCCGTTGGCCTGAAAGTCGGCGCGGCTCCGCTGATAGCCTGGCCAGAGCAAAAGCGCGTTCAAGCGATTGGTTTCCGGAGGCAAACCGGCGTGGTGGCTCAGCGGGCCTTCCAGTTGTATAAACGGGCGATCCCCCGGAAAGGGCCAGGCGCGCGGATCCGGGGCGATCGAGGGCCGCGGGCGCGCGGGCGGCCGCAGGTTCCAGAGTCCCGTGGCCGGATCGCCGTCCACGAGGACGTCGGGCGGAGGTTGACGCGGGTCGGCCGGGGCGGCGGAGGACAAAATATAACGCCCCTTGAGACCGGCCAGGGCCGCCAGCTGCGTTTGATTAGAAGAAAGCAAATGCGCGTTGGCCGCGAGGGCCGCCAGGACCACGAGGCCGGCGGCCAGGCTGCGGCCGCTCGGGAATCGGAAACGCTGTAACACGCCGTCGAGCCTCAGGGCCTGGACCGGCCCTGTCGAGCACAACGTCTCCCGGGGGCGGCGCCAAAAAATAGTCGATAGGACGCGGCCCTGGCGGTTTCGTGGAAGCCGAACCCCGAGATTCGCCTCTATTCCGGCGCCCGGCGTGATTTGCCACGGCTGAAGCCGTTTCCCTGAGAAACGATCAGCGACCCGATTGACCGAGGACCATTCATGTTTCGCAAGATTTTTCATCTGATTGTCGGCACCAAACACGAGCGCGACATAAGGAAGCTGCAACCGGCGCTGGAACGCATCAATGCGCTGGAATCGGCCATGCAGGCGATGAGCAACGCCGAGCTTGGCGCGCAAACCGCGCGTTTTCGGGAGCGCATCGCCGCCGGCGAAAGCGTCGACGACCTCTTGCCGGAGGCTTTCGCCACGGTGCGCGAAGCGGCGTGGCGTTCGCTCGGCATGCGTCATTTCGACGTGCAGCTGATCGGCGGCATGGTGCTGCATCAGGGCAAGATTGCAGAGATGAAGACCGGCGAGGGCAAGACCCTGACCAGTACGAGCGCGATCTATTTGAACGCGCTCTCCGGCAAGGGCGTGCACGTTGTGACCGTGAACGACTATCTGGCTCGCCGCGATGCGCTCTGGATGAAGCCGGTCTATGATTTTCTGGGCGTCAGCGTCGGCATTATCCAGCACAACATGGATTATAACGAGCGCCAGAAGGCCTGCGCTTGCGACATCACCTACGGCACTAACAATGAGTTTGGCTTCGACTACCTGCGCGATAATATGGTCACCGCGCGAGAATATCGCGTCCAACGCGGGTTTCATTTTGGCATTGTGGACGAGGTCGACTCCATTCTGATCGACGAGGCGCGTACGCCGCTCATCATCTCCGGTCCCACGGAAGAAAACACTGAACAATACGGCGTGGTGGACAAAGCGATTCGTCGGCTGCTGGATTTTGAAGCGCGCGAGTTGCAGTCGCGCGGCGAGCCGCCGCAGCCGGAAGTCGAGCCCGGCAAAGAGGAACCGCACGTCACCCGCGGCTGGCATTACGACGTCGATGAAAAATCGCGCAACGTGCTTCTGACCGAGCTTGGCGTTCAGCGCGTCGAAGAAATTTTGCAGGTGGAAAACCTGTTCGCGCCGGATCGCACCGAATTTGTGGCGCACGTGAATCAGGCTTTGCGCGCGCACCTGATATTCAAAGACGAGGTCGACTACATTGTTCGCGAGGGCGAGGTCATAATCGTCGACGAGCATACCGGTCGGATGATGGAAGGCCGCCGCTATTCGGACGGCCTGCACCAGGCGCTCGAAGCGAAAGAGCGCGTGCCGGTAAAAAAGGAAACGCAGACGCTCGCCAGCATCACTTTCCAGAACTTCTTTCGCATGTACAAGAAGCTGGCCGGTATGACCGGCACGGCGGACACGGAAGCGAACGAATTCAAGAAAATCTATAATCTTGAAGTAGTCGTGGTGCCCACGAATGTAACCGTCCAGCGCCTGGACGCGCCGGACCGCGTGTATCGCACGGAAGCGGAAAAGTGGAACGCGATTGTCGAGGAAATTCGCGACTGTTACGAGCGCGGGCAGCCGACGCTGGTGGGCACAGTGTCCGTAGAGAAATCCGAGGCGCTCGCCGGACTGCTGCGCAAAGCCGGCATTCCGCACAGCGTGTTGAACGCCAAGCAGCACGAACGCGAAGCGGAAGTCATTATGAATGCGGGCAAGCCGCATGCGGTCACAGTCGCCACGAACATGGCCGGTCGCGGCACCGACATCGTGCTCGGCGGTTATCCGCTTTATACCAAAGATCTGGAAAAGCTCGAAGGTCTCGAGGGGCCGCTCGGCGAATTTCGCGACTTCATGCTGAAAAAGCAGTTCGATCAGGCCGCGACTGTCATCGGACGCATCAGCGGCCAGGCCGACCAGCAGCTGGCGCGCGACATTCACGAACGCGCGCTCATCTGGCTCGGCGAACACAAAAAAGTCAAGGAGTTGGGCGGCCTGCATATCCTGGGCACGGAACGCCACGAGGCGCGGCGCATTGATAATCAGTTGCGCGGTCGCTCGGGCCGTCAGGGCGATCCGGGCTCTTCGCGCTTTTATCTGAGTCTCGAAGACCACCTGATGCGCATCTTCGGCGGCGAGCGCATCAAACGCATTATGACCTGGGTCGGCATGGAAGAGGGCCAGGAGCTGGAAGCCGGCATGGTGGATCGCGCCATCGCCCGCGCCCAGAAGCGCGTCGAGGGCCACAACTTCGACATTCGCAAGCACCTGCTCGAATACGACGAGGTGATGAATCGTCAGCGCGAGTTTGTCTACGCCGAGCGCAACAAGCTGCTGGATAACGACAACGTGCGCGACGATTTGCTGGTTTGGGCGGAAGAAGTCCTCGAGGCGAAGATTGTCGAGTTTTGCGAATCAAACGACGTGCAGCGCTGGGAAACCGAAGGTCTTGCCGAGTGGCTGCGTAACGGGTTGGGCGCCGAGATTGCCATCGATCCGGAAGCGTTTTCGAACAGCCGCAATCCGCAGCTTGATTTATTCAACCACATCTGGGACGAAGCGAAGCGGCTGTATCTGGAAAAAGTCGCGCGCGTGGGCGAAGAGAATTTCAGTTATGTCGAGCGACGCATCGCATTGGATGTGATCGACGCGCGCTGGAAAGAACATCTGTACGCCCTGGATCATCTGCGCGAAGGCGTGTGGGCCTCGGGTTACGCCGAGCGCAATCCGCTGGTCGAGTTCAAGCTCGAAGGCTTTCGCATGTTTGATGCGATGGTCGAATCGATCAAAGCGCAACTGGCTGAGTTTTTGTTTCGCGTGCAGATTGAAGGACCGGTGGTTCCGCAAACCGCCGCGCCGCGACGGACGGAAGGCATCGCGTCGCACCAGAGTCTGGAAAGTTTTGGCGATGGCGGCAGCGGGCGGCCCCGACCGACGCCGGCAAGCGGCGCCGTGCGAGACTCGGAGAGCGCTACGTCTTCCGGCGGCGCCTCGCGTCGACGGTCTTCGCGCCGTCGGCGTCGTTAAAGGCGGCAGCGGACCGGAGCCAGCGCAAGCGGCGCGCGTGCGGCGTCGCGACGGGACGCTGTTATTCGCCGCCGCATTCGGTGGAGCGCAATTGTTCGCAAATCACGACGGCGCCCAGCATGCCGGCGAAATCCTGGCTCGAACCGCTGACGAGACTCTGATTTTGATAGCTGCTCAGGGCGGCCAGCTGACAGGTCAGAACATCGCGTCGTTCCTGGTCGCATTCTTCCAGGGTTTTGACGCCGCAGGAGACAAGCGCGGCGAGCGCGAGCACGGAAACGATCCAACGAAGTATCGGGGTGCGCATGGACGAAGCCTGCCGGCGCCCGTCTGAATCGGCAATCGTAATCCGCGCTCGCTGGTTTGAGTTTTTCGCGCGACGGCGGCGGGCTGCGATGAGTCAGTCGCTCTGGCACTCGTCGCTCGGCAGGTCAAGGCAGACGAGCAGCAGCGGCAAGGCGCCGTTTCGACAAATAGCCGCGGCCTGCGCGCTTGCCGCGTTGTTGCAGGAAGTCAGCAGGTCGCCGGTGGCGAGGATGCAGGCGGTCGCCTGATCGTCCTCGCGTTCGCAGGTCTCCGGATCGACGGCGCAGCCGGAGAGCAGCGCGGCAATGACGACTGCCAGCGGCGCGAGCAGACTGCGGCGCAGATTCAGCATACGGATTCAATACCAGAAATGTTCTATATTAAGTCAAGCGGTTACGTGCGCGACGGAATGGTCGTGTGGATTCTGGAAGGCGAGGAAATTGACTTCACCGAAGGCGAGTTTGCCGATCTCGTTTACAATCTGAAACGGCGCAAGCTCTTCGCGTATTTGCGCGAGGCGCGACCGGCCCTGTTGGACGCCCTGCAAATTCGATTTCGCAAGCCTCTGGAAGATCTGGGTCTCGAAGACGAGGATCTGGAAAGTCGCCTGGAAACCGCGCTTGTGGATTTGAGTTACCGCGTCGGACGGTAGGAGCGGTGGCAACGAAGCTGCCCGCAGTCGTTGTGACGCTCGTTTTTGTATGCCTGGCGGTCATCGGGTGCAAACAGCTCATGATCACCTGCGCACTTCAACCGGCATCGTTTGCGGGAATATTCGACGAGGCGTATGGGGGCGGACCATACTGATTTTTTGAGCGCGTTTTATTGCATCGAAACCGATTACTGGACTGAAACTTTTGCCGATAGTCGTGATTGCCCGAACTCCTATAATTTGACTTAACCAAACGCAAAATTGAGTTGCGCCCGCGGTCGGACAGCTGGCGTACTTACAGTACGCGACCACGCCGCTTGTAACCGTGTACAAGGCGACCGATTCTACCGCCTATGTTTAAAATTAGAGCTACACCCCGACTTTGGGGTTGGTTTTTATTCGCGAGCTTTTTGCTATGGCTGGTCGGGCTGGCGGGGATCGTGGCGGCAGCCTTCGTCTTGGAGGTAGGCGCCAGTTCGATATTGGAGCGTCTCGCGGACCTGGCGCAGGTTCTGGGCGGTATTCTCGCAGTTCCCATCGCGATCCTCACAGTGTATTTGTTGGCCCTGACGTATCACAATTCTGTAGAGCAGAAAGAAGAAGCATTCGTTTTGGAATATGCTCAGCACGTTCTTGCGTTGAATCGTCGCATCGTCGAGGTTTACAACAATAAACATGATAAGTCCAAGAGGTGGAAGTCTGATGACGGACTTGTTCTTATTCTGAAGCACATCCCTACTAATTCTAATCCCGCCAGACGCGGAGAAGAGATGGTGCGAAAGATTCTGGATGGCAAGCAAATTGGAGTATTCTTTGAGCTGGAGCAGTTGCTGCAGGCCCTGGAATTTCTGATTTTATGGGATTCAAAACGAGCGGAATTTCCGAGCAGATTCACATCCGGTTTCGTCTCAAAGCATAGTAGGCTACTGGTCTCACTAATTCCGTTTCATTTTTTTCAGACGATTGATAAATTCGGAATACTGAATACTTCAAGAATTCGGCGGGGCATGCTGGGAGAATACCGGATCTATTTTCCGCACCTAAAGCAGTTCGTCGATAACCTGGGCGATCAATATAGCTCAAGTGTGGAGTAGGCTTGTTATTTCCTGGATCAGTTGATCCAGTTCCGTGTTTAATCGCAGCATTTCCGCTCGATATGCATGGTGGACGTACACGCCGTCTCGCGGACTCAGCGAGCCCGGAACGGTTGTGCGCAGTTCCTGGAGGGCCGCCTGCGGGCTGATGAGCCCGTCCAGACCCTCTTGAACGATCGCCAGGTCATTTTCAATGCGGCGCAAATATTCGAATCCCTGATGCGTTTCGAGGAAGCGATACAGTTTCAGGATTGCATCAAACAGAGCTTGAAGGCTCTGGCGCGGATCTGGCGTCGTCTCGTTGGCGCTTTTGATGAGTCGATAAACTGATTTAATTTCTGCAAGCAGCCTGTCGAGCATACATCGCGCCCTCCTGAGCCGCACTCACTGACGCGGCCGAACGGGTATCCAGATTTCCTCTTGGGAATCCGGCGCTGTGTTGCTGTACTTTGCGCCCAGAACCTCAAAATGCGGCCGCGCATCCAGTTCAAAGTCCGATCCAGGCAGCCACTCCCCGTAGATGAATTGAAAAATGCGAGCGTCCGCGGCGGGGCCGCGATACAAAAACACCGCGTACTCTCCCGCGGGCAACGCGATCCGATCAAGATTCGCCGCCGACGCATCGGCAGGCGTCGCTTCAACGGCGGCCCACTTTTCAAAGGTGCGCGCAGGCGTAAAACTTTGAAAGTAATCGGGTTGGTAGACGCGAATTGAATATAGATCGGGGCGCGGATGGCGCGCCAGCTCCGGGCGCTGCGCAAAGAAATCGCGCCAGAGTTCGCTGGTCCGGTCCGCCCCAAGGCTCATGGCGATCTTACGCCCGCACAAACGAGTCTCCGGGCGACGCAGGATTTCAGGATCTGAAGGCGTGTGCCTTTGCATGTTATCACTTAGAGGATGGCGTCACGCCGACTTTCGCGCCTTCAAGCCTTCGCGAATCCTGTCACAACTCAAACGCGGTCCGGCTTATGCACCACGCGCAGATAAAACCACAGCGCGATAAAGTCGTATAACGTATGCGTCACAATCGGCGTGAGCAGGTTGTCCGTGTAGTACATGGACCAGCCCAGCAGCGCGCCCAGCAGCCCGGCCGTGATGCCGTAAGCCGGCGTAATCCAGTGCGCAAGACCAAATAACAGATTGGTCAACACGAGCGCCCAGGTCAGACCCAGATAATGCGTCGCGGTGGTCTGCAAAAAGCCGCGAAACAATAACTCTTCGCCAATGCCGGCCATGAGCGAAACCAGAAAGAGTTCAAAGATCGACAGACCGCGAAACAGCGGCAGCAGATGTTGATCCAGTTTGTCGCGAATTTCGCGCAACGCCCCCATGGGAAATTTTACGGTGAGCGCGAAGCCCGCCGCAAGGGGCAGCGCCAGCAGCGCGCCGAGCGCGGGACCGCGCCACTCCAGGCGCATCTCGCGCAAAGGCGGAAAATCAAAAATCCAGCCCAAAAGCAAGGCGGCGCCGGCGAGCACGGCTTCAAGGCCGATGGCGACCGTCAGGCTGCGTTGTTGGTCGGCGGGGCTCAATTGAGGCTGGGGTTCTGGTCGCTGTCGGCGAAGACGCGGTAGATGCCGCCTTTTTCGCGCAGCGCAGCGCGCCAGCCTTCTTCGGGATTGGGATAAAAGACGATCGGCGCCTGCGCGGGATGCACCATCCAGGAGCCCATCTGCATCTCGCGTTCGAGCTGGCCGGGCGCCCAGCCCGAATAACCCAGATACAGATGCAACTGCGGACGATCGTCGGCCGGGATGACTTCCCAGATCGCATCGTCGAAAAGATGTTCCACGTTTTTGAATGCAGGCTCAAAGACCACGCCGCTGGCCGGCCGCACGGCGTTGTCCGTGGGCCGATGGGGCTCGGGTATTTCGCTATGAATTACGAACAAGTACTCCTGTTGCACGGGGCCGCCGACGTAGACCGGCGTACTGGCGCCGCGCGGGCCGTTGTAGCGCGGCATAATGTCGGCCAGCGTCAGTTTGGAACGGCGATTCACCACCAGGCCAAAGGCGCCCTCTTTGTTGTGCTCCAGGCACAGCACTACGGTTTGAAAGAAATTCGGATCGGGCATGTTCGATTCTGAAATCAGAAAATATCCCTTGAGCGACGACGGGAACTCCTGCCGCCCGTGACCCGAGGGTCGAAAATACGGATTGCCGCTCATTATCCTGAGAAAGTCGGGCCCCCGGCCGCGATCAAGAAGAATCCCTGGGCGATCGTAAAACGCAGGCGAGTTTCCTGGACCGGGGATGCGTTTACGCTTCCGGCGGATGTTCGTAGAGGGGAATGTCCGGATTGTTCTTCTGGAAGCTCTGCAGGCGATATTCGCTCTTAAACAGGGCGACCGTTCGGCCTTCGAGATCCTTTACGAACATGTCGTAAGTTGAAAGCTTGCTTTTGTCCTCTTCGCGAATCCAGCGCGAAGCTTCAAAGCCTAAGGGTTCGATGCGGCACGGCGCCCCGTATTCATCCTGTAATCGAAAGGCGAACACGTCGAACTGCAGACTGCCGACGGCGCCCAGCACGGTCGAGCCGTCCTGGGTGACAAAGACCTGCACGACGCCCTCTTCGGACAGTTCTTCCAGACCCTTGCGAAACTGCTTCAGGCGGCCGGTGTCGGTCGGCACCAGACGCGCAAAAAGTTCCGGCGCAAAACGCGGCACGCCGCGAAAGGCCGGCGGTTCGCCTTCCGCCAGCACGTCGCCCAGCTGAAACTGGCCGGGATTGATCAGGCCGATGATGTCTCCGGGAAAAGCTTCGTCGACGGTGCTGCGTTCCTGTCCAAAAAATGATACGGGACTTGAAAGTTTCACGCTCTTGCCGGTGCGCGCGAGATTCACGCTCATGCCGCGCTCGAACTTTCCGCTCGTGATGCGAATAAAGGCCACGCGGTCGCGGTGCTTCTGATTCATATTGGCCTGCAGCTTGAAAACAAAGCCGCTGAAGCGCCCGGCGGTCGGTTCCAGTCGTTCGCCGCTTTTTAATTCCACCGGTCGCGGCGGCGGACACAGGTCCAGAAAACGATCCAGAAAAAGCTGTACTCCGAAGTTGGTCATCGCGCTGCCAAAAAACACGGGCGTGATTTTTCCCGCTAGAAAAGCCGCCGGATCAAAGGGGGGCAGGGCCTCGCCGGCCAGTTCGGCGCCTTCGCGAAAGGTTGCGTAGAGATCCTCGTCCATGATCCGTTTGAGTTCGGGATCGTCGATGCCGGCGGTTTTTTGCGGAGCGCGAAAGGCGCCGCCGCTCACGCGCTCAAAGCGGTGCACGAGCTTCGTTTGCAAATCGTATACGCCTTTAAAGTCCTGACCGCTGCCCATGGGCCAGAGCGCGGGCGAGCCGACGATGCCCAGCGTTTTTTCGACGTCATCCATCAGCGCAAAAGGATCGCGCGCCGGAAGGTCCATTTTGTTCATGAAAGTGACAATCGGTATGCCGCGTTCCTGGCAGACGCGAAACAGTTTGATCGTCTGCGGCTCCACGCCGCGCGCGGAGTCGAGCAGCATCACCGCGCAGTCGACGGCGAGCAAGGTGCGATAGGTGTCTTCCGAAAAGTCTTCGTGACCGGGCGTGTCCAGCAGATTCAGGCAAAAGTCGTTGTAGCTGAATTGGAGCGCGGCGGTGCTGATCGAAATGCCGCGGTCCTGCTCGAGCTTCATCCAGTCGGAACGGGTTTTTTTGCGGTCTTTGCGCGCGCGCACCTGGCCGGCCAGGTGAATGGCGCCGCCGTACAGAAGCAGCTTTTCCGTCAGCGTCGTTTTGCCCGCATCCGGATGCGCGATGATGGCGAATGCGCGGCGGCGTCGAATTTCCTGTTCGAGTCGCGCGTCCGTCGGCGAAGCTGAACCCATGGGGACAGGCTTTTCGAATGGGGAGGCGCGGCAAACAGAAAAGCATTGCTCGGCGCGCTGCGTTTTTTCCTGGCAATTCGCGCGGCCAGGCGCCTTACTGACCCGGATGCGCGCTGTTGCGCGCCGAGTTCGCCCCATGAAAGCCTGGCGCCCCGAAGACGAATTCGAAGCCGCGGATTTTCCCGCGGCCAAACAGAAGCCTGCGCCGGCCGGGCCGCCGCTCTGGACTCCCGAGGCGGAGTTTGAGCGCGCCGATTTTACACCCGCGTCCTCGCCGGAGAAACAAGCGAATCCGGCGAAACCGGGGCCCGCGCCATCAAAGCCATCGGCGCCAGCTGCGCCGCCAACGCCCGAGCGCAAAGTCAGCGCGTGGCAGCCTGACAAGCTGGGCGCTCCCGGCGCAGTCCGCGCTCCCGATCGCCCCGCCGCCCCGGCGCCCGCAAGCCCGCGTGCGCCGCGCGCGGCGGTTCCCCCGGTGAAGCCGCCGGCCGTAAGCGCAGCTGCAGCCGAGAGCGTCACTTACGCCAACCAACTGCTGCGCGATCTGGCGCTGGCCAAACGTGAAAGCGCGCGGCATGTGCTGCGCCGCTGGTACTGGGAAAAGCCCGGGCAGGCGCCCGAATCGCTCGCACGGATCCCGGCGGCGGAGCGCATTTTCATTATATTTTCTTTATTGGGCGGCCGGACGGCGAAAGTCGTGCTGGATACGATGACGCCCGCGGAGCGCGCGCAGATGATTGCGATCTTCAAGGCGCCGCGGCGGAAGTTCGCGGTAAACGAACTGGCGACGGTGCGCAGCGCCTTTATGGACGCGGTGCGCGAATACGAAGCGAATCTCTGAAACGCTGCAGCTCCGGAGCGTTCCGGCCCGGAGTCGACGGGCGCGGCGAGGCTCGCTGGCGCCATTGCGAACGAGACGGCGTCTCGTTCGAAACGTGCGGCTCGACCAATTTCGGAAAGGGGATGGCCGTCGTGCGAAAGTCCGGCCCCGCTGACGCCAATGAAAGCGTCATTACGAAAGCTAACATTTCTTGGTCTGGTGTTACCGCTGGCTGCGCTCCTGGGGCAGAGCTTCGACTTTGAGCGTACGGCGGCGTCCATCAACGTAGGCGTCAGCGTGCGCGGCGCATGGGGCCCGGACCAAATTCCGCTGCGGGTCGCCTACATCGCCGTGAATTACAAACCCATGGCCGCGCCCGTTTGCAGTCCGATGATGATGCATAGCATTCGCGCCAATTCCAGCGGCGCCTTCGGTTGCAGCAACGGCCGGCCCAGCGCCCGCCCGGTTCTGCAAACCGATGTTGAGACGACCGGCAATCGCGGCGCGGAGGCGATCCTCATGGTTCCGATGGCGCCCTTTCGGACAGTAAGCGGCATTGTCCCGCCAAACAGCGCATATACGCCCCCGGAATTAGGCGCGCTGAGCATACTACGCACATTGGTGATCCCGCCGGCCAGCGGCAATCAATCTCTGCCGGAAGGGCAGCTGTACTTTAAGGTCCTCCCGGACTTCAAAGTCGAGGGATTTTATGAGTTCGGCGGTCAACGTATTTCGCGCCCGCTCAACATTGAGAAGGGAATCGTCTTGCTTCAATACTATCTGGAAACTCCGGAGACGCCGTTGGGCGGCTCGTGGATGCGCTTTTACGACTTGCTTGTGGATTATCCGGGCTCAAGCTCCGGCGTGCGCTATACCGCTTCGTATTTCGGATACGACGGTCATGGCGCAATTCAGGCCGTGAGCTACGATCGTGAAAACAAGCGCTACGTGTTCCAGATTTTTGTCCGGACTCATTCGGAGGACGCGCACATAAACGAATCGCTGCAGAACTTTCGGTTTGGCTTTGCGCGCAAGGACTGGGGCTCCCTGGAGGATCAAATGGTCTGTACGCGAGGGGATTGTATTATCGATCCGCTGCGCTCATTTCAGGCGCAGCTGCCCGGCCGACACGGCGCGCTCAGTTATCGTATGAACGGGCCGCTGGTCTTGCCCGCCCGGCTTTCTTACCGCCTGGCGACAAAAGATCAGGCAGGGCGGCCGGTGGATATCAGCGAACTGGAACTCAAAGTGACGGCCCAGCGTCGGGGCGACGGCCGCAGGGTGAATTCGACGTTGGTGCAGGGCCGCTGGAATCCCTATACAACGCGGATGCTCGTCGAGCGTCCGGGCGTTTCGTACGGCAACCTGGGACCGCTGGTAACTGAGGCTCGAGCGCTTTTAAACCTGGATGACGTCGACAGCGCAAGGTATGTAATCAGCATCAGCGTCGTATATCGCGGCGTGGAATATGCGTCGGATTCGATCGGGCCGGGCAATCCCATTGAGGCCGTTACGCTGGTTGGGTCCGCGCCGGGCGCGAGCGGGCCGCTC